>JAJDBF010000084.1 GCA_029261535.1 Nitrospinaceae bacterium | reverse complement strand
TTGAACAGGAGTGAATGGCGTTTCTTGAACAGGAGTGAAAGGCGTTTCTTGAACAGGAGTGAAAGGCGTTTCTTGAACAGGAGTGAAAGGCGTTTCTTGAACAGGAGTGAAAGGCGGTTTTTGAACAGGAGTGAAAGGCGGTTTTTGAACAGGAGTGAAAGGCGGTTTTTGAATAAGCCCCCTGCTTCGCTACCTCCTTCGGAGAAAGGGGAATATTGTATAAACCCTAAACAAAAACCAAAGTCCTGTGTTATTGCCTGTCAAGTTGCCCATTACCCTCACCGCAAGGTGGTGTGAGAGGAAGGCTTATTAAAATCCCCGTGTTATTGCCTGTCAAGTTGCCAGTCAGCCCCACCGCAAGGTGGTTATTTTCGCCAGGTGACGGGGAGGAAGAGGAGCATGATGCCGAAGATTTCGAGGCGGCCCATCAGCATCCACAGGGTCAGCATCCATTTGCCGATCATCGGCATGTCGGCGTAATTCGCCGCCGGTCCGACGCTCCCGAGTCCGGGCCCGATATTAAACAGCGTTGCGACCGAGGCGGAAACGGAGCTGGTTAAATCGACTCCGAGGAAGGTCAGGCACAGTGAGCCGAAGGTGGCGATGCCGATGAACAATCCGGACAAGGCGACCACGTTCATGACGTGATCGGGGTCGAGGGTTTTGCCGGCGACTTTAATAGGGATGACGGCGCGTGGGTGAATCAGTTTCTGGAATTCGCGCATGATGACTTTGAACAGGATGATGATGCGGATGGCTTTGAACGAACCACTGGTCGAACCGGCACAGCCGCCGATCATCATGATGACCAGCAGAAATAATTTGAGGTAGCCCGGCCACATATTGAAGTCGGAGGTGGCGTAGCCGGTGGTGGTGTTGACCGAGGCCACGTTGAACGATGCCAGCCTGAGCGATTTTCCTATCCCGTATTCCGGGAAATGATGGTGCAGTCCGATGGTGGCGAGCACGATGCCGATGGCCAGCAGGCTGAGGTAGAAACGCAGTTCCGGGTTGCTGAGCACGACTTTCAGGTTGCCGTGCAGGAGATGGTAGTGCAGGGCGAAGTTGATGCCACCGAGCACCATGAAGATGCCGATCACGGTTTCAAAATAGAGGTTGTCGAAATGGGCGATGCTGGTGGTGTGTGTGCTGAACCCGCCGGTGGCAACGGTGGAGAAGGAATGGCACAGCGCATCGAATCCGCTCATACCGCCGATCATCAACAGGACCATTTCGCTGAGGGTCAGGACGACGTAGGTTTTCCAGAGGACTTTAGCCGTCTCGGCCAGTCTCGGGAGCATGCGTTCGACGGTCGAGCCGCCGGGGATTTCTGCCTTGAACAGGTGAAAACTGCCGATGCCGAGTGCGGGAAAAATTGCGAGGGACAACAGGATGATCCCCATGCCGCCCATCCACTGCATCAGGTTGCGCCAGAATAAAATACCGTGTGGCAGATGGTCGATGGCGGTCAGCACGGAGGCCCCGGTGGTGGTGAAGCCGCTCATCGATTCGAAATAGGCATCGACAAATTGCGGGCAGGCCCCGGTCAGGTAAAGTGGTAGTGCGCCAAAAAAGACGATGGTGATCCACGCAAAGCCGACGATGGCGAAGCCTTCGCGGTCGCGCAGGTGATCGATGCCGGAGGGAAATACTTTCCACAGCAACATGCCGAAGGCACCGGAGAGAAACGAGGCCAGGCCGAAAGCCGAGGTTTCGCCCATGTATCCGGGGATCGCAGGGTCGTTGTAAATCAGGGAGACTGCGATTGGCAGGATCAGGATGACCGCCAGCAGGATCAGCAATATGCCGATAACATTGAGGATGGCGCGCAGGTTCATCAGCTAAGAAAAGAAGGTTCTCTTCCCAAAAATTTTTTCGATTTTTTCAATGCAATCGGGGAGGGTGATGACGATGACCGTGTCCCCTTGCTCAAGGATGGTGTCCCCGTTGGGCACCACCATTTCTCCGTCACGCAAAATAGCTCCCAGCTTGGCGTGGTCGGGCAATTTTAGTTTTCTTATTTTTTTGCCGAGTACCGATGAGTCTTCCGTCGGAATAATTTCGATGACTTCGGCTTCGCCTTCGATCAGTTTGTAAACCGAGGCCACCTGTCCGCGCCGCAGATGTTTGAGCAGGGCACTGACGGTGATGAGGCGCGGGTTGATGGTGACATCCATGCCGATAGAATCGAGAATCGGCAGGTAGTCCGGGTCCTGTGTGATGACCACGTTGCGCCGTGCGCCGTGGCGTTTGGCCAGCAGTGCCGCAAGAATATTGGCTTCATCGTCATTCGTCAGTGATAAAAACAAGTCGGCTTCCTGAATGTTGATGTCGTTCAAGAGGTCGGGGTCGGTGCCACTGCCATGGAGCACAACCGATTTGCTCAGGCGGTCCGCCGCAGTCTTGGCTATTTCAAGATTGGGTTCGATCAGTGAAATGTCGGGAATGAATTTTTCCAACACCTCGGCCAGCTGGACGGCCAGCCGGTTGGCACCGAAGATCACGACTTTCTGAATTTCATCCACCTTCCGGTTGAGCATGGGCAGGACCAGCGGTAGCAATTCCTTGTCGACCAGGATGAAAACCTTGTCGCCCACGTTGATAATATCTTTCGGTCCCGGTAAGATCAATTCGCCATTTTGGACCAGTGCCACCACCTGAAAACAATTGAATTCCGCGACGGCGGTAAGTTCTTCCAGCGACTTTCCTGCGAGCGGTGCGTTTTCCGGGACATCAAATCCGCGCAGTAAAATTTCTCCGTTGCCAAAATCCGCTACGTTGTTCGCGCCGGGTGTCTTGATGATCTTGGTGATGGTATCGATGATGATCTCGCCGGGGTTGATGGCGTGATTCACGTACAACTCTTCAGGGGTGAAGATCTGGTTCTTGTTGGTGAATTCCATCTGACGCAGGCGGGCCAGCCGTTGGGGGACCTTGAACTTGTGGCCGAGAAAGCAGACCATCAGGTTGACTTCATCTTTTTCGGTGACACCGATCACCATGTCCGCCTGCTTGATGCGGGCTTCAACGAGGACGCTGGGCAGACAGGCGTTGCCGTGGATTGCCAGCGCATCGAGTTTCTCGGAGATCAGTTTGATCTTCTTTTTGTCCTGATCGATGATGGCGATGTCGTGGCCCTCTTGCGATAACTCCTGGGCCAGATTAAAGCCAACGATGCCGGCACCGACGATGACCACTTTCATAGCGTGGCCTCCACCGAAGGCGGTGGGTCGGGCTCCCGATCGGGTTCGATAGTTGAAGAGGGATGGAGACTGGGGACGTCCATGATCTAATGATCTTTGTTTAGGAACTCCAGGAAATCGCTATCTTCAGACAGGAGAATCGTGGTGTCTGTTTTGAACGAGTTCTTGTAAGCCTGCATTGACCGGATAAACGAATAGAAATCCGGGTCCTGGTTGTAAGCATCCGCATAAATTTTAGTAGCGCGCCCGTCACCTTCACCGCGGATTTTCTGTTCCTCTTTATAAGCCTGGGCGAGGAGGATGACTTTTTCTTTATCGGTGGTGGCGCGAATTTTGGTGGCTTCTTCGTTGCCCTGCGACCGGTATTCCCGAGCAATACGCTGTCGCTCGGTGCGCATGCGATCAAAAACGGATTCGGCGATCTTGCCCGGCAAGTCAGCCCGCTTGATGCGGACATCGAGTATCTCAATACCCATGTTCCCCACTTTCTTGGCAGATTCTACGGCGACCTTCTGCATGATTTCTTCGCGCGTTTTGGAAACGATGTCGACCATATTATGCGTGCTGAGTTCAACGCGAAGCTCGGAGTTGATGATGTCGTCAAGCCGCGAAGTCGCCCCACGAATGGTGCGGACAGTTTTCAGAAATTTCAGTGGGTCGACAATGCGCCACATGGAATAGTTGTCGATCTGAAGATTTTTCTTGTCGAGGGTCAACAGTTCCGCAGGTTCGGCATCGCTGACCAGAAGTTGTTTCGAAAAAAAGGTGACATCCTGGATCAGGGGTATTTTGAAGTAGAGGCCCGGCTCGCTGATGGATTTTTTATAGGCTCCCATCTGCAGGACGATAGCGTGCTGTTTCATGTTGACGGTGAACATCGACCCGTACAGGGTGAGGAAAATAATCGCCAGCAGTATGAGTTTTCCCGGTTTCATTCAGTCAAGCCTTTCCTGCAGTTGAGCCCTTCTTGCGGACGCACCTTTATTTGAGAGTTCATTTCCGGCTTCGGGGCCCGGACAGGGCTGAAGAAAGATTACTGTTAAGAGGCAGGATGGGTAGAACGCCGCCGCCTTTTTCCGGCACCACAAATTTGTTGACTTGTGGATACACCGATTCCATGGTTTCCAGATAGATACGCTTGCGCGTAATTTTTGGAGCTTTTTTGTACTCTTCGAATTGTTGCAGAAAACGGGAAGCATCACCCTCGGCTTTTTTGATCACCTCTTGATTGTAAGCCTCTGCTTTTCGGACCACTTGCGCCGCTTTACCCCGGGCTTCCGGGATGATCGCGTTGCGATAACCTTCCGCTTCGTGGATCTTGCGTTCCTTGTCTTCCTTGGCGCTGGTCACATCATTGAAGGAGGCGATGACCTGTGCCGGTGGGTCGACATCCTTTAGCTGGGTCTGGGTGATTGAGATTCCGGCGGCGTAAGAGTCCAGCAGGGTTTGCATCTGTTCTTTTAGCTGAATCTGGATAGCGGCACGACCGGTGGTGAGGGCCTCATCTATTTCGTGCTGACCGATGATGCCGCGCAGGGTGGTCTCCGCCGCATTGTGAACAGCTTGTATCGGATTTTGGACGTTGAACAGAAAATCCTTGGCATCGCCAATTTTCCATTGGACGATCATGTCGATATCCACAATATTCTGGTCGCCGGTGAGCATCAGGGATTCGTGCGGAAAATCTTTCTTTTGACCGGACCGGGTGGTCCTGAAACCAATTTCCGTCACCCGCACCTTGGTTACCTTCGGGGTGAAGACATGCTCAATGGGAGATGGGAATTTGAAGTGGGGGCCGGGCTCCGAGGTGCGGATGTATTTGCCGAAACGCACGACCACGCCTTCTTCGTCCTGATCGACAAAATAAAACACACTGGGCAGTACAAACAGGGCCAACCCCAAAATCACGGCGAACAACACCGATGAGCCTTTCAGTTTGGGAATTTTGAACTGCGGAATTTCAAACTGGGGTCCGCCGCCCCCTCCACCGCCACCACCTCCCGGAGGAGTGCCACGCGGACCGCGAGGTGGGTCCGGATTATTTGAATCGTGTAAATCGTCCCAGGCCATAAGTATATTCAGTGTCCTTTCGATATTTAAAAAAAAGCTCCGGGGTTTTCAATCAACCCATGTCGGAGGACTTCGATAAACTGATTACTATTCTCAGGCAACTCATAGAGTTCCCGCATGCCCCTGGCCTCAATCATCGACCAATAGCGCAAAAAAAAGGCCTCTTGCTCGTGTTATTTAGTTTACCACGTTTTCATTTTCTGGATATCGCGCCTATTTCGTTCATGACAGATTCCGCTTCGACTTCGCTCAGTCCTTTAAACTGGAACGCCATGAAAAAGGCCAATCCAATGAGAGGTTCCCCGTCCATCAGGCTTTCTGAAGAATGAGGATCGTACAGATGCTCATAAATGGGATTTTCAACCGAGGTGTAAAACAGTTCCATATCTTTCTGGTCAATCTTTTGCCCCAGAAGAATTTTTTTGGCAGAAGGTTCGAGGTGAAACTCTTCATTGGCTTTTTCTACCGCGTCCTCAGGGGGTGTCCCCGCATCCTGTTCAGACTTGAGGTGATTCTCGATTTCATGGTTGCGCTTGATAAAAATGTAATGCACATAGCGGGGAGGCAACCCGATCAGAAAATCCAGGTCGTTGAAAAAAAGCGTGACCCATTCGTCGAAATCGACCTCGGCATTCTCAGAGATCCCGTATTCCTTCGCCTTTTCCGGAGATTCCCGGAATAGCCGGTTATAAAATTTTACGAACCGTTCCAGCGAATCGTACACCACGCACTGGAAATAACCGTTCATCTTGTACCAGTTGTTGGTGGCGTTGTGGGCGTTGATCAGTTTCCTCAGCATGAGGATCAACTCGTCGTGATTACAAAACCTGTGCGCGCCCGGAAAGGACTGCTGGATGTAGGGCTCGAGTTTAGCCGCTTCGCCGCGAAAATCATTGATGCTCTTTTCCAGATGGGTCTTGGCGTGTTCAAGCGCATGGTAAACAAGACGCTCATGGTTTAACCCGCGATGGTGGTCCATGAACTGCTTGAACTTCGCATTTTTTTCTTCTTCAGGATGCGTGTAATCGCGGTCCGTTATGTCTTTTGAAAAAGCGAGCATGAATTCGTTAACCGGGACAGAAGTTGGAATAGGGCATTGTGACCGAAAATGGGTCAGGATTTCAAGAAATTTTAACAATCACCTCAATCGACCTGTTTAAACCGGAAAGAAATGATTTAAAGCGGTCAGGGATGTTAAAATACGAGAAACCTGATCGTCCACTTTCCTCTACTGAGAGATCCCTTATGATACTGAAACTGAATCAATATTGCCTTGCCATGATGCTTTGTTTTTTATTTGCCCTGTTGACCTTGTGTTCGGCGAACCCGGCTTTTGCTGAGGACGATACTGACCCATCCGGATTGAGTGCGCGCGAACGGTTTTTTAATAAATATAAGGGTCGGGTGGACTCATCAAATCCCGATGCGGGGCAGGGGGACCGTGTGGCCCCTGCCGTGGACCGGCCGAGCAGGGAAGAAAGGCGCAAGCGCATTGAAATGAAGCGGCAAGAACGGCGCAAGGCACGGGCGCAGAGCCGCGAACAAAGACGCGACAAAATCAAGGCAGGCAATGACCGGCTGGAAGGCAAAGCGGGGGACGTGTCCAAAAAAGAAAAAGAACGGGTTGATGCGCGTCGAAAACAGATGAGAGAGAGCAAATCTGCACGCCGGGAAGAACACCGGGCCAAAATTAAAAAACGTCGTCAGACCATGCAAGACAAAGCAAGCAAGCATCAGCGTGAAATGAAGGGCCGTGCCGACATCGACCGGGGAGCGACAGGATATGATGATACGGCTATCGATAGGGCGGTCGATCAAAATAGCGACAGGAAAGTGCGTGACAAGCGAATTTCATCCGGGATGGACCGCATGGATGAGCTGAAAAAACGGCGCGAGGCTATGAAGAAAAAAGCCCACGATCGTAGGCAAGCACGCAAATTGAATCGAAAAAACCGGCGCGGCAATCCTGATGTCGACAGGCGGATGTCCCCTGACCAGTCTGCGCCAGCCCCTCATGTCAGTGGCTCGAGGGCACCGATGAGGGACGATACGATTCGTACACCCGATCCCCATATCAGTGGCGGGTCCACTTCACCCCCCATTGACCGACCTCACATCAGCGGTGCCCGATAAAAACAGGGTCTTCTGCACACCTTTTGCGCATCTCGCGGGTGTTCTCACCGTCTGCGGAGGGCCCAACTTGCGGTAGGGGTAACTGGCAAACCTCTTGCAGGCGGTAACAATCTCAGAATACATGACTTGATTTTTTCAGTTAGCTGACCGCAAGGTCCACAAAAAAAGGGAGGCGCATGACACGCCTCCCCTGCTGGGATGATCCTATAGATTAAAGCTTTGTGGCAGAATTACTGAGTCTCGAACAAACTTCCAGCCCTCCAATCATTGGTGCCAGTGGATGCTCTGTTGAACCCACCACTGACACTGGCGGAAGTGCCCGATGCCTGATTGAGCGTTCCTCCACCTACAGTAGAGGATGAACCCGAAGCAGTATTGGTTCCTCCGCCCAGTACGCTGGCATTATTTCCAGATGCGTTGTTGTTGAATCCTCCGCTGATACTGGAAGAATCAGCAGACGTCGTGCCTCCTTGTCCGCCACTGATGCTGTTATTAATCCCGGAAGCGGTATTATTTTTTCCGCCGCTGACGCTGGAATAATTGCCAGAGGCTTCGTTATCGCGCCCTCCACTGACACTGGAATAGAGCCCAGTCGCAGTGTTGCCCAAGCCGCCACTGATACTGGAATAGAGAGCAGATGCAATATTATTTCTCCCCCCACCTGCACTGGCTAAGGCGGCTGTAGCCTGGTTTGTCACTCCTCCATTTACAGTAGAAGTTGAACCAGAAGCGGTGTTAGTTCCTCCTCCACTAACAGTAGAGGATGAACCAGAAGCGGTGTTATTTGTTCCTCCGCTTACAGTGGAGGATATACCAGAAGCAGTGTTAGTTCCTCCCCCCAATACACTGGCGTTATTTGCAGATGCGGTGTTGTTGAATCCTCCGCTGATACTGGATGAATCAGCAGACGTATTGCCTCCTTGCCCGCCACTGATGCTGTTATTAATTCCGGAGGCAGTATTGTTTTTTCCGCCACTGACACTGGCGAGACCACCCGAAGCGGTGTTCGATTTACCACCGCTGACACTGGAAGAATTGCCGGATGCAATGTTGCCGTCACCTCCACTGACGGTGGACCAAAAACCGGAGGCGGTGTTGTTAGTGCCTCCGCTGACGATAGCGACAACGTTGGTCGCATTATTTCTAGCACCACCGGAAATGGTAGATAGAACCCCCGTCGCCTGGTTGCGGTTGCCGCCCGTCACAGACGCGTAATCATTTCCTGAAACATTGTCCAAACCTGAGACGAGTCCTCCAAAGCTTGAAAAATTCAGACCTTTGCCGACAACCAGGTTGTGAGAGCCGGTTTTGTTACTGGCAGGGAGTCCAACACCCAGAAACGGAAAGATGTCTTCATTGTATCCGATGATAACATTGCCTTTGCCATTGACCACACCATCAGTTGCGCCGGAACCGGAGATTACCTGCAAATTCATGCTGTCGAACAAGAGAACATCTCCAGTACGGGAAACTCCCGTGAAGCGTGTCTGTAGTTCACCGACATCTGTGGTCAGTGTTGAGTTGCTCGTTTGCAAGGCACCGACATCAGTCGTCAATGTGGCTTGACCTGTCTGCAAGGCCGTCACATCGGTTTGAATCCCTGTCAGGCTGGTCTGCACCGCAGTCATGTTGGCTTGCAAAATTGCGACATCCAATGCCTGAGTGGACAGAGCATTGAGTATGGCGACGATATCCGGTTGCAAGGCGGAAAACAACGTGAACAATTGCGTCGACAATAACTCGACATTCGCCATCTGGCTTTCAAGCGTGGTCAATCGTTCTTCGACAGTTTGTGCTTGTGCAGGCAGAGAAACAAAGAGTGCGAGAAAAATTATGGCACTCATTTGCAATAATTTTTTCATTTTGGATTCCTCCCACTATTAATTCATAGTCGCCGATAAAAGGTATAGAACTCCCTCACGGGTTAAATTAATCGTCCTCAAAATATTTCGCAGAACATTCTCCGGGAAGAAAAACTTATGTCAAGTGTCGATTGGCAGGGAAATATCAGGAGGTGCTCAAGAAGCGTCAACGCCGGGAGCGGGTGATGATTTTGGGTTGCAGGAAGGGTTTCAGGGCGTTGCCCATGACCGTGTTGTTGATCAACACGCGAAAGGCGATGGGCAGTTCCATTTTGAGTCGTTGCAGTTCGCGTGCGGCGGTGGGGGCTTTTTGTTGCATACGGGTCGGATTGGTGACCACCAGGAAGCCGTAAAGGTGCGCATATTTTTGCAGGAACAATTGGCCGTGGTGTTCGTTGATGAAATATTCGTGCGAAGCCGAGGTCGGCAACCAGTTCACTGCGGTTGTTACGGTTGAGTGCTGTGCCGCAGTTAGAGGTTAAATGTGCGCCAGTGTAGGATTAGGCAACTCAAGACTCCACTTTAAAAATCAAGGGTAGGACTCCCTGCTTAAAGAGCGTTTTTCAATCGAACTAAATTTTGTTACTATTGTGAAAATAATTTAGAATATCGGATGTGTTGGATATGAACTGTATTTTGCCTGAAGCTTTACCAAATGTACTAATTAGTATTTTTTGTCCCTTTTTCAAAGAAAGTTATATTGTATTTGCTTCACATTGTTTTGTTTGGGGATTTCTTGCTATTTTACTAGATTTTTCCAATCACAAAATCTTGAAGTTTTCCGTGTTAAAATTGCTTAGATTCAAATAGTAAGTGCAACTTCTATCGATTGGGAAAGTGGATAAGCTGCGGTAACATCGTGGTTTTTCCCACCGACCAAAGCGAGAGGTGCACCGATGAGAGGTTACACGCAACTTACCCACGAACAACGATA
>JAJDBF010000083.1 GCA_029261535.1 Nitrospinaceae bacterium | reverse complement strand
GCTGTTCAACAAGCCTCTGCCAAGCAAAGGCGATGTTGCAGATGTGACGAAGAACCTGAAGCGTCTTAAAGACGATCATTTTTTCGTACAGTGCGACCAGCACAACTACATGGAAGCGGACGCGCGTGTGGTATGGAATCCGTATTATATGGTGACCGGTGCAGATGGCGCGTTCAAACTGACGGACGTTCCTGCAGGCAAGTACAAAGTAACGGCATGGCATCCTTATGTTGGCGAAGTCACCTCAGAAGTGACGGTCGCTGGCGGTGCTGACGCGGCTCAGAACTTCGAGCTCGCCGCCAAGTAAAAAGTTGTTTTAAACGGCACTGGGACTTCGGTTCCGGTGCCGTTTTTTTTTGTTTAATTTCACAAAGTCACTCCGCCTCAATCTTTTAATGAAACGGTAGTTGTTTTAGGTTATGATTTTTTAGAAATTAATTTAAATAAAAACAAATATGAACTTGTTTATAAATTTAAAAAACTCCCTCACATCATTTTTGATTGCACTCCTATGTTTTTTTGTTTTGCACCCTGTTTCTCAGGGGAGGGCGGGGGGGCACGAAAGTGCTGAAGACGTTCAGTTTTCTGAACTGGCAATTGCAGGAGAGCCACTCTATCTGCACTATTGCGCCCATTGCCATGGTGTCAGTGGGGAAGGGGATGGTTTCAACGCAGAGAATCTCGACAAAGATCCTGCTGAACTTTCTGATAATGCGTTTGTTTCAAAAAAAACAAATGATCGGTTGTTCAGGGTGATTTCCGAAGGCGGACGGGCGGTAAAAAAATCTTACCTGATGCCGGTGTTTGGGCAAACCCTGTCTGAAAAAGAAATCTGGTCTTTGGTTGCCTACATCCGGTTGCTGGCAGAGGATAAACAGCACTCGGTCACTCTTCCTGAAAATACCAAATCAGCACGTCCCATGATTCCACCGGAGACCGGAGAGTCGCTCCGTGAATTTATGCAGTGGTTTGAAAATGAAGGAAGCGGTGGCGGTCTTGTGAAAGTCGGAGAGAGCCTGTTTCGCGACAAGCTGGCCTGTTTTGCCTGTCACAGCGTGGCCGATGAGGGTGGCAGGGTTGGGCCGGAGCTCACTCGCGCAGGCTACCTGTATAAGCCGGAGTGGCTGTATGTCTGGATTAAAAATCCTCAGCACGCCAAACCGAAAACTCGCATGCCCAATCTGGGAGTCAAGGAAGATCAAGCGCGCGCACTGGTGGCTTATCTTGAAAGTTTAAAGGGGCAAAGTGGCGATGAGGAAGAGGAGGAAGGCGAAGAAGGCGAAGACGCGGAGCCGATTGTCCTTGATGAATGGAAAACTTACCTAGAAACAAAGGGCGATGCGCTGGCGGGAGAAAAATTATTTTTTGATTTGGAGGGCACGGCCAATTGCGCCAAGTGCCACACGGTGAAAGGCGAGGGCGGACGGATAGGCCCGAACCTCAGCCTAGTCGGGACGAGTCGGACCCAGGAGTTTTTACTGGAATCCATATTGAATCCCAAAGCGGTCATCACCGTAGGGTATTCGTCTATTTTAATTTTGACCAAAGAGGGAAAATTCCTGACGGGAATCAAGATCAATGAAGATGATCAGTCGCTGGATATTATGGACAAGGAAGGCAAGCCTTTGCACATAGAAAAATCGTTGGTCAAAAAATTCAAGACCCAGAAAATATCGATCATGCCGGGAAATTTTAAAGATATTTTGTCTGAAGAAGAAATAAAAAATCTGCTGGCTTATCTGACACGCCTCACCTTGCCTCAGCTTGGGAATTGATTGCTTACTCCACTTTCAATAAATACCAGTGAGACACCGAGCGGCGGTCCCCGTGTTCGGCTTCCCCGCCATCCCATAAATTGAACGCAACAGGGATAGTGTTTCCTGAAAAAAGCGGGGCTCCTTCATTAGTTTTTGCGTGATCGAGAGTCTTCTTCAAGACGAGGGTGTATTGACCGTATTGAAACAGGGCCCCGGAGGCAAGCGGGGATGTGCGGTCGATAGGTGTTTCCTGTCCAAGGCCGGTGGCGGTGAACTGGTCGGCTTTATTTGGATGTGATTTCCATTTCCAAAGAGTGACAGGATGCCGGGTATCACCGTTCAGGAAGTGGGGCAAGTTTTCGATGGAAGACTCTGGGCCGGCAAATTGAATGGCGAGCATGTCCGGATGGGGTGCAGGCTCTAAAGGAGGCGGTGGCTCTTCTTCCTCCATCTCCTCATCCGTAACCCGCAGATGGGGAGGTAGAGGTGGTATGGGCGACTCCACCACCTTGATAGAGTTTTTCAGGATGGGGTCGAAGGTGGGATCATCCCACCGGATTCGCAAGGCAATTTCACTTCCATTATGTGCGGCCTGGATCCAGATACTGTCTGTGGTGGTGAAGTGTTTTTTATCGCCGGACAAAATCTGGGGCGCGAGCGGAACAAAAAAACTGTCAATTTTATTCCAACGCTCGTCTTCCGGGCCTTCGGGAAGAGAACCCTCCATGCGGGTCATCTTTATTTCGTGGTGGACCGAGGGTTTCTTTAAAAGTGACAGCGTGGTGATGTAATTAACCAGGTCCCAGATGTTTTGATCGGGATGAATTCGGTCGGAGAAACGCGGCATGGCCGTGGTGGACAGGCCGGTTCTCAAGGTCAGGAATAAATCCTCACGTCGGGCTCCCCGCCGGAAAGTCCAGGGCTTGCTCAGGTTTCTCGGGCGGATCGCATCGGTCGGGATATCGACAATTTTTTTTGTGGAGTCGCCATCGCCACGACCCTCCACCCCATGACAGCCCGAACAATTCTGGAGAAATAATTGCCGTCCTCTTTCCTTGCTTTCCAGAGTGAACACGGGAGCAGGTGGAACCAAGATGGGCTTTGGAATTCTTTTCCTCTTGACGGCACGCTCAAATTTTTTCTTGCCGAGTTCCTTTAAAACCAGAACCAGGCTTTGCAAGTCGACTTCAGGAAGGTGACGCCACGAAGGCATGGTCGTTCCCGGATATCCTCGCACCAGCATATCGTACAGATCCTGATTCGTTGGGATTTTTCCGAAGGGAGTGGAGCGCAGTTTGTAATGCCCCTTGATAAGATTTCGCGGGCGGGGACTCATCAGCATTGCCGGGGCACCGTCGCCCTTACCTTCCGGGCCGTGGCAGATTTCGCACTTGTCTACATAGACAACGCGCCCACGTTCTAGAGAAGGTTCCTGTGGTGTAGAAGGGGTGAGCGGATTGGCAACGCCGTCATAAATAAAAACGATTAATTCCCAGACATCGTTTTCGCTGAGGACACCCTCCCAGGCGGGCATGGCGGAGTTCCAGGGCTGAAATTTTTTAGGAAGGCCGGGGCCCCCTTTCATTATGCGCCAGAAGGCATACGCTTCCGGGCGATCAAAAATGGATCCCTGTTTGTGAAAATTTGCCGGGGATGGGGAAAATCGGTTGGCAAATAATCCTTTGCCGTTCAGTAGGTCGCCGTGACAGAGGAAGCAATGTTTGAAATAAAGTGCCGAACCCTGCTTAATGATTTCCGGGATTTTTGACGCGTCGTTCCAGAGGGGGTTGGTGAGGCTTTTTAAATCGTATTGTTTTCCCTTAACCGTTATCGAGGCGGGCACATCTGACGGTCCGGGAACCTCAAAGGCCCACACGGGTGAGTTGATGACCGGAAGCAGAAGCAGGGTCAGCAGGAGGAACCCCCGCTGAAACCGGGTCTGCGTAAAAGCCTTTTGCCGCTCTGCCTCTGATCTTACGGTCAATGACCTCAGCATCGCTTAGTGGATGGACCCTGGAACCCGGGCATCCTTCTTGATCCGACCCGATTTGATCGTTTCGTAGAGAGGACGCTCAATCTGATCCCCATTGAATTCAAAATTAACATCCACGGTACCATTTTCAGTGACCGTGACCATTTTGCTTTCCAGCTTCATCAGGTAATGCCAAGCGTTGACTTTGTATTGCCCCGGAGGAATGTTGTCGATTTTGAAGGATCCATCGGGTCCGGTTTTAAAGTAATAAGGATTTTGCACCCGGTAGCCCCAGGTTTGCATAAACTCGTGCATGCCGCAGATCATCTGCATGATTTTGTAATTCTTTTCAAAGGTGACATGACCATCGGAAATCTGTTCAGCAGGAATAGGGATGTTGAGGATGATTTTTCCGCGCTCTGCCTGATAGACCTGACTGTTGTGCATCACAGCGTCCAGATTATCAACATGAAAAATAGCACCTTGTTTAATGACATTAACGGTTGGATAAAATTTGCAATTTTCTGAGCGGATCATCAATGGAGTTTCGTTGAACGGCTTGCCTGCTTCAACTTTTTCCAGAGTCACGATCACATTGCGCAGTCCCCGGTTACTGTCTTCAATAAAGTCAAACATGACCCGGTTCATTGCATCATCCGTGGCGGTTTCTTCATCAGGCTGGACTTCGAGGCACATATCCAGATTGGGGAACAGCACCAGATGGAAAATCCGGGGAGGAGGATTGACACCGGTCAGTAAGGCTTTGCCTTTGATGGAACCTCCATTTTTGACTTCAATTTCCTGATAGGCAAATACCTGGGAACACCATACCGTGCCAAGAAGGATAAACAGCCAGGTGGTCGTTAACGCTATTTTTTTCATTGGTAAAACTCCCCTGATATTGGTGTGGGCAACCGTTTGCGGTCGCCGCTCATTTTTTTTGTGAAACCTTTGGGGTTAAATCCGGAAACTCAACATTAATAACCTGTGGTTCGTCTCCCACCGTTATTTTTTGGCTCATTTCACCGAGTTTCTCGTGCCAGAAATTCAAGGTGTATCTGCCCTTGGGAACGTCCGGGATTTCAAAACTCCCCTCGGCTTGAGACAAGGAGTGGAAATTATTTGGAGTTACAAATATCCAGGCTTTCATCCAGCCATGAAGGTCGCATTCCACTTTCACAGGTTCCGCTTCTTCAAACTCCTGAAGATGTTCCTGCCCGGGAGTGAACATGATGTTGATCGGGTCATTGTCGAATGAATAGGTGTGAATGTTATGATTGATCGGATCACTGGAAAGTATTTCCAACTCAGACCCTTTCGACATGACCGTGACATGCGGTTCGTAGTGACATTTTTTCTGGTCGAGCGTGTAAGTGCCGGGATCACCCTTCAGTTTCTTTTTTGCATCTTTTCCGGAGAGCCAGACAACGACATTTTGAATCCCCTGATCCTTTACAAGCAAGGATTCACCGGTGAATTTAGCTCCACAGACTTTTTTGTATTTTCCGGTTTTGGTTACTACAGGTTCGGGGACGAAGCCCTTATACGTAACGGTTCCCTTGACCGGCGTAGCCAGAGAGGCTGTGGTTGTAACCAGAAGTGTTAGCAGAAGCGTTAGAATGAAGGCTGTCAATTTTGGTAACATGTTAAAAGGCACCCTGATTTATGAGGCATTATTTTTTATAGTAGCGTAAATAAAATACCAGTTCAAGTAAGACTTTGAATGAAGGGAAGCCTGTAACAGCTTAAGATTAAAGGATTTTAACAATCGCGTGATATTCAGAGTTTAGCCCGGAGGTCACGAAAAACCGGTGGTCTCTTGATGCAATTCTTTTTTTAGTTACGGGTTTTTTCTGAAATAAATCTGTCATAAAATCAGAGTATAAGGTGTATTGACCGGGACCGACTACCCCGATCAATATGCTAGCAAGCGGTGCGCGACTAGCGCATCCAAATGGTTAAACGCTGACTCTAATAAGAGAGTCTTAAAGCATAAAATATTCATTTTTTTGGGGGTATAAAATGAAAAACGTACTGACCATGCTAATTCTAACCATCATGCTGGCGGCACCGGTGCTGGCGGCGGCTCCTAAAGAAGGCGATGTCGCGCCGGGATTCAAGCTGATCTCGACTACCGGTCAATCGGTTTCATTAAAGCAGTATCGGGGGAAAGTGGTGCTGGTGGGGATGTTCCACATCTGTGTGCCTTGCATGAATCAGGCTATGGAATTCAATAAAATCAGGAGGGCTATTTCTGAGGATAAGCTGGTCATTATTGGCATCAATACCAGCGGGGATTCCAAATCTGCGGTCGAGGATTATTTGGGGAAATTCCCGGAAGCGGTAAAATTCCCTTATCTACTGGACCCGGATCAAACGGTTCATGGTGCCTATTCTCAGAGGGATATGCCGACTGTCCTTATTATCGATGCCGAGGGAAACCTGAAGACACGGACCTCTGGAGTGGGTGCCGATCAATTAATTCCTTACTTGAAGAAAATCATATAACCTATTGAGAAAATTAATTAAAACTGGGTTTCTTGTTCCGTGCGCGTGGCTTGTGCTTCTGATTTATGGAAGCGTGCCTTCTGCCGTTGCCAAGGATGTGAAGGGCCGTTCCGGAAATTATGTGGTGCAGTTGAACGCTTTCACGGTTGAGGCCAACGCGCAAAAATTTATCAGGAAATTTAAGTTGAAAGGTTATCCGGTTTTTCTGGACCACAAAAATGGAGAGCGCTGGTTCAAAATCCGGGTGGGCCCCTTTGGCAACTGGGAAGAGGCACGGCAGATTTCCCTCAATTTTAAGAAGCAAGAGAAACTCTCGCCGCTGGTCCTGTTGACATTAAGAAAAGAAAGCAAACCTGCTGAATTCATCACCGGCAGTCCAGCTCAGCCGAAAGAGAAAGAAGTCGAGGAGCCGTCAGCGGCGGTTTTGAATCCAGTAAAAAATCGGGAACATCCTGCCGATGGAATACAGGAGGAGTCCGATTCTGTGGATCGGGTGATCGCCCGATTCATGCAATGGAAAACTGCCTGGCAGGAAAAAGACCTGTCCACCTACCTTCAATTTTATTCTTCGGATTTTGATTCGGGATCAAAATCACCGTCTGCCTGGCAACGATCGAGAGCCAAAGCTTTAGCCCGTAAAGGGCAGATTATGATCGACGTGGCTGAAGTCCAGATTCAGCCGGACGGGGGCGAGGTGGAAATGAGTTTTATCCAGAAATTCAAGTCTGGCGGGTTTTCGGATGTAGGCCACAAGACACTCATCTGGCGTCTGGAAAACGGTTACTGGGCTATCGTCAGTGAACGCTGGTTTCCCATTTGACCCGTATTAAATAGTTGTCCCGATTGCCCCGTGACCCCTTATTCAAAAAAACAGGCATTCCAGTAAATGACGCACCGAATTTTTGTTCTGCTATTTTTCCTGATTGTGCCGAATCCAACACTGGCTTTTGATTACAATTTTGAAGGCCGCACCCGCATTGGAGGATCCCTTACGTTTGAGCCGCCGGACGAGTTTTCCCATACAGACCGCGAAGCGGAACTAAGGCTGGGTGTTTTAGGCACTGCTGTCGAGTCAGGGGAATGGACTCTCGATTATGAAATCATCGGGGATATTCGGCATGAAAGCGGCACCCTGGAAGAGGCTGGTATTGCCGAAGAAATTGATGCGGAATTTTTTCGTGCCTGGGCCAGAATTGATCGAGGCAATGTAAAACTTCGTGGCGGACGTCAGCAAATTCTGTTCGGCTCCGGCATGCTGTTTCGACCGCTGGGATTTTTTGATGGCAGAATAATTTCCGGAATTGTTCCACAAACTTTTGGTGTCGATGGTTTGAGGGGCACCTGGTTTCCAAACGATGACTCCCTTGTTGAAGGATGGCTGGTTCCTTCGGGGATTGGCAATCAAATTATTTCCGGCATCAGAGGCGAGACGCAATGGGGTATGCTGGAAATCGGGGCTACGGCTCAATACAAGCCTCTATCCGACCATAAATTTTTACCCAACTTTAATCTGGAACTGGCGCAGTTTGGTTTTCACTTTAAAGGCGAGAAGGTGGTCGGTTTCTGGAATGAAACCCGCATTGATATAGAGCAGGGTGGGCACGGTTCTCCGGTGCGTCTGCATTCCGTGTTTGGAATGGACTACACGTTCAATATTGGCGAAGGACTTCACGCCCTTATTGAATACTCTCTGCTCACGGAGGAAGCCGGGTTTACCCGGACCGATTTGTTACAAGGCGATCAGACCCTGCATCAACTGGGAATTCAGTTTGATCAACCGGTAGGCATCAGCACTGTCTTGCGCATGTTTATGTTTTTCGATCTGGTCGACGGCAGTTTTCAAATGGTGCCTCAGGTCGAATACGCGTTAACAGAAACAACCTTTCTGTATTTGCAGGCACAGTTTGGCGGAAACTTTGAAGGGGATAGCCGAAGCGGTCGGCTGTTCAGAGTGACTCCTGTTCCGAACGGAGGCGAAAGCAAAATCGGCCTGACTTTAATCACTTTTTATTGAAACGAATTATATGCTAAAAATCGATCATGTGAGCAAAGTGTATCGAGTGGGGAATCAGGATTTTACGGCCCTGCACGATGTCAATCTGGAGGTACCGGCAGGGGCGTTTATGTCGTTTGTCGGGCCGTCCGGTTCGGGCAAGACCACCCTGCTTAATTTGCTGGGAGGTCTGGATAAGCCTACCGAGGGTCATGTGTTTTTCCGCGACTATTGTCTGGATGACCTGAGCCGGGAAAAACTCGCCGAGATCAGAAGACAGCATATCGGGTTTATATTCCAGTCGTACAACCTGCTTCCGGTTTACAGCGTTTACGAAAATATTCTGTTTCCTCTTTTGCTGAATAATGAAAAAGAATCCGCTGTGCGCGACAGGGTGAAGGAAATAATCGCGCAGGTGGGGCTTGAACCTGAGACTCATAAAAAACCGTCGGAACTTTCAGGCGGGCAATGTCAGCGCGTGGCCATAGCAAGGGCACTGGTCAAGAAGCCAGACCTTGTGCTGGCGGATGAGCCCACCGCTAATCTGGATAAAGAAAATTCGCTGATGATTCTTGACTTGATGCAGGAGCTCAACCGCGAATACAAGGCCGCATTTATTTTCAGCACACACGATGAAAAGGTCAATCGCTTCGTCAATCGGGAAGTCCGCCTGGAAGACGGGTATGTGATTTCTGATCAAGCCGTCGAAAGTGCTCCCGCATGATATTAAAAGTAGCTCTGAGGAATTTTGCGGGGCAGGGCATGCGGGCTTTCCTGAACGTGTCCGTCACCGCATTGATTATCATCGCCACGATTTTTTCTTTATCTCTCCTCAACGGATTCCAGGCACAGGCCCTGAAAAATCTGTCGACCACAGATGTTGGAGGCGGTCATTACCGCGTTCCTGGTTTTGACATCATGTCCCCTACCGATTGGGAAGATTTGACGCAGGAAGTTCCCCGCCAGTTGAGTCAATTCAAGCACAATGAAAAGGCAGAGGTGTTGGTTCAGCAAGGCCAGTTGTTCATCAACAATCGTATGTTCCCGGTACAACTTCGCGGTGTCGAGATGGGGCAGCAACTTCTCGACCTGCCGATGGACCATTTGCTACGTCGCCAGCAACCGGTGGCAGATAGTGTCCCCATTATCATCGGCACGCAAATGTCGCGGAAAAGTAAACTGAAAGTTGGCGATCAGGTCGTTATGAAATGGCGGGATAAACACGGCGCTGTCGATGCGCTGGATGCGGAAGTGGTCGATGTGGTGCCGCTGGTCAATCCGCGGGTGGATGAAGGCGTTGCCTGGCTGAGGCTGGACCATCTTCGGCAGATCACTCTGCGCTCTAAAGAAATCACCTGGGTGGTGGTTGAAGGTAACCGGGGTAAAGTGGAAGGCTTGGAGTTCATCGACACCGATTATTTGATGCGCGATTTACTCGCTCTCCTTGCCAACGACCGCAGAAACACGCGACTCATTATCGGCATCCTCCTCATGCTGGCGGCGATCAGCGTGTTTAATACTCAATACCTGAATATTTTTAAACGGCAAAAAGAAATCGGCACTCTGATGGCGATGGGCATGACTCCCAATCAAATCATTCGGCTGTTCACGGTTGAGGGCGGTCTGGCGGCAGTTGGTGCAGTCCTGATGGCTGTGGTTCTTGGCATTCCCTTCTTCGCCTGGTTTCAAATATCCGGATTCGACGTGTCTCACCTGAGCGGAACGGGCATCCCTGTCCGGGAGAATATATTTTTGGAATTTAATGTCAGGGAGATTGCGACCGCCGTTTCCATCATCGTGGGGCTGATGATTTTGGTGGCGTGGTGGCCGGTGCGCCGGATTTCAAACCTCGAACCAACACAGGCTTTGCGAGGAAGGGGGATCACATGATCCGCTGGGCTCTACTCGGATTGATTCGGGATCGCACACGTTCACTGTTTCCTTTCATGGTGGTGACGGTGGGTGTTGCCTTGACCGTCGCCCTGTTCGGCTTCATGGATGGGATCGGTAGCGGTATTCTGGATCTGACTTCCAAGCTGGACACCGGGCACCTGAGATTTGTGAACAAACCGTATTACGAGGAAGAACACCTCATACCAATCGACCGTGCACTGGCGGGACAAAAAAAAACGCACGCGTGGTTAAAGAAAAATGGCGACCCGCGTATCACCTGGTCACCCCGGATTCGCTGGATGGCCTTGATGGATGTGCCGGATGAAAATGGGGAAACCAAAAGTCAGACACCCGTGACCGGCATTGCGCTGGACCTGCTCAACCCGCAAAGCCCGGAGCTTGAGCGACTCGATCTGGCAAACTCCATCATTGCCGGGCGACGGCCCAACGCGCCAAAAGAGTTGCTGATCGGTTACCTGCTGGCGGAGAACCTGGAGGTCAACCTCAACGATACGGTGACCCTGCTCGGTCAGTCTTTTGATGGCGGCATGGCGATGGATAACTACAAGGTCGTCGGTTTCGTCAAGTTTGGCATTGTGGCCATGGATCAAAAAATGGCGTTGATGGATATCACCGGTGCCCAGCATACTTTTTATATGGATGACATGGTCACCGACTGGCTCGGCTACCTTCCGACTTCAGTTTCCTACAAAGAATATCCTGAGCTTCAGCAAACAATTGCAGAGCATCTTCCCGAGTGGATGCAGGCACCGCCTTCTTCCTGGGCTTCCGACGATGAACCCATTGTGCTCACCATTCTGGATCAACGTAACTTGCGACCTATGGTTGAAAAGTTTGAATTGATCCGAAAAGTTAATGTCATGATCTTTGCGTTTCTGATGACGCTGGTTTTGTGGAATGCCGGTTTGATTAATGGAGTGCATCGTTACGGCGAGATGGGCCTGCGGCTGGCCCTGGGAGAAACTCATTGGGAACTGGTCCGCCGTCTTGCGGTCGAGGCTTTTGTGGTCGGAGTCGCAGGTTCCATTGCCGGGTGCCTGGTCGGCGGAGGGTTCGTGTATTACCTTCAGGAGGTGGGCGTTGATATGGGCGATGCCATGGCGAAATCAGGCATGATGCTGTCTGATGTGGTGCGCGGTCGACTCAGCATTGACGGCCTGTTGTGGGGCGGCCTTCCGGGGATTACAGCGAGCGTCCTCGGTAATTTTATTGCTTCTCTATCAGTTTTTAAACGTTCGGAAGCCAGTTTGTTTCGCGAACTGGAAGTGGGGTGACTATGCTGAATCGTTTTGCCAGATTTCTCGTGTTCTTTATATTGTTGGCTCAGAGTGTCGCCTGTGCTGAGGAAGTGGACGCACAAAAATTGCTTGAAGAAATTGATGCCAACCTGTGGGCAGATACCAAGCACATTCAGGGCCGATTGATTATTGATAATGGTCGCCGGGTGAGGGAACTCAAACAGGAAACCTGGATGGAGGGCGTGACCAAGTCGTACAGCCGTTATTTATCTCCGGCGCGCGAGCGCGGCACCAAAATGCTCAAGGTCAAAAACAAACTTTGGCTCTACACGCCGCAGACAGACCGAAAAATTCTCATCTCCGGTCATCTTTTGCGGCAGTCGATGATGGGCAGTGACTTGTCCTACGAGGACATGATGGAAGACGTCAAAGTGAGCCGCGCTTATCTGGCGACGTTTGAAGGATACGTGGAATATGAAGGCCAGCAAACCGCCATCCTGACACTCAAAGCGAGGAAGCCGAACAGCACCTACCAGACGCGAAAAATCTGGGCGGACCCTGTGCGCTATGTTGTTCTCAAGGAAATCCGTTTTGCAAAAAGCGGCAAGCCTTTGAAGCAGGTAAAATATCTGGACTATGTTCCTATTGATGACAGGCTATTCCCGCGACAGATGGTGTTTCGGGATTTGCTTAAAACCGACACCAAAACCACCTACGCCTTCGATCTCATCGAGTTTGGTGTCGATATCCCTTCCAGATATTTTTCGCAAAGCATCCTGAAACGGTGAGCATCAACTTTCAACTTGTAGATAAATCAAGGCTCGCCCCTTTTACTATAATAATCACAATTTAAATGGGGACTATTAAATGCCTAATATGGATTGGATTAAGAGAAAGAGACGAATAATAGGTAGAATTGTTAGTCGTAAACATTTACCTACTTACACATATCGTTGGGACACCAGGGGTCCTTCTGATATCCGTGCTTCAGGCTTTCAACCCTGGGATGCTGCAGGAGTTATTGGTCTTATGGAGCATGTTAATAATGCTTATGCTGCTGGGCCTCAAGCCGGACAAACGACAAAGCATGATAGTCAGTGGATTTCTACCGGGGGATACGGGATGCTAAAATAGATTGATCCTACCTTTGCTCAACAAATCCTAAATACCAATCTCTATAAGATTAAAACGGAGTTGGCGCTTCCAACCGGGAATTTCCATGATGCCAATGATACCTTTGACAGGGCAGGTGTTAACCGCCCATATTCCACCCAAAGGGAGTGGATAAAAGCAGGGGGTATCCCACAAGTAGCGATTGTTGCCTATATGACTGGACAACAATTCTTTAATCAATACGATATGACAAATGGTGCCCCTGATGAGGATGCGCTGACTGGTTGGCAAGTATTCTAATGCAACACTAGCCGGTAGATTTCATCGAGTGAATCCACCAGCACTGCACCCGTCCCCGTAAAAGCGTTCCATGCTTGATTGATATTGAGGATGACCAGCGGTTTCCTATATTCGAGGCAAAGCTGGATTTCTGATCGGGTGCCGTCTGCTCCTGGCAGGGCGATCACCACATCTGCCGTCAGCACCACAATATGATTGCGACTGCCGGGCTCCATGCCCCGGCTCCCTGACAACTCAAGGTGCGTCCGAATGGGCACGTCTATATGTTGGTTAGGGTAGCCGGATGGCGGTGCCAGGCGACTTCTTTCTTCCGCCGTGGCGCAGGTCTTGTCTGCAGGCAACACGCCGAGCACTAGCCCGTGCGGCCCCTTATGACTTTGAAAGCCGCGCGCCACCGCTTCCATAACACCGCCGCCTCCGCCATTGACCAAATGAAAACCCTGTTCGGCAATCCAGTGTCCGAGAGGCAGGCTGAATTCGTCCCAAGGTTTCGAGCCCGATCCGATAACACCCAGCACTTTCTTGTGAATAGTCATCGGGGTGCCAGTTCAGGTGATTGCGGGAGCTTCACCAGAGCCAGGTATTTCATCAACGATTGCAGATGCTGTTCACTGTTGCCAAATCCCGATTCAAAATCGTGCGCCTTCAGGTTCACCTCATCGCCTCTTTGAATCAGGTGGAAAATAAGAGAGGCGGACTCCTTCACCCGGTCTTCCAGAGATTGACTGGATAGGGGCTGATTTGTTTTGACGTTTTCAAGGTTAAGAAAAATAGTGAAACTATGATTTCCTCCAGCAGTGAATTCCTTTACCCTGAGGGTTCCTGTTTTCGCACTTGATTTCCAGTGGACATTGTCCAGCGGATCACCCGTCTGAAACTCCCTCAAGGCAAACAGTTCGTCTCCCCTCGATTGAATCAAACCTACGCCATCAGAAGAAATTTCATTCGGGACCGGTAACTCAACCGGGGAGATCGGTGGATAGACCACCAGCGAAAGATCGAGAGGGATGTTTTTTGATTTGATGAAAAAACCGAAAGGAAATCCGGTTGATATCTTTAGTGAATCCAGAGTGAGCATTCCACGATTCAGCGCAATCAGCCGGATGGATTTTTGAACCGCACCCTCTGCCGGAAAATGCAAAACGTAAAGGGGAGATTCCAGGGCAAAGCGTCCTCTCGCATCCGTCGGGGCGGAGATATGAATTGAGTAAGAAGGGAAATATTTCTTCCCGTTTGTAATGGTCAGGAAAAGAGAAGCAGGATCTTCCGCGTGAATGGACCGGAGCGGCTGGGCGGTCACAGATATTTTTTTCAAAACAATTTCCGACAGGATCCCCGATACAGCGATGAGGCTACAGCACATGGCGAGAATCAGGTAAAGCAGATTGTTGCCGGTATTGATGGCGCCCAGCCCGACACCCAATACCAGCACGACAAACCCCCCACCTTCACGCGTCAACTGTAAGGTGCGGTTGTGCAGAGTGAGAGTGAATACCGGCTTTGAACCACCTTCCGGTGGAGGCAGCTGGCTTACCTGTGTCGGGCTATCAATCGCTTTTGAACGCATCGCAACCACCTGTGCAGACTAATGTTACGCCGGACAATTATTTATTTTTCTTTGTCTTATTAATGATGCTTAGATTCAAATAGTAAGTGCAACTTCTATCGATTGGGAAAGTGGATAAGCTGCGGTAACATCGTGGTTTTTCCCACCGACCAAAGCGAGAGGTGCACCGATGAGAGGTTACACGCAACTTACCCACGAACAACGATA
>JAJDBF010000082.1 GCA_029261535.1 Nitrospinaceae bacterium | reverse complement strand
GTCACTGACAAACAACTGAAAATCATCATGGACCGACTCAATCACAGACCAAGAAAAACGCTTGGGTATAAGACACCACATGAACTATTCTGCAAAAAGAAACCACCACTAACCGTTGCACTTCAAACTTGAATCCACCTTCTTTTATCGGAGTGGCTCTGGCGGAAGAGCTCTGCAAATTTCTATTTTTAAAAGCCTTTATTTGCGACAACCGGGAGTTTAACGAACCCTTTGATGGCATTGTTTATGGCGGCATGGTCGGTTGCGGTTTCGCCACCGTAGAAAACATCATGTATGTTCTCCAGCATGGACAAGCCGTGGGAATGTTTAGAATGGTGACGGCGGTGCCGACGCATGCTTTCCTGGGAATCATCCTTGGCTATTTCATGGGCCGGGCGAAGTTCAGCTACAACCCGGTCAGGCATCTGATTCAAGGCCTGGGGGTTGTCGTCATACTGCATGGCACTTATGATACCGCCGCTTTTTCCAATACCGCCTGGTCCTTTTACCTGATGTTTGCCATTGTTCTATTGGGAATTTATCTGGGGCTGAAAGCAAAAAGAGAACTTGAAAAACTCTCAACGGTTATTGAATTTTCTGCAAAACAATATTTCCCAACCAAAGGACGTAGAAAAAAGATCCCCTTGTACCTGAAAGATATCCGTTGCCTGCTGTCCAGGGGAAAACTGGTTCCCGATGACAACCTGATGGATGTAACCACCGGAAAAATAAAATCGATCCGTAAAATTTTTTCCGCAAAAATTGATCCGCAATATAACAGGTTACCTAAAATCCCGTTTTGCGGGTTACCGGTAAAGCTCTTCCTGATTTTTCACCAGATGACTTTCGGGCTCTACCTGTATTTTTGGTTTTTGGGAAATTACCGGGATTTTAAAAGCTATAACAAAATAAAGGTGAACCCGGAATTGCTTGCGCTGGGATTATTCGTCTCCACGATTCTTCCCTATTATATTTTCGGGGTCATCATGAGAGCTTTGGATATTCATGGAAATGTACCGATGGTTAATATTATTTTCAATCTTGCTATAGCCGGGATAGAAACCTTTTTTTTGTTTTACCAGTTGCAAATGTTATCGGGTTTTTTGAAAAAGAGACTGAAACATTCTTTTTCTGTCCTCATCATTATTTTGCTCTTCTTCATTTTAAGCTCAATAAAAAAGATACTGCCAACAGCAATACCCTATTACATGCTTTGGGAAATGATATTGATTTTAATTCAGGGAGGAATTTTAGCTGTCGTCCAGAGGGATTTAAATCTTTACTGGAGAATTGAAAATGACCGGACACACAGCGCACACTGCGATTGATTCATTGCAGATCAACTTTTCACCGGAGCCTAGTAATATGACCCTAACAAAGGTCGTAAGATAGGATTCAGCTTATAAACTTGAATTTGTGCCCAGTTATTCCGGAGAAGACCACTTAACAAAAAAATATTCTTAAAAACGCACAGGATGAAAATAAAAAAAGCCGCCCGGCTAGGGGCGGCTCATAATATTTGGCTCCGGAGACAGGATTCGAACCTGTAACCTTACGGTTAACAGCCGTCTGCGCTACCGTTGCGCCACTCCGGATTGGTGTCTGATTTGATGATATGGTGGTGCAACCAAGTGATTTTATCAGGTCCTGCCGCAGGGTCAAGCGCATAAATTACCCTGATTTTCAACGCAGGCTGGACTCACCCCATATCTGTCCTGCCCTCCAGGGCTTTTTGCAGAGTCACCGTATCGGCGTATTCGATATCCCCGCCCACCGGCACGCCGCGGGCGATTCTGCTCAGTTTAACTCCGTTGGCTTTCAGCAGTTTGGCGATATAAATCGCGGTGGCATCGCCTTCCAGGTCCGGGTTGGTCGCTATGATGATTTCTTTAACTCCACCAGCCTCGACCCGTGCCTTCAACCCGTCCAGGGTCAGTTCCCCTGGCCCGATTCCATCCAGAGGCGAAATGACCCCCATCAGTACATGGTAGACCCCTTTGAATTCGCCGACGTTCTCCAGCACATAAACGTCATGCGGTTCTTCGACCACACAAATCAGACTGCGGTCGCGCCGTTCATCCGAACAGATATCACACGGATTGCGCTCGGTGATGCCGTGACACTGAGAGCACAGCACAATTTTTTCTTTCACATTAGTGATGGCGGCAGACAGCTTTTCCGCCCGCAGTTTTTCACCACGCATGATAAAAAACGACAGACGCTCGGCGGTCTTCTGACCTATGCCGGGCAGGCGCTTGAGTTCCTGAATTAAATCGGTGAGTACGCTCGGACGTTTCAAGGGTTTCCTATTTATTATGAGGGAAAAGTTTCAACGATATTTTAAACGGGTCTCTTATTCAAGGGGAGTTTTGCATAACTTAAAAAGCAAAGTCCAAGGCGGGATTCTTCACTTCGCAAACTTCGTTCAGAATGACAGTATCAGGGTGACGTATCTCACCTGAATTCCTCAGTCATCCAGTCCCCACGCTAGTGGGTGGTCCGTCGCCCCTCCGGCGAGGGTTTATGTGAATAAGCCGGGGATTTTCAGGCCGCCAGTGAGTTGCGACATTTCCTCGCCAGCCTGCGCTTTCACTTGCCGCGTGACTTCGTTCATCGCACCGGCAACGAGTTCTTCCAGTATGGCACGATCCTGCATGTTGATGAGTTCATCATCAATTTGTACCGACAGGATTTCATTGAGGCCGTTGGCAGTGACCTTGACCATCCCACCACCGGTGGAAGCCTCGACCCGCTTCTCGCGCAGGCTGTCCTGTATCTCACCAATTTTTGACTGCATTTCTTTTGCCTGCTGAAACAGGCCACCGAGTTTATCGAACATGGTTATGATTACCTTATTTGTAAGTTGTGCTGATTGTTTCCTGTTCTCCGTCCGTGCTTGTTTGAGAACTGCTGTTCGCGTCCTTGAATCCCGTTGGCCGTGCGCCGAGCACCCGTCCGCGGAGGACCCTAGCCGATAATGGTGCCACCCAGAATTTCCACAGCGTCCTGTAATATTTTTTGCTCAGACGGATTTTCTTTTTTTTTCTTATGTCCGCCATTGTCTTCGAGACCAGGCTCTTGCTGAACGGGTGTGGCAGATGACGCGGGTCTGCAATCGAGTATTATTTTAACAGATGAACTGCCCATCACCGCTTGCGTAATTTCCCGGAGCAGAGCCTTGTTTTCGTCTTTATCGGCCTGCCCCTGAGTGAAAGGATCGGCAAACGCCAGATGCAGGACTTCACCACTAAGCTCCAGCACTTCCGCCTGCGACAGATAGGTGGCAAAAATTCGCTTGGCTTCGCCAGCACGCGATTTTATCTGCTCCCATTTATTCTGACCGGAAGCCGCAGGCGCACGGCTTGCGGGTGACTGACTGGGCGCGGGATTAGTTGAGGTCGGCGCGGGGGCCCTCTGACTTGCGACCGGGGCCGGGTTTGCCGCAGATTGCCGGGAAGGTTGCACAGACGCTGGTGCTGATGGTGCCACCGTATTGATCTGATCGATCATCGCGTCGATGTTTTGAAAGGGCCGCACCTCCAGCATACGAATCAGTGCCATCTCAAACACCGTTCGCGGTAGAGTGCTACGCTTCATGTCCATGTCCGCCCGCGACAACGCCTGAAACATCTGCTGTAACTCGTCAAGGTGAATCGCGCCTGCCTGCCGATTCAATACCTCCATGTCGAACGCCCGCTGATCGAGCAGGGAACCCGATTGTTTCGTCACCTTGACGATCATCAGGTTGCGCAGGTATTCCAGAAGATCGCGGCACAATAAACCGAGGTCCTTGCCATCGAGGCTGGTGCGGTGCACGGTTTCCATCAGGGCCGGACCATCCTTCGTCAGAATCAAATCGAAAAACTGAATCAACGCATCCTGCCCGACAATGCCGAGCACCTGCTGGACGGAACCTGCATCAATAGACTTGCCGCTGAAAGCGATCACCTGATCGAGCAGGCTTTGCGCATCGCGCATACTGCCCGCGCCGTTCTTGGCGATTTCTTCAAGGCTCACCGGATCAATCTTGATCTCTTCCTGATCGCAGATCAATTGCAACTGATCCATGATCTGCTGATGCGACAGGGGTTTGAACTCGAAATGCTGGCAACGGCTCAGGATGGTTTCCGGAATCTTGTTCATCTCGGTGGTGGCGAAAATAAACACCACCGCCGGCGGCGGTTCTTCCAGAGTTTTGAGCAGAGCATTGAAGGCACTCTTCGACAGCATGTGCACTTCATCGATGATGTAGACCTTGTAGCGGCAGGATGACGTGCTGTACTGCACGTTGTCGATCAACTCGCGCGCCTCGGCAACACCATTGTTTGACGCGCCATCGATTTCCAGCACATCGACGCTATGGCCTTCCCGGATTTCAACGCAATGCGTGCAGGTATCGCAGGGCTCCGGCGTCGGCCCCTGTTCACAATTGAGAGCCTTGGCGAGGACACGCGCCGATGTGGTTTTCCCGACACCGCGCGTACCGGAAAACAGATAGGCCTGGGCGACGCGATCAAGCTCGATCGCGTTTTTCAATGTCCGCACAATATGTTCCTGCCCAATGAGTTGGGAGAATTTCTGCGGACGCCATTTCCGGGCAGAGGCCTGAAATTTCATGATGAGTCAAAAAAGGTGGTAGGAGACGGATGGGAAATTTTGTGATGCTACTAAAACATCGCTCCGTTGATGGCTACCGGAGCCACTCCAAAATATGGAGAGAAAAACTATAAAGGCAGAATTGTTGGGGATCTCACAGCACCCGTAGAAACTTGCTACCGTTGCTTCCTTCCGGACCTGGCGGGATTCACAAGGCCACGTTGCGTGAGGCCCAACAAAACTGCCCAAATTTTTTAACGAAGATTATCAGAAAATCCCTGACGACCGATCAAAAGCCGTTTCAGGAATCTCCCGCAACCATTCGATATTTTTCTTTTATAACGACAAGCAGACCCTCACGGGGTAAAAACTACCAGCCGACTGTGCCATGTTAACAGAAACTTTGAAAGAATACATTGCCTCAAGCGGACGATAAAGTCAATCGCCAGGACCTTGCGGGTGCTAGCGCACGGCTAACGAAAAGCCTGTTGCGGTTAGTAGGCTTTGATATTCCCTCTTTTGTGCTGGCGCGGAGCCTGCCCTCTCTGAGCCTGTCGAAGGGAAGGGGCCAGCGAAGAGCAGTTCTTGGACAGGCATAGAGGCGGCTGTATTAAAACACCAGTTATTTTGCCTACCGGTTGCCCATTAGCCTCCACCGGAAGGTGGTGGCGGAGAGGGAGGGATTCGAACCCTCGGTAGGCTTTAGACCTACACACGCTTTCCAAGCGTGCGCCTTCAACCGCTCGGCCACCTCTCCTCAACAAATAGACGCATAATCCAGAGACCATAATCCCGGTCAGTTTTAACCGCCAGGTCGCCTGCTAACTTTTGAATTTAAGCGCGGCTATACGGAGTGTGTTCAAACCCGAACGATAATGCTCGACGGGTTGTCCATCGCCCTCAGCTAAGAGTGCGGCAATACAGGGTGTGTTCAAACCCGGACAATAATGCACAACGGGTTGTAGTTGCCCTCTGTTAAGAGTGCGCCCAAGAGGACTCGAACCTCTGACCTACGGTTCCGCAAACCGTCGCTCTATCCAGCTGAGCTATGGGCGCCTGTTGTGTTTCGCGACCCTGCGGTGTCGGGCCACGAATATTTCTTTGAAGGTATCAGCTGGTACTGACCGGAATGAAATCCATCAACTGTAGCGAATAGGTTTCATGTTCAAAGGCGTACATGCCAGGAAATTTAGCGAAGGCCCAGCCTTCAAACAGGGTCTTGTCGCCTTCCTTAACGACCAGCCGGACCGCCGGGTTGGAAAGCTCGTTGCCGCCGGAGGTGTAGGTGGCCCGGTCCATGACGAAATTCGGCATGAACGGACCGACAGTTACCTTGAGCGGAGCCCCGTCGATGGTGAAACTTGAACCGAGTTCCACGCGGTGCATTTTGCTTTTTTCCTCGTCCAGTTTATGACGCACCATGATCTTGACCGCTTGCCATTTGCCCTCGACATCAGGCGGAACGATCACCTCGCGCGACACTTCTTTTTCGTTCGGGTCGACTTGCGGATGACCATCAATATCGGATTCAGAACCTTCCACCTTGCGAAAAACCTCACTCGGTGCCCCATTCTGCCCGGCGGAGCCTTCGGACAAGCTGACCCCTTGCGGACTTTCTATATTGGCCCCATCTGCAGGTGGCTTCATTTGATCCTTATCCCCACCACAGGCCGCCAGAGTCATCAGTCCGGCAAAGAGCAGAATTGACACTAATTTATTGTTTTGATTGAGCATAAGTTTTATTTGCCTTGTTCGATCAGCCATGAAACCAAAATTTCTACGCGGAAGGTCTGTAGTTTAGCAGTTCATCTACTGCTTGTATATGTCTGAAATTTTCAATCTTTTATACGGCATCTTCACGCAATTTTCCAGAAAATTAAGGAGTTATTCCGTAAGACCATCAACATCATCTGGAACGGCCCGAGCAAGACCCAAATCTGGCATTGCGCGAGGATCAATACAAAATCATTGACACAATCCCGCATTAATGTAACTATTTAGTTATGGAACAACTTCGTTATATAAATGAACCAGCCAACCTCGATGCCATCTTTTCAGCCTTGGCCGATCCCACCCGACGCGCCATATTGTCGCGGTTGGTCGAGGGCCAGGCCTCGGTCAATGAGATATCAGCCCCATTTGAAATCAGCCAACCTGCAGTTTCCAGACATTTGAAAGTGCTGGAACGGGCGGGACTGATCGTCCGTGACATTGACGAACAACGCCGCCCCGCCAGATTGAAAGCCAAAAATATGGCCGATGCCGTCGACTGGCTGAATAAGTTTAAAGCGTTTTGGGGGACGAGCTTTGACCAGCTCGACAACGTCCTCTTCAATATGAAACAAGCCACAGCGAAGGAAACAGACAATGAGTGATTTGCCAGAATATAAAATCGACCGTATTTTTTCCGCGCCGCGAGAAATGGTGTGGCGCACCTGGACCGATCCTGAAATTTTGCACCGCTGGTATGGTCCCGGCATAGAAACCATCATCCACCAATTTGACTTGAAGCCCGGCGGGTCGTGGCTCAACGAGATGAAGTGGGGCGGCAACTCCGATTACAGCAAAATGGTTTTTCAGGAAGTGGCACCAACAGAGAAACTGGTCTGGCATCATTCATCTACTGATTCAGATTGGAACATCATCACCAGCCCCATGATGAAAGATTGGCCACGAGTCCTGTTGACGACGGTGACCTTTGAAGACCAGGGCGACAAAACAAATGTACGCCTCTCGCAAATTCCTCTCGATGCCACGGAAGCGGAGATCACCTGTTTTTCAACGACCATGGCCGGTATGGACAAAGGCTGGGGCGGTGGCTACGAAATGATCGACGAAATTTTAGTGGAGTTACAAGCGTAAGAAGCAACCACCTTGCGGTGGGGCTAACGGGGTAACCGTTTCGGAGCAAACAAAAAAGCTGAGGGCATCGCAAAAATGTTTTCCGCTCGCCGTCCGCGGAGGACCCACCTTGCGGTGGGGCTAACGGGCAACTTGACCGGCAATAACACGGGTATTTTAATACCTCGTCTCTAGCAGGTTGCTGAAAAACTATTTTCGAAGGCAAAAATGGATTACATGAATCTATTAAGGCCCGCTGACAGCCTTTTTTATCAAGGGCACACTTCGACAGGGTAAGGACAGGCACTCCTGTTCAAGAACCGCTATCCGCGTTCTTGAATGTGACAATCAGGGGAATACTCGAAAAAAAGACTTTTTCAGCAACCGGCTAGCTCACCACCTTGCGGGTGCTTGCCCTGGGCCTGTCGAAGAGGCTAGCGTAAAACCAAAGCGGTCGGTCAGCCAATAAAAAATATCGTAATGTCATTCTGAGCAAACATCTTTGTCCATTGACACGGAGTCTGTTAATGGGTGACCCCTTTATACCAGCTTGTTCTCATCGGCCCTGACTTTGGGCCTCAACATGTTCAGCAAACCCGGCACCTGCTTCAGTGTAGATATTAAACACAGCAGTCGCCCCTGCCTGACGCAATAATTTCTCCTCCTCATGAAATCTTGCCGTCGCGAAAATACGTCCGGGAAAAGAAATCTCCCGCAGTTGTTCCAAGGCATCCAGATTGGCTTGAAGATTTGGCAACGCCAGCATGACAAATTCGATACCATGATCCTGTTCTATTTTTTCCCAGAAATCTGCATCGCTGGGATCACCGTGCAGAGCTTTGCGCCCTTCCGCCTGGTGTCTTTTGATCAACTCAGCATCAAAGTCGATACCAACCACAGTTTCACCATGGAGTTCGCACATTTTATTGTAAGCACCAGTGCCTATTCTGCCCATGCCAAAGATAGCAATAGTTGCACCCAGCGTATCCAACAGCACGTCATCCGGAAGCCTCTCCTTGCGTTGAAACCTCATCCAGAAGTCTCTGAAGTGGCTATAAATCCTGTCATCGATGTTACTTAATGGAGCGGCAATAATAAAAGAAAGAGAAAGAGCGATGGCAATAATGACCAGCCATTCAGCATCCATCCAGCCATTGGTTACGCCAATTGCAATAACAATCAAGCCGAATTCACTGTAGTTAGTCAGGTTTAGGGTTGCCAACAGTGAAGTCCGTGCTCGTAGTTTGAGACGGGTCATCAAAGTGAAAAAGAGTGCCGATTTGATGAACATAAATGGCACCAATAGTAGCCCGATGATTAATGCTTCCAGCGTGAGCTGGCCTGAAATGCCGATGGAGAGAAAGAAGCCCAACAAAAATAGATCCTTGAACCCCAGCATTGATTTAGCCATCTCTTTTGACTTGGGATGAGTAGAGATCAACACTCCCATGACAAGAGCACCCATATCGTCCTTCACTCCGCCCAGCTCAAACAGTTCGGCCCCGCCCAGAGCCAGTACCAAACCATAAAGAATCAACAGTTCGCCATGACCTGTCTTTTGCAACAAATGGTGAAACAGGGGTCGTAATGGAATGAGTAGAAACAACATCAGTGCCCAGGGCGAAGGGAGCTTCCCTGTGGATGCCGCCAGAAAAATGACCGCAACCAAATCCTGCATAACCAGGATGCCGATAGCGATCCGTCCATGCAGGGATTTCATCTCCTCTTTTTCTTCCAGCGACTTGACCACAAAAACAGTACTGGAGAAGCTCAATGCAAAGGCAAGCATCAGGGAAAGCTTGAGATCCAGACCAGAAAAGAGCGACACCCCCAACAAGGCCAGACCAAAGATAGCCAATCCAAAAAAGGTTGTAATGATTAAGATATGTAGCGCAGTCACCGACCAGACCTGTGGTCTTATCAACACCTTCAGGTTCAGCTTCAGGCCAACGGTGAACAACAGCAGTGTGATACCCAAATCAGCAAGCTTCTGCAACATTTCACCGCTTCCAATACCCAGGAAGTTAAGTATGAAACCGGTTGCCAGAAAACCAACCAATGGCGGCAGGCCAATCAGTCTTGCCAGAAAGCCCAGAGAAAAAGCCAGGGAGATCCAGGCAACATCACCCAGTGCTATTGCGACCCATTCAAAATCCATAGACTTCTTGCCTGGTTTTATATGCGGTTAATTGATTAAACTATTTTTACACATTACTTAGATTCAAATAGTAAGTGCAACTTCTATCGATTGGGAAAGTGGATAAGCTGCGGTAACATCGTGGTTTTTCCCACCGACCAAAGCGAGAGGTGCACCGATGAGAGGTTACACGCAACTTACCCACGAACAACGATA
>JAJDBF010000081.1 GCA_029261535.1 Nitrospinaceae bacterium | reverse complement strand
TATCGTTGTTCGTGGGTAAGTTGCGTGTAACCTCTCATCGGTGCACCTCTCGCTTTGGTCGGTGGGAAAAACCACGATGTTACCGCAGCTTATCCACTTTCCCAATCGATAGAAGTTGCACTTACTATTTGAATCTAAGTAGTTCCTATTGGCAGATTATTTGGATTTAGAAACACAACTGCCCCCCAATTTTTGAAATTACCGTAATCCCTGTATAAATACTCGAAGGCGATGTTCATAAGTTTCTCTCGAAAATATGTTGGCGATGATATGCTAGAAATTCTTGGCTAGGCAGGAATTTTTCAGGTAACGAAATAGATTGACCTTCATAGCCTGAAAAAGTGGTGCTAAAAAAAGTGTCACTTTTTGATGAAAAATAACAAGAAATACGAACGGTCATTTCTTCAGTTATAGTTATTATTCCTGTATCAAAAGCCCTATCGTGCAAAACGGATAAACAAAGACCGTTTCTGGGATTCAGGCGATTTTTCTCGTCAATGTGCCATGGTACTATGTGACTAGCGACTAGCAAGCTTGGGATAGTTAGTCCAGATATACAGCATTGAGATTGGTAGGAGCTTAGTACAGATTTGCGAAAAAATTTTTGTCCCAACCTAGTTTTTGTAATTGTGGGTTTGTCTCTTCCAAAATAATTGGTTTCTTTTTTAAAACCTTGAGGGCCATTGGTTTTTTCTTCGCCAGCTATTTTGGCAATAAGCCCTTCAGCAACGGCTTGAGCCTCAGAAGTCAAAGACTCCCAGTCTGCGTTCATTTCTTCCCATAGGTCTTTGTCTGCCTTTGATGCCTTTGCCAAGCCTTTTCGCCCCGATGAAGTGATGACTGGGTCAAGACTTGCTATGTTTGACAATTTCATTGCTAAGGCAGAAGGTGTCCTCCCTATCAATTTAGCATAATAAATTATCTCAGGATTTTGGCGGTGAAGTTTCCCAAAGGGTGTCTCACAATATAACCTTAAAGCTATCAATAATTGTTGTCTCGTCCAGCCCTTCGATTCCATGGAGATATTCTAAAATAATAACCCGTACTATTCAAAAAAAACATAAAAAGAACACCCATAATTTTTTAAAAGTGCTACGCTGATCCCACCCGCATTGTTCGAATAAAGGGGACAGGGCATTCTTGAATGCAGGTAATAATATTAGAGAAATTTTCGGGGGTAGTGTCAGGTTTGAGATTTGATTTCATCTTTAACGGGTTTACCCTTTTTTGAATTTTAGACATCTCCCACCAAACGTTGTTATTCCAAATAGTTATTGCCATCATGTCGGGCCTTGGCTAAAATAGCAGGCAGTATGACGGAACGCGACAAGGGCAGGCTTTTTGTGGTCAGCACCCCCATCGGCAACCTCAAGGATTTCACCTTCCGGGGCGTCGAAACTCTGGGGGAAGTCGATTGTATCGCGGCCGAGGACACCCGCCGAACCCGAATTCTGCTGAACCACTACAACCTCAAAACCCCTCTGTCGAGTTATAATTCATACAACAAAATTCCAAAGGGCCAGAGCTTTGTCCGCCGTATGGAACAAGGCGACCGCATCGCGCTGGTTTCTGATGCGGGCACGCCGGGGGTTTCCGACCCGCTGTATCATCTGGTGAAGGCGACTCTCGAAGCCGGGATCGAAGTGGAATCCATTCCGGGGGCCTCGGCCTTGTTGTCCGGGCTGGTGGTTTCCGGATTGCCCACGGATCGTTTTTTGTTCGAGGGATTTTTGCCGCGCAAGAAAGGGCGATCGACGCGCTTGAAGTGGCTTGCGACTCAGCCGTGCAGTATCGTGTTTTTTGAATCGCCGCATCGCATCGGCAAAACGCTGGCGAATATTCTGGAAGTGTTTGGCAACAGGCAAGCGGCCATCGCGCGGGAAATGACGAAACTCCATGAAGAGGTTAACCGCGGTACGCTGGAAGAATTGATAGAGACTCATGAAGGGCGCAAGTGGAAAGGCGAAATCACCCTGATCGTTGCGGGAATAGATGCAAGGGACCGCTAGAGTTTCAGGTGCGCACTTGTTCAAGAAACGCTATTCGCGTTCTTGAATCCAGTTCGCCGACCGCAAGGTCCGCTTCCCTCTTTACAAGGAGACCTTTGCATAACTTTAAAGTCAAAGTCCAAGGCGAGATTCTTCGCGGAGTTTATCCTGAGCCTGTCGAAGGACTCAGAATGACAGTTCGTTGATTTAATGTGTCACCCTGAGCCGATAGCCTGTCCTGAGTTTGTCGAAGGAAAGGGGGACAGCCACTTTTCAGTCCCTCAAGAAGCACTTATGCAAAGCTCTCCTTTACAAGAGGGAATATTGAAGTCTGCTTAAAATGTTTTCTGGTTCACGTTAGCCGACCGCAAGGTCCGGCAAGGTCAAGGAGAGTAAACGGTATGGGGATTGTCTCGGTTATCGGGCCCAAAGGGGGGATCGGCAAGACCACGTTGTCGATCAACACCACAGCGGCTTTGACGAAGGCGTTAAATAAGAAAAGTGGCGGGCGTGGGGTTTGCCTGATCGATCTTGATTTACGTCTGCCCACCATCTCCAGCCTGCTCGACAGCCATCCGCCGAAAACATTTTTTGATTTATTCAGCACGCTGGCGAATCAAACCTACCAAATTGATTTCCTGCGATCGCTCTATCAAGTGTTGACTCGCTTTCAGGCCTATATCACAGGCGAGAGCGAGCCGGACAACGAACGGCTGGCGCGCAGTTTTGCTTTATACAAAAGTTTAAACGCTGATCTGTTCCGCTTCAGCGAGTTTGAATTTGGTGATCTTCTGCACGAAATGTTTCTGATGCGCGGGGAGATTCATTCCCTGGAAGATATTAAAAAGCTGGAATTTATTTTAAGCCGGCTGGATGCCGGAAAACTTCGCGCCGTACTGCACGGACTCGAGCAGGACTCGCAACCGGTACCGGACGAGTACATCAATTTCATTGAGGAATACGGATTCAATATCATCGGCGGCGAGGTGCCGATCCTTGGCAAGCGGGCGCACCGCAAGCGCATCAACGAACCTGCATTTCTCCTGTTGTTTCTGGATTTCCTCAATCAGGTGTTCGACAAGTTTGATCACGTCATTCTCGACACCCCCGCTGGTGGCGTGAACCACCTGACTTCGCTGATGAATGTGATCGATCAGGTGATGTTCGTTTTTGATCTCAGCAATTCGATCGCCATCAACGGCAGTATCGATGCCTTGCATTCGTTCATCGACTACTATGAAGATTTTTGCACCGACTTCAAGAGCGGTGCTCTCACCGGGCTCGATAAAGAGTTCGCCGACCGTATGACCATGAAGGTTGGCGAAGAAGAGTTTTTATCTTCGATCAAGCAGAAGCGTTTCGGAATTCTTTTCAATCGCTCGAGTGAATCGAAGGAAGTGGTGGAAGCCCTTGGGCGTTTGCGCGAATACCTCGACACGCTCGACGAATACGAAACTTACAAAGACCGGATACATATCGTCGGTCTCCTGCCGCATCATAAAGTGATCAACATCACCAACAACCGTGGTGCCCTCTTTTACGATAAGGACATGGGCCTGACAGCGCGCATGGATGGCGTTGCCGAAAGTATCCTCACCGACAATGCAAAATCTCCCACCTTGGCCAACAGCGACAAGGAAATTTTAAAATACCTCACCCGGCTGGGTAGCGGCGGACTGTCAACGCCTCTGATCCGCATCGCCAGCGTATTCGGTTAACATTCCATGGACATTCCAAAATTGATGGTCCTGACACCGGACCAGTTCAGCCTTTTGCACGATGCCGACCCCGACGGTTTTTATGAACGCGATATGCGTGACCAATTGTTTCGTCTGGTTCAGAAACTTGAAAACTTCAGCAAGGATTGTTCCCGCCCCGAACTGGATATGCTGAAAAAGCACCAACGCCATGCGCTGGGTTTGCGTTTGCCAAAAAATGCAAAAAGTCATCATGATATTGATATGGTCGGTGGGCTCCTGGTGGAAGGACAGCACAAGGCGGATGTCAAACTCGGCGGCGGTCTGGTGATTTCAGATACGGGTGTGGTGAAAGGAAATATAACGGCGGCTTCGGTGGTGTGTCGCGGGGTCATTAAGGGAGATATTCTGGCACGGGGCACTGTTCATCTTTGCGCCGATGGCAGGATAGAAGGCAATGTCGAGGCCGCGACCCTGCAGATTGAAGATGGCGCGCGCTTCATGGGACATTGCCGCCTCGAACCCGAATTAAAACCCGAATCCGCCAGCACCTGGGACAGCTTCAAAAGTTTGCTGGGAATGGGTCCTTCTAGCACGAGCAACTGACCCGAAGCTCTCTAGAAGTCCCTTTTTTCTATATACTGTATGTAGTAGAAGTAAAAAAAATTTATGCAACAAGTAGTGCTATATTGTAACTCATTTAAAAATAATAGGTTATGAGGGTAACATCTATCGAAATAGTTGGTTTTTCTGGATATTAAGAAAGAATATGTCGATATTTTTCAATTTTCTCGATATATAATAATTATATTGTGAAAAAAACAGAAAGTTTCGATATATGAAATTTAATCCATCAAAACCCCATAATCTGGCCAGTCTTCCGCCAAACCTTGATTGTAAAACAGATATTATTTGGTCAGCCCTCTGCGATGCACGGGCAGAGTTAGCTGAACTAAAAGGATATAGTTCAAAACTAAATAACCCCATGGTCCTTTTGACTCTAATTGTTCTTGAGGAAGCGGTTGAAAGTAACAGAATCGAAAATATCCACACGACTGTTGAAAGTGTTTTAAAAAACCAATTGAAAAGTGAATCTACACGAAAAGGTGCTGATAAAGAGGCTCGTAAATATCTGGAGGCTTTATATTGGGCGATGGAGTATCAACCAAAATATTCATTGTTATCAAGATTAATCTTTGGGATCCACAAAATTCTTCTAGGAAATTCACATGGCTATCGCCATCAGCAAAATGCTATTGCGAATAAAGCGACTGGAGATGTTATCTACACACCGCCTCCGGCACCAAAAATAAATGACCTAATACAGAACTGGGAAACATTTGTTAATAATCCAGAATCTGACACAAATTATTCTTTGATCAAATGTGCTATTGCCCATTACCAATTTGAAGCGATTCATCCTTTTATGGATGGAAATGGCAGAACCGGAAGGGTGTTGATGGCTTTGCAATTGGCACAAGAAAACTTTCTTGATTTTCCAATTCTGTATACCAGTGCATATTTAAGCAAACGTCAAAGTGAATATTATTCTGCCCTTAAAGCGGTGACAGAAAAAGGAGATTGGCAACAGTTTGTGCTATTCATGCTCGAAGCATTCAAAACTCAAAGCAAAAAAACCAAGGAAAAACTGTTCAAATTGGACACTCTTTACCAAAGCTTGGTTTCTAAATTAGAAAAGGATCACCAAAAACTAAATGCTCAGAAAATTGCCGACCATTTATTTGGCTGGCCTTTTACGACACCAGCTCAATATGCCAGAGCACTGAAAGTCCATAGTCAAACCGCCAGTAAACATTTAAGGGAGTTAGCACAGGCTAAAATTTTAATCGATTATTGGGAAGGTAAAAGGCATATTTTTGTTTATGGAGCTTTGGTCGATTTGTATAGAGATAAAAATTTTTAACTTAATGTGATTAGTTTAAACTAACCATGGACGCAAACAAGCTCAACATTCTTTCGCTCACCGAGTACAACCTTATCGCGAGCAAAAACCCGCAAGGGAGTTATGATCGGACCACGCGCGACAATCTGAACGCGATCATTCAAAAGTTGCAGTCCAATTTCAATTCGTTGTCTGCTCTTGAAAGCCGCTTGCATGGCAAGTTTCAGGGTGCCCAGTTTAAGGCACTGCTGGACAAGGATAAAAAAGTCACGCGGGAAGTGGCACGTTACCGCCTGTCCAATCGGGTGAAACTTTGGGCCCAGGGAATTACACTGACGGGGTTGTCGCTCGCGCTGGTCGGGATACTTATTTATCAGATAGTGCTCGGCGAGTCGGGTCGGCAAAAAGTCGATCTGGCCTGGTACGCACAACTCAACGAAATGGGCCTGGTTTCCAAAGAAGAAATGGCGCGCATCGAAAAGGATTTGAATGTCACGACTCATCAACTCCAGAAAACGCGTGAGGAAAACCAGGAACTGGCGAGTACTGTAGATGGCATGATCCTGAACAACCGGGTCACCGAAAATCTTAAATACATTTTAAAGCAGATTTATGGTGACTCCCGCACCCGCTACAAAAAAGTTTCAGGCGCAGTGGCCTTGAAATTTTCAGGGAAGGAACTGGCGCGTTACGATTCCGCTCCGGAAAAATGGTATTTGCTCGGTATCATCGAAACGGGAGTGATCCGGGTTTATTACAACAACGACCAGATTCTGGAGATCGAAGCTATTTTTGGTCGCAAGGGTGAGGAAACTCCGCTCGGCGAATACCAGGTGAAGAACAAGGTACACAAACCCACCTGGTATAAAAAAGAAGAGGTGAAGGGCAGAATAAGGGTCCGCAAAATTCCCTTCGGGCATCCCGATCATGAAATCGGGCATTGGTGGTTAGGGTTGAAACGGATGGGTCCGCCGGTGCCTGGCAGTTACGGAATTCACGGAGTCAACGTGACTCGATTCAACGAATTTTTCAAAAAAAATTTTGACTGGCGCAATGGAAGCGCGGGATGCCCCAACGTGCAGGAGTGGTTTCTTGAATTTTTGGGGCGGGTTATCCCTATCGGTGCATCGGTGAATATTGTGGCTCACGAAAAATGGAACAATATTGCAGGGGAGACCGGGCAATTGGTGGGGGCATTGTGATAAGCTGGTGCCCTCTTTTTTACAGCAACGCTTAAAGCCTAAGCACACTCAAATCCTTTAATCATTATTTAAAAAAATGAAACAACTCTGGAGCGGCCGATTCAAGGAAAGTCTGGATGATTTGATGTTGAGGTTTTCGGCCTCCATCGCGTACGATCAACGATTGTACGCCTATGACATCGAGGGCAGTATCGCGCATTGCAAAACCCTGAGGCAGGCAAAAGTATTAAAGCCGGCGGAGGCTCAAAAAATCATCGCGGGTTTAAAAAAAATCGAGCAGGAATTTGCAAAGGGAAAATTCCAGATAGACGAGACTCTCGAAGACATTCATATGAATATCGAGCGACGGCTGACGGAAAAAATCGGGCCGCTCGGCGGCAAGTTGCATACGGGCAGGAGTCGTAACGATCAGATCGCGCTGGACATCCGGCTTTTTTTGCGAGATGAGATCGGGCAGGTTGATCGCTCCCTCAAGCAACTTGGAAAAGTTCTGCTGGGTCTCGCCGAAAAAAATCACGGACAAATAATTCCCGGCTACACGCATTTGCAACGGGCTCAGCCTATTTTACTGGCGCATCATCTGCTGGCTTATGTCGAGATGTTGAGTCGAGACCGCGACCGCCTGGCGGATCTTGCCAAACGGGTCAACGTCATGCCGTTGGGCTCCGCCGCCCTTGCGGGGACTAACTTTCCGCTCGACCGCCATTACACCGCCAAATTATTGAAGTTTCCAAAAGTCACCAACAATAGCCTGGATGCGGTGGCCGACCGCGATTTCATCGTCGAGTTTCTTTCCTTCTCCTCATTATTGATGATGCACCTGAGTCGTCTGGCGGAAGAAGTTGTCTTGTGGAGTTCCAGCGAATTTGGCTTTCTGGAATTGTCCGACCGGTTCACCACTGGCAGTAGCATCATGCCGCAAAAGAAAAATCCGGATGCGGCGGAACTGGTGCGCGGCAAAACCGGCAGGGTCTTCGGGCATCTTGTCGGATTGCTCACCGTGATGAAAGGCCTGCCGCTGGCGTATAACAAGGACATGCAGGAAGACAAGGAGCCACTGTTCGATACAGTCGATACCGTGAAAACCTGCCTCGATGTTTTCTCCGGAATGTTGAAGTCCGCGAGATTTCATCCGCTTTCACCCGAAGCCTTGGCGCAAAGTGGTTTTTTGACGGCGACCGATATCGCCGATTATCTGGTGATGAAGAACATGCCGTTTCGCAAAGCGCATGAAGTCACGGGGAAGACCGTAGCTTTTTGCCTGGAAGCCGGGATCACTCTGGAAGAGTTGAGCTTGCCTCAGCTTAAAAAAATATCGAAAGTGTTTGAACAGGATGTGTTTGAAGTTATCTCGATTGAAAATTCAGTTGCTGGCAAGAATGTTTATGGCGGAACAGCAGGCCCTCGCGTTAAAGAGCAGATCAGGCGATTGAAACGCGAGTGGCACTAGCAGGTTGCTGAAAAAGTCTTTTTTTCGAGTATTCCCCACCCTGTCGAAGTGTGCCCTTGATAATAAAGGCTGTCAGCGGACCTTAATAGATTCATGTAATCCATTTTTGCCTTCGAAAATAGTTTTTCAGCAACCTGCTAGAGGCTGAAGTGGCAGATGATTGACCGGTATTGCGCGGTAAAAATTTTCAGGTTCTGGTTAAAAAAACTTTCGCTAAACCTGCACAAAAAAATCAGGCGAACTCAAAATTGAGAGGACACCATGAAGCCAAGGATAATATTTTTCCTGTTAGTGGCAATGCTGTTGATCATCGCGGGGTGCGGCAACAAAAAACCGCCGGTGGCCCCGGGTAATTTGTATGGGACATCCCTCAGCACCTAGGCCAAGTTCAAGAGCCGCTATTTGCGTTCTTGAATCCTGTTAGCCGTGCGCCAGCACCTCCTCGCCGGAGCGACAAAAAAAACAGAAACCATCGCATGTCATTCTGAACGAAGCGGTGCGAAGTGAAGAATTTCGCCTTGATTTTAGATTTTTCACTGTCACCCTGAGCTACGTCGAAGGGCGACAGTGACACAAGAAATTCACTAATCCGTTTCGATATAGCTCAGGACAGGCTTTAAGCGCAGGGTGCCACAAAAAACCACCACATGTTAT
>JAJDBF010000080.1 GCA_029261535.1 Nitrospinaceae bacterium | reverse complement strand
AATGCGTCCGGTTTTCCGTTGAAACGCCCCCTGCATTTTAAGTTGGTTCCATTTTTTGAGCATTTTTGCCCTCCTGTTCACATTGTTAATTGATAGGGATTTCTCCCGTTAAAAAGCCATTTTGAGACCCTCTCAAAAAATAAAAAAGTGGCTAAAGTATTACTGTAAACCTGCCGTAAAGAAAAATGAGGGAATCCCTCAATTTGATTTAACAATACGACGATGGAGCGTTTAACCAAATATAAAATGGGTCAAGGTGCGAACAATGGATGCAGAACAGGTAACTAACAGCAGTCGAGCCGGGTCCACTCAGACTTCCCAGCCCCCTGCCAAAGTGGAAAAGGAAGCCTCCGCAAAACCTGTGGTCGAGACCAAGACCGACACTGTTGCCAAGGAACAGGATACGGTCTCGCTGTCTTCGGAAGGCCAACAGGCATTAAAGGAAACGAAATCTTCACCTGCTGGTGGTGCGCAGAATCAGCAACGCAACTTTGATGTTACGGATAACAACGAGGTGATTCTGAAAATCACCGACCAGGAAACACAGCAAGTGGTCAAACAAATTCCGGCAGAGGAAGAAGTCCGTTTGCGGCAAGCGGTTCAGGAGGGCGTAGAATCCCTCGATGAAAACATTTAAAGGACTCGATGAGCTTGAGGGTCCGCAAAGTAACCCGATTGTTTTTGAAAAAGTTTTCCCACGACAGCCTGGTGGTTCACTTATGGATATTTCATCGGTTAACATTAATTACAATGCAGTCAACCGGACAGCCTTCACCAGTTCGGCGGATGAATCCGATAACGCGGAACAGACCACAGCCCGCGCCAAACAGGGCCAAAACGGGGTGTCTCCCGATGCCCAACTGAGCCAGATCCCCCCCGCCAACGAAGCCGAAGCCCTCGCCAAAGAGCAGGGACGCATCGAGCGACAAAACCACTCGCCCTCAAAAAACCATATCAATCTACTGGTGTAACCCACCACCTTCCGGTCCTCCGCGGATGGCGAACAGGCAACTTGACTGGCGTTATCACTGGTGTTTGGGTGCATCCTCCCTCTCGCACCACCGTCTGACCGCAAGGTCTGTTGGCCGTGCGCCGAGCACCCGCTATTCGCGTTCTTGAATCCCGTCCGCTGTGCGCGAAGCACCCGCAAAGTCTGTGTGTGTGGGGGCTGGCTGGCCTTTATTGGGCAAAAGAAATTCCGGAGTGCATTGCAAAGTCTTTTCACTAGCTGACCGCAAGGTCCGTTGGTCGTCCGGCTAGGACCGATAGACGCTCATGAAGCGATCGCGGATTTCTTCCGGGCTGTGGGTGACGCGTCCGCGGGCGGAATCGAAACTGGCGGTTACTTTGACCAGCAAAAAGGAGGGCCCTTCCTGCGACATCACCTTACCCAGTTCCTGTTTCAATTCTTCGGACGTGTCGACCCGTTGGCTGTAGGGATAGCCATTGGCCTCAGCGACTTTCTCCAACGCGATTTCATTTGATAGAGAGCGTTGCTTGCCGGTCGACTCGTACACTTCATTATCGATGCAAAGGTGCACCAGATTTTTGGGTTTGGCTGATGCGATCATCGCCAGTGTTCCCATGGACATGAGTACGTTGCCATCCCCATCGACGATGACGGTGCGGCGTTCCGGCTGGGCCAGCGCGGCACCAAGACCGATGGAGGAGGCGAGCCCCATGGAACCGATCATATAAAAATTGCCTTTCCGATCTTCCACGTTAAAAAATTCGCGGCTGATAAAACCGTTGGCAAGAACAACCGGTTCGTCTTTTAAAAATGTGGCGATGATTTCGAGTGCTTCCGTACCTGTCATCAATTGATTCCTGTCAGAAATTTTTAAGAGGATCGCGGGTGATTTTGTGATGCGATTTTTTCAGGTGCCCAAAAAAAAGAGCGGCAAGCAAACTAAAATTTATTGGTGCCCTTCATTGTATAGTCCCTTTTTTACTAGCAGGGTGAAGGGTATTTTTTTATTACGAATGGTATCGAGGGCCAGAGCCAGAGCTTTTTCCGCGCCCTCGGCATCACCCGGATCCACCACCGCATGCGGCATGCCGGAAGTTTCAAGCAGAGGTTCACTGATGTCGCCCATGATGATGTGTTCGGGCGCATCTTTGCCGCCGAATCCGCGCCAGCTCATGACTACCAGCACCGGCAAATTGTAAATCAGGTTGAGCGAGGTGAACGCATTCAGGCTGTAGCCCAGCCCGGAATTTTGCATGAGCAGGACAGGGCTTTGCCCCGCCATGTAGGCCCCGGCGCACAAACCGACAGCCGCATCTTCGCGCACCGCCGGGTAATAGGACACATCATCGCGGTCTTCAAGGTTGGAAATCAAACCTGAAAGAAGAGAGCAGGGAACGCCGGTGAAGAAATTAAATTTTTCCGCAACCAGCCGGTCAGCAAAACTTTGTGATGTCAGCATTTAGTGTAAGTAGTGTAAGGGAGTTTTGGTCAGTGTTCGTGGAAGGCTTACCAGGACTGGATTTGCCGCTCCCCGCCGAATTCCATTTGCAGTTTGTGGATCAGTTTGATGTATTCAACGATACCCTCGCGTCCATGAAACTCAACACCAAGGTCGCGTGCGGCCTGGTTGGACATGGGCACGCCATCTTCGCCAGGAACGCCTTCGACTTCGCCGAACGAATCGACGATTTCACAAACCAGTTTTCCGAGGTCCAGGTTTTGGATATGACCATCGACCAGATGAATCGTCTGGCCTGCCACTTCTTTATTGCCGATGACTTTATCGAGACACTGCACCACCGCGTCGAGCCCGACATATTTGGTACTGCCCTTGAGGTCGACGTTGTAGTTGGTCGCGAGATAATCCACGGTGTTGAACCATTCTGATTTGTTAATCTCGGGACGGACACCATAAATGGTCACGGGCCGAAGGATCACCACTTCAAACGCACGGGCCTTGCTATAGAAATGACAAAACGATTCGATGGAAGATTTGATGGAACCGTAGAGTGAGCCGGGCCAGACGGGATGGTTTTCATCCATCGGGTTACTTTCATTGACGGAAGGCAGGACCTTGCCAAACACCGAGCAGGCACTCATGAAAATGACCTGCTTCACTCGCGCTTTTTTGGCGGCTTCCAATAAGTCGAAACTTCCATTCACATTCGCTGTGACGAGTTCATCCATCCTTTGAACGGGACCCGGAAAATGCGCGAGATGCACCAGCACCTCCGCCCCTTCCACCAGCTTGGCCAGCGATTCTTTATCGGTCAGATCACCGACAACGTAGTCGACATCCTCGTAAGGCTTCAAGTGTTCCAGCACACAGCCGTCGCGGATGAGAGCACGGACAAAGGGTTTGTCCTCTCTCACTTTTTCGTCATGCAAAACCTTTATCAGGTGGGAGCCCACCATACCGGTGATGCCGGTCATTGCTATATTCATTTAAACCTGCCTCCAGATGTCTATTTAGAGCGGACGATCAAGCCCGGATTTATTGAATAAAATTTTGGAACAAAATACCGCCTTCCCCGGTCCATACTTCCAAATTGAGAACCAGTGAAAATCCCGTTTAAGGTCTGCGGTGAAAGCTATTATGGCGTTTGCCCCGCCTCCAAGTCAAGGACCACCTACACGCGAGGCAATGGACAACATTTTACGGTATGCTTGGGGTTCGTGGTTGAAGGAACAATAAGCTTATTCGCCAAGTGGAACCGTCGGCTCGAGGTACCCGGCAAGACCTTTTCTGCAATGAAAATTCTGAAACCAACAGTAAAATTCCATGGGAGTTCTCTCGCCACCCTGCTCTTGCTGGGTAGCTTCCTTTTGGCTCCGGCACTGGCGCAAGCCAATCCTTTTTGCCGGGATGTTATGGATTCTTTCGATTTTGAGCGGAGGGTGTTTGCCGGACCGGACCCTGATATATTACCCAACCGGATTCACCAATACATTCGTGTCCGCATCGAGCATCAGGTCAGCAAAAGGCAGTTGACTCGAAAGGAAGCGGATTTTCTGGTGGATTCAACCCATGACGAATTGCATTTATTGCAAAGTATAGCTGAGGCCTGTCAGCGGGAACCGGGCTCGGAGATACGACTGATTGATCGACTGCTGGCACCGTATTTCCATTCCGATAGACTCTCCGGGGAGATGGCGGCGACAGCCAATCGAAAGGCGCATGAAACACTGGATGCCCTTTGGCAATCCTGCCAGGTGTTCTGGATGGAACAGGAGTCGGACAAACCCTGCACTCTCGATGGAATGACTGACGAAAATGGAAAACCTTTTTTCTTACCAGAGGGTCTTGAAGTCAGCATTGAAAATGGTTCTCTGACCGGGTTTCGCGCTCGGGCCTGGCATCGTGGCGGCAACAGGGAATACCTGATGAACGCTCAGGGTGATATTTTTGAAACCGCGATCCCGGAAAAACAAGATCAATGACATCCGAAAAAATCAGGAGATGAAGAATATGAAAAGAGTATCGACCGGTTTGATAATTATTCTGCTCAGTCTGGGTTTTCTTGCAGGGTGCTCCAGCCCGGAAGAGCAATTTATTGAGGCCGCCGTTAAGGAAGGCAGTGTGACGGATCGGAAGGTACTGGCTTGTGCGGCGGACAAGCTGAAGGCGGATTTGCCGGAGGATCAGTTCCAACAATTGATCGAAGACCTGGAGATGATTGCCGATAAAAAGAAATCAAAAGGTGATGCCAGTTTGAAATTGATGGGGGCCATGACCCTGGCCACCGCTGGTTGCGCGGTGAGCGATTTTCTGGGTTTGGGTGATAAGTAAGAAGGGATTTAGATACCCGGCACTCTTTTTGGCCGACCGCAAGGTCCGGTGGAGCTAAGGGGCTAATCCCCCATGAGCTAGCAACAGCTATTAAGCGGATGGCGGAATGTTTTCCGTTGCCCGTGCGGCTAGCACCCGGTAAACGTAGTTTACTTTTTCAGCTTCCGGGTAGTCTGCGCGTAATTTATCCATCAGCAGGATGAGCGCGGTTTCCTGATCTTCTCCAATAAAATAACGATCTCCAATCACGCAGATGCCAACGCTGTTAGCGTTGAAATCCGGATGATGCGCCCCTATTCGGCTCTGGTGCCGACCCATCAGCAATTTGCCGTCCAGGTCGATAACAAAGTGAAACCCAAGCTCGGTCTCTCCCCGATTCTGATGCTCGATCAGTAGCGCATGAAAATCGGTTGGCTCGGTGCCAGTAAAATGAATCACCAACCGATCCGTTGTTTCGCGTTTGGGCAACATGCAACATAATCCTGAAAATAATTTAATGGATGACCGCCGGGTCTACGCAGGATTATGTCTGATCCGTGGAAAATATTAAACCGGTTTTACCTTGGAAGCCTGCGGTCCTTTTTGACCGACCACTTCCTCATACTCCACGTCCTGATTTTCCTTGAGGGTTTTGAAACCGTCCATTTCAATTTCTGAGAAATGGACGAAGACATCTTTGCCATCCGGAGAAATGATAAATCCATATCCCTTCCTATCGTTGAACCACTTCACTTTTCCAACGGCCATGACACTCCCCCCGAAAAAAGAAAAATAAGTGGTATCGTACCATAAGCTGGGAGGGTTTGGACCTCCGAAGCCTACATATTTTACGCCCCTTTGTTTACAGTAGCTTGTGGGGCAGTTCCGAAAGAAGGTCGGGGGGTATCCAGACGTGCGTGTCGGTGAAACTCCTACATGGCGGGGGAAGGATGATTTATTGTTATTTTTTGACAAGTTACAAAACATCAAAATCGATCAAAGTGGTGCGCGTCAACTGCACCGCCTGACAAGCGAGGATATTGTGCCGTTTCATATCACGTTCGGTGAGGGCATCATAATGTTCCATGCGCACCCGCCCTTCGTCGAGGCGTCCGGTACAAGTCGCACACATGCCGGATTCGCAGGAATACGGTGCAGGAATTCCTGCCCGTGTCGCCGCATGGAGAAGCGTTTCTCCCTTGCGGATGGCCACCTCGGTCACCTGCCCATTCAATTTGACCTTCAACGATTCAGGAATTTCCACTCCAGCAGTTAGAGGTTCTCCTACCTCGATCCCGGATTGAGTAACACTACCGCCGCCCTTTTCTTCTTCTCCATAAAGGGAAATAAATTTTTCGTAATGGATCCGGTCGGGTTTGATCTTACGTCTTTTCAATTGCTTGAGCACCTCATCCATCATCCCTTCCGGACCGCAAATATAATATTCAGTTTTGCCCGGCGATTCATTTTCAATGCGCTCCAACGTACTCTCCAAAAACGGTTCATCCATTCGTTTGAGCAAGTGGCTGAGGCTGAACCGGTCCTCATTTTTTTCGCGCCATTCATCAAGTTCCTTTTTGAAAATGATGGAAGCTTCATCGTGACTGCCATAAATCAAAGTGACCCGACTGCCGGGTTCCGTGCTCAGGATGGCTTTCAGCATGGAGAAGATGGGGACGATGCCGCTACCTGCTGAGAACATGACATGGTGGCGGACACTGGAAGTATCGGGGCGATGCACGAACGTGCCGCGCGGGGCCTGCACCCACAGGGTGTCGCCTTCGTTCAATTCTTTGACCAGCCAGGTCGACACATTGCCGTTGATGATCCATTTTACGGTGATTGACAACTCTTCATCGACTGTAGGCGCACTGCTGAGCGAGTAGGCTCGCCTGGCCAGGATTCCTTTGTTGAGTACGCGTAAGGTTAGAAACTGCCCTGCCCGGTATTCAAAAACGGATTTTAAACCTTGTGGGATTTCCAATACAATCGTTCGCGCCCGCGCTGTTTGCTTGACGATTTGCTTTACTTTTAAGGGATGAAAAATTTTAGCAGGATCTTCGTTGTCTGGATGTTGAAAACATTCGGTGGCGACATTCACCGGATGCAAACCCATCGCCAGATTTTTTGCGATGGTCCGTTTCAGAAATGTGCGGTTGAGGAACGTCATGACCCACCGGCGAATTCGGGTTGCCACCTTTCCCTTGCGCCCGATGATCCATCGCCCCATCATCTTTTGCAGGTTGAGAATGGCAGTGATGTCTTTTTTGCGTTCGGCGATCATTTCCCGGAAATGACTGGCGCGGACATGAGGCTCACTTTGCTCCAGTGCTTTCATTATCTGCGGATGCGCCAGCACCGCATCTTCAATCGCCAGCTTGTTGCCCTGTCCGCCAATGGGTGACGCGATGTGCGCCGCGTCGCCAATTAAAAGTAAACCGTCACGCACCCATTCGGTGGCTTGCCCGACTTTGACATCGAGCAGTGAGCATTGATCGAATCGCTTGAGATGTTCCGGCAGAATTTCGCCAAGCGCGGGATCGACCCGTTTGATCCTTTCAAAAAATGCGGCAAGTCCTTCCTGTTTCATTCGGGCGAAACCGCCTTTGGGAATGACCCACCCGATCTGGCTGGTGCCGCGTTCTTTCGGGATGTTGATGAGTATGCCCTGTTCATCGAGGGTCAGGCCCAATTCATTTTGCCACGGTATGGCACGCGGCAGATCGAACCAGACAAAGTCATAGCTGGTTTGCGAAGGCTCCAGTGCAATGCCCAGGTTGCGCCGGATGGCGGAAAACCGACCATCAGCCGCCACCACCAATCGCGATTGCATCAGGCAGGAACGCCCCTGCCGGTTGGTCATCACACCTGCGACCGCGCCATTTTCCATGACGACACTTTGCACCGGGCAGTCTGCGATAAAACGAAAATTAGGATAGCGACCCGCCTCCTGCACCAGGCGTTTTAAAAGCGGTGGCTGAGGCGTGATCACGGCGAAGTTATAGGGCGGGGGAAGATCGCGCAGGGGCAGAGTGAGCAGTGGGCCCTTGCGGTCGCGCATCTCGAAAGCGTTCACCTTCTCGTAGTCCAGTTCCTCCAGCAAGTGGGACAACTCCACCTGGTCGAGGATTTTTAATACGGAAGGTTGAAAGGCGTTGCCGCGAAACTCTCGGTCAAAAGTTTTGTGTTGTTCCAGCAGGGTGACCTTTGCTCCGCTTCTGGCCAGAAGGACAGACAAAAAACAACCCGCAGGCCCCGCCCCAACAATCGTCACATCAGAGGTCAAACCTTCCATTGTAAGTCAACTCCCAATCAGGTGAAGCAGGATGGAACGTGTGTGCGGCAGGGTGCGGTGTTCAAACAAATAGATATCCTGCCAGGTGCCGAGGCCCAGCTTGCCAGCCGTCAGGGGAATCGAAAGCTGGGATTGGGTCAGCGCAGAGCGAATGTGTGCAGGCATGTCGTCTGGCCCTTCCGCAGTATGTTGAAAAAGTGGATCGCCATCGCGCACAATTTTATTGAAGAAATTGTTGAGGTCATGCAGAACATCGGGGTCAGCATTTTCCTGAATCACCAGCGATGCCGATGTGTGTTGCAGGAACACCGTCAGCAAACCTGTTTCCAGCCCCTGCGCATGCGTCCAATCCATAATTTCCCGGTTGACGTTGTAAAGACCGCGTCGGCGCGTTTGGGTGGAGAATTTATGAGTGAATTGTTTCATGCTGGTGGGCCTTTACAATGAATAGTCCCCTAATTACAATACTTCCAAGGGACCTCTCCATCGAAAATTAATTCCCTCCTTTATGACCCTCAAAATGAGGGGAACTTTTGAGGGGCGAAGGGGAACGCAAACCTTGTTACTATAAAATTTCGATTTCAAGAGAACGGTAGCAGTATATCAGGTTCGGTCAATCCGGGTTTTTCAATTCCGGGGTGTTAAAAAATTTACCGAATCAGTTTTTTCTCAGCATGACGTGAACGCGTCCGGGCCCGGGACTATGAGCACAACACAATCTGCGAAAGCCAAACCTCCGGGCAAAGGTCCGCCGCGAAAAAAACCGCGCCCCGTAAAACCTGGCGAAGGGCCTCCGGCAAAAGGGAAAAAGCTCAGTAATAAAACTCTCAGGAATTTGACCCTCGCAGGGGTGGTGTTCATCGCTTTGATTGCCGCCGGGACTTCATTTTATTTTAAATCGGGGACCGCTGGTGAGAATGCAGACATTGAAGTTCTGCAAGAAGAGGTCGTTAAAAACCCGCTACCTGAACCCGTCCAGTTGTTGCTGGACCAGGGGATGTTGAGTGAAGCACTGGACGCACTGGGCCCGGCGGTTGATGCCGACCCCACCAATCTGGACCTGATTGTTGAGTCAGCTCGCTTGCATGTGAAGGGCGGGCGATTCAAAGGGGCAAAGGGGTTGGCTGAAAAAGCCGTCGCGATTGATGAAAACAATGGGACTGCGCACGCCATTATCGGCTTGACTCTTTTTCAAGACGCGCAGTTTGAAGAGTCGTTGATCAAATCACTTTACGCCGTTGAACTGGATGACAAGGAAAGCCTGGCTTATCTCACGATTGGTAAGATTTATCTCCGCCAGAAAAAATTGAAAGATGCGCTAGCGGTACTCAAGCAAGCGGCCCGGCTCGATTCGGCAAACCCCGTCATCTGGACACAAATCTCGTCGGTTTATCTGAAGCAAAAGGATTATCCAAGAGGTCTGCTGGCGGGAAAGGCGGCCCTCGAAGCCAACCCGGATTATCCGGCGGCACACTTCAACTTGTCGGTGGTTTATTTCCGTCAGAATAATTTAGCCAAAGCCATTGAGCACATAGAGAAAGCCGAGGCATTGTACCGGGCGCAGGCCAACGAGCACTGGGTGGGAAAAACCCGGCATAATAAAAAAATGTATTTGGAAAAATTTCAAATTCGCGCAGAAGATATTTCTAAAGGAAAACCTTGAGGTTTAAATTATGGTCGATGAATCGAATCCCTTTGAAAACTACACGCGACCGGAACCAACCGAACCTGCGGAAATTCATTTTCGCAAGGCCTGGCAGTTGCGCAAGGACAAAAATCCGGAAGCGGCTGTTCAGGAGTTTTTGAAATCTCTTGAACTCAATCCAGAAAAACCGGCGACTCATTTCAACCTAGCACTGGTGCTGGATGAACTGAAGGAAGGCGAGCGTGCTTTGAGCCACGCAATAAAAGCGTTGAAGTTGTTTGAAGACAAAGGGGATCTTTCAAAATTGGCAACGGGAATCAAGCTTGTCGAGAAATTGAAAAAGAAATACGCGGAACCGGAAAGTTGAAGGCCGGCCCATCCATTATTTATCGCGGGTCAGCAGACTGCAAACCCAGAGCCCGTGCGGGTTCACCCATTCACGAAACTTTTCGTACTTGAAGCCGTTAAGGTTCACGAACCTTTTTAATTCCTCTTCCTTGAACCACAGGCTTTGCTGAGTCAGGCCCGACAGGTTATCCCCACCTTCAGCAAACACCTCAAACGTATACATCTCATTGTCCAACACCACCTCCTGAAACTTACATGGTTTGCGCGAGTGCTCTGACGATACATGACCAGAAAGCACCACGGTGTCGCATTTGTCCATGCAGGTTTTCAGGAGCCACCAGGGTTTTTCCGAGTGGTAGAGAACGCCGGAGCAGAAAATCACATCCAGTGTCTCTGGTACTAGCGACGGGAACAGATGCATGTCACCAAAACGCAGACTGTAGTTGGACCAGTCCAGGTAAGCTTTCAGGAGGGCGACCTTGGCGTAGTTGTCCGGTCTGCCTTCGAGGCCAATGACCTGTTTCGGTTTCTGCGACATCAGCATCATCGAAAAGTGTCCTTCAAAAGGACCAAACTCCAGCACCGTTTTACCTTCCACACTGAATCCATCAGGCATGTGCGGCCAGTGACTGGGCGCATCGTTCATTTGCCGCGCCCACTCATCGAGAATATGCGTGCCGTATTTGTAATCGAGCGGAGTCTTCAGGGCTTCAAACAAATTCGGCAGGTCCAGCAGATGTTCGAGACAAAACACCTGGCCTTTGAATAAAGTACGGATGTGGTTCAGCGTTTCTTCCAGTTCAATGGAGGACGCTGATGAAGCGACCACCACCACCACGTTGGAAGCGACTTGCCCTAAAGCAAGTAACGGTTGCACCTCCTGCCCAAGCAGTTCTGCCGGGTGCGGACTTTTTTCAAATATACCCGCCAGCGGGAGGTCTGCCTGCTGAATTATTTTCAGCAAAGACGCGGCGGCGGATTGCGCTCCGATGATCGCCACAGGTGCCCCGAACGCACGACAACGAGCCATCAAAACTTTTTCCATCGATTGCCGGGATTCGTCGCTGTTATCCATCGCTGTCACGGGTTGCGGGTCGGCCATGCCGGGCTCCTGTTTCAGTTTTTAAATTTGGGTGTTGGAAAGGTTCTTTCTCTGTATACAGCGGCAGTTTTCGGAAAAACCTTTATTCCTGGAGTGGTTGAAAAGAGCCCTGCCATTGGCCTTATACTGATTTCAGATCGCGGACCTTGCGGTCGGCTAACGTGAATCAGAAAACATTTTTAGCAGACTTTGATATTCCCTCTTTCAAAGGAGAGCTTTGCATAACCTTGAAATTCCTTTTCCCCTCCTTCGGAAGGAGGGGATACAGGGGAGGTTGTATTGATGACCCCTCCCATACCCTCCCCTTGCAAGGGAAGGGAAAATTAAACACGGTTTATTGTTTAACCACACGGTCCGTTGAGAATCCCGTTTTTGATTTTTGACTTCTGCAAAGCTCTCCTTATAAAAGGGGAAGCTGTTTTCAAATTCAAGCAAAGGTTTCCATGGCAAGCCGAATTCTTAACCTGATTTGCCGTCAATGCTCTGCTCCAGTTTTGCGCTACAAGAAATCCGGCTCGGGCAAACTGATCCGCATTTACCTCGACTGCGTGGCAGAGCCGATAGAGCTTGCGCGATTAAAAAGTGTCGGCAAAAAAAGCGATCTACCGCCTTTCCATTGTAACGGATGCAACGCTCTTCTTGGAATACCGATGATTGAGAGCGGTCGCTCGGCCTATCGCCTTCTGCCGGGTGCCCTTGGTAAAAAAAAAAGTGACGCCTGATCCGGTATTCTGCATTACTCTGATTCGGAGAAAGTTCCGAACCCACGTCAGGAGGCGATACCAAATGAAATTTGTGCTGAGTCTGGAGGTCACGCGCATTCGACAGTCCACAGAAGTCGGTGCCGACCATGTAGAAAACAAGATCATCCTCGATGGCCGGTTGAAATGTATCGAAAATGAAACAAATCTCGGTGGGGTTCAGCCGTTGTCACAGGCCGGGGGTTCTGTGCATTTTGCCGATGCCTCCGAAGGGCCGGAATTGAAATACGATGCGACCCAGGCGGTGGGCCGGGCGCAGGTGATGGAAGAATACGGCGACTGGAATATTTCCCACAGGGTGGTGCTGAAACACGAGCAACATCGGGAAATCTGGGAACGGTTGAAGCACGACAAATCACTTAGAACGGTTAAATTACTTTTAAGCGATGGGAAAGACGCTGATGAACCGGAGACGATTCAACTCAATTCCAAAGATCAGTTTCAGGTGGAGGCGGTGGAGATCGAATTTTTCCACGAGTTTTGAATGAAGCGACCCGGTGGGCGTTTCAAAAAGAAGGAAAAGCTTTGGGCGACCATCAACTTGCATTCAAGATAAGGTCTGCCCCCTTCACACACCTGTTCAAGAAACGCTATTCGCGTTCTGGAATGAGCTCGGCTATTAGAATATTAAGCGACTCGTTTATTGATAAGTTCGGCCCCTTTGCATAGGGAATATGTATTTTTTTGAGATTTCATTTCTGAAACTAGATATATTTAAACCATTGAATTTCATAAGATTTACCCTTCCTGTGAATTTACCCTTTACATGAAACTCTTGTTCCCTTAACCTAAAAACAAACAAATAAAAGCTAAAAATTAAATAAAGTATTTCGGAAAAGAATATCCAATAGCGACAGGGGCAAGTAAAAAAACTGGAGTTTTTGGAAAATAGTTTTCCTTATCGCCAAAAATTATTGGGCCCGGGTTATTTTATTATCGGGTTTCAGGTGATCTATCGGTTTCTAATTTGAAAACCAATTGGTTTCAGAATGTACGGTGATGTGCACTCAATACATTAAGCACCCTTCCAAATTAGAAGGGGTAAAAGGGGATAAAATGAGTAAGTATGGGAAACCCAATATTTCTTCAGGAAAGTCATTTGAAACCATTTCGATAGATAGACCATTATCCAGGAAATCATTTCGGCAGTGGAACATAAAGAAGCAACTGATCGCCTGGTTTCTAGTGGCGGGGTTAATCCCATTAGCAATATTTTCCTGGTTTGCTATCGACAAAACTTATGAGGCACTACTCCAATTAAATGAAAACCGGCTGGTCTCCATAAGGGAGGCGAAAAAACTGCAAATCGAACGCTATTTCCAACAAATCAAGGATCAGGTTGCCACGTTCTCCAATAACCGGATGATCATCGATGCCATGCAGGAGTTTAGTGGCGCATTTTTTGCCGTGGAAGGCGAATTAGCAGGTGTTTATGGTGAAGCGGAAAAAAACAAGTTGATGCAACGCTATCAATATCAGCAGAAAAATACTACCGGTGCTTCCAGCAACGCCATCTCTGAATGGTTTCCAAAAAAGAACGTCAGCCAGCTATTACAATCTTTATACATTTCCGCGAATCCTCATCCTATAGGAGCCAAGGAGAATCTGGACGGTGCTTCTGATACCAGCACCTATACCAAATTGCATAAAAAATATCATTCTATTGTCAGGGAGTATTTAAACAAGTTTGGTTATTACGACATTTTCCTGGTGGAACCGGACTCTGGGCACATTGTTTATTC
>JAJDBF010000079.1 GCA_029261535.1 Nitrospinaceae bacterium | reverse complement strand
ATAACATGTGGTGGTTTTTTGTGGCACCCTGCGCTTAAAGCCTGTCCTGAGCTATATCGAAACGGATTAGTGAATTTCTTGTGTCACTGTCGCCCTTCGACGTAGCTCAGGGTGACAGTGAAAAATCTAAAATCAAGGCGAGATTCTTCACGCCGCTCCGCTTTGTTCAGAATGACATGCGATGGTTTCTGTTTTTTTTCTTGTCGCTCCGGCGAGGAGGTGCTGGCACACGACTAACGGGATTCAAGAACGCGAATAGCGGTTCTTGAAAAGGAGAACTTGCCCTTACCCTGTCGAAGTGAGGCCTCCACTTTTCAGTCTTTTTAAAGCAGTTTTGCAAATCTCCCCTGCCCTCACCACTTCCTCACCCGATTCTCCCCCTGATACCGTCCCAAAAGGCCTGAAAAACAGGCAGGTTGCTAAGGTTTTCATTGACAAGGATGGAAGCCGTGGGTTAGTATCCCCCGTCACCAATTTCCTGTGGTATTTTGCCCTTCTGAACCTCTCGGGTCAGGGAACACAAGGCCTTATTTTATAAAGCCTTTTAATTCCAAGGGAATCCGCGAAAAGCCTGCAAAACGGGAACTTTTTCGGAGCAGGAAAAGGGAGGCATTTCCCCTTCTAAAAAGGGGCTGTGGGTACCTGAAGGAGAGACATGCTCGAACAATATCTCGGCGTCGCAATTCTCATGGCAATTTCGTGCGCTATTGCGATTGGTATGGTCACAGCCACGACCCTGCTGGGTCCCAAGCGTAGCTTTCCTGACAAAGATGAGCCTTTCGAGTGTGGCGAATCGCAGATTGTCTCTCCCTACCAGCGTTTCTCGGTCAAGTTTTATCTTGTGGCCGTCCTCTTTATACTGTTCGACATTGAAGCCGTATTCCTCTTTCCCTGGGCGGTCTTGTATCAGCGTCTCGGGTGGTTCGGCTTAATTGAAATGATTGTTTTCCTGCTCATCCTCGGCGTCGGCTTGATGTACGTTTGGGTTCGTGGCGGGCTCGACTGGGAGTGATCCAAGCGGAATGAGCGATACAGTTTTAATCGATAAAATCAAAGCGCAGTTTACCGACAAGGTCCTGGAAAATCATGACTTCCGTGGCGATCAAACGGTGACTGTCGACAAGTCCATCATCCTCGACCTGTTGAAGTGGTTGCGGGACGATCCGGAAACGAATATGTCCTTCCTGATGGATCTGACCTGCGTTGACTATATGGATCGTAAAGGTGCCCGCTTTGAAGTGGTCTACCACCTGTTCTCGCTGAAGTTTAACCACCGTGTGCGCGTCAAATGCCCGGTAGAAGAAGACGACTGTGAAATCGATTCGGCGTGTCCGCTGTACAAGGGTGCGAACTGGTACGAGCGCGAAGTATGGGACATGTACGGTGTCAAGTTTCGCAATCACCCCAAGCTTAAACGCATTTTACTTTACGAAGAATTCAAGGGGCACCCCCTGCGCAAAGATTATCCGATCAACAAACGGCAGCCGTTGATCGGCCCCATGAACTGAGGCGGTTTTGGATTTATTTTCTTTTACAGACGAATTCCTGATCGATTTGGGGCTTACTCTCCTTAAAATCGGTTTTATCCTGGCCGTGACGGTGGGCTTCTTTGCGCCTGTCCTGACCTGGGTTGAACGCAAGCAGAGTGCCATCATGCAGGACAGGATTGGTGCCAACCGTGCTGACATCATGGGTTTCACGGCTCTCGGCTTGTTCCACATCATTGCTGACGCGCTGAAAATGTTCGCCAAGGAAGACTTCATTCCTCAAGGTGCCAACAGACTCCTACACACGCTAAGCCCGATCATTGCGCTGGTACCGGCATTGCTGACCTTTGCCGTAGTTCCCTTTGGCGGAAAATACGAACTTTGGGGACATCAGGTCAATCTGGTTATTTCCGACCTTGATGTTGGCCTCCTCTTTGTCTTCGCCATCGCCTCGCTTGCCACCTACGGGTACGTCGTGGCTGGCTGGAGTTCCAACAACAACTGGTCCCTGCTTGGGTCCATGCGAACCGCATCACAGATGATCTCTTATGAGGTCACCATGGGGTTGACGATCATCGGTGTGCTCATGGTTTACGGCACCATGCAGTTGGATGAAATCGGCGCGGCGCAGGAAAATTTCTGGCGTTGGGGTATTTTTCTCCAGCCGGTGGGGTTTCTGATGTTTCTGACCGCATCCATTGCCGAAAACAAGCGCATCCCCTTCGACAATCCGGAAGCGGAGTCGGAGCTGGTCGCCGGGTACTTTACCGAATACAGTGGTTTGAAGTTCGGCATGTTTTTCATGGCTGAATTTATTGAAATGGTGACCATCGGCGCGATCGTCACCATCCTGTTTTTTGGCGGATGGCACATCCCGTTCATCGAAACACAGGACATCATCGATACGTTTAATTTTTCCTGGCTTGGACCCTCGATTGCCAATCTGATCACGATGGGAATACAGGTCGGGGTATTTTTTGCAAAAGTCTGTTTTTTCATATTCATTCAAATGACGATCCGGTGGACGCTTCCCCGGTTTCGTTATGACCAGATCATGAAACTGGGGTGGAAAATTCTTCTGCCTCTGTCCCTCGTCAATATCGTTGTGACCGGGATCGTGATCATGTTACTTAAATAAGGAGTCGCCCCATGGCTTACTACGTCAACCGCAATGTGGAAATGACGTGGTGGGAGAAAGCTTATATTCCCGAGATCATTCGTGGAATGCTCATCACGGTGCGTCATTTTTTCAAGAACCTGTTTGGGTTCATTCCGTTCTTCCTCGGCAAGAAGAAAGAGCGGGAAATTTTTACAGTGTACTATCCGGAAGAGACGATGGATTATCCGATCGCCTACCGGGGTCGGCCGGTTCTGGCTTTAAGAGAAGACAACCTGCCCGAATGCGTTGCTTGCGGTCTTTGTGAGATTGCGTGTCCGGCTTATTGCATCGACATCATTCCGGGAGCCAACAGTGGCAAGCAGAATAAAGACGAGCGTTTTCCCAAGGCTTTCACTATCGACTACGCCATTTGTATCTTCTGTGGATTTTGCGAAGAGGCCTGCCCGGAAGAAGCGATTTTCATGAGTGATGATTGTGAAATCTCCATGCTGGACCGTAAGAAAATGAAGTACGACATGGAACAGTTACTGGTACCGGTGGCGGACCTCAAGGACCGCATTGAATTCACCCGAAAAATGTACGGCAAATGGAATTACTGATCTTTTACCCGTTGGCCGCCTTCACTGTGCTTCTGGCACTGGGCGTGGTCTTCAACAACAGCCCGATCGGGTCCGCTGTGTCACTCATTGCGATGATGCTGGGCCTCTCCGGAATATTTATTGTTCTGCATGCGCATTTCCTCGCCGTCCTGCAGATCATCATCTATGCAGGTGCGATCATGGTTTTGTTCATGTTCGTCATCATGTTGTTGAACCTCAAGGGAGATGACAAGGCCTGGAAAATTCGGGAGCGCAATCTGTACCTCTCTATCATGACCGGAGTGATGGTCCTGCTCGCGCTTTACAAAATGATCGACAAGGTCCTCGACACAACTTTCGGGGAAGGTGCAGACGTGCCGGATACTTTTGGCACTACGGTGGCGGTGGGAACCTCCCTGTTCACCGAGTATGTACTGCCTTTTGAAATCGCATCCATTCTCCTGCTGGCGGCCATGGTGGGAGCCGTCGTGCTTGCAAAAACCAAGGTGGATTGATGGTTCCTTTATCGCATTACCTCATACTCAGCGCGACCCTGTTCTCCATCGGTGTCCTCGGTGTTTTGATCCGGCGTAACGCCATCGTTGTGTTCATGTGCGTGGAGATCATGCTGAATGCCGTCAACATTTCGTTGATAGCATTCGACCGTCATCTGAACCAGCACGACGGACAAATTTTCAGTTTCATGGTGATGGCCGTTGCGGCGGCGGAAGTCTCGGTTGGTCTTGCGATCATTATCGCCCTGTTCCGCAACCGGCCGACGGTCAACCTGGACGAATTTAACTTAATGAAGTGGTGACACTGCAATGGTAAATCTGGCGTTCCTGGTGCCCCTGTTCCCGTTGATCGGCTCGATCATCAACGGTTTCTTCGGCCTGCGAATTGGAAAAGACTGGGTTGGGAAAATTGCCTGCGGCGGGCCGATCCTGTCGTTTCTGGTGGTCGTGCTCCTTACGGTCAGTTTGTTCTTTCATCCGGAAGGCACCCCCTACCCGGAATTGATCCTGTTCAACTGGATCCCGGCGGGCAGTCTGCAAATCGAATTCGGATTCCAGATTGATCCACTGTCATGCGTCATGATGATGGTGGTGACGGGCGTGGGCTCGATCATCCACATTTTTTCCATTGGCTACATGTATGAGGAATACAGCTACTACCGTTACTTTGCCTACCTGAACCTGTTCCTCTTTTCCATGCTGTTGCTGGTCATGGGTAACAATTTCCTGGTCATGTTCATCGGCTGGGAAGGGGTCGGTGCCTGTTCCTATTTCCTCATCGGGTATTACTTCAACAAAAAATCCGCCTGCGATGCGGCGACCAAGGCTTTCGTGGTCAACCGGATTGGTGACTTCGGATTTCTCATCGGGATTTTTTACGTTTTCCAGGCCTTCGGCACGATAGACTTCTCCACTGTCATGGCGGCGGCTCCCACGACTCTCATTTACGATAGCACCACCGCGACCCTGCTGACGATGTTTCTGTTCCTCGGCGCAACCGGTAAATCGGCACAAATTCCGCTGTACACCTGGCTTCCCGATGCGATGGAAGGTCCGACCCCGGTATCCGCCCTGATTCATGCGGCCACCATGGTGACGGCTGGCGTCTACATGATTGTCCGATGCAACGCCCTGTTCAACCTGGCACCGCTCACCATGACGATCATCGCCCTCATTGGCGGCGGCACTGCCTTGATGGCGGCGACCATCGGTTGTACCCAATGGGACATCAAACGTGTACTGGCATATTCCACCGTCAGTCAGATCGGCTACATGTTCCTCGCCTGCGGAGTCGGTGCCTACACCGCCGCGATCTTTCATCTGGTAACGCACGCGTTCTTCAAAGCCTGCCTCTTCCTCGGGTCCGGCAGTGTCATCCACGGAATGCACCACGAGCAGGACATCAGAAAAATGGGTGGGCTCAAAGACCACATGCCGATCACGTACCTGACCTTTTTAATCTCGACCATTGCCATCGCGGGAATTTTCCCCTTCTCCGGTTTCTTCAGTAAGGATGAAATCCTGTATCACGCCTTGATGGATGGCAACGTCATCTATTGGGGCATGGGGATCAGCGGAGCTCTTATCACCGCGTTCTATATGTTCCGGCTGGTGTTCCTGACCTTTCACGGAGAATCGCGGGTTGACCCGCATGTGCATCCGCATGAATCGCCTGCGGTCATGACCATGCCGCTCATCATACTCGCCGGACTTGCCCTCGGCGGAGGTCTGCTCGGCATCCCGATCATTCACGGCTGGCATGTTCTGGGAAACTGGCTGGAACCGGTTGTCGCTTTCGACTGGACCACAGCTCTGCATCATTCGGAAACCGTTCTGGCATCGCACGGACACCATGAATCGTTCGCAGAACTGCTTCACTCAAAACAGGTTCACGAGCACTCCTGGTGGGACATCAGCTGGGAGTTACTCCTGATGGCTTTCTCGGTTTGTGTAGCCGGAGTGGGAATTTTCATGGCCTATTTGTTTTATATCAAATTTCCCGATATGCCCGGAAAACTCACCAAAGGTCAGTGGGGTTTCGACATGGTACAGAACAAATACTATGTGGATGAAATTTACGATGAGACCATCGTCAAGCCCACCGTTGATGCTTCCTATCGACTGTGGAAAGATGCCGATCAAAAAGGCGTGGACGGGGCTGTTAATGGAGTCGCAAAAATCATTGGGTTCATGAGTAAAATTGCCCAAAATTTTCAATCAGGGTTCGTCCGCAACTATGCCATGTTCATGGTCATTGGGTTCGTCATCCTGTTAATCGTGATTTAAAGACATGTTTTTAACTTTCGTTACATTTTTACCGCTGATCGGCTGTTTCTTTCTTGCCTTCATTCCCGATGAAAAATCGGAGATGATCAAGCAAGGCGCGTTGGCTATCGCTGTCGCCGACTTTCTGCTGTCGCTCGTTTTCTATCAAGAGTTCGACATGCACTCGCCGGCCATGCAATTTGAGTTCATGGTGCCGTGGATTGAAGCTTGGGGTATCAGTTACCACGTAGGGCTGGACGGTATATCGCTCCTGCTTTACATCATGACCACGTTCCTGACTGCGATCTCCATCCTCGCGTCCTGGCACATTAAAAAACATATCAAGTATTACATGATGGCCATGCTGGCTCTTTCCACCGGCATGCTGGGTGTCTTCATCGCCCTCGACTTTTTCATGTTCTACGTTTTCTGGGAATTCCAGCTGGTGCCGATGTACCTCATCATTGGTATATGGGGCGGACCCCGCAGACTCTATGCGGCTGTGAAATTTTTCCTCTACACCGCGGTCGGTTCGCTGTTGATGCTGGTAGCGATCATCTGGATTTACCTCGAAATACATCATCAGACCGGGCAATTCACCACCGACCTGATGTTCATCACCCAACACCTTAAAGTAGGACTGGAAGTCCAGCAGTGGCTGTTCCTGGCATTCTTTCTAGCCTTCGCCATCAAGGTGCCAATGTTCCCGTTCCACACCTGGCTCCCGGACGCGCACGTTGAAGCCCCCACTGCGGGCAGTGTTATCCTCGCCGGTGTGCTCCTTAAAATGGGAACATACGGTTTCCTGCGCTTTAATCTGCCGTTATTTCCGGCGGCGAGTCACGAATTGTTTCCCTATATAGGCTGGCTTGCGGTCATCGGCATCGTTTATGGCGCATTGGTTGCCATGGTACAAGAAGACCTGAAAAAACTGGTTGCCTACTCCAGCGTCAGTCATCTCGGCTTTGTCATGCTCGGTATTTTCGCCTTCAATCATCAAGGTATGTCCGGTGCTCTTTTGCAGAACATCAATCATGGCATCAGCACCAGCGCACTCTTTCTGATGGTCGGCATGATCTACGACCGACGACACACGAGGCTCATTAAAGAATTTGGCGGGTTGGCTAAAATCATTCCGGTGTTCACCGTTTATTTCATGATCGTCACCCTGTCCTCGATCGGACTGCCTGGCATGAATGGCTTCGTTGGTGAATTCCTGATCCTGATCGGCATGTTTCAGACCGACATTTTATTCGCCGTCATTGCCACTTCAGGAGTGATTCTCGCCGCGTGTTACATGCTGTGGATGTTCCAGCGCGTCATGTTCCTTGAAGTCACCAATCCTGAAAATGAAAAACTGACCGACATGACCCTGCGCGAAAAGTTTGTCATGATTCCCCTGATCGTTCTGATTTTCTGGATCGGAATCTATCCCAAACCGTTCACCCAGACCTTCGATGCGACTGTCAAACACCTGGTCTCCCACGTCAACGAAAACAGCGGGACCAGTCACGGTGACGAAAAGGGTGAACATCATGCCGCCATCAAGGGCAAAGCAACCGTCGCGCAACTCATAACGACTCAATCTTCTACAACCCCGCTGGTGAAGGAATAAACGTGGAACCCATTACCGCACCGATCATCGACTTTACAAGCCTGGCACCCGTCCTGGTGCTGAGCGTTTTCGCCATGATGGTCCTGCTGGTTGACCTGTTCATCGGTCGCAATAAATCTGTCCTGGTCTTTATCAGCCTGGTGGGTCTGTTGTGCGCCGCTGTCAGTGCTTTTGCCAAGGGCACCGAAATTCCAGTTTCCTCATTCAACGGGGCTTATATCGTGGATCGCTTGTCGATCTTTTTCACGATGATCTTTTGTATGAGTTCCGCACTGGCTATTTTACTAGCCGTTGAATACAACAAGCGCGAAGGTATTCGCGTGGGTGAGTATTACAGCCTGATTCTTTTCTGCACCGTTGGGATGATCGTGCTGGCCTCCGCCACAGACCTCATCATGATTTTCCTGGGGATCGAGATCGTCTCGATCTGCCTGTATGTGCTGGCGGGTATTCGCCGCACCGACCCCAAGTCCAACGAAGCGGCATTGAAATATTTTCTGCTGGGCGCGTTTGCCACAGGGTTCCTGCTGTATGGAATGACCCTGCTCTACGGCACCACCGGTTCCGTTAAACTTGCGACCATCGCACAGCTCCTCAACTCGGGTGAAGTCCTGGCCCAACCGTTGATGCTGTTAGGCGTTGTCTTGCTCGTGATCGGGTTTGGCTTTAAAGTCGCCGCAGTCCCGTTCCACATGTGGGCTCCGGATGTCTATCAGGGAGCACCCACCCCGGTGACCGCCTTCATGGCTGTCGGTCCGAAGGCCGCCGCCTTTGCCGCATTCTATAGGTTGTTTGCTGAGGGAATACCGGAACTGGCCCCCACCTGGCAAATGACCTTGAGCATCGTCGCCGTCTTCAGCATGTTTTTTGGAAATTTGGGGGCGATCATGCAGACTAATATCAAACGGCTACTGGCGTTTTCCAGTGTTTCGCATGTCGGCTACATTCTCATAGCCGTCATTGCCAAAGACACGCTGGGCAGTGCCAGCCTGATGTTCTATATGCTGTCCTACGCCTTCATGATCTTCGGTATTTTCGGCATCATCATTATATTGGGACGGAAAGGCCATGAAAACCTGGAGCTGGAACACTATTCCGGACTGGGCTTCAAGCACCCTCTGCTGGCCCTGTGCATGACCATGTTCATGCTGTCACTGGGGGGAATGCCGCCGCTTGCAGGATTTGTCGCCAAATTTTATATTTTCCAGGCGGCACTCAATGAAGGGTTTCTCTGGCTGGTCATCATCGCTGTGTTGAACAGTGCCATCTCGTTTTACTACTACCTGAAGGTCATCGTCTTCATGTACATGAAGGAACCTATTGGCGAATTTAAGATCTCCCTCACTCCGATCACCCTGTTTGTTGTCGCGGTGGGCATCATCGGGACACTGGAGCTTGGCATTTTCCCAGGTCCAATTATCTTTTTAGCCCAATATTAAGCGGCTCCTGAATCCTGATTTGCTACAATAGGTTCCATCCGTAGCAGACTCACCCAAATCACCTGGCTGAGGTCGATAACAGCTCAGGCTCGGACAAATCTCATATTCAATAAAAGGTGGCTCAGTGAAAATTCATCATCTTGAAGAAAAAGAAGTCGGGGAAATCATGGTCAAAGTAAGGGCTTTGGTTGACTCAGGTGAGTTCCCGCCCGATAAAATGGAAGAGATTTTTACGCAGTCCAAGGTGGACGGGACCAAATTTCTTGAATGCAAATCCAACCCGGCGCAAACCCAGCAAGCCAATTTCCAGGTGGACCGCGACAAGGGTGTGCGGTTCTTTGACCCCTTCAACTTTTTTACCGGGGGAATTTACAAGGATGTGGATGGCTGGACCCTGTGGACGGCGGACCAACTAAAAGAGCCCTGGAAATGGGATGCAGAATAATCCTCCAGGGCTCTCTTTAGAAATAATTTCGTGCAGGAAACAGAGTCAGGCTTTTTCCTTTTTCGCCGCCTGATCTGCCTGATCTTTTGCAAAGTCGTAACTGCCTTTTCGAGGCAGGGATGAAGTGAACGCTTCAGCAGTTTCCCGCATGGCACTGTCCTTGGCTTCCCCTTCGGCCTGGGCTTTTTCACGCGCCAGCTTTTCCTTTTCCTCGTCGCTCAACTCCTGCTCGTTCTCAGCCACAGGGGCCTCGCCTTCCGCCACTTGACCTTCCGCCTCAGCTTCTTCAGCTTCACGCATGGAGGTCTTGAAGTTTTTAATACTTCGGCCAAATGCACTGCCGATTTCGGGTAATTTTCCGGCCCCGAATATGATCATGATGATGACCAAAATGATCATCAGTTCAGGAAAGCCAATTCCCATCATAGCTTACAACCCTCCAGTAAATTAGTTTCGTCTCGCAAAAATGAAAGGACATCCGGTCAACCAGAATCCTTTAAATTACGAGAGATAGCACATCTTATCCTTTTTCAGCCCCCATTTACAAGAATATTCGCAGGTTTCCTACTCCTTGCGGAGGGCCACCTTCCGGTGGGGGTGACAGGCTGACCGTTATTGTTTCGGCGACAGCTTTTGAGCACAGCGCAACATATTCAAGAATCGCTGGTCACACCTATTCGCCCTTCGCAAGGAGCGCGTAGGACCTAGGCTTCTCTAAGGGCTTTGATGGCTGATTCGTAATCATCGCTTCCAAAAATGGCGGATCCCGCCACCAGTACGCTGGCTCCGGCCAGCTTGACATCAGCCGCATTATCGGGTTTTACGCCGCCGTCCACTTGCACTTCCATGTCGATGCCGGACTGGTCGAGAGTTTGGCGGACCAGTTCGATTTTCGAAAGCACCTGCCTGATGAATTCCTGCCCACCAAATCCTGGATTGACCGACATCAGGAGCACCATATCAACGTGCTCGACTATTTCATCCAGGGTAAAAACGGTGGTCGCAGGATTGAGCACGACAGCGGGACTGACTCCCTGACTTCTGATGAGTTGTACCGTGCGGTGCAAATGCGGACACGCCTCGACCTGCACCGAAATTATATCCGCGCCCGCCTGGGCAAAATCCTTGATATACCGGTCAGCGTCTTGAATCATCAAATGCACGTCCAGCGGCAGTTTGGTCACCTTGCGGATAGCCTCGACCACAAGCGGACCCACGGTGATATTCGGCACGAACTGTCCGTCCATAACGTCGATGTGAATCCAGTCGGCACCAGCGTCTTCAACAGCTTTGATTTCATCACCGAGACGACTGAAATCTGCGGCAAGAACGGAGGGGGCAATTTTTACCATAGGAGAACCGGAGGAAAGAGTTGGGTAGGAAGTTATCAGAAATCACGCTCCTGAAAAACCGGAAAGAGAATAACACAACACCCGCCCTCGGGCAACGGTTGCGACACCCGCTCTTCCACTAAAAGTAAATTGACCGTTTTATTCAACATTTTTATGGCTTGAGTCTCAAATGATTAACTTACCGGTTGTATCCGGGCAGAGCTTTCTTATAATGAAGGATCATTGTTTTTCAACAATTTCCCCGTAGTTATGGACTCCTCAAAAAGCACATTAAGCACCTTGCAGGAAAGGGCCAAAAAGTTCCTGGGGCAGGACCACAACCTCCTGTTTCTGGCGGCGGTCATCGGATTTCTGGCAGGGGCCGCGGCCACTTTATTTCGCTGGATGATTCAGCTCTTCGACTGGGGCTTTTCCGAGCAAGGGCTGGGGTTGCTTGGCATCTCCTCTTCCAGCCACGGCTACCTGCTCTGGATGATGCCCATGCTGGGCGGTCTGGTCATCGGTATCTACGTCCATTTTTTCCCGGATGCCGTGAAGGAAAACGGGGTCCACAAAGTCGTTCAGGCAGTGGCCATCAACAACGGAAAAATCCGGAAGCGCACCCTCTGGAACACTGCGTTCACCTCATCGCTGACCATTGGCTCTGGCGGGTCCGCCGGGCGGGAAGGCCCTACCGTTCAGATTGGTGCCGCTATTGGTTCTGCTCTGGCGCAGATGTTCAAGCTATCGACCGAACGTGTGCAGGTGCTGGTCGGTTGCGGTGCTGCGGCCGGTATTGCCGCTTCATTCAACGCCCCGTTGGCGGGTGTGCTGTTCGCCATGGAAATCATACTGGGTGAATTCACCATTCATACCTTCAGCCCGATTGTGGTCGCCTCGGTCATCGGCACCGTCACCGGCAGAGCCCTTGAAGGCAATGAAGTCACTTTTCAAATCCCGATCCACGAACTGGTCTCTTCCGGTGAAATTGTTTTCTACCTGATACTTGGAATCCTCTGCGGCCTGATGGCGCGCGCCTTCACCCTCTTTTATTTCTTCAGTTCTCGTTTTTTTGAAAATCATGTCAAAGCACCTCTCTGGTCCAAACCCGCAATTGGCGGCCTGATTATTGGGCTCCTCTCGATTTACTTTCCACAGATTCTCGGCAATGGCTATGAAGCGATGGAAGACGCGCTCAATGGCAACCTGTTTTGGGGCATGGCATTTGGACTGATTTTTCTAAAGATGATCGCCACTGGAATCACCCTGGGTTCCGGCGGCCTCGGTGGCGTGTTTGCGCCTTCACTTTTTGTCGGTGCCATGTTGGGCGCGACCTTTGGCCATGGTGTGCATATCCTGTTTCCGGAAATGACTGCCTCTGCCGAGACTTACGCTGTGGTGGGGATGGGAGCTGTCGCCGGAGCGGTGATGCAGGCACCCATGACCAACATCCTGATGCTGTTTGAAATGACCAACGATTACACCATCATCCTGCCGATCATGATCGCCTGCATTGCGGCGGCTTACACGTTCCGCAGTTTCAACAAAAATTCCATTTACGTTCAATACCTGCTCAACAAAGGAATCAACCTGCGCCATGGCCGGGTGGTGTCGGTGCTCAGTGCCATGCACGTCCGCGATGTGATGAACAAGGACGTCGTGACTATCCCGGAGGAAATGCCGTTCCCCAGCATCCTCAACACGGTCTCCTATTCCAAAAACTTCTACTATCCAGTAGTTGATCAACAGGGCGACATGAAAGGCATTCTGTCATTTTCCGATATCCGGGAAGTCGCGGCGTACGAGGACCATCTCGAGCATCTCGTGGTGGCCAGTGATATCGCAACGAAAACAGTCGAAAGCCTCATGCCCAATCATAATTTGAACGAGGCCATGGAAACTTTCAATCAACTGGATGTTGACCAGCTACCTGTGGTCAAGGTGGGGGATCCCAAAAAGGTCATCGGGCTTATTAGTCGGCAGGATGTTCTTGCCATGTACAACCGGGAAATCCTCTTACACAAAGTTGAAGAGTGAGGAGAGTCAGGTCTCGGTCGCAGGACGGAACCGTTTCAGCAGAAGGGAATTGCTCACCACACTGACTGAACTGAGTGACATGGCAAGAGCCGCCATCATGGGGTCGAGCAAGAGCCCGAAGACAGGAAACAGCACGCCCGCCGCCACAGGGATTCCCATCACATTGTAGAAAAATGCCCAGAACAGGTTTTGCCGAATTTTGGAAAACGTCAATCGGCTGAATTCAATCGCATCAGCCACAGCCGTCAGGCGTGACCCCATCAAGGCAATGTCAGCCGTCTCCATCGCCACATCGGTGCCGGACCCCATAGCGATTCCTATGTCGGCCTGAGCCAGTGCCGGGGCATCGTTGATACCGTCTCCCACCATCGCAACCCGTTTGCCGGATTGCATGAGACGCTGAACCTGATCGGCTTTATCTCCCGGCAATACCTCCGCCAGCACATGGGTTATCCCCAGTTGATCGGCGACCGCTTGTGCCGTTTCAGGATGATCCCCCGTCATCATCACAACTTCCAATCCCAATCGCTTCAATCGTTCAATCGCCGGACGAGCATTGTCTTTGACCGTATCTGCTACGGCAAGAACAGCGCGGACACGAGAATCAGCCGCAAGAATCATCGGTGTCTGGCCCTGACCGGTCACCTCTGCTAAAGCAGATTCAAGAGTTCCAAGAGCGATGCCGCGATCTTGCATCAACTTCCGGTTTCCCAGAATCAACGATCGCTCCCCCACCCTGCCATGCACTCCGAATCCCGGCAAAGCTGAAAAATCGTTCACCGGTGTAAGCGCGAGTTGTCGATCTGCCGCCGCATTTAAAACAGCACGGGCCAGAGGATGCTCCGACCCCTTTTCAAGAGATGCCGCGAGACTCAGTAACTGATCGTCCGTTTCATCCCCACCGCCATTATAAATTTTGATCAAACGCGGTCGGCCTTCCGTCAGGGTGCCGGTCTTGTCAAACACGATAGTGTCCAATTGATGAATCTGTTCCAGGCTTTCACCGCCTTTAATGAGCACGCCCATCTCCGCGCCCTTACCCGTCCCCACCATGATGGCCGTGGGTGTGGCAAGGCCCAAAGCACATGGGCAAGCCACAATCAGAATCGACACAAAGATGATCATGGCGAACAGGCCGGAGGACATGGGAAGTTTTGTGATCGCATCGCCAAACAACCACCACACCAGAAAACTTGCGGTCGCAACGGCAATCACGATGGGAACAAAAATACCCGCAACCTTATCGGCCAAACGCTGAATGGGTGCTTTGGAGCCTTGCGCCTGCTCCACCATCTGGATGATGTGGGATAGAACAGAATCGGCCCCGAGTCGGTCAGCACGAATTTTTATGAAGCCAGTGAGATTAATGCTGGCACCCACCACCTCATGGCTTACTGTTTTCTCCACTGGCAAACTCTCTCCGGTCAACATGGACTCATCTATCGAAGTGGTGCCTTCTGTTATCTCTCCGTCTACCGGAATTTTTTCGCCCGGCCTGACAAGAACCGTGTCGCCCACTTGAACATGATCCACTCCTGTCTCAATTTCCTTGCCATCCTTCAGCACCCGCGCCATGGCGGGTCTCAGGTCCATCAATTTGCGGATAGCATTCGATGCCTTGCCTTTAGCCTGCGCCTCCAGCAAACGACCCATCAGGATAAAAGTGACAATCATCACCGCTGTATCAAAAAACACCGCATCCCCGGCGCCCTTGAAAGTCTGCGGGAAAAGCGTGACTGCCGCGCTGTAACCGTAGGCCGTGGAGGTGCCGAGTGCAATGAGCGTGTTCATGTCGGAGTAGCCGTGTTTAAGCCCTTTCCACGCTCGCACGAAAAACAAACTGCCGCCGAAAAAAATCACCGGCGTCGCCAACCCGAGTAATATCCAGTGAGCTGTTTGAACAGGAATCCCACCGCCAAACAAAAACTCCTGCATACTGATTGCCATGATGATGACACTTGTGATCAGGCTAAAAACGAACCGGTGCTTGAGCGCACGGTATTCCTGCAAATGCGCGTCCTCAGACTTGTCTTCGGTAGACGGCCCACCCTCTTTCGACATTCGCAGTTCGTATCCGATTTCCTCCAATGCCTGTTTAAAGTCGGCTGGCCCCACCCGGTTTTCCAGATACTCCAGCGCGACCTCTTCCGTCGCAAGGTTTGCCCGCGCATTCAGAACTCCGTCAAGCCCACTAAGCTTGGATTCCAGACGGGTCACACAAGAAGCGCAGGACATACCACCGACACCAAAAGTCTTCACTGTTTTTCTGACCTCAAATCCGATGCGGTCGATGTTCTCGATAATGATTTGCGGAGTTATACTGCTGGAATCAAACTCTACTGTCGCCTGCTCCGCGCCAAAATTGACCGTGGCCTGGCGCACACCGCCCAGTCCTGCCACAACTTTTTCTATGCGGGAGGCGCAACTGGCACAAGTCATCCCACCGATTGTCAAAGTGAGCGGTTGAATGTCGTCTGCCGAAGTCGAGGTCATAACCGTCGCCTGGAAAATTTTTGCACGTCGCGAAGAGTCTTTAAATTCATTATGAATATTATATCGAATTTAGGGGCTTACAGGGACAGGATCAAGCAGAGGTTGGGAATCGGAATGAGAAGTTCTTTAGGAGACTTCTAATAATTCGATATTTTCTGTTCCAGCAACTCGCAGACCCTCTAAAACCAAGGTCTGCTCACGGCCAAAAATAATTTCCAGAGGTGCCTTATAGTGCGCTTTTACTTTTTTGAAAACAGGCCCTTGAGCGTGAGGACTCCGTAGAGTAAAAACAAAACGGCAATCAAAGCGTTGGAAAACGAACTCTGGGTGAGCGCGTGGGTGAAAAAATAGATGCCAACGGCACTCAACAAAACACCCAGCACGAAAAAACCAAGGTGGCGCATCAGCCCCATTTCCGGTTTCTCGTTGTGAAGGCTTTGGCGTTTCTGTTTGAGTTGCCAACGCCAACGGAGGATGTACCAGGTCTGCCGTAACCAGGGAATCAAACCTGTCTCTTCAGCCAGACTGGTATGACAGTACATGCAGGTGGTGTCCGACTGGCGGTTGGGGAACCCGCAATTGAGACACAACCGATGTTGTTGGTTCTGCGGATTAAGAGAGATCGGCTCTTTTTTTGGTTTGCCCATATCAACACTCGAAGAAAAACAAATTTTTGATCCCTACAACAGACGATCATTCTGTTGTATGCTGGAAGAGCTTGCGCGAGCCTCAGAAACCTCGGGATTTCTCTGGCAACCTTGATTTGTCAAAGGAACCTTTAAATTTTAGCCCGATCCGTAAGGTGTGTCAATGAGGTTGCAGACGATGGCCTCTGGCAGTTGTGAAACCTTGTTTTATAATGAGGAAATCCAGTATTTTATGGTCGAGCATGGTTTTTATTCCGGTTTCAAAATAAACTGTTCGCATTAATTTTTTTAAAATAGGTGATTTCATGGCAAAGGTTTTTGTTTTTTTTCTGTTAATAACATTGATGACAAGTCAGGCATATGCGGACTCGTCTCAGGTAACCGTGGCACCCGAAGGCATGGTGTTGATTCCGGAAGGCCCTTTTGAAATGGGGAGTCGTCGTTCCCTGCGCGAACTGAATCCCACAGAAATTTTTCAGGCCGACCGCCATATGCTCGGGCCGGAAGACCCGGCTCATGAGGTCTACACCGCCGCCTATTACATCGACAAAAACGAGACCACCAACGCCGCGTACAAAAAATTCATCGCCTCCACCCATACCCGTTCCCCTAACTTTCTGGAGGATGAGAAATTCAATCATCCGGACCAGCCCATTGTCGGTGTGAACTGGAAAGAAGCTCGCGGTTATTGCCGGTGGGCCGGTAAACGTCTGCCCACTGAAGCTGAATGGGAAAAAGCCGGACGGGGGCAGGCTCCGACCCTGTTTCCCTGGGGCAATGTGCCACCCGATAGCACCCGTGCGAACTTCAATGAAGAGCAGGGCAAGACGACCAAGGTCGGCTCCTATGAACCGGGAAAGTCAGCTTACGGTGTTTACGATTTATCAGGCAATGTTGCGGAGTGGGTGTCCGACTGGCACTATCCGGAATACTATCTGTTTTCGCCCAAGAAAAATCCAAGAGGGCCGGACAAGGGCACGTACAAAGTCATTCGCGGCGGCAACTGGCGTAACAATGGGCCGGATGTGAGGCTGACCTATCGTAATGCAACCACACCCAGCATCAGGAGTAACAGCATCGGCTTTCGTTGCGTAAAAGATATTGGAGACAGACCCATCCCTGAGGATTAGAACAACCCGGTTATTTCAAGATGATCTCTGGTAATTCGGAATTTTCTGTTCCGGCAACTCGCTTCCCCTTGTATTACAAGGGACGCTCGCGGCCAGGCACCATTCCTAAAGGTGCCTTCAGGCTGGGAAGAATCCGGTCGAGTAGCCGGTCGGCGATTTCCACCTTCAGCATTCGCGGCCAGGTTTCCTGCTCGTCCGGTCCGCTGATCAGAGTCACCTGATTATCATCCGACTGAAACCCGATCCCCGGAGCACTGATATCGTTAGCCACGATCATATCGAGCTTTTTACGCTCCTGCTTTTCCAGCGCACTCTGTAAAATATTTTCTGATTCTGCGGCAAAGCCGACCACGAACGGTTTTTCTTCAAGAGTGCTGACCTCTTTTAAAATATCAGGCGTTTGGGTCATCTCCAGCGTAAGAGTTGCCTCTCCCCTCTTCTTGATTTTTTCCTTCTCAATCTCGCGTGGCGCAAAATCCCCCACCGCCGCAGTCATCACCAGCACATCGCAGTCGGTGATATTTTTGAGCACCAGGTCGCGCATCTCAGCCACTCGCTCGCAGGATAAAAGCCGCACCCCGGCAGGTGGCGCAAGAGCAGTCGGCCCCGAGATCAACGTCACCTCGGCCCCGCGCAGTCTCGCCTTGTCAGCAATGGCGTAGCCCATTTTGCCGGAGGAATGATTGCTGATAAAACGTACCGGGTCAATAGGCTCGCGCGTTGGCCCGGCAGTGACTAACACCCGTTTGCCTTTGTAGTCGATGGATTGCGCCAGGCGGGATTTTACTGCATCCAGGATGGTGTCGAGTTCCGCCAATCGTCCGGGGCCGATGGCACCGCAGGCAAGCTCACCCGATTCCGGAGGAACCACCGTCACTCCCCTTGCCTTGAGAGTGCGAATATTATCCCGCACCGCCGAATGCGCCCACATCTGATCGTTCATCGCCGGTGCCACCAGAACCGGGCCGGAAAATGCCGAATAGGTGATCGACACCGGATCATCGGCCAACCCCTGCGCCATTTTTGCCAGGGTGTTGGCAGTCAAGGGAGCGACCATCAGTAAATCAGCCTTGCTGGCAGAAGCAATATGCTCCATGCGGCCCGCACCTTCTTCAAATATCTCGTGGTACACCGGATTGCCGGACAGGGCCTCAAACGTGAGTGGAGTGACAAACTGTTTTGCGCCCGCAGTCATAATGACCGACACCTCGGCACCGGACCTTTGCATAAGCCGCAGAAGCTCCGCCGCCTTGTAAGCGGCGATCCCGCCCGAGACTCCAAGGGCTATTCGTTTTCCCTTCAGCACATCCATAAAGGTCACTCTTGTAGGAAACTATCGTGTTAATTGATTGTAAAGATTATACATTAGACCGCTCCATTTTTCGACATTTACAGGCCACCTGAGGCCATCTGTCAAATTGACATTGCCCCCTGCATTCTTTAGTATGACACCGCTTCTTTCCATCAACTCTTTTACATTGTAAGGAACCTTGGCAAGAGGTTCCTTCTTAAAGTCTGCATCCATGCCTGAACTTCGCAAAGACCCGATTGTTGACCGCTGGGTCATCATTTCTGAAGAAAGAGCGCATCGCCCGGGGGATTTCCCGAGTCCGACCCAAAAACAGCAGGTGGGTTTCTGCCCGTTTTGTCCCGGTAACGAATCCAAAACCCCCGAGGGAATTTTAGCGTTGCCTGAGAACATCGGGCTCAATGACAGGGGCTGGACGCTCCGGGTCATCCCGAACAAGTATCCTGCGCTTACCATAGAGGGCGATCGCGACCGGATTGGTGAGGGGATGTTCGACAAGATGGGAGGCTTCGGTGCACACGAGGTCATCATTGAGCACCCGGATCATCAATTGTCGCTTGAAGAAACTTCAGAGGGCACCATTGCAGAAACCCTGTGGGCATTTCAGCAACGCATTCTGGATTTGAAAAAAGATTCCCGCTTCCGCTACATTCTTATTTTCAAAAATCATGGTGAGGCGGCAGGTGCCACACTGGAGCACACGCACAGCCAACTGATCGCTCTTCCCATCATACCGGAAATGGTGATTGAGGAAATTCAGGGTGCGCGCCGTCACTGGGAATATAAGGAGCGTTGTATTTTTTGCGACATGATTGCGCAAGAGAGAGGCAACGGATCGCGGGTGGTCATGGAAAACCAGGATTTTATTGCTCTATGCCCGTACGCGCCAAGGTTTCCTTTTGAAACCTGGATTCTGCCGAAATACCATCTGGCGCGTTTCGAAAATGATACGCCCGACCACTACGCGCAAGCGGCAACCTTGTTAAAAGAAGTTCTGCTCAGAATCCGTGTGGCCTTGAAGATCCCGCCTTACAATCTGGTATTCCACACATCACCATTGAACGGCGACTACGATTCGATCTACCACTGGCACATTGAAGTGATGCCCAAGCTGACCAAGATGGCGGGTTTCGAGCAAGGAACCGGATTTTATATCAATCCCACCCCTCCGGAAGTTTCAGCAGATATTTTAAGATCGGTTCGGATACAACCCTGACATGGGTTCGCCACTCAATATTTTAATTGCCGCCTCCGAGGTTCACCCCTTTGCCAAAACAGGGGGACTGGCGGACGTTTGCGGTGCCCTCCCCAAAGCCTTACACCACCTCGGGCATAATGTACTGGTGATCCTGCCGCTCTACCGTTGCGTCAACATTTCTCAATATGACCTCAGGCCTCTGCCGCAAACGATCTCCATACCGGTAGGCCCAAAAAAGATAGAAGGCATCTTGTACGAGGGCGAATTGATCCCCGGCGTTCCGGTGATATTTGTCGCTCAGGAAAAATATTTTGACCGGGAGCACCTGTATGGTCCGCCCGGCAAAGCCTACCCCGACAACGCCGAACGGTTTATATTTTTCACCCGGGCCATCATCGAAGCGTGCAAGGTCACACAATTCAAACCTGACATTATCAATTGCAACGACTGGCAAACCGGTCTGACTCCGGTCTACCTGAAAACCTTGTACGCTTACGATTCTTTTTTCAGAAAAACGCGGACCATATTTTCCCTGCACAACCTGGGCTACCAGGGAGAATTCGACCGCAACAACATGCCGCTGGCCAACCTGCCCTTTTCCCTGTTCAACCCGGCAGGAGTCGAATCCTTTGGCGATTTTAATTTTTTAAAAAGCGGATTGGTCTATTCAGATATCCTGACCACCGTCAGCAAAACCTACAGCCAGGAAATTCTCCAGCCTGAGCACGCCTTCAGAATGGACGGTATCCTCAATTCAAGAAAGACCGACCTGTTCGGCATCACCAACGGAATCGATTATTCGGAATGGGACCCGCAAAGGGACCCCTGGATAAAAGAAAAGTTTTCAGCCGCCAAGCCGCAAGGTAAAACCGCCTGTAAACGTGCCCTGCTGGATCATTTCAATTTAAAATCACAAAGGGATCAACCTCTGATGTGCATGGTGACCCGCATGACAACTCAAAAAGGAATCGACCTGGTTATGGCGGCGGTGGAGCAGTTTTTGCTCAAGGACGCTCAGTTGGTCATCCTTGGATCGGGAGATGCCCGCTTTGAGGAATTTTTCCGCACCCGCAAAAGCAAACAGTTGGGCGTTTTCATTGGGTTTGATGAACCATTGGCGCATCGCATATTGGCTGGATCAGATTTTATCCTGATGCCTTCTGTTTACGAACCCTGCGGACTCACCCAGATGCAGGCCATGAAATACGGCACAGTGCCTATAACCAGTGCTGTCGGCGGCCTTGAAGATACCGTCGTGCAATACAATTATAAAACCGGCGAAGGGCTGGGTTTTAAATTCTCTCCCTATAGCTTAGAATTTTTCAGTAAGCGTGTTACCGACGCTCTCACTGTTTACCGTGATGCCGGGCAATGGCAGACACTGGTGCAAAATTGCCTGACGGCGGATTTCGGGTGGGACCGCTCGGCCCAGGAATACGAACGAGTGTATCGACTGACCTTGGCCCGCTGAGACTGGAGTTCTCTGCAATGGAAATTCCAACAAAAATCGGTCTGGAAATTCTGAGTGAAGTCGGACGCATTTCCAATTCGACGATGGAAGTCGACACCATTCTGATCCGCACCATAGACATCATCAAGAACAAACTCAATATCGATGCCTGCGCCCTCTACCTGGTCGAAGGAAGCCCCGCCACACCGCGATTAATACTGAAGGCATCAAGTGGTTTCCCCGCTGACAGTGCCTCAAAAATTGATCTCCCCTGGGGCAAGGGTATCACCGGTTGGGTGGCTCAGCACAAACTGCCGCAGGCCCTGAGCGAAGCCATGCAAGACCCTCGCTTCATTTATTTTCCTGAAATTGAGGAAGAGCGTTTCCAGTCGATGTTGTCCGTCCCCATGGTTTATCAGGATGATTGCCTTGGGGTCATTAATGTTCATTCGATCCAAAACCGGTTTTTTGATCCCATGGAAGTGACTTTGCTCAAAACTATTTGTGAGCAAATTGTCGGGTGCATCCGCAATGCTCTGGAGTTTGAAAAAAGCCAGTTGATGCTGAGACAGCAAACCTTCCTGTACGAAATCAGTCAGGCGGTTCAAGCCGAACCCACATTGGAAAAAAGGCTGTGGCTCCTTTTGATCGGGATTATTCTGGGAGAAGGCAAAGGCTGTCACCGTGCGGCCCTGTTCATGTTGGACGATCATCAAACTCGTCTGAAGGGAACGATAGGTGTTGGCCCGGACACGGACCAGGAAGCCCAGGCCCTGTGGACAGACTGGGTGACCCCGGAACAGCAGGAAGAGTTTCCCCATCCGCATGAGAAAAAAACTTTTGCGGGGCTCAGAAAGAGTGCGTTTCACCGCGCCATCCAGGACATTGAGTTCCCTTATCTCCAAGGGAACAATGTTCTGGCGGATGCTTTGTTTCTGGAGACTCCACAAATCGTGGACACTGCGGACGAGCTATCTAATGTTCCGGAAGAGTTGAAAAGATTTACAGGAGTGAAAGCGTTTGTCGTCTTACCCTTGATAGCACACGACATCCCGTTTGGTGTCATTCTGATCGATAACCGCTTCACCGACACGCCCATACGAAGCACCAATTTGCAGTTGTTCATCCGACTGGCAACCCAGGCCAGTTGGGTGATCGAAAATTTACGCCTCTTCACCAAACTCATCGAATCCAACCGGGAACTGTTGACCACCAAGGAGCAGTTAATCCAGTCTGAAAAACTGGCGGCCCTTGGAGAGCTGTCTGCAGAGGTCGCTCATGAAATCAAAAACCCTCTGGTATCCATTGGCGGTTTTGCCAGAAGACTTCAGGGGAAATTATCCCGTCTGAAAAATTCCGCACCGCCACCAGACCTGGCATCGCTCAGTCAATATGCTGACATCATCGTTTCCGAAGTCGAGGGCCTGGAGGAACTGTTAAAAAATATTTTACTGCTTCCCAAAGGAAACAAGCCCAGCCTGCGCCTTGGGCATCTCCCGGCCTTGATCCATCAAGTGCTCGATTGCTTCGAGATGGAACTGAGGGAGGCCTCTATAAAAGTTCACCTCGATTTTGAAAAAGACCCCGGCCCCCTCTCCTTCGATGAAGAGCAGATCAAACAGGTGCTGATCAACGTCGTATTCAATGCAATCGAATCCATGCCTCAGGGAGGAGTGCTCGACATCCATACCAGCATTCAGGAGTCTGGAGAAGGAACATCCGGAGCGATGATCGTGGTGAAAGACAACGGGGGAGGGATTGATCAGGAAACATTTCAGAACATATTCAATCCATTTTTCACCACCAAAGACACAGGAACCGGGCTCGGCCTTTCCATTTGCCGCCGAATCATGGAAAACCATGGCGGCAAAATTCTCGTAAAAAACAATGTCAATCAGGGAGTTACCGTCCAGTTGGTTTTACCGTTGCAAATCGGCGGGCTTTCGAATAAAACATAAGGGTCTGATTTTCAGTGCCGTTCCAATATCGGATTTCAGTCCAAGATTGATCCTGTTTTTTTAAAATTTATTCCGATCCAAAAAAGACGCTATGGGTTCCGAAACAGCACAAAAGAAAATTCTGGTCGTAGACGACGAAACCAATATACGCCTTCTCTACAAGGAAGAACTTGAAGATGAAGGCTACAAAGTCTTGCTGGCTGAGAATGCGGAAGAGGCCAGGCAACAAATTGAAAAGGAACCACCCGACTTGGTCACTCTCGATATCAAGATGCCCGGAATGGACGGTCTTGAGTTTTTGAATCAGGTGAAAAAAAAATACCCGGACCTGCCGGTGATTCTTTGCTCTGCTTACGGGAGCTACAAGCAGGATTTCAGGGTCTGGTCTTCGGATGCCTATGTTGTCAAATCAGCCGACCTGCGTGAATTAAAACTCATGATCCGGGAGGTTCTGGGTTTTTAATTGGCCCGGAATCACGTCCATTCACTTCTGACATATCCCATGGAAATCGAACCCAAGCTCATTGCGATCGAAGGCCCCATCGGTGCCGGCAAGACCACCTTGTCCAATCTGCTGGCGGACGAGTTCAAAGCCCGGCTGGTGCTTGAAGTCGATGAAGAAAATCCGTTCATCTCGAAATTTTATGAAGATCGGGAATCGAACGCCTTCCAGACCCAGATTTTTTTTTTAATGAGCCGGTTCAATCAATACCGGGCACTGGAACAACGCGACCTGTTCAATCAGGTCATCATCACCGACTATCTGTTTCAACGGGATCGTATTTTTGCCGAAATCAATCTGGACAGCAACGAGTTTCACCTGTACGAACAGATTTATCATCTGATTAAAATAAAGATTCCCCAGCCGGATCTGGTGGTCTACCTTCAGGCCGACACTCCCATACTGTACGAGCGCATTCAAAAGCGGGGTCGGGAATATGAATCCCTGATCGAGTACCCCTATCTTGAGGAGGTCAATCGGGCTTTTAATAATTTCTTTTTTTACTACACGGAAACGCCCCTGCTGGTGGTCAACACCAACGAAATTGACATCGTGGAGAAAAAAATCGACTTGCAGGAGTTGATTAAAAAAATCAATCAACATAGAATTGGAAGAGAATATTACAATCCGCTTGGATCTTAACGCGACCGGGACGGAGCATTACCGAAGCAATTGCAAAAAACGCCAAAAGGAACGTGACCCATCAGGGCACTGAACCAAACAGAGCGTTGACGCAGAATGGTATATGACTTCCGTGCCCACCGGGATGACCGGCAAGGGCATTTTTTATTTTGTGATCCCTCCCTACCGGTCCATCAGAAATCCAGGCCTTTCATAAGGTGCTGTCATGCCAGACAATCCGGTCACCCTCCCGCAATTGTTGGAATGGAAAAAAATTCAGCGCAAGATAACCGCGCTCACGGCCTATGATTTTTTAACCGCGCGTGCCCTCGATAACGCCGGGATTGATCTCGTGCTGGTGGGTGATTCGCTCGCTATGGTGGCACTGGGGCACGACACCACTCTGCCAGTCACTCTCGATGAAATGCTACACCACACACGCGCCGTCGGGAGAGCTCTCAAACGGGCCCTGTTGATCGGCGACATGCCGTTCATGTCCTATCAGGCTTCGGTTGAGCAGGCGGTGACCCATGCCGGCCGCTTTTTAAAAGAAGCGGGTGCAAAGGCGGTCAAACTCGAAGGCGGTGCCCAAGTCTCAGCACAGGTGCAAGCCATCACAACGGCAGGAATCCCGGTGATGGGGCATCTCGGATTAACCCCGCAATCGGTCCATCAATTGGGTGGCTACAAGGTTCAGGGAAAAAATTACCTGGATGCCCGGCGCATCAAAGCAGATGCGCATAAATTACAAAAGGCCGGTGCCTTCGCTCTGGTGCTGGAAGCGATTCCAGCCGACCTTGCGGAAGAAATCACGGCTGAGCTGGACATCCCAACGATTGGTATCGGAGCCGGTGCAAAGTGCGATGGGCAAATTCTGGTGACTCAGGACATGCTCGGTATGAACCCTGATTTTGTTCCAAAATTTGTGAAGCCGTTTGCCGATCTTGGTCATCAGATGGAACAAGGACTGAGACGTTACGTCGAAGAAGTCCGGAGCGAAACTTTTCCCGAGACCCGACATACGTATTCAACCGAATCAAATAGTTTGAAATCCGTTGCTCAAAAGAAAACCGGCTGATGCAGGAAATCTCTACCATTCAACAGATGAAAGACTGGTCGCGCCAGAGCCGAAACAACGAGCAGAGGCTGGGGCTGGTGCCCACCATGGGATTTCTGCACGAGGGTCATTTGAACCTGGTGCGCCACTCACTGGCGCAGTGCGACCGCACCGTGGTCAGTATTTTTGTGAACCCGATCCAGTTCGGACCCGGCGAAGATTTGGCTCGTTATCCGATCGATCTTGAACGGGATAAAAAACTGCTTGCCGATTTGGGAGTGGATGCCGTTTTTATCCCCAAGAAAGATGAACTTGTCCCGCCGGATATGAACACCTTTGTTCAGGTAGAAAACCTCACCGAGCATCTTTGCGGCCATAGCCGTCCGGAATTCTTTCGTGGGGTGACAACCATTGTGCTGAAACTGTTTCATATCGTGCAACCTGATGTCGCGATATTCGGGGAAAAGGACCGGCAACAATTGGAAGTGGTCCGAAAAATGATAGAGGACCTGAATCTGGATATCCAAATTGTGGGTCTGCCGACGATAAGGGAATCCGATGGCGTTGCATTAAGTTCGCGGAACTCTTACTTGAGTCCGGAAGAGCGGGAATCTGCGCGGTCCATCGTACAAGCCCTGGAGTCCGGAAAATCACTTATCCTGAATGGCGAAACCTCAGCAGAAATTGTAAAAAACCAAATGCGCTCGGTAATAGCATCTCGCACTGGAACACGGATCGATTATATTTCGGTATGCGATCCCAGACGTTTTGGTGAAATTCAGCGAATTGAAAATCCCGTCATGCTGGCGATGGCGGTTCATATAGGAAATACCAGATTAATCGACAACTATCTTGTGGAGAAAAATTCATGCAAAGAACCATGCTAGTCGGAAAGCTTCACCGTGCCATTGTCACGGACAGGAGCATTGACTATGAAGGGAGCATTGAAATTGATGAGGACTTGATGGACGAAGTGGGGATTCTGTCCTATGAACAGGTTCACGTGTACAATATCAACAATGGCAATCGCTTCCTGACGTACGCCATCCCCGGAAACCGGGGCAGTGGCAGGATATCGGTCAATGGTGCGGCCGCCCGAATGGTGGAGATTAAAGATCGAATCATCATTGCGGCTTATGGTATTATGGCTACAAAAAAGGAAGATGGGCATAAGCCCAAGGTGCTCCTGCTGGACGAATCAAACCAGATTCTCGAGCGGCAGGGCGCATTAGCCTTCACCTCAAGCAAATTACCCGCATGAATTTATTTATAGTTTTTGGTTCATTATTTTTAGTCTGGATGGTCTTGGACTGGATCAAGCGCAAGGAGCATTTTGTCTGGCTTTTAATCATGTTTTTTCTCTTTCCGGTCGGGGCTCTCGCTTATTTTTTCTTTGTAAAATCCAAGGCCCCCAATCCTGCAACACCCTCCGGTAACCTTGGTATTTTTAACAGCCCGCCGCAAACGAAAGAAATCGATACTCAGGAAACTTTGCAACTGAAGGACATGATTGGCAAGTTCAATAAACCGTATCACCATCAGGAATTAGGGCTCCTCTACTTTGAGGAAAAAAAATACGAACTCGCCATTCCTGCGCTCAAAGAAGCCTGTACGCGTGACCCGGAACTTATCGATGCTCAATACGGGCTAGCAAAATCATATTACGCTCTGCAAAGATATACCGAAGCCGCAGAAATTCTTGAAAATCTCGTGAAGGAAAACAAAAAGCACGACTATGGCAACGCCATCTTCGGACTTGCCGAATGCTATCGCTTGTCAGGAGAGGATGACAAAGCCTTGGAAGCCTATGAAATGGTCATCAAATCCTATCACTTCTTTAAAGCTTACTACCATTACGCCTGGCTATTGGACAAACGTGGAAAAAAACAGGAAGCCATCGACACGATGAAAAGCCTCATCGGAAGTTCCAAAGACCTCCCCGACTACAAATTGGAAAAGGAACGTCACTGGATCGAAGAAGCTTATAAATTTCTTCGTAAAAACGGAATCGAACTGGCGTAAATGTAATTCTTATCACTTTTCTTCCTCCCCGTTTAAATAACAAAAAAACAACGCATCTTGGCAAAAAACTTTACTCCCTCCAGTTTATTTTTGATATCATCCCTCGATTCTTTTCCCCCGGAAATTTTTTATCCTACGAAAGAAAGTAGTGGTGATGACCTACCTCTCCGACAACATGAAAGCAATTCGCAACCACCTGAATTGCACCCAAACAGCTTTTGCCCAGGTTCTCGAAATCGGATTCAGAACATACGTCAGATATGAATCGGGGGAGCGCGACGTTCCTGCCGCGATACTGGTAAAAATTTCGAGGCTAGGCAATGTCAGCCTGGATCGGCTTCTGATCACCCGGCTTGACAAGGTGGAGCTTGAGCAACCCGACACACTGACACCCCCTGACAAACCAAAAACATTGAGAGTGATCGGCGGTTCTTTACACGAAGGTCGGCTGATGTTCAAAGGGTTTCGTCATGATTTTCTGATCACGGTCAATCCGCGTGAAAAGAGGATTTTGAATCATTTCAGAAAACTGTCTCCCAGGGTCAGGGAGAAATACCTGCAAGATGTGGAAACCCTCACCCAAAAAAAATTAAAGAAACCAATAAATGGACAAAAGCCCGTGTCCAGCAAAATGCTGAAACGAAAAAATACGAGCAGACTGAAAAAAATGGCTCACTCCATCAAGAAAATCACTTTGAAATAAAATAGTTGATGTGCCCGTCTGAAAAGATCCTGCCCGATTCGAATTCACTTCCGATGAAATTTCCTTAGAATCATATCCATATCATATAACAGTGCAATCGGTCGTCCGTGGGGGCAAGTGAACGGCATTTCCGTTTGTTCGAGATCATAAATCAGCTTTTTAATCTGCGGCAGATTCAATGGATGATTGATCTTGATCGCCTGTCGACACGCCATCATAATCTGCACCTCGTCGAATTTTGTCTGCAAGGGATCGCCCGCCTGGCCGCCACCAAGAGTCCGCGCAATATTTCTCAGCACGTCCTCGTGGTCCTGATTTTTTAGAATTGCCGGAACGGAACGCAGGATAAACCCTTGCGCTCCCAGTGCTTCCATTTCCAATCCCATTTCCTTTAGCCAGTCAAGATGTTCCGTTACCACCGCCGCCTCGGCTGGTGAAAACTCGACCGCCAGAGGAAACATCAACCCCTGCACTTCCACACTCTTGCGACTGGCAGACGCACGAAACCTTTCGTACAATACCCTTTCATGGGCGATGTGCTGATCGACCACCAGAATTCCCCGCGGCCCCTGCATGATAATGAACGAATTGTTCAACTGACCGATAGGCTCAAAGTCAGCATAAATCAGATCCGACACCGGTCGCGGAGCGGAATCGAACAGGTGAACAGGAGTTGGTGACTCCCCCCATTGTCCCCCACTTTTTATTTCTTCAGCACCGCCAGAAATTTTCTGCCAGTTGCCAGTTTCAAACAAAGACGAGGGACACTCCGCACCCGCAGTCTGAGAGCTTGCGGACTCTATAGAAGGCTGGGGTGGCGAAGACGGAAATTTTCCCGGCGCAACGGTGGGCTGTTCATATTCCTGCCGCCCATTCTCTACCGTGCCGGCGGCAAAATTATTCTGGTCAGCGGACATTGGATCGGGTTTAAAATTTTCGCGCAGGGCATTTTTCACGGCCCGCATGATGAACAGGTGAACCTCCTGCTGATGCGCAAACCGGACTTCTGCTTTCGCCGGGTGAACATTGACATCCAGTTCTTTCGGATCCATCGAAAGAAACAGGAAGATCGCCGGATGTTGTCCACGCGGCAACAAATGACTGTACCCCAGTTGGGTCGCACTGAGGATCACTTTGTCTTTTACAAAACGGGAATTGATGAAGCAGTACTGGGCATTGCGGTTGGACCGGGTAAACACCGGGCTTGAGACAAATCCGGTAACGTGAAGCGATCCTTCTTTTTGATCGACCGAGATCAGTTCACGGGTCATGTCGGCACCGAACAGTTCTGCGATACGGTACAGGGGTTGATCGGTTGACAACACATCGATCACCTTGCGTCCGCCGTTAACAAATTGAAATGCAATTTCGGGCCAGGCCAGGGCCTGCTGGGTGATCACCTGGGTGATGCTCCGCGTTTCTGCCGAGTCAGCCTTCAAAAATTTTTTACGGGCAGGCGTATTGTAAAACAGGTCGGATACTTCGACTACGGTTCCAGGTGAGTGAGCCATTTCCCGAATGACAGGGTGCCCGCCTCCCTCAATCACCACTTCGGTTCCGGCACCGCCCCCTTCTGTCGTTGCGGTGGTGAGACGAATCCTAGAAACGGAGGCAATGCTGGGCAAAGCTTCACCGCGAAACCCCAGCGTTTCGATACCGAACAAATCATCTGCCGTCCTTACCTTGCTGGTGGCATGTCGCTCGAAAGCCAAAGCCGCGTCCGCAGGTTCCATGCCAGCACCATTATCGGAAATGCGCATCGTAATTTTACCCGCACCTTCGATTTCTATCCTGATCTTCCGGGCTCCTGCGTCCACTGCGTTTTCCACCAGCTCTTTGACCACCGAAGCAGGACGGTCGACGACCTCACCGGCGGCGATCTGATTGGCAAGGGTTTCGGGCAAAATCTGAATCATGGCAGTGACCTGGGGATGGAAAGGAAAAGGGAGCAACTTGAATGCACTTGCTACATTACTGTGGATTCTAGCGCAATTGAGTCCGATTTCAAGTTGTCCCGCTTGATGGTATGATAGGGCGATATCCCGCCCGGAATGAATCCATCTGATGAATCCTTTTTTCCTGAAAAATTTTGAAGCGTTCAAGACCGCCTTGCCCACCCTTTCAAGGTTGCCGCAAACAGTATCCTCTTCTATTGAGCTGTTCCCCAGCCGATCCGGTATCACGACAGGCCGCTACAAGGAGATTCTTCTTCACAGTGCATACCATCCGCTGAAAGAAGCCTCAGCTTTTGCATCAAAAATTTCATCCGGCAGTCATATCGGAATCTATGGTTTTGGACTGGGATATCACATCGAAGCCCTTCTCGAAAAGATCGGGCCGGAGGGTGAACTCATCGCCATTGAATTGAACCCGGATTTACTCACAGCGGCTTTCGGCTTGAGGGACCTGACTCATCTGGCGCACGATTCCCGGTTTCAACTGGTCACCGCCGACAGCGAGCCGTCTGCGGCAGAACACATTTCACATGCCATGGGCCGACTGGAACAGGAGAGTGGTCAGGCTCCCATCGTATTATTTCATCCTTCATCTTACGAATGCTTGCCACCGGAATTTCCCAATATCTTACAGGCCTTCGAAGTTCTGCGCCTGGAACGAAAGGTCCCCGCCCTGTTTGGTGATCTCGAAAAACAGAACGCTAAAATAAATCAAGGCACCATCGTCAAAAGTCAGGGCATCCGTCAATTAAAAAACAGTTTTCTCAAAAGACCGGGGTTGTTGATCTCAGCCGGTCCGTCCCTCGACGGGCTCCTGCACTTCTTGCCCGCGCTCGCCCCTTTTTGTGTCGCCAGTTGTGTGGATACGGCCCTGCCGATTCTGGAGTCCGCTGGCATTCAACCGCAGTTTGTTTTTTCAGTGGATCCCCAGGAAGAAAGTTTTTCCCATTTTGAAAACCATTTGGCAAGCCAGGCTTGCCTGATATTCCAACCCACCGCCCATCCCAAAATTATCCAGCACTACCAGGGAAAAAAATATGTGGTGTTCAAAGAGGGTCACCGAACCACACGGGACCATGAAACCCTGGCAGTCGAGAAAGGGATGACCCAGGCAGGCGGCTCGGTTTCCTGCCTGGCGTTAGACTGCCTCATACAGATGGGGTGCGATCCGATTCTTCTGGTGGGACAGGATTGCGCCTTTCCCGGAGGGCGCGTCTACGGTCGGAAAGACCCGAAAGAAATTGATGAGGCGACGGTCATCTCCCGTGAAACCTCTGGAGGAGAATTGCAAAGCACGCGAGCCCGGCGTTATGAAAAAATTGAGGTCACCGGATGCCAGGGACAAAACCTGTTCACCAGCCCTGCCCTGTTCAGTTATTTAAGAACCCTCGAGCAAATTGCAGAAGCCCACCCGTCCGTGACCATCTTGAATCTTTCGTCTCAGGGAGCGGCAATCGAGAGAACCACATCGATCGGCTCTATCAATGAATTGATGACCCTGCTTCCTGATTGCGGTATTCTTTAAAGAGGAAACCTTCACCCGGCCCCTGAATAATGAGCACCGATTTTTCAAAAAAACCAACCCTGGCCCTTGTACTGCTGGCAATATCTGCGTTGATCGCCGCGTTTGTGGATGGACCGATCGATCCCGCAGGGAAATTGGCGGTCAAGGGAGACCACAAGCATGAGGAAGGCTCGCATGGCGATCATCAGTCGCCCGATGCCCAACGCCGGATGGCGATCTTTCATTACAATGAAGGCAATCAGCTTTTAAAATCGGAACAATGGGAGCAGGCCATCCATAAATATGAGATGGCACTGAATCACGAGGCCCAACTTCTGCCAGTGTATGTCAACATGAGCACGGCCCTCATGCAACAGAAGCGTTTCCCCCAGGCAATGCAGATATTGGATCAGTTGAAGCAGAAGGCACCGGACATGCCCGAGCTACATTACAATCTGGCCTGTTATTATTCGCTGACCGGGGATATCGAAAAGGGAATCGAAGCGTTGGCAGAAGCCATCCGCAAGGGCTATAGCAATAGGGAGTGGTTGGAAAAAGATCCTGATCTTGAATCTCTGAGGAATCATCCAGATTTCACGAAAATTCCCCGGCGGCTGTAGCAGATAAAGAAGAGACCTGCCTGTGCGACCCAGCAGGGTTCAGGTGGAAGAGGGTTCGGTGCCGCCATAGACGAGAACGACCCGCCCCTGATCGTTGATCGAAAGTCCCGCCTTGCCAATCAGCATGTCGTGTAATTCTCCGCCGATTAACCCGTTGCGCCAGCCGGTCATCAGGGAATGTCCTTCAAGACTCTCGTTCAGTTCATGACGTTTTACAAAGTCGTGAATCTGCTTTCTGTCTGCGAGAACGTGCGGCTCTATTTTCAAATCCTCCGATCTGACCTGAACGTAAGCCACCAGCAGTTCCTCAACGCCCCGGCGCGTGGAATAACTGTTTGATTCCGGAATTTGCGGAATATCTTCTTCAGGCATATTCAAACCGCGCTCAATGGCATTCAGTATTTTCTTTCCGTTGTTTTTTATTTCCTTGATGTGGATTCCACGAATCAATTCGAGTGCGCTGACTTCCTTCGGAGTCTTTCTCGCCATTTCAAGAAGAGGTTCATCGCGAACGATAAATTTTGCGAGACAGTCGCGGCGCATGGCTTCCTGCTCCCGCCACATCGCAAGTTCGCACAACACAGCCAGGTTTCGCGGTTTGAGAGTGCGGAAATTTTTTATCCTCATAAACTGGCGTTCGGGTTTTGCAGGCGTGAAATTCTTCGGGTCCGTCAATGGCAGAAACTCTTCGTCCAACCAATCCAGACGACCCATTTTGGTGAGTGCTTTAATCAGGTGCTCATAGACCGGCACCAGGTAGCGCACATCATCAATGGCATAATCGATCTGACTCTTGCTCAAGGGGCGCCGACACCAGTCCGAATATGTTTCTGTTTTATGAATGGTCTTACCGACAACCCGCTTAACTACTTTGGCAAACGAAATCTGCCCACCCCAGCCAAGCAGGGAGGCGGCGACCTGGGTATCAAAGATAGGACTAACCGCTGTCCCTAACAGGTTGTAAAGAATTTCAAGGTCCTGCTTCCCGGCATGAAACACTTTAAGGATACTCGGGTCGGCGATCAGGTCGAGCAGGGGTTTTAAATCGGGAATCGATATAGGGTCGATAGCGGCATAGTGATTATTGGCTCCAACCTGCACAAGGCCCAACCGATGGTAGTAAGTTTTTTCCCGGACAAACTCCGTATCGATTGCCATCATTTCTGGATGGCCCAGCTTTTCACAAAATTCAACCAGTTGTTCCGGGGTGGTGATGTACATAAAAGAAAACCTCTAATCATTTGCCCACCTGGTGTCTGCCAAAAATTTGCGCAGTGGGCAGACCAGGGGGAAACATTGCCTGATAAAAATTATTATGGCCTCTGCATAAAATCCAGAAGCTTGAATCATTCTCAATAAATGAGCTTGTCATTCTACAATAAATAGAGCACTAAAACGGGGCACGGCAAAAACAAATAAAAAAAAGCCGCCCCCCTTAAAGGGAGACGGCTTCGGTGATCTGATTTTACTCACTCATAAACCTCATTGTGCAATTCCACCTTACCGGCAGAAACCTCCGGCTTCCACTCTGGCTCAGGTTCCGCTTCCTCATAATTTTGCTTGCCAGAAAACTCCTGTGGCTGGGTGTGCTGATCCCAAAATTTCTTGCTGAGCTTTTTGGAAGAGATTACTTTTTTTATATCACCGGTCTTGCCCAAAACCCTGACTTCATAGAACATGTGGCCTCCTCATCCCCTTTTTGGGTCGATTGCGATCAAAGTTCTACCAAAATTCGGTTCTTTTCTTGTACAACCAGTTAATTCAAACTCTTAGAGTTCTCTTACCTAATACCCACAGTAAAAATAATCCCGGACCGGTAATTTGTCAAGCAAATAAGTTCAATAAATTCAATGAGTAAGTTAGGCCTGTCCGGAAATTTCCTACAAAACTCTCCTGGTTTGACATTTTCCCGTCAATACCCTATTTTTATTTTAGGTAAAATCAATACTTCTCCTCAATTAGGGCGGTGATGACCTTGTCCCTGAGAATTTATCAAAACAACCAGGAACTGCGACATGAAATTATTGTCGATTGACAGTTCCACGCCGCTCCTGAGCGTTGCCCTCCTTGATCAGCAACAAATCCTGTCAGAGCAATCCCAGCAACATCACCCACCGGAACCGAACCCGATTCTGTCTATGGTGGATAGCGTTCTGTCCGACACGAGAACTTCATTTGCAGATATTTCGGGCTATGTTTTGACCCTTGGCCCCGGATCGTTCACTGGGTTAAGAGTCGGGCTGAGTCTGGTCAAGGGATTTGTTCTTGCCACGGAAAAACCAGTGCTGGGTATCTCATCTCTCAAGGCCTGGGCTCACCTTTCGGTGGGCTCATCCGGGCGCGTCTGTTCTTTGCTGGACGCGAGGAAGGGAGAAGTGTATTATGCTCTCTTTCAAAAATCCGAGGATGGGCTATTTCTATTGGGTTCCGAAGAAGTTCTTCATCCCGGTGAAGTATTGAAACGTATTGACCAACCGACAGAATTCATCGGCACGGGTGTCGATCCGTACCGCGACTTTTTTTTCGAACACCTGGGAGACCGCTTCCTGCCTTCAACTCCGCTATCAACCCCGACAGTCGCTGGCGTGGCAGGGCGAATCGCTTCTAATAATTTCGAGAGGGAATCAGGTTTTGATCTGGACAACCTGAACTTGCAATACCTCAGAAAACCTGAAGCCGAGGTCAACTATAAAGGAAACTGAAATCGCTTCATCACGCAACCTCTTACATGGAATCAGATTTAATGTTTTTTATATGAAGGAGAACAGAATGGAAATTGAAACTGGATTACTGGAAAAAATCTCAGGCGAAAATCATGAGTTCAAAGAATTATATGACGAACACACCAAACTTAAACACCGGGTTGAAGAACTGAACGAAATGAAATTCCTCTCACCCGAACAGGAAGTGGAAAAGAAAACTATTCAAAAACAAAAGTTGAAGGCTAAAGATCGGCTGGGTGAAATCTTAAACCAGTATCAAAGTAATCTGCATTAAGAGCACTACTGTAGAAAAAGCCCTCCGGCAGGAGAGCATTGCGTTAGTGTCACGCTTCGTATCTGTCCAGGAACCGCTATTCGAGTTCCTGGATATCTGTGGACGCTGGAGTTTGCTTGAGCTCCGGCGTTCTATTTTGTCCGCACCCTTCGCTTAGCATTCCTTTCCCTTCTGCATCAAAAAAACCCATCACCAGCTTGATTAAAAAGGCAGACGACACCACTTTGCCGGGAGGCAGGTAATCGCCAATCACCCCGACCAGGGCATCCGCCAGATCCCGACGCCTTTCCAGCAAAGAAACGGTTTTTTTGCAAAGAAACCGGTTGGCAATCAGAAACTGCAACGCCCGACACAGAATAAACTTTTTATTAAATTCGCGATGCCTTCGATCTTCATACTCTGCGAGAACCCGACGGGTAAAATCGCCAAGTGTGAACGCCTTGAGAGCGGAGTCGACCGCCAGCCGGGCCGATCTTAGTGCCAGGTAAATCCCCTCCCCTGTAAACGGATCGATGAACCCCATCGCATCCCCCACCAGCATCAACCCACCCACCGGCAGGGGTTCCACACGAAATGCGAGGGAGTCAATCGCTCTAACTTTTTCACGAGGCCGGGCATCTTTAAGAAATTTTCGTCTGCGTGCATTCGACATTAAAATATCGCGATAAGCCTCATCCAGGTTTTTTCCCTTTATGACGCGATGATCGACAACCAGCACTACATTGGCCCCGCCGCCAGCCGTTGGTGACATACCGCTGTATCCGGGTCGGCTGATATGCATGTAGCAAAATTTCTGCGCAAACCTGGCCTCCTGCCAATGCGCCGCCAGGGCAATCTTGTGGTTTCCCTTTTCATCTTTCCGGAGCTTGAATTTGCGAAGAGAAATAGCGTTCCTTCCGCCAGCATCGATCACCAACGGGGCCTCCATTTCAAATTCATGTTTCTCCGGGTCGCGTACTTTCACTCCCGTCACCTGCCCATTTTCAAGGGTCAGGTCATACACATGATGCTCTTCCATCACCTCAACGCCCACCGCTTTTGCCCGGTCAATAAAAATTTGATCGAGTTGCAAACGCTCAAAAGACAAACTCGTGACAGGCTCACGGCATCCGGCCTGCGCCGGATAAGGACAAAGCACTTCCGGTCCGCCATAAGCGGAAATCGCAACTCCCCCCAGTCTCAAGGGTGAACAGGATTCAATTTGAGTTAGCACGTTCAACTCGGTCAACAGGTCGTCTGCCGCAGGACTGATAAATTCTCCGCAGACCTTGTCGCGCGGAAACCGGGCTCGATCAAACAGGACAACGCGCTTCCCACTTTCCGCGAGAAGAATTGCAGAGGCGCAACCCGCAGGCCCACCGCCAATGACGATGACATCAGTTGATTTCATAATGTTAATTAAACCACGGGATTACTTCAGAGCGGATTTTTTTTGAACCAACGCCAGCCGGTAAGGGAAATGCCGATGCACCGAGGTATCGGAAAGTCCGGCTTCACGGACCATCTCTTTCAACTCATCCGGCGTGAAGGCGTTATAAACAGACACCGGCGCATCGTATCGGGTCAGGCGATTTCTGGTGAGTAGCCGGGTCAATATCCAGATAGCAGTATGCGCCACCCGACTGCGATGCAGATCATTGATGATGAAACCCAACCTGCTGAGCCTTGAAAACTCCTGCATCATTGTTACCGCGTGATGCCGCTCGAAATGATGTAGCGACAAATTGTTGATGACAACATCGAAACTGTTATCACGGAAAGGAAGATTGAGGATATCTCCCTGGACAAAACTGACCTCTGGAAAGTCGGCTGTTTCTTCTCTGGCAAAGCGCAACATTTTACGATTGATATCCAGCGCAACAACCTTGACCGGCCAGTTGTTTTGACGCGCAAGTTTCAGTACGGCCCGGGGTTGATCGGCGGACCCCGTTGCCGCATCCAGAATAGTGAGAGGAGACTTATCTGCCTTGGCCTTAAAAAATGTTCCGATGTGATGCAGAAGCACCCGATAACCACTTAAATATTCGTTAACCGTCTGAACATCCTTGAGACTGTCTTTGACTTCTTCAAACGAAGCCTGATCGAGGTCAAGCAGTTCTTCTCTGAAATTTCGCGGTGGAGTGAAAAGAGACATGGTAGATTTTATTCGCCTTTGCTTTTAATTTTGTGCTTGCGGACCTTGCGGTCGGCTAATTGAAAATAAGCTACAATGCGTTTTGATATTCCCTCTTTTTAAAGAGGGACGCAAAGGTGCTGGCGCACAGCCAGCAAAGAGCAGGGTGATTGTTACGCTCTGTCTGCGTCAAAACTGTTTCAGAAATCCATCGCCTGATTAATTCACGTTTTCTAAATCCCACCAGCTCCCTTTTAAAGGAGAGCTTTGCATAACTCTAAAACCAAGGTCCAAGGCGAGATTCTTCTCTCCACTGCGTTTCGATCAGAATGACATGCTATGGTTGTTTTGTTTGCCGACCGCGAGGTCCCCGTTCGCCGTGCGCGGAGCACCCGGAAGGTGGTTAGGGTTTGCCGCTGTGGTAGGTCCAGCCTGAGGCGGGGCCAAGGTTCAGCACGGGTGTGTAGGAAGTGATACTGATACCGTCCTGAACGGCGGTCATCAAGTCGCCTGTGACCGTGTCGTAAATCAGGAAGTCCGCTTTGTTACTGCTGTCATAGTTGCCAACGTTGACCAACTCCCATTGCGGCAGTAACCCTCCAGGTATGTAAAAACTTTGGAACAGCAGTCCATCCATGACCAGCACACCGAGCGCACCGGTGCTGTGCAGGATGAGCACGTCCGTTTTACCATCGCCATTGAAATCCCCGACATCTTTTACCACCCAACCGGTGGCAGGATCAAAAGTGAAGATCGGAGTCGGTCCGGTCGCCACCGAGCCGTCCATTTCGATGACGGCGGTTTCTCCGGTGACGCTGTTAGTGATGAGCAGATCAGTTTTGTTATCGCCGTTGAAATGACCGGTGTCAGTGAGGGTCCAGTTGCCCGCAACGTCGATGGTTGTGATCGCTTCAAAGGAAGAGAACACGCCCGCCGTAAGATAGACCAGCGCGGTGAATCCGCTGGGCGGATGGTAGATGATGATTTCGTCTTCGCCATCGCCATCGAAATCGCCAACACCACGCGGCTCGACACCGATGGAAGGATCGATGGTGAACAACACGGTATCGCTTAAGACCGTGGTGCCATCGAGCAGGACGGTACGGTAGTCGCCCGACGTTGTGTTGTAGAGAAGCAGGTCGGCTTTTTTATCACCGTTGAAATCCCCGGTAGCATGGACCGTCCAGCCTTGTGCTGGATCGGCTTGCAGGAGAAACCCAAAGTTTTGCAACACAGAGTTTTCGATCAACGCCGAGACAAGCAAACCGCTAGAGTGAACGGCTAATGCATCCGACTGCGTATCGCCATCGAAATCCGAATGCCCCAGAGGATGCGGCACGATCACCGAGAAACCGGCTGGCGGAATATCTTCTACCTTCATGTCCTTAGCCAATACAACTTTAACGCCACCGACATCAACCACCAGCGAAAAAATATCCGTTGGCGCAGACCCACTTGCGGCGGTCAACAAAACCGTAAACACACCGGGGTCAGCGAAGGGCACCATCACCGTGTCTATTTCAATGGCACCTTCATCCGAAACTTCCATCAAATCTGCACCGGGAATTTCAATCAATTCCGGGGTCGCGCCCACAGCTTCCCTCACAACCTGACCATTTGGAGAAGTGACCTGAAGGGTGACCGGGTCTCCGCCGCTTAGCGAATGCCGTGCCGAAAAGACAGCGCATCTTTGCTGATCCATACCGCACAGCACAGCACTGATATGATTGCCCTGTCCAGAATGAAGATGGTCCGTCAACAGCGTGTTGATTTTTTCCGGGGGATTCACCACCAGCCGCAAATCCTGACTGGTCCTCGCGACAACACCGTCTCCAAGATCGGTGTTATGGCAATTGGCACTCCTCTCCCGGAGACTGCCCAATATGGAGACATAACCTTCGTCCAGTGAGGGAAGAATTTCCTGCGACAAATTGGTTAGAAACTGGTTATCAACCGTCTCACCAAATAAATTGTTTCCTGTGTAAACGACCTGGTTCGCCGGAGAACAGACGTAGAACGTATCGCGGATTCCATGATTACTCGGACCCCCAAAAAAACTCAGGTCAGCACCCCGGTGCGGCGTACCATAGGAGATAGATTTTTTCACATTGGTGGTCGCCTGCACATGATGCGCCAGATAATATCGGGCAACCAGCCCACCGTTGCTGTGCCCCATCAACACGATAGGCGACACCCCCTGATTTTTCAGAAAATCAATAATCACCTCCAGTTCCTGTGCCTGATGAATCAATCCCAGCGCATCTGGATAAGTCGCGGAACCATCGCCAAAATCCAGCGTAAAAAAATCTCCATTGGCGTTAAAATTTTCCGGAACCAGGTTGAAATTGTCTCCGACAATTTTCAAATTGCCTCCGGGAGTCCAGCCCAGTTCCTGCTCCAAAAATTGAGTGGTGTCTCCAAAAGTGCCACCGGAACTGCCCGTAAAGCCATGGATAAATAAAACAGGATGGGCTGGCGGGCTGGCAGAAATAGCGTTTGGCATCGCCACCACGGCCTCACTTGGATCATTCCACTGATCGCCCGATTCCGCACGAACAGTTACCGAATAACTTTTCGAATTTTCCAGGGGTGTGATGCCATCCGGAAGAAAATGAATGGCAATGGACGCGCTCTGAGTTTCGCCACCAAGGTCCTGTAAAGTTTTCGGAACGAATTCATAAAATCCTTTGGGAGAAACTTTGCCTGTGCCCGGGTCCACCTCAGCAATATGAACCCTGTACCTGGAAACATTCTGCTCAAGCTGATCCCAGGAAAGATGTATTTTTTGGTTGCCCACCACTGCCCGGATATTGGATGGCGTTTTTGTAATAGCCGTTTCTGCCTGGGCGGGAAAAGAAGCTGAGAGCAACATCACCGACAGTGCGCAAAAAAAGTTGAACGCTGATTTGAAAAGGCGTGGCCCGGTCATAGGGTCTCCAGATAGGTCGGATAGGAAAGGCTTTAAGTATCCTCAAATACTATACAAAACTCTAATGAAAGATCAATCTTTCAAAATTTAGCTGATCGCTATCATTTTTCGATCTCGACTCTCGCCGATCGATATGCTCCCGGAGAATTTGAGAACGGCTAACGCCCTGTTGTCATTTAACGCATCCCGCCCATTTTCCACCGACCAGAAATACATCCCCTCCAAAAAAAGTCATATCACCCTAAGTTATTGTAAAATTTAAATAAAAATGAGATACTTCCCACCATACAGTTAACATAAACCATGAACTGCCGTTCCTCCATGACCCATGGGCTTATGGCAAATTTTCAGAGGAATTATCATCGCCAGGTATCTCCTTCAACCGGGCACCGCGCCCGCCTGTTTCCAGTGGTCACGAAGCAGGAAAAGATTCCTACTTGAAGCCTCCCGAGCTTCATGGAAGAGAGTCGTTAAATTAGTCCCATTTCAGAAAGTCATCCCCTGTTCTGGAAAACAAGGGTCAATTGTTTTGATGTTAATTTCTTCTTTGCTGGTCACTACCGGTTGCGCCGGGATCACTCATAAAAAAGTGAGGCACCGAAAACCGGAAATCAATTCCCGTCTCAAGATAAAAAAGCCAGCGCGTTCAAAAAAAGTGTTTGTCGCAAAACCTGAATCCAGGACACTGAAACCCCTCAAACAGAATAATCCTGAACGGAGTCGGTCCGCACGGAAACCTTCCACCGTGCCGCACCCTGATGTCGAGCTCAACACAGATTTTTTTAAAGGGTTTGTCACAGATGGTATTCAACTGGTAACGTCTCCTGTTCGCTGGGATTCCAAAGACTGGCTGACGGCGGGCCTGATTGGTGGGACCACGGTAGCCCTCGGCTTTCTTGATGAAACGGTCCGCGAGGAAGTCATAGACAGCCCGAGCCAAGCGCGGAAAGATTTCTTGAAAATTGGCGAAATTGCGGGCGATGGAAAATACGCCGCCGCTTACCTGTCATTCTTCTATTTAACCGGACTTCTGCGTGATGATGAAGAACTCCAAAGCACAGCCCTGTTGGCGACAGAAAGTTTTTTATTATCAAATGCCTTCACACTGACATTGAAAAATTTGATTGGTAGGGAACGCCCAAGTGGTAGCGTTGACGCAGATAACTTCAAGGGACCCTTCCAGGGTGGCGGTGTATCCTTTCCCTCTGGGCACACCACGACCGCATTTTCAATCGCGACCATTTTTGCAAAACAATACAAACGCCATGTATGGGTACCACCGGTGGCGTACACATTGGCCACGATGACCGCGTTGTCCCGCGTCAATGACAATGTCCACTGGATGTCAGATGTTTTTTTCGGTGCCGCTGTTGGATATTTCACAGCTTCTGCCTTGCATAAAATGCACAGCAATCCCAAGGCCGCCCGCCTCATGTTGCGTCCCATGGTCAGCTCAACCCGGCAAGGCATAGCCCTAGACTACCAATTTTGACCTCACGATCGCCTCAAAAATAAACTTTTTGAGGTTTTGGATTTAATATTCCATGATCTATAAGACACTATTGAGTAATTTTTCTTATCATCCCATCAACAAGATGTTCGCCCACGCGGGATTTACCAAGTATTTCAACATAGCTTATAAGTACAATCAGCATTAATTATCAATATCTTATGCCAACTTAACTCCGTATAGCCTATTGAGAGTTGACCCATTGATATTTTCTCAGTGATCCATTTGAAACGTACTTTTATTCAATTTCACGCAGAATAGCTCTTTCCCAGGCTGAAATTCTCCGAGTTTTATCAGATGTTATTTGTTGGTTTTAAAAGGGTTAGATTGTGTTGTATAGTTAAGTAAATATTACTCTTAATACATCATTGATGCCTTTGCTTCCTTCTCCTAAAAACCAGACGCTCCTGTTTTGGATCTTATTATCGATTTGTGCGTTTTTGATGCCGTCAATCGGATACGGTCAGGCTATTGTTCCCCCTGCCGGTGAGTCGGGTATCAGTCAAAAATCCCTGCGACAATCACAAACCAGACCCTTGCCCCAAAAAGGTCAGATTCCCAGCATCACAGTGCAGGACAGTCGTACCATTGTCGATCCCGGTTCGGGCCCATCATTTATTATCCGGGAAATTCTTATCATCGGCAATACGTTGATCAGCTCTGCCGAGTTGGCTCCAATATTCGAGCCAGGAATTGGCAATAAGGTTACTTTAGGTGTCCTTGATTTGATCGTTCAGGAAATCACCGCCGAATACGTCAAGCGTGGTTATTTTCTAAGCCGCGCCTATCTACCTCAACAGGAAATTGTGGATGGAGTGGTGACGGTTCAGGTAATGGAAGGCCGGATCGGAAGCATTGAAATACAGGGAAACAAGAGGATCAAATCGGAAGATATTTCCCAGCGATTGAATAATGTCCGACAGGAAAAAATTATTCGGGAAAAAACCCTGGAAAGGACCCTGCTGGATTTCAACGATATTCAAGGGTTTCATGTGGAGTCGATTCTCAAACAAGGCAAGGACCCCGGAACATCGGACCTCGTGTTTAATGTCAAGGAATCTCGCCCCTATACTTTTTCCTTTGATGGCGACAACTACGGCTCGGCATTCACCGGTGCCAACCGGTTTGGAATCGCAACTACTTACAGCAGTGCTCTCAAGCTGGGCGACCTCATTTCCTTTCGCGCTGTCCGATCAGAAGATGGTCAGACTTTTCTGAACCCGGCTTACTCCCTGCCCGTGTCAGATGATGGTCGCACCACCCTTCAGATGTCATACATTTTTTCTGAGCACCAACTGGGCGGTTCTCTTGCATTGCTCAATGCGGGCGGCAGTTCGCACATTTTCACCATGGACCTGGTACGCAATTTTTTGCGCTCCCGCAAAGGCCGTTTGTACGCCGGGGGTGGAATGGATTTCCGCTATTTTAAAAATTACACGCTGGGTGCGCCAAGCAGTGATGATGTTTTGTTCAACTACCACTTTATAGCAGGAGGAGACTGGATCGATTCCCTGCGAGGTCAAACCATCGTTGATGGACGGCTCCAGTTTGGTTACACAGAGGAAAACACTGCTGACCCATTGAACTCAAGGTTAATGGGTCGGGGAGATTCCCTGGTGGCAACGATCAATGTTGTTCGCTATCAATCGGCCTTCTTTCTCGACAGCATGTTTATGATCCGCTTCAACGGGCAAATCGCCGATCGTCGTCTGCTCTCCCCCGATCAAATTGCCGCGGGTGGAATCGGGACGGTGCGCGGATTTCCATTGGCAGAAGTTGCAGGTGATTCCGGGTACACCACGACGCTTGAATATATATTGCCGCTACCCATTAACCTGCCGATCACTAAATCTCCCAAGCCAACAATAAAGGAGGTGTTCTCCCTGTTTGCTTTTCTCGATCATGGACGCACTTCCATTTCAGACCGCCAGCCAAGCGACGGACCGGGAGAAAGTGAGGTCAGTGGTGCGGGTGGAGGACTCCGGATCAATGTTCCACGGCGGGATCAAAATCATCCTGCTTACAGTTTTTCCGTTGCCTATGGCGTTCCGGTGTTCAGTACCCAGCGACCCTCGGATGGAAGCGCGGGCACCGTTTATCTCGGAGGTTTGATTACTTACTGATGAAACGATTCAACTTCAAACTCGTGATCGCTACCCTGTTATTCACCCTGGTCATACCAGGTCTTGTATCGGCTCAGGAAAAACCGGTCGGCAAGGTAATATCAATTATTGGGTCTGCTGAGGTTAAATCTGGTGGTACTTCCCCTGTTGCCAGCGGTGATAAAAACAAAACCAGCAAGGTCTCTTTCGGATCATGGAGCAAGGTCAAACCGAATCAAGCGATTTACGCCACTGATACGTTCCGCACCGCTCGCAAGAGCCGGATGAAAATCCTGTTCGAGGACTCCAGTCTGATGGCCCTCGGCCCCAACACCACCATGACAGTGGAATCCTATCTGTACAAACCCGAAGACAAATTGCGGCAAGGGGTTATCAACGTCACCCACGGATTGTCTATGTACATTGTCAACAAGGGGCAGAAAAATCCAAAGTCCAGATTCAAGATGGTCACACCCACCGGCAACATCGCGGCCCGTGGCACCAAAGGTTTTATCAGCGTCACCGACTTTTCAACCTTGGTGGCCAATCAGGCTGGAGACGTTGTGACAAGCAACAGGGACCCAAAAATAATCGGGGAGGTTCTCGTCGGTGCCATGATGAAAAATATCATCGAACTTGGTAAACCGCCGACCGACCCAACCCCGCTGACTGAATTTGAACTCAACCAGATTCAGCGGGTGACCATGGCCTGGCTCCAGTCCAAATTCACCGATAAAAAGGGAAAAGGCAAGGTTCTGGTTGAGCTTCAAGATGGAGATTTTGGAGACGATGACGATTTTAGGGAATTTTTCGATTTATTTGACGACATTCTGGATGAGTCCTGCAAAGTAACCAACATTAACTGACCGGTAAACACCGAGAAGAGACTATGAAAGCCATAACGAAAAAGTGGATCAGCCTGCTCCTCATTTACGCCATTGGAGTTTCCCCAGCACTGACGTTTGCCCTGCCCGGGAACGGTCAGGTCGTCGCGGGTAGCGGCACCATTGGCAATTCGGCTCCCGGACACATGGTGATTCAGCAGAACACTTCGCAGATGATCACCAACTGGCAAAGTTTCTCTATTGGCAGTGCGGAATCGGTCACCTTCAATCAGCCGAATGCCCAGTCCGTTTCGCTCAACCGCGTCACAGGGCAGGACCCCAGCAGGATCATGGGGCGACTGACCGCCAATGGCCAGGTATTTTTAACAAACCCGTCAGGCATCCTGTTCGGCCCATCTGCTGTTGTCAATGCACACGGACTGGTCGCCACCACCCTTGGCATTTCCGACCAGGATTTTCTTGATCGCAATTATCGTTTCTTTCAGGACCCGACAAGGTCACTGGCCTCGGTGATCAATCAGGGCCGGATTGAAACAACAGGCTACACCGGCCTGCTCGCGCCTGCGGTGTCCAATACAGGAACCATCATCGCCAACCTTGGCTCCATCGCCTTGTCCTCAGGGGAAGCGGCGACCCTTGATTTTACCGGCAACGGGTTGATCCATTTCGCTCTGACTGAAAAAGTATCAGGTGATGTCGAAGACACAGAAGGCAACACTCTAAAGGACCGGGTTCACAATTCCGGAACCCTCAAGGCCGATGGCGGGCAAGTCATCCTATCGGCGCAAGATGCGGGCAGTGTCATTCGTAACGTGATCAACAACGAAGGCGTGATTGAAGCCAAATCTGTCGTTGAAAAAAATGGACGAATTTTTCTTTTTGGTGGCGATAGCGGCATCGTCAGCAATTCCGGCACACTCGATGTTTCTGGCAAGAACAGCGGCGAGACCGGTGGACAGGTTATCGTTCTCGGCGAAAAAGTCGGGCTGTTTGATGAAGCCAAAATTGATGCTTCCGGTGATGCCGGCGGTGGCGAAATTCTTTTAGGCGGTGAACAGCAGGGCGCGACCGCGGTTGAAGGTGAAACCAATACCGACATCCTCTATATAGATGACAACGCCGAGATCAACGCCGATGCCATCACGGAAGGCGATGGCGGTCGCATCATCACCTGGGCTACCGACACCAACCGCGCCTTCGGAAATATTTATGCACGCGGCGGGGCAGTATCCGGTAACGGTGGCTTCGTTGAAATCTCTGGCGGAAAATATTTTGAGATCGGACAGATACCGGATGTCAGTGCAGTCAACGGTCAAGGCGGACACTGGTTGATCGATCCGACCGGTAACGATCTCCAGATCGTCGCCGGTGGCGGTAACACCAACATCAACGCCCTCAACCCCTTTGCGACAACCAACGACGCCGCCAGCCTGGGCTGGAACCTGATCCGTGCGGCTCTCATTATCGGCGCAGCAGTTACGGTTACCACAACCACCAGCGGAACCAATAGCCAGAGCGGTAACATCACCGTCAACACCGACCTCGACTACAACGGCATTGGGACAGGTAAAACCCTAACCTTGAACGCCATCGGTGATATCCAGTTCAACAACAAGATTTTCGACAGTGCCGGTACGGATGACATATTGAACCTGGTCCTGCTTTCAGGAGGCGGTATTACGCTGGATGCTGACGGCTCCGTTGTCAGCGGTACCCTGAACGTAACCACTGTGGATGGAGCCCTTGGCGTGTTCGATATTGAAGCTTCTACCACTTTTACTGTTAAAGGACTGGGCTCGACCGCAAACTCGGTCATCACCGCCTTCGATTTCGATTTCAATGGGACCTTTAACTTCGATGACACTGATACGTTGTCCCTCATTCAAAGTGCCTCCAGCACAAGTTTTGGACTCGGCACCAGCAATTGTGGAAGCGTTTGTGACGCTTTTATTGACAACGCCGATCTGAACCGGGTTGTCGTGCCCAATGGAATTCTTGATTTCCAAGGGCCCGGCAACTTTTTTATACAAGATGTCGCCGCCGCCAACACAGATCAGATCAATGAAGTGAATATTAATGTTATTGGTGGTGGAGATATTAATTTTGGAGCGGGAACCGGCAGTACTTTTACCCGGTTGCAACTTGGTACCAGTGGAAATGTGAATGTAAATTCCAATGTCACGACAGCAGGCACCTTCAGTAGCTTCCTTTCTCTGAATTCCAGCAACTTTAATGTTGCCGGGGGAAGCACAATCAATACGACCAATGATAATTTGGCGATTTCCACGGACGATATTGACCTGCAGGGCAACCTGAACAGTGGAACAGCAACCACCAGTATAATTCCACAGGGAAACATTGATATGGAGCTGGGTGTTGTTGGCAGCCCTGGGCCCAGCCTGCTTCAGTTGGACAACGCTGAAATACTCAGAATCACAGCAGGATCCCTGGAGCTTGGACCCAGCTCTAAAACCAACCGCGACGTGTTCATTGACGGCGTGACGGCGGCGAGCTTCAACAATATCGCGAACTTCCTGTTCATCAACGCCGGGCGGGATATTGTGTTCCAGAATAACGCTTCCACTTTCAGGTTCCTGACAGCCACTGCCAACGATCGGATAAATGTTCAGGAAAACGTGTCCTCCACCGTGCAGGACCTCACACTGAACGCTGATTTCAACAACGATTCCATCGGAGACCTTGATATCGCCGCCGGAACAACACTCACTTCCAACTCCGTATTGCGGCTGAATGCAGGCAGTGCCATGATCGATGCGGCTGGCAGTTTAAACCTCTCTGCAAACAACTCTATAGACTTGCAGTCCAATACCAGTATAGGTGGCAATTCGGGCTTCAACTCGGATTTGGACAACAACGGTACCGGCACCTTCATGGTGGGCGCAGGCAAGACAGTCGATTCCAGTGCCGGAAATTTCTTCATTTTTGTCACAGCCGCAGATGTCGCGCTCAACGGCAATGTGAACACAGGCACAAACACTTTCACCGTTAGAGCATCCAATAACCGCACAACCGGGGTCGGTACGGGTGCAGGCGATCTGACAATCGACGGCGGCGAGTTGTCACGTATTTCGGCAGGAACATTGCAGGTGGGTGACACCGGGACCAACACGATTTCGATCAATAACATTACGGCGGCACAAACCGCCAACATTAACAATGTCAACTTCAATTCAGCCAATCAGCTAAACGTGGGTGCCGGTGGGGCCGTATTTAGATCTGCGGGTTTGTTCATCAATGATGGCATCAATATCGCGGGCAACGTAACGGCCACGACGGGTGCCCTGGAGATCAATGCCGATAGCGATGCCGACAACAATGGCATCCTGACGATTGCGCCCGGGGTCATTCTCGATTCGGCAGATTTCTTTAACCTGAATGGCCAAGGAGTCGGTACCGGGATCGTCGCCAACGGAGCTGTTACCCTGCGTGCTCAAAGTAATATAAATATCAATAGCAACATGAGCGCCAACGGCGTTCTCACAATGAATGCAGACACCGCCGCTCCGGGTTCCGGTACGTTGACGATTGCTGGCAATGTCACGTCAAATAATAACAATGTTTTGATCAATGCAGATGACATCAGCTTGCCGGGAAGTCTCAATGCGGGGACCGGCAACGTTTTCGTTGCGGTTTCGGACAATCAGAACCTTAATTTGGGTACCGCCGGGGCTGGCATGAGTCTAGCCGATGCGGAACTAGATACCATCACCGCCAACAAGTTGTCCTTTTTCTCCCAGGGCAATATCAATGTAGACAACGTCAGTAATAATTCGGTCAACCAGTTCATACTCAATACGTCGCAGAACATAAACTTTGTGAATCAGGATTCGACCGTAAGGAGTATTGATGCCAATGCCAACGGCAACATCAATTTTCAGAATAGCCTCACGGCAACCGCCGGTGGCATTAACCTGAAAGCGGATGTCGACGGCAACGGCGCGGGCAATGTCAATTTTGGTGCGGGTGTCACGGTCGCCTCCAGCAATAACAATATTTCAATTTCAGCCAACGATTACGTCAACGCGCCAACCTTCACCCTCAACGCAGGCACCGGCGATATTTCCATCAACGTTTCGGATGGCGGTTCCATTGGTGTGGGTAATGCCTCCTGCCTCGGCGGTTGCGGCATGCAGATATCGAAAGTGGAGCTTTCCAATATCTTTGCCCGTGACCTGACTATCGGCGGGTTTAATGCGGGGAATATTTTTGCGAATAATATCACCCCGCTCAACGTAGCCAATATCAACCGCAATGTGATCATGAACACGGGCAAAAATATCACTTTCCTTGGAGGAGCATCCGCGTTCAAAGGCCTTCAATTGAATGCCATCACCGACATCAACATCCTGACCAATGTTGCGACGACACAGTTTGACTTCACTGCGATTGCGGATTTCGAAAACAACACGATTGGTCAGTTCAACATGCCATCAGGTGTTACGGTTGCATCTGCAGGCAACATCAATGTAAAGGCGGCGCAGATCAACGCGGCTGGAAATTTCATCGCCGCAGGTAATGTCAACCTGGTCGAGACCTTTCCTATTACTGGCTTCAACTCCGGCACGCAGAGCACGTTCCTCACCCGCTTCCTGAAAAACGCGGCGGCGGGTTGTTCCTGATTCCGGTGCGGACCCCAGGGCAATTTGCCAAGCCTTGCCTTGCCTTTACCTTTAAAGCGGGTACTGATAAAATTCCGCTATGAAAAAGGCTTGGGTTAATTCCCTGACAATTTCCATTGCTCTCTCCCTCCTGTCCCTTTTTATTTATACAGAAGACTCCCGACTTTTCCATCTCCTGGAACTTAAAGCCTACGATCTGAAAGTCGCCTCCCGCGGTCTGCGAACTATTTCCAACCAGGTGGTGATCGTTGCCATCGACGAGTTGAGTCTGAGGGAGCAGGGCCGCTGGCCCTGGCCTCGCAGTAAACTGGCGCAGTTACTCGACAAGCTGGTGGAACACAATGCCGCCGTGGTCGGCATCGATATTTTCTTCCCCGAAAAAGATCCTTACGTTCCCTTTGATTTTCTACGCGACGCTTTTAAAAACATCGACACCTCAAAAATGACTCAGCAGGAACTGGTCTCCTGGCTGGAGCAGGTCAGCGATTCGGACAGCCGCTTTGCGGAGTCCCTTCTACAGTCGGACCGCTCCGTCCTCAGTTACTATGTGTATCAGGATCGTTCCCAGGCGGACCGAACAGTGGAAGAGTTGAACCAGAATCACCTCGATCAGTTGGAGTTTTCCCAATATTCGGTGGTTCAAAGATTCGACCAGGAAAATCCTGTCACCATCCATCCAATATTTGGGGTGGGCATGTCGATCCCTAAATTGATGGACGGTGCCAACAGCGCGGGGTTTGTTACCTACTCACCGGAAATCGACGGGGTGGTACGCAGAGTACCGGCAGTGGTCAACCATGGCGATTACCAGTTTCCTCCTTTCGGCCTGCAGGTCCTTCAGCAAGCCACACGATTACCTCTCAGTATTGCGATTGCCCCCTTCGGTATTGATCGGGTCAAGCTTGGAGAAACTGAAATCCCGACGACCGGAGTGGGTGAATTGCTGGTCAATTATTACGGTCCCAAAAACACCTTCCAACATATTTCAGCAACAGATGTATTGAACGACAAGGTTCCAGCCAACAGTCTTCAAGGAAAAATTGTTCTGCTCGGTGCCACGGCGGCATCGGCGTTCGATTTAAGAACCACGCCTTACGAATCGCTCTATCCAGGCGTGGAAGTTCACGCCAATCTCATCGAAAATATTATTCAGCAGGATTTTTTATCACGACCCCCCTGGATTCAATTGGTCGACATCTGCGTCATTCTTATTTCCGGTTTTATGTTGGGATTGATCGGCCTGTATTTTCGGGCACTGGCTACATTTTTTCTATTGGGGGCCGGGATTTCCAGTTACTTGCTGACAGATTACTACTTGTTCGTTGAAAAGGGGTTGTGGCTGAATTCCGTCTATCCCGTGTTCACCCAGTTATTTGTTTATACCGGAATCACTCTGCACCGATTCGTATTCGAAGAAAAGGAAAAGAGGTTTATCAAGGGAGCGTTCAGCCAATACCTTGCACCCACGGTGGTCGATCAGGTCGTGAAGAATCCAAAACTGTTGAAGCTCGGCGGCGAACGCAAAGTGCTCACCGCTTTCTTTTCCGATGTTGCAGGCTTCTCTACCATCTCCGAAGCATTGACACCAGAACAACTCACTTCCTTGCTCAACGAGTACCTGACGGAAATGACCGACATCATCATGGGTTACGAGGGAACGGTGGACAAGTTTGAAGGCGATGCCATCATCGCTTTCTTTGGTGCACCCATTCCATTTGAAGACCATGCACGGCGGGCCTGCCTGGCCTCCCTCGACATGCAGGAACGTCTGGCGGAAATGCGTGCTGTTTGGAAAGAGCAGGGACGGCACGAATTGACCATGCGCATCGGACTCAATACAGGACCGATGGTGGTCGGCAACATGGGGTCGAAATCGCGCATGGACTACACCATGATGGGCGATTCAGTTAACCTTGCGGCGAGACTGGAAGGAGTGAACAAACAATACGGCACGCACACCATGATCAGTCAATTCACTTATGAGGTTGTCAAGGATGCGGTCGAAGTCAGAGAGCTCGACCGGATTCGTGTGATGGGCAAGGCGGAGCCTGTGATCATTTACGAATTGCTGGGGAAAAAGAATAAACTATCCGACTCTATGAAAACGATACTACCCTTGTTCAACGAAGGGATTGGGTGTTACAAAACCAGAGAATGGAAAAAGGGAATCGATTGTTTTGAAAATGTGTTGACCATTGATGAAAGCGATGGGCCTTCCAATACTTATCTCCTGCGCTGTCGCGATTTTCTGAAACACCCGCCTCCCTCCGATTGGGATGGAGTCTATTCGATGACTTCAAAATAAAATAGCCTGTGCCATGAATGGACCCAAAACTATATTGTGGGTCACATAAAAACAGCCCCACACCCCCCGTCAAGAGGATGTGGAGCTGAGTAGAGAAATTTCGAACCCTAACAAAAAACCGTTGCGGGGTAAAAATATTTGGCCCCACCGCAAGGTGGTGGAGCCAGGTATTATCGAAATAATTTTACAAGGTTGTTAATCCCTGCTTTTTGACGGGCGACCCTTGAAACCGGGTTTCTTTTTCGCTGAATATTTGCCCGGCTTCCAGCCAGTGCTTTTAGCGGGTTTATTATTCCTTTTTGCCCGCTGAGGAGCTCCGTTTTTCTTCTCAGCTCCACCACCCCGTTTTTTTCCTGATTTCACCGGAGCAATTTTTGCTGGAAAGGGGTGGCCTCCAATGACGTCCAGATCTTTTTGAATTTCCCTTTGGATATTCCGGAGGAAAAAACGTTCACCTGCGTCACAGAATGAAATCGCGACACCCGTGGCCCCTGCCCGCGCGGTTCTACCGATGCGGTGCACATAATTCGCGGCCTCATTAGGCAGTTCATAATTGATCACATGCGTGATGCCATCGACATCCAACCCGCGTGATGCTACATCGGTTGCTACCAGAACCCTCGCTTTTCCGGAACGAAACTTTTCCAGAGCCAAGGTGCGCGCGGCTTGTGATTTATTACCATGAAACGCTTCAGCGCGAATTCGACTTTTGCTGAGGTTCTTGGCAATCTTGTTGGCTCCATGCTTGGTCCGCGTGAACACCAGCGCGCGCTCGATGCTTTCATCCTGCAAAACGGTTTCAAGCAGGGCACTTTTATTCTCGCGATCCACATACAGTAGACGCTGATCAATTTTTTCCACCGTGCTTGATGGAGGATCTACCACCACTTTTACCGGATCCTTTAAAAACTGCTTTGAAAGTTTTTCAATCTCCGCCGGGAGTGTGGCAGAAAACAACATGGACTGCCGCTCAGGGTGAAGTTTTGCTTCGATGGTTCTCACATCGGGAAGAAATCCCATATCCATCATGCGATCAGCCTCGTCGAGAACAAACAGCTCCACTTCGTTGAGTCTAAGGTGCCCCTGTCGAATCAAGTCGAGTAAACGCCCCGGAGTTGCCACCAGAATATCCACTCCTCTTTTTATCAAGCGAACCTGGTTGCCAAGACTAACCCCGCCATACACGACCAAATGCCGCAACCTGAGGTGACGTCCGTATATTTCAAAATTTTCACTGATCTGCACCGCCAGTTCACGCGTCGGAGTCAGAACCAAAGCGCGGATGCCTTTGGACCGTGGCCCTCTTTCTGATTTAGAAAGTCTCTGCAAAATAGGCAGAGCAAAGGCCGCCGTTTTCCCTGTTCCTGTCTGGGCGCACGCCAGCATATCGCGCCCACGCAATAAATATGGAATGGCTTTCAACTGGATGGGCGTAGGATTAACATATTGTTCCTCCTGAACCGCTTTGCAAATAGGCGTTATCAGGTTCAGGGAGGCAAACCCCTCTAAGGCAGGGGCTGTTGCTAAATTCGTCATTTTTTTCCTTTGTGTTTAATACTTCAAATTACTGAAAAAAGTTTCCACTATGAAAACTTCCAAGAATGCCATGCCGAGCTTTTTCATATCAGCTCATGACAATTAATGTCGAGGCATGACTCCTGGTTTTAGGCCTCTTGCACCCTACGACTCACTCAGGGTGACCGCAACAGGGGGCCAAATTTCTCAGCAACCTGTTTCGATATTGTTTATCAATAGAACACTTATCAAAATTATCCGCGACTCTGGTGGTGGCTCAATAAAGCAAGCCCCCGCCGTTGTCATACGCAGGAGTAATTCAGGTAAGAGAGGTCCACTCAAAACATCGCAATCTCAGACATACGAAATGCCTGGACTCGAAACCTCAAAACCAAATTTAATGTGTGAGCTTAAAGTGTTTTTCTTAAGCTACGGAATTTTCAGGAGCCCGTATAAAAATGCGGGCACGCCCTGAGAATACATCCCGTAATTTTTTCCGCGAAAATTAGAGGAGGGAACTGCCAACGAAATGCGGGAGGGATATTATAATCCGGCTTCCGCACCCCACTTTTAAAAGGGGACAAAAAGTGGGCCTCAATCCACCGCAGGAACAGACGCGGTGTCTTTGGGAGTCGCTTTCGTTGTCTTTCGATTTTTTCGATACAACGATGGATTTTCGATCTGCATTTTGGATCTTTTATTCAAGGCCTTGACCGAGATCACCTTTTTCAGATTTCCTGTCTTATCATAAACTCTTACTTCATGCATAGTGCCTCTTCCGGAAAAGATTCGGGAACCTTAAGGGGGTCTCTAAACATTCATTATTTCTGCAACAGCGACAAGCGCGCCCTTTAAAGAAACAAACAGAGCAACGAAAACACTCAGAGTGTAAGGGGTGCTGATAGCCGCAGGTAGTTCCTGGATGTGCCCTTAAAAAAAGTAAGCCGACAGAGCCGAAGCTCTGCCGGCAATGAGATCAATTTGATCGTTTAACGAGGTACCACTTTGGATGCTTGTGGTCCTTTTTGCCCCATGGATTTTTCGAACTCCACGGTCTGACCTTCGCTCAGGGTTTTGAACCCGTCAACCTGAATTTCAGAGAAATGAACAAACAGATCTTCGCCTTCTTCAGACTCAATAAAACCGTACCCTTTGCTTTCGTTAAACCATTTAACTTTTCCTACTGGCATTTTGATGCTCCATAAAAATTGTGGGACAACTTCTCAAGTGATTTTGAAGGAAGTCTCCCAGTTTAAAAAAAAAGACCGGCTGTGCCACAAATTCATGAAGGTGTTCAAGCCAAAAAAAAACCATCCGCTGAAGGATGGCTGAAAACAAAATACTTTTGCTTTTTCATTCTTCTTTAAGCGATGCGCACATCCAGATGAAAAGCGCACGTGACCTGTGCCAACCCATCTTATTTAACTGAGGTTACCATATTGGACATCTCAATAAAAGCTATTTTTCATTCTCCTTTGAGTTTTATTCCCCATTTCTCAAAATATCAGCATTTTTTTAGTCAAAAAACTTGAGAACTGCCCGTTCTGGTTTTTCTCCTCAACTTGGCACAGGCCCCTGGAATGTTATAATGACCTTTTTCAAGCCTCTGAAATCCTTTGCCGTGCCCTCTTTTGGGCAGGAAAGGGACTATATTTATCAGGGTATGTCGTATATTTTCAATCGAAAACTGCCAATAAACCATCTCCATCTAACCCCTTTGAGGATCCACCCATGAAACACTTGCTTGCTGTTTTGTTGCTGTTCGCCCTTGTCACCCCTGCGCAGGCAGAGGTTAAATCAGAGGAAATCCAATACACTGTCGGCGGCACCAGGCTCACCGGCTTTCTGGCTTATAACACTGCCAATGGAAAGCGTCCGGGGGTTCTGGTCGTTCATGAGTGGTGGGGGCATAACCAGCACGCTCGCAACCGCGCAATAAAACTTGCGGAATCAGGGTACACCGCTCTCGCGCTCGATATGTATGGCGAGGGAAAACTGGCCGATCATCCCAAAAAAGCAGGTGAATTCATGACCGCCGCGTTTAAGGACTGGGAAGGATCGCAAGCCAAATTCAACGCGGCCAAAAAAATTCTGCAAAATCATACGACGGTTGACCCGGAACGCATCGGCTCCATTGGATTTTGTTTTGGCGGGGCGGTCTCTCTCAGAATGGCACGCGGTGGCGCAGACCTCATCGGTGTTGTCGGTTTTCACAGTGCCCTGCCCCTGGAGCCATCTGTTAAAAAAGGTGCCGTCAAGTCTGCGATTCTCGTTCTAAATGGCGGCAACGATGGCTTCCTTAAACCGGAAGCGGTCGGCTCTTTTTCAAAAGACATGGCAACAGCAGGTGCTGATTTCACTTACGTCAGCATGGCCGGAGTAAAACACAGCTACACCAACCCGCAGGCCGATGAATTCCAGAAAAAATTTGGCCTTGCCGCTTTGGCTTACAACAAACAGGCGGACGAACGTTCCTGGAAAGCCATGCTGGCTTTTTTCAAACGAGTGTTTTCAAAGTAGCAAACGCGTCTCTTGCCCTACAGGTCTTTAAGCTCGACTCGCTTGGATACCATCGAGTTACCGCCGGACTTCCACCTCCAATATAGCAGGATTCCCCGGACGGCTCCCGGCTTTGCCCACCTGTTTTCGTGTATTTATTATTGAACGTTTGACTTTCCAAAATTTTGGTCCTAGGATTGATGGAAATTTTGATGCTCGCTGTTTGGAAGTGAGGAAAGACGGTGCAATTCCGTCGTGGGTCCGCCGCTGTAACCGGGGACCAACTCTGCACAGGCCACTGTTTTAACAAGACCTCTGATAATTCAATATTGACTGTTCCGGCAACTCGCAGTCCCTAACTTGGGGCCAGCTCGCGGCCAAAAACAGTTTTCAGAGAAGCTCTTAACGGGAAGGCGCAGATTTGGGACGAACCGGAAGCCAGAAAGCCTCGCCAAACTATGCTTCACGATTCTCTTCGATAACAAGAGGTGAAGGGTCACGCACTCACTCTCCCCAAGAGTGGTTTATTTTGCCCTTCTTCTCGCTGGACAGGAGCTCCTCCGGTGGAAGGACCGTTAGACACCATCCCATCAGACCAAAGCACCGCCTCCATTAAAGAACCATCATCCCTGCCTGTGCTTCCAATGGATTTTCCCGAGCATGGCATGGATTACTGTTTATTTTTTTCCAAGAGGTACGCTTAATAACCAGCAGTTTTTTTGTTGGCCCTGCGCCAGCAGTTTTTTATCAAACCATTCCGGTCAAGCGAAGTCCGGTGAAAGTCCGGCACTGTCCCGCAACTGTGAGGGGAACGAACACCTGTTACGCCACTGTTTCGATATTTGAAATGGGAAGGCATGGTCAGTAGGTCGCCCCAAGTCAGGAAACCTGCCCGGAATCTTCTCCTTCGAGGAAAGGATTCATCATGACACGTTTCAAATTTTTCATCCTGATACTTGCTTTACTTTGCACGGATACCTATCAGGCGATCCCTGCTTCCGCCGCAGAAAGTCAGGGCACCTTGCCTGAAATTGAAGTGTTGGCAACGCGAACCAATGCCAAAAACAGCGAAGCCACCGCGATGACGATCATCACCCAGGAAGAGATTCGTGAGAAAAATCACTTTCAGGTATTGGAACTTCTCACGGAACAGGTCGGAATCTCCGGCGTACAGGCAGGGTCCTTCGGTTCGACCTCAAGCATTTTTATGCGCGGTGCCAATTCCGATGCCACCCTGGTCATGATCGATGGAGTTCAGGTAAACTCCACGACACTGGGCGCCTTCAATTTCGCTGAACTCAATCTTGACAATATTGAGCGCATCGAAATTCTACGCGGCGCACAAAGCACACTTTGGGGATCGGATGCCGTCGGCGGGGTGATCAATATTGTCACCAAAAGTGGCGCAGGAAAAAAGCCGGAACATTTTGTCGGCGTAGAAGGTGGCACCTTTGGAACAACCAAAGTCACAGTGGGCAGTGCGGGTGATCTCGATATTCTCGATTACTCGATCACCGCATCCCGAACCGATACCGAGGGTTTTTCTTCGGTCAATAAAAATCGCGGTGCCCTCGAAAATGACGACTATGAAAACACCACGGTGTCTACCCGCATAGGTAAAAACTTTCTGGATGACGGACGCATCGATTTCATCGGTCGCTACACGCAATCCGCCAACGATTTTGACAACGCCTTCTTTGTGACGGACAGCACCGCCAGCAGTCAAACGGATCAATGGTACCTCGCGGTTCCAGTAGAGAAACAACTCACTGACTGGTGGCACGCCCGTCTCAACCTGAATTACGGTCAAAATGAAATCAACACCCGAAGCGCATTTCCTTCCGTGATTGTCAGCCGGTCTTATACGGCAGACTTTCAGAATAACTTTCAGATCAATAAAATGTTTTCGGTTGTGGCAGGATTCGAGCACCAGACCACCAACGGTCAGAACTTTTCAAATGGCCTAAAAGGCGAGAACCATGCGCAAGGCTACTACACCCAACTCAACTTCAATTATGACGACCGTTTGTTTCTGTCGGGTGGTTTTCGACAAACGATCAATTCCATTTACAACGATGCCCTGACCTACAAGTTCGAGGGTGCATACAAGCTCAACAAGTACGGCACAAAAATTCGCGGAGCCTACGCCACCGCATTTCGCGCACCAACTTTCAATCAACTCTTCTTCCCATTTTTTGGCAACCCAAACCTGGTCCCCGAGGATACCGATAGTTGGGAAGTGGGCTTGCGCCAGGAGTTTTTAGACGGACGCATCGTGATCGACACCACCTACTTTGATATCGATTACAACAACCTCATCGTCGCTCAATTTTTAAATGGGATATTTGGCGCTTTTCAAGTGGACCGGGCTACCGCCAAAGGATTTGAAACTTCCGGCAGTTTTCAACTGCACGATAATTTTCGCGTCAGTGTGACGCACACTTATCTCGACACTAAAGACATTAACACTGGCAGTCAGTTGCCGAGGCGACCGGAAAACATTTACACGGTCAATCTGCATTGGTCGCCATTGGAAAACTTTGATGCACTGTTCGGTGTGCACACACGCGGGTCGGCTTTCAGTAGCTTTCCTGCACGAAACAGGGTTATGGGGAACAGTGTTGGCAGAATTGCACTGGCCCTGCGTCCCGCGAAAAATCTGGAGTTCACTTTGCGCATTGAAAACATCTGGGACGAAGATTATGAAGTGGCGGTCCCCTTTGGCACTCAAACAAGGTCTGGTTTTGTCGGCATGAATTTCCATTTTAATTAGCGTGAATTTTAAAGTGCCGGGCATCCTGATGATTTCAGGGTGTCCGGCCGTTTTTTAAACAACGCCAAACTCCCTTCCCTCATTAAGACGCATACATTCACGGGACAATTAGTGCCGCTTGATTTAAAATAGCCTCATAGGTTATTTCCCAATCAAAGAGGTGAAAGCATGGATGAGAAACTGATTGCAAAGTTGGGGCCGCTCGCCAGACTCGCTGGAATCTGGGAAGGGGATAAAGGCGAGGACTCCGCGCCCGCCAAAGACCGTGGAGTTGAGCAAAATAAATTCAGGGAACGCATCACGTTCGATCCTTTTGGACCGGTGAACAATCACGAACAGGAACTCTATGGTCTTCGCTATTCAACCACTGCCTGGCCACTGGGCGCAGAAAGTCCTTTCCATGAAGAGCTTGGTTACTGGCTCTGGGACGCGACCGAACGACAGGTCATGCGTTGCTTCATCGTGCCAAGAGGCGTGAACGTGCTGGCTGGGGGAACCGTCGATGAGAATGCCGATTCGTTTGAACTTTCGGCAAAGGTCGGCTCGGACACTTATGGCATTTGCTCCAATATATTTCTCGACCGTGAATTCAAAACGGTAAACTATCTATTGAAAGTAACTATCCACTCTGAAAACAGTTTCAGTTATGAAGAGGACACTCAAATCCAGATCAAGAGCAAACCCGATCTGTTTCATCATATCGACAAAAATACCCTGACTAAAATTTCATAGCACCGATTGCAAACAAAATTATTGCTCCTTTCGTTGCCCGGTTTTTTCCATAAACCTGTCTTCACCGCAATCGTATCAAACAGGCTTCTCTGCCCACGTCATCCCGCGCAGAAACCCTCATTTTAAAAGGGTTTCCCCCTGCTTGACAATCATTCCCAAGCCAGATAATATTGCTCAATTCTGTATTATTCCCAAGTTCTCGCGTGACCGTTGATACCCTCCGGTTTACGCGAATTACATCCTTCATTAAGGCACCTCGGATATCGATGTTGGGTAGCATTCTTTTATTCAGGAAAGAGTGAGAATCTGTGAAAAGCTAATTTTCTGCCCGGAAAAAGTTGATCATTTGAGGTTACTTTAAAACAACATTTAAAATAGAGGAGTTTCGGATGCCTGCAAGAAGTTCATCTGCAAGATGGGAAGGCAAACTCAAAGACGGTAAAGGAACAATGAAAATTGGATCGGGTGTCTACGAAGGTCCATTCTCTTTCGTGTCCCGTTTTGAAAGTGGCGATGGAACCAACCCGGAAGAGTTGATCGCGGCGGCCCACGCGGGTTGCTATTCCATGGCGTTTTCGGCCACGCTCGAGAAAAACGGGTTCGACCCTAAAAGCTGCGCGACCACTGCGACAGCACATCTCGAAAAAGTGGGCGATGGTTTTGCTATCACCAAAATCGAACTGGATATGGAAGCGGAAATTCCAGGTATTGACGATGCCAAGTTTCAAGAATTGGCGGAAGCGGCTAAAAACGGATGCCCGGTTTCCAAAGCGTTGGCTGGCCCCGAAATCAGTCTCAACGCCAAGTTGAAATAAGTCTGGCTTTACTTTAGCCCGTACCTTTCCCAAAAGGTGCGGGTTTTTTTTGTCCCCCTCCCGCAAATTTTTATGCGAAACAAAACCATCCTCATTACCGGTGCCAATTCCGGACTGGGCCGGGTCAGCGCGGAAACCCTTGCCGATAAGGGTGCCGAAGTCCTGCTCGTTTGCAGAACAAAAAAAAAAGCCGACGCAACACGAGACCAGATTTCTGCCAAAACGGGCAACTCGAACCTGCATGCCTATTCCGCTGATTTAAGCGCGATGAGTGACGTGCGCAGTCTGGCGGAAAAAATTTTGCGGAACCATCCGCGTCTTGATGTCCTCTTGAACAACGCGGGCGTGTTACTCGGGGACCGGTTCGATACCGTTGACGGTTACGAGACCACCTTCGCCACCAACCACCTGGCGTATTTTCTCCTGACCCGGTTATTGATCGACCGATTGAAAGAGTCCGCCCCGGCGCGAATCATCAACGTTTCATCCATGGTTCACGCTTGGGGATCGATTGACTTCGACGATCTTTTCATGAAAAAAAATTATCGTTCCCTGCAAGCTTACTACCAGTCGAAACTGGCCAACGTCATGTTCACCTATGCCCTCGCCCGTCGATTGCAAGGAACCCGGGTCACGGTCAACTGTCTTCATCCAGGAGTGGTCGACACCAGGTTTGGTAGAGAAGGGTCGTTACTTTACAAAGTGAGCAAAGCCATCGTGCGACCTTTTTTTTATATCAACGCCGAGCGAGGAGCACAAACGCAGATTCACCTGACAGAGTCTGCCGACATTGAAGAATTAACGGGGCGGTATTTCGTCAAGAAACGAGCGGTTAAAAGCGCGAAATCATCTTACCGGGTGGAAGATCAGGAACGATTGTGGAAATTAAGCGAAGCGTTGTGCGACCTGCCTCACTGGCAGAATCCCTGATTCGTATTGTTCGCCTCTTGCCCTGATTCCTGATGCAGGTTGCAAAAATCACTTCAAGTTTATAGGGTGACAACAGATATCCAAGTAAAGTTGAACGGTGTTTATCACAATCTGAAAGAAATTATCGAGGAAACCAGAAAACCATGTCGGACCGCTCCGGGTTGAAATGGGTCAAGGTAAATCGTTTTTTCTCCCTGCTGTTTCAACCGCAATTGATGACCACCTACCTCGCCGTTTCCCGGTTTGAAGATGTGCCTATTGATCGCCTGAAAGCCGATGGCATTGTCGGCGTTCTTGTCGATGCCGATGGTACTCTCGGTCCGCACCGGGCAACAGAATACAGCGCGTCGGTTGTGGCCCATGTTAATAAGATGAAAGAAGCCGGACTGCGTGTTGCGATTTTTACCAATGCGGAGGAGAACCGATTCCACCAGTTTTCTGGCATCCCGGTGGTGACTGATGTTCCGGCAAAACCCGACCCGGCAGGTTTTCTTACAGCCATGTCCCGCTTTCTTGAATTTGATAACCCGGCACAGGTTTGCATGATCGGTGACAACTTCATAACCGATGGGGGAGCGGTGGATGCGGGCATGCGCTTCATTTATGTAGAACCCGTTGCAGGACCGGAAAATTTTTTCCACAAATGGGCCCGCGATTTGATCCGCAAGCGTTGCGGCATTTCCCAAACCCCATGACCTCCTGCATTGTGTAAGGCTGAACGCGGCCCTCTTATTTTGACATAAACACTTATTTCATTGTAACATCCACGAATAATATTTTTACAAGTGAACCATGTCAGCGATTCGTTTTGTTTTCATTCTTACCGGGTTTCTTTTTCTTGGGATGAGTGCGTTTTCCAGCCAGGGGCTGGCACACCCTCATTCGCATGGGAAAAGTCCGTTTGATGACCAAACGAAAAAAGTTTCCCTGCATTGTCTTTTGAACAAGCACAGCAATCACCTGCTCACTTTTTGCCCCCATACCAAAAAGGACATGGAAGCTTCTCTATCGCTGACTTCTGCGTGCGGCAATTCACCGGCGGGTATTCCCGGTGTTAACATTCAGAAAACAGTTTCCCCTGTCACCCTTTCAGTTTTGCTTAAACCATACAACGATCACCGGGCCACCCCCCTCCCCCTCCAAAATCAAAGTCCCGGAATTTTAATTTTTGAAACAACAACTCCCCCTCCGTAATTACAAGCTTAAATTCCGCCCAGTTCAACCCCTTAACTTAAATTACGACTGAACCCTGTTTTTCAGGAAATCCCTGCAAGGCCCCGCAAAAGTAATAATACGTGGTGCGCCTTTCGTTGGAAAAACTCCTGATATTTTTGCGGAGAATTTGAAATGTTCATTAAAAAACTCAAGACTTTACTTTTAACATTCATGGTTTCTGTCTGGCTTCTGCCCACATCATCGGTCCAGGCCTATGTCGGCCTGTGTTGTACCCATTGCGGCGGCAACATGCCCTTGAATATTTTTGGCGGCGGTATCCCGGAGACGCATGAATTTCGCGTGAAGCTGAGTCAGATGTTCATGCAGATGGGTCCGCTCCGAAACGGCACCACCGACATTGTCACCGAGTCTATCCTCGGCATGCCCAATGGCAGAACTTTTGGTGCCGCCCCGCGTGAAATGCGCATGTACATGACCATGCTGGGAGGGGCGTACTCCTTCACCGATGATTTTGCCGTGATGGCGATGACCAGTTACAAACGGAATGATATGGACATGGTGTTCAACCGACCGCTGGCCAACAACATGCTCGGCAACAATGCAACCCGGGCGCAGGGTTTCACCATGCACTCCGAAGGATTAGGCGATACCAAAGTTTTAGGTAAATATCGACTTTATTCCGATGACAACCTCGTCCCGACAAAACAATTTTCGGTGATCGGTGGACTGTCCTTCCCCACCGGAGACATCAACAAACGGTTTTCCCGAAGTCCGCTAGCGGGACAAAACGGTCAGATTCTTCCTTATAAAATGCAACTGGGCAGTGGCAGTTTCGACCCGATCATGGCGGTGACCTTTCAGGGTTCTTCCTCACCATTCTGGTACGGATTAAACGCCATGTACACTGGTCGCTGGCATGAAAATGATCAGGGCTATGAGCAGGGCGACGAATTCAAATTCGACCTGTACAGCATGTTCCAGTTTCACGAGCGTGCGTTGGTCCAACTTCAGCTCAATGGTCATTGGGAAGATGAGTACAACGGTCTGCCCGGAGCAACCCGGAACAACGGCAATGGTATTTTTGCGCCGACCGGGCAGTTTGCAAGCCCTCTGTTTGATCCGAACAACTATGGATTCACCAAAGTCAACCTCACGGCGGGCGTTCAGTTTCAACCGTTCCCCCTTCACGTGATGGAATTGCTGGCCTCTGTTCCTATTCATCAGGATGTGAACGGTCCGCAGTTGAAAGAAGAGTGGCGCATGATGTTCAGCTACTACATCGAAATTCCGACCTCCAAAAGCCGCCGCTACAAAGGCACCAAGGCTCCCGGAGAACTCGGTTTCTAACCTGAACATTTGGTCAATAAAATGATGAACACCATTAAAAAAGTTTCATGGAAGAAACCATTTTGGGGAAGTATTCTGGTGTTGGTGATGGTCGTCGGTTGCGCTTCTCTGGGTAGCTACCCGGAAGAAGGCACCGCAGTCCACCAGACCTTTGTCACGCAATGCAATCAGTGCCATGCATTGCCGCACCCCGGAAGACACACCCCGGAACAATGGGACCATGTGTTGGGCATGATGGTTAAATTCATGGACAAACGAAAAGTGTCTTACACGAACGACGATATGCGAACCATCCGGGACTATCTACATCGCAACGCCCGATAAGGAGAAAGTTATGAAGGTAAAAAATTCTCTTTTAGTATTTGCTCTGGCTGTGGGGTTTTCCACTGCACCGCTTCTTTTGGGAAATGCATTAGCCCACAAGGAAGCCTATTCACAATTGGGTGCAGTGTACCCGCAGAGGATCAAGGTTGCCCCGGAGTTTTCTCTGAAAGATCTCACGGGCAAGACGGTCGACTTGAAAGATCTGCGAGGCAAGCCCATCCTGCTGAACTTCTGGGCCACCTGGTGCCATGCCTGCAGAGAGGAACTGCCTTCCATGCAACGCTTGCACGAGTCCATGAAAAAAGAAGGCGTGCAGGTGATCGCCATTTCTATTGATCGCTCCGACCAGGAAAAAGTTCAGAAATACGTTGACCAGTACAAACTGACATTCCCGGTTTTACTCGATCCAAATCAGGAAACGCGACGCCGCTATTTCATCATGGGACTACCCACCTCCTACCTGATCGATGCCAATGGAAAATTGAGAGGTTTCATTTCCGGCTCGCGTCAATGGGACAGCGAGACTTCCAAAAAGGTGATGCGCATTCTCCTCAACAACGAATTTAACGCTGGCCTTTTGGCTGAGTGACCCATTGAAAACGACGGGTACTTTCCCCCGGTTTTGCGCAGGTATCGTTACAGCAGGATGTGTCGCCTTCCTTTCGCTCGCGCATGTATCGTCCGGCGCAACAGACCAGGCGACTTCTCCTTTAATCCAGAAGTTGGATTCCCATTATTACTATCCACAGCGCGAGGGAATCAAACGTCTGAGCTTCCGCATCCAGTGGGCGCAACTCGATCCTTTTTCTGACACGAAAAATAAAAAACTGCTCAACAATCCCACCGTTCAATTCAATTGGAAAGCGGGACAGGACAGCCCGGATTTTGAACTGGATGAATCCACCACCGATGTTTCCCCATTAAGAGAACTGGAAATTTTAAAATTCATGTCGCAGTACGCCGAGGTGTTTTTACCTGTTCCTTTGAGTAAAACCCTAGAAGATTATTCTTTCGTTGGAGAAAAACAGCGCAAGGGTTTTTTAGAAGCCCGGTTCCGAACGCAAACCCCGCATCCGATCATGCAATACGATTTCAAGATCGATCCGAAACGCTGGGTCATCCAGACGCTTCGGGTAAAAAGGCAACACTCGCCTTTCAACGTCACCAGCTATTTAAAATATGCCGACCGGGGAGGAAAATCGCAGGTGCTGGAAAGCCGGTCCCGCTTCGAAATAAATGGGAAGGAATACGAGGAAATTCTGGAATTTTTCTACGACCTAACCGAAGGTTACTGGCTACCCACCCGCATACGCCAGCAATTAAAAGAAGGCACCAAACTTGCCACGTCCAACATCTTCACCTTTGCCGGCTACAAGATCAACTGACCGGCAGTTACAATCCCTCCTTCAGACGAATGTCGTCGGATCAATATCAGGTCCTGACTGGAGAGGCACACAAACAAACTGTTTGGGAACCCCGGCAAAATCTAATAAAGTATAAGCAGGTTTGTTTGCACGTTGCAATCAGAATGCACAATGAAGGAGCCAGCATGTCGGTTTTACTTTGGGTCGGCGCGGGAGGATTCCTCGGCGCGATCCTTAGATATCTAGTGAGCGGATGGGTTCAGGGCAGTGGCACGCAGTTTCCGCTGGGCACTTTGTCCGTCAACTTTCTCGGAAGTTTTTTTCTGGGAACTCTGATGTTTCTTTCCGAATACAAAGGCATCCTGTCGGAAGAAGCCCGCTTGTTTCTATGCATCGGTCTGCTCGGCTCCTTCACCACCATGTCCACCTTCGGCTACGAAACCTTTCGTCTGATGGATCAGGGGCAGTGGGGGCTGGTCTCAGCGAACGTCATTGGCTCGGTCGTGCTGACCGTACTGGGAGTGTATCTCGGTCGAGTGCTGGCCTTGCAATTATAAAAAAGGATCCTGTTTATGGAACTAAATAGCGAAGCCGTGGTTCTCAGAATTCACACCGGGGAAGCAACGCGCTATCAGGATAAACCCTTGTACAAATACCTGATCGAATTATTTCGCAAGGAAGGTTTATCAGGTTGCACAGTCCTTCGCGCCATTGATGGCTATGGCAAAACCAGCCACGCCCATACAACCTCCATCCTCAGACTGTCTGCCGACTTGCCGGTGGTGGTCGAAGTGGTCGACACCAAAAAAAATATCGAACGCGTGAAACCTCTGCTGGACGGGGTGGTGACCGAGGGCCTGATTACAGAACAAACGGTAACAGTGGTTCTGTATGCTGGCAAAAAAAGTGGCTGAACTTCCCACTTATTAAATATCTCTTTCTGCAGAGGTCAGGTTTTCAGACGCTGGAAAACCATCCTGTCGATGGAAGCTTTGCCTCCCCCTCCGATGATCAACGCCAGACACATGCCGATCATCAGCAGGTGATATTCAAAACCTTCGCCTTCACTTTTGCTGGACCAGTTCATGAAAAAACCGTTCTGCCAGTGCGCAACTGTCACCGCGCCTGTCATCACCACCATAACCCCGAAGGCGGAAAGACGAGTCAACGCGCCTGCCAATATAGCCAGACTGGCAAAAAACTCCACCATGATAACCATGAAGCCCATGACCCAGGGCATGCCTATGGAATCGGTAAAAAAACCCATGGTGCCGTTAAAACCATAACCGCCAAACCATCCCAGAAGTTTTTGTGCGCCGTGCGGAAACATCACACCGCCGACCGCAAGCCTGAGAGCCGTCTTGTCCCAACCATCATCCGTTTTAAAAAACTGTTCCAATTGTTCCATAAACGATCTCCCTGAATTTAAAGGAACCATCAACCTACAGATATCAATATTGAGACTACCACTAAACCCGAATACACATTCAAGGGAAAAATAATATTTAGCGCAATATTTTCAGACCACGCCATAGGCCAGCATGGCATCGGCCACTTTCTTGAATCCGGATATATTGGCACCTTTCACATAGTCAATATTCCCTGCCTCTTCACCATACCTCAAACATTGTTGGTGAATATCTCCCATGATACTGCGTAGCATCAGGTCGATGTCATCCTTGCCCCAGGCCATGCGCAGACTGTTCTGGGTCATTTCCAGGCCAGAGACGGCAACGCCCCCGGCATTGGATGCCTTTCCTGGCGCAAACAGGACACCTGCATTCTGAAACTTTTTGATCGCCGTGGACAAGGTCGGCATATTCGCACCCTCGGCCACAGCGCGAATTCCATTTTTAATCATAAGGTCGGCTTGCCCAACATCAATTTCATTCTGTGTCGCGCAAGGAAAAGCCAGGTCCGCAGGCACACCCCACGGTTTTTTATCCGGGTGATATTCCCATTTAAAGTGCTCCGCTGCTTTCGCCAGGCGGCCCCGCCTGAACACTTTCAGCTCGATAACAAATTCCAACTGTTCCTGATCGATTCCATCCGGAACATAAATGAAACCGGACGAATCCGAAAGAGTCACCACCTTTGCTCCCACTGCAATCAGCTTCTCTGTAGCGTAGAGAGCCACGTTGCCAGATCCAGAAACAAGGCAACGCTTGCCCTTTATCGAGTCATTATTATTTTTCAGCATCTCTTCCATAAAATACACGCACCCGTAACCGGTCGCCTCCTTACGAATCAGGCTCCCACCAAACTCCAGACCTTTGCCCGTCAAGGTTCCGGTGAATTCATTCTTGAGCCTCTTGTACTGGCCAAACATAAAACTGATCTCGCGGGCACCGACTCCGATGTCCCCTGCCGGCACATCGATGTCTTCACCAATATGCTTGGACAACTCCGTCATAAACGACTGGCAAAATCGCATGATTTCCCATTCAGATTTCCCCTTTGGATCAAAATTGGCTCCGCCTTTTGCCGCCCCCATGGGCAGTTGAGTGAGGCTGTTTTTAAAGGTCTGCTCAAACCCTAAAAATTTCAGAATGCTCAGATTGACCGACGGGTGAAATCGCAGGCCTCCCTTGTAAGGGCCAATCGCATTGTTGAACTGCACACGGTATCCGCGATTGACCTGGATGTGGTGTTCATCATCTTCCCAGCAAACGCGGAAGATAAGGGTCCGGTCTGGCTCCGTCATGCGCTCCAAAATGCGTGACCGGATGTACTTTGGGTGCAGGTTGATATAGGGGATCACCACTTCAGCAACTTCCAGAACCGCCTGGTGAAATTCAGGTTCCTTCGGATTCCTCTTGACGAGACCTTCCATAAATTTTTCAAGAGTCATCGGACTCAGTTCAGACATCATGCGTTTGTTATCTCCTTAGGACTTAAACAAGAAGCCCTGTGAAATTCAGTTAGACATAGCATCGTCGGGGCTCACTGGCATGTCACCCAGAACCAGTACCATTTCGGTGTCCCCTCTTTCGCGGACCTGAATGCCTTTGCGGTGCCGGACTTCAAACATTCGGCGGAAATCGTCCATGTTAACCTTGACCTCTCCGCCCTCATTTTCGATGACCACCATCAGAGCCACAATCAGTTTTTCCATTTGTTCGTCGTACACCGTGAAGACTCCTTACCGGGTGCCTCTAAGATTTGTTTCTGACCGCGAGGTGCTGGCGCACGGCCAACAAACAGCAAGCCTTGATTTCAGAAGGTCTGCCGGTTGCCGAAACAAATTTTTTTCAAATTTTAAGAGGTCCCTGTTAAATGTTTATTGCAGTTGGGCGTTGCGCGTCAGCAGACAACGCCACCCCAGCCAAAGCCAGGCCCAGAACATCCCGATCCAACCCAGGGCACTGGTAACACCAGCAATTTTTTTTGCGCTCAGGATGCAATCCCACCGGAGAAAAAGATTGCGCCAGTCGTGCGCTTCCATCCCCAAGTTACCTATGAGCTGAAGTTTGAGGTCAATCGCATCAGCCATGTAAACGGCGACATCGAGAAAGTTTTCAAAAAACCAGAAACACCCTACGGCAAATCCAAGACTGTCTCGCTTTTTCCAAAAGGCCACGGTCACGATCAAGGGGATCCCCAATTGCCCCAGAGTCCCTCCAAGAATACCCATCGTATCGCCAAACAATGAAAATGCCGGATGGCCAAATTCATGGAACACCAGGTTCACATTGTGCAACATCATGATGACAAACGACCGACCGGTTATGGCGTTGTCGCTGGCGAGAAGATAGACCATATAAAAAAAGAAACATGTACTGATGCCAAAAACCAGTCGCGACACCGGCTTCCAGTCACTGCCATCCCAGCCCTCACCAAACGGATCGTCAGCGCGAGGTTTCTCCTCAAACTCAAGAAAATCATTTTCTGAGATTGGATTTTTTTTACGGGATCGCTTGCGAGGGATCGGCATAGCAGGCTCAGGCATCTGCCCGGAATTGATAACCCTTTTCCCGGACGGTCAAAATGTATTCTGGGTTTTGCGGTTTCTTCTCGAAGTATTTGCGCAGTCGCGATATGAAGTTGTCGAGGGTCCGGGTTTCGGTGTCGGGCCGAAACCCCCAGACTTTCTCCAGCAATTCTTCCCGGCTGACCGCCTCTCCACGTCTTGAGATGAGGAGGTTCATGATCATGGCTTCCTTGTGAGTGAGAACAAACTCGCCCGAAGAACCAAAGGCCCTTCCCGTTCCGAAATTCACCCACCTGTCGTCAAAATGAAACACTTCCTTCTCGCGCACCGGCTCCTTGTACCAATCCCCGCGCCGCAGGATGCCTTTCACCCGCAATAACAATTCCGGCAGATGGAACGGTTTGGTGAGGTAGTCATCGGCTCCCGCTTCAAGGCCGGAAGCGCGATCTTCATCTGCCGAGCGCGCGGTCAGCATCAGGACAGGGAAACGCACATCATTCTGCCGAATCGTCCGCACCACCTCCAGCCCACCGAGCCTCGGAAGCATGAGGTCGAGGATCATCATGTCGAATTCACCCGTTTTGTAGCCCTCAAGCGCCAGTTCTCCATCGCCCGCCAACTCCACATCATACCCTTCGCGGGTCAGGTTGAACTTCAACCCCTTGGCCAGATGCGCTTCGTCCTCAACCACCAGGATGCGCTTTTTCTTAGTTTCCGTCGACTCCATAAGACCTGTTTAAAAATTTTCCTGTTCGATATCTGCGGAAAACCGGTTGTCGCACTTCGATGAGTAGCATCATGACAACCGGAACAAAATCTCCCAGTCAATCAGACGTTCCCCTGAAAAATGTTTCACAATGATCGTGCACCCGACCCCGGTTGCGCTAGTTGCCGCCAGAGCCGTGACCAAAAGTCATCTTCAAGGGAGCACTTATTTGCTCCCACCAGGAGGGAGCGGGAACCCCACTCAATGGCAGGGTGATGGTGAATGTCGACCCCTTGCCCTTGCCGCCACTGGCGACTGTGATGCGTCCGCCATGACTTTTTACAATTTCGCTTGAGATGTACAACCCGAGACCGGCCCCAACAATGTTCTGGGTTTCCGGCATCGAAACCCGATAAAATTTGCGGAAAATTCTTTTGCGCTCGCGCTCATTGAGGCCAATACCTTTATCTTCAAATGATATGTGGCAGTTCCTGTCATCCGCAATGAGTCGCACCGTAACCGAAGCATCCCTGGTAGACAGGGTGTAACGCAACGCATTGCTCATCAGATTGTTGAACACCATGCGCATGGAACGCTTGTCCATCATGATCGTCGGCACGGAGGTCAAGTCCTTGACCAGCTCAATCGTGTTCTCGCGAAACTGTGGCAGATGACCCTCCACCACGTCCTCAAGAAAAGCCTTCAAGTCAACTGGCTGGAACTCGTTCTGCATGTTCCTCGGGTCCGGGTGACTGGATCGTAAAATATTTTCAATGAGGCCGGAAAGTCGCTCGGTATCGTTGAGCATGGTCTCTACGAAATCCCGCGATTCCTCGCGTGACACATCGTGATATTTAAGGGTTTCGAGATATAGCTGGATAGAAGCCAGCGGCGACTTCAATTCATGCGTCATGCTGGAAACAAAATTACTTTGCAACTGATTGAGCTTGGCCTGCTTGTTCCAGAACAAAAAGATGACGTAAAATCCGCCAAGGATCAGGATCATCAGGAAGCAACCTTCAAGCAGGACCACCCAGTTGAGGTCGTTGGCAAACAGCTCCGGTTGGAGCCGTTCCGCGAAAGCCTTAAAATCCTGGCGGTTTTTGAGGTACCACCAAATCCAGATCGCCATCATGATGATCCAGGCGACCTGCACCCCAATGAAAATAATTATGGGATGAAAGATAGTTTTTATCTTATTCATAAGCTGATTTTACCATTTTCGCACCCATGAAAACCGGCCTCCGGACAGGCCCAAGGCATTGATTATTTAAAATGTTACATAAGTTTTACAATTTACACAACCATCTCCCTGTAAGCTTATGCTGTACAGAGTGCGTTAGGCATTTACCCAAATTTTTGACGAAAGGCTTTTCAAGTCATGTCTGCCCTATCCAAAACTGATCTGAAAAAAAATCTGTCCAAGATTAACGTGGCGTTTTTCACCGGCCTGCATCTGGCCGCGGCTCTCGCCTTCTTACCCCAGTTTTTCTCGTGGTCGGCTGTCGCGGTGATGTTTTTCCTCTACTGGGTCACGGCATCGCTGGGTATCTGCCTCGGGTTCCACCGTTACCTGACGCACCGCAGTTTTGAACTGCCAAAATACGTGGGTTACTTTTTTGCTCTGTGCGGCACACTGGCGTGCCAGAACGGACCCACAAAGTGGGTCGCCCAGCACCGAATGCACCACGCCAGCTCAGATACACCGATGGACCCTCACAGTATGCTGTACGGATTTTACTGGTCGCATTTTGGCTGGATGATCTACCGCAATCATTATGACGATCCGCAGAAAATCATTGCCCATTCCAAAGATCTGCAAGGCGATCGGTTCTATAAATTCCTCGACAACAATTTCCTGAAACTGCAAGGTGTGCTGGCACTGATTCTGTTTGCCATGGGTGGCTGGTCCTTCGTCATCTGGGGAATTTTTGTCCGGATGGTTATCGGCTACCATTCCACCTGGTTCGTCAACAGTGCCGCGCATTTGTGGGGATACCGCAACGTCAAATTGAAAGACGACCTTTCCACTAACTGCTGGTGGGTGGGCCTCATCGCCTGGGGCGAAGGCTGGCACAACAATCACCACGCCTTTCCAAGCTCTGCCCGACATGGCCTCCGGCCCTGGGAAATTGACCTCACCTGGGCGGCTATCTGGGTACTAAAAACCCTGGGCCTTGCAAAAAATATCAAGGTTGCCAAACTCCAGCGCGATGAAGATCGAGAAAATAAATTTTTCTCCGGCGTGATCGTCAAGAAGGCCGCATAACCCGGCTTCAATAGCGCAAAATTTTCAAAGTGTTTTTCAAAAAGCTCCGGGCGACATGTCCGGGGCTTTTTTTACTTTCCTCAATCTGCAAATTCAAACTTAAGATGGTACCCACCATACTTGCGTAGATTGATCACCTTCTTCTCCAGAATCAGGTATTGCCCTTTGATACCAGTCAACCGGTCGGTAAACACCGGCTCCTTATCCAGATTGTGGCTCGATATTTTTTCCGGCGTTGCCTCAACCGGATAGCTCAGTTTCTGAATCGACTCCCCTTGCACCAGGTACTGTTTTAAGTTTTCAGGAACCCATGCGGAAACTTTATCCCGCCACTCAAGCAAATCGATGACATCGATCTCCCCTTTAAGCATTTTGCGCCAGTTGGTTTTGTCTGCCATGTGTTCGGCCAGCGCAATTTCCATCTGCCCTGCAAGTTTTCGCTCCGGAGTTCTCGCGATGATAAGCCCTGAGACCGCTCCCTGATCGATCCAGCGCGACGGAATGTTCCAGTGCCGGGTCACGCCCACTTTGACCCCCGAAGTCAGCGAAAGATAGACGAAGTGATCAACATTACAATAGTTGCGCCAGAACTCTTTTGACGCCTCATTCCCGGTCTCATGTTGGCAACGCTCGGGCCGCACCGCGCACATGTCATTTTCAGGCAAGTCACGGCTACAGGGGAAGCAATACCCCTGATCGTAAGTCTTCTTTATTTTCCGGCCGCACTCGACACAAGTGATGACGCCACCGAACTCCAGCGTCAGCATCTTCCCGATTTGCGAAGACACTTCCTGACGATTTTCATCGAGACTCAGGAAATACTGAATCGGCTCGGCAAACTCATGCTCCATTTTGCGAAGCTGACCAGAGTAAGAAACAGAATCGGACATACCTTAGCTTCCATATTGAAGGTTGGTGGTTCAGACAAGATCGGTTTTTATTTTCGGGTTATCCCTTGGCTCCTCTTTTATTCAAGGAAACCTTTGCATAACTATTAAATCAAAATCCAAGGCGAGATTCTTCGTCGCCGGAGCCTGTCCTGAGCCTGTCGAAGGGGCTTCTCAGAATGACATCGCAGTGCTTTAAAAAGTTTTTACGCTAGCTGACCGCAAGGTCCGCCTAGGACCCCATGAGTTGAAACCAATCTTCAAGGCTATTAATGTTGAGATAATGATTGGTGGCGCGTACGGTTCCGAGTGGTGCCGATGCTTTGCCACCATAATTGTGGCCGGGGTACAGCACCACTTCATTTTGTATCTTGGTCAATCGTTTGGTCAGTGTGTGATACAACTCCTCGCTGTCCCCTCCTGGCAAGTCGACGCGCCCACAGCCTTGCAGAAACAAAGTATCACCAGCGATCAAACCATCCTCAACGCGAAAACACTGGGAACCCGGCGTGTGACCGGGAGTGTGCAGGCAACTGATTTCAATTTCGCCCACCTTCAATTTATCTTCACTGTCGAGGGATTTCAAATCGGAATCGGAAAGACCCGTCACCTGCTTCACCCCTTCCGCCTCGTGCTTGTTCACATAAACCGGTACCGGGTTTTTCTCCATCAACCGAGGCAGACCCACGATGTCCATCCCAAAGATGTGTCCTCCGACATGATCGGGATGATAATGCGTCACCAACGCACCGGTAAGCGTCATGTCATCTTCTCCCAGAATTTTCAGCACGCCATCAATATCCCACGCCGGGTCGACCACCATGCACTCGCGCGTGTCACGATCACCAATCAGGTAAATAAAGTTTGCCATACTTTTGGCACTTGGGTCCGCCTGCGCAACATCCACGCCGGTTAACAATTGTTTAAAATACAACCGCTCTGTATCCGCCACAGCTCTCTCCTGTCTAAGACTTTATCGTTTGATTGAGCAAATGCGCCAGACGAACACCTGCTTTTTGTAATTGAAGCATCACGATTCGTTCACCCACAGCCAGATAGTTTGCAGACAGTTCTCCACGCTTGTTCAATTCCAACGGGTAACCCTTCTGCATTGCCAGTTGACGCGACTCATTTGCCCAGCCGATCACATCCGATGTTATCCAAGCGTGCACTTTTTCATCAGTTATCTGACCGGACAATTTCGTCGCGTATTTTACCAGAGATTGTCCGTCAAATTGGATAAGACCATGGTCCCACACCGCATGCAGGTTTGTTCTTTCTCCTCGGACAATTATTTTTATCGTATTGCCGCCGCGGTCTCCAGCGTTTCCCAGATGCAAAGGCTGATGAATGTCACCAACAAAATGAATCAGAAACATCAGAGCTTCAACGCGGCTCCGCCCAATCACTTTTGGGCTCTTGAGTTTCCCTGCAAACTCCTTAATTTTTTCTGTGACGCAATCCCCTGTCGGGCAATCCCGCTGGCGATTATACAAAAACTCTCCCGCTGAAATATTGGTGTAATGCCAGGGCCGCGTTTCACTCCTTTTGCGTTTGATTTGATCGGCCCAGTTCGCCACATCGACCAGATGCTTTATGCTAAACTTATCACGGATGGTCTGCCGGACTTCGGGCTTGAGCCGTTGCTCGGCAATTTCAGCAACGATGCGGTGCCCTTGCGGCCCCCACGCCAAAGCCTGGGCAGAAAAAAAAATCAGGGACGTTGCAAGACCACCTGCAAGAGAGAGCCATTGCCACAACGGCTTCCATCGAATTTCAAGCGATCGTTTCAATCTGTTTAATCCTGATTTCACAACAATCATCATCTCTTGAGCCCCTTGATTTCAGCGTATCATACCATTCGATTCTGGGTTGTCATCACCGTGTTGTCGCTGGTTCTTGGAACCACTGCGGTGATTGTTCGCCTGTTTGATCCATCAGGTTTCACTTCCCATAAAGTCTCGGCCCTGTGGGCTCGCCTGCTGTGTTTGTGGAACGGGATACAAGTAGAAGTCGAAGGATTGGAGCACGCGCGCGCAAACCGGGCGCAGGTTTTTCTCGCCAACCATCAAAGCTTCTTCGATATCTTTGCGCTGGCGGGGTTCCTGCCTGTGCAGTTGCGCTGGGTCGCCAAGGCGAGCCTGTTCCGGATACCCTTTGTCGGCTGGTCCATGCACGCCTCCGGGTACATCCCGGTGCAACGCGATGATCGCAAAAACGCTTACAAGGCCTTCATGGCCTCCGTTGACAAACTAAAGTCCGGTGCCTCCATCGTCATTTTTCCGGAAGGCACCCGCTCGAAAGATGGCAGGATCGGTGAATTTAAAAAAGGCGGAACCCTGCTCGCAATGCGTGCCGGTGTGCCCATCGTGCCGGTCACCCTTATCGGGACCGGGCCAATTATTCCGAAGGGAAGCACTTCGGTGCGTCCGGGGAAAGTCAGGATCATCCTGTCGCCGCCCATCGAGATTGAAACCGCCAAAGGGCAAAAAGAAAGCGACTTGCTTCCTCAAATCAGAGACACCATCTGCAAAAATTTTGATTCACAATAACTTCCAGATTAAATATTTTCCGGAGATATGACATGGAAACTTTTGATGCCATTTACCAGCGCAGATCCATCAAGCACTTCGACCCTGAACATAAATTAACACAGGATGAAGAAACCAAATTGCTCAAAGCGGCTATCCAGGCACCGACCAGATTCAACATTCAACACTGGCGATTTGTCGTGGTACGGGATTCAGAACGAAGAGCCAAAATCCGCAAAGAGTTTGGCAACGATCAGGCGCAGATGACCGATGCGTCCCTGCTCATCATCATGACTGCCGACACCAAAGCCTGGACAAAAAATCCGGAACGTTACTGGGTCAATGCGCCAAAGGAAGTGGCCGAGTTACTCGTAGGATGGATGGCACCGTTTCACGAGGGTCGCGACTGGTTGCAACGCGATGAAGCGCAGAGGTCCATCGGCATGGCCATGCAAACCCTGATGCTCGCGGCAAAAGCAATGGGCTACGATTCCTGCCCGATGATTGGCTACGATATCGAGGCGGTCGCCAAGCTCATCAACCTGCCTGACGATCATGTGATGGGCGCGATGCTCGCTATCGGCAAAAAGACGAAAGACTCCTGGCCCAAACCGGGCCAACTGCCTTTGAGTGAAGTGGTGTTCGAGAATGGGTTTTAAAGAAGTGCCATTTTGGACAGCCCGGTCACACCCCTTTTTCTTTGGCGATGTATTCCCAGACTTCGAGGGGATGTTCTCTTAAATCTTCAATGTCCTGCCAGATTTTTCGGATCATGCCAGTCTTGTCGATGACCATGGTGGTACGGTGGACCCGTTTTTCGAGTTCGTCGAGATCATTTTTTTCTTCCCGGATCACGCCGTACAGTTCGGTCACTTCTTTTCTTTCATCCGCAACCAGGCTGAACCCAAGCTGATAGACTTCAATAAACTGGCGGTGCGAGTTCACCCCATTCTGACTGATGCCCAGCAAAACAATTTCCTTGGTTGTAAACTTGCGGTTGTACCCATTGTAAGACACCAGCATGCGCGTGTCATTCGGGCTGGAATCCTGATCGTAAAACGCGAGGATCACCCACTTCTTGCCTTCATAGTCTTTGAGCTTGAAGCGCACACCCTCTTCATGAGAAGGGCTCGTTGCCCCCGCCTTGTAGCCATACACTCCGGGAAGATCGAAATTTGGCGCACGATCCCCGGCTTCCAGTTTTTGCCCCATGATGTCCTCAAGTATAAGGTTTAGCCCGCCCCTGTCATCCAATCAAACTTCAATGGCCACAGCGAACCTGATGGCTCAGTGCCCGCTGTGACCTGAAGATTTTAGCTAGAGGTGCTTTAATGTGAGTTGTATGTATTGAATAGCGGCATATCATCAGGGATTTTCTGCCGAACAATCACCCTGTGAATTCGATATCCTGCCGCTGGCTTTCTGAGCACTTAGCCTTCGCTAGGTGCTTTCCCATCGAACGCGGCTTTGAGAAGCGGCTCGACTTCACCCTTGGCTTCCATATCGTCAAGAATATCAGTGTCGCCGTAAAACTTACCGTCGATGAACACCTTGGGCAGGGTCGGCCAGTTGGTCATCTTGTTGAGTGCTTCTCGTTTCTCATTATGCGGCAACATATTGACCACCTCAAAAGGGTAACCGTACTTCTGAAAAAACTGGATGGTTTCCACGGTGAACCCGCATTGCGGAGCGGCTTTGGTTCCCTTACCGTAAATCAGAATTTTATTCTTGGAAATTTCGTCTTTAATTTCTTCTTCGAAAGCTGACATTTAAGATTCCTCACTCTGGATGACATTATTTTCAATTCAGGGTTACATTAAGACACCGACCGGAATTCAGCCGGGAACATCGGTTTTTATTTCAGCGGCGTGGACGCGTCCGTCTGCCATGGCCGCACTCAGGCAATCCATAACCATTCTATGACGATCCATGATGCCAACTTCGCTAAAGACCTTCGATGTCACATGGATAATGAAATGATCCGACATTCCGGTTTTGTCCATGACATTGACCTCGGCATCGGAAATTTTTTCAGTGATGAGCTTGATTAAATCGGGAATACTGATCATGGGTAATTTCTTTCCTTATTTTTTGCGCAAACGCATTCATTCGGTTGTCTTTATTTGATTCAGAAAATCCAATCAGGATTTATTATATTTCAGGAAAGGACGCAACACAACATCTGCCGAAGCCCAGCAACATAACAAAAATTCTCTTACTTTTCAAATAGTTAAAAGATACTCCCTAAGACTACCTTAGAACATTCCGGATTGCGTCGTCCCTATATTTCCAGTATAATTTCCAATACTTGCATATAAATGGTCTCAGGCCAAAACGGACCGGATGCGGTAAGGGCTTAACAAAAATCGCGTGAGGCCAGGATTAATTTTTCCGGCCCTTGCTTAAATCCAAACGTGATTTTATTAATCTAATATAAAGAACGCTCTAAAGAAATAAGTAAAAAGTTATCATTGGAGATCAAAAACATGACCACCACAACCCAATTTGTTTCCATCACCCCGCTCGCCGCGGAAGAAGTCAAAAAGCTGGTAGCCGCTGAGGAAAAACCGGGGATCGGGCTACGTCTTGGTGTCAAGGGCGGAGGTTGCTCTGGCTTGTCCTATGATCTTGATTTCACCCCGCAGGAGAAAGGCGATACCGTCGTCGACTCCGATGGGTTCCAAATATTTATGGATGCCAAAAGCCTGATTTATCTCAAAGGCATGCAACTCGATTATCAAGCTGGACTGCAGGGCAAGGGTTTCGTCTTCGTCAATCCAAATGCAAAGTCCACCTGCGGTTGCGGAGAATCCTTTTCGCTCACTTGATCCAGCACTACTCTACAAAATCATCAACAGCGCATCCGGTTCAGCCGATGCGCTGTTTTTCTTTCCACGACAGATCTGCCAATAACATCCTATGACTCAAGACCTCACTCTGGATACTGAATACCGGCGCGTCCGCGAAACTTGCGGCTATTTCTGGATGGAAACCTGGCAGGTCGGGACGATCGAAGGAAAAGACGCTTTCTCCTACCTGCAAACCCAGACCACCAACGATTGCCTCGCACTAAAAACCAGGGAAGGATGCGCCAACGCGATCGTCACCCGCAAAGGCAATCTTCGTGGCACGTTCACCTTGTATAAAACTGGCGATGAATCTGCATTTATCCTGATGGAAAGAATGCAAGCCGATCAGGTGATCGCCAGTCTACAGGAGTTCCACTTCCGCGAAGCCTTCACCTTCACTAAAGAAATTTCCGGATACTGCCTGCTCGGTCTTCAAGGCCCCAAGAGCCTGGCACTATTGAATGACCTGACAGGGCAGGTTCTGCTCGATTTTAAAACCTGCGAGAACCGCGAATTAAACATCCGGGGCCACAAGGTGTGGGCTCTGGAAAAAAGTCTGACAGGAGAGACCGGGTTCGTTTTGGCATTTGATGAATCTGTTCGAGCTCAGGTATTTGAAGCGATTGAGGACATCGGAAAGGCCGTGGGGTTGGGGCCGGTTGAACACGAGGCAATGGATACTCTCCGAATCGAAGCGGGGCTACCCATTTTTGGCCTGGATATGGATGAAAAAATGCTCCTGCCGGAAACCGGGCTTGAGCACACCGCCGTCAGTTACCACAAAGGATGCTACACCGGGCAGGAGGTCATTGCCCGTCTTAAAACTTACGGAGCTCCCTCCTTCGCATTGATGGGGATTGTCCAGGAAGAAGGCGCATTGCCTCTGCAACACAATGCCGAAATGAAACTCGGCAGTAAACGCCTCGGCGTTGTCAAAAGCAGCGTTTATTCTCCCAGCCTGGAGCGTAACATTGCCCTCGCTTACATCCAGAAAGATTTTCGTAGCCCGGACCAGACTCTTGACGTTACTGTCGAGGGGCAACCTTACAAAATCACTACCGCTCTCCTGCCGTTCTACCAACCCGTCTCCAACCTCGCACGTGCCGAAGAGTTGCATGGGCAGGCCATGGAATTGTATAAAAAGGATGATAATCTGGACCCGCCCATTGCCTTGCTCCGCGAAGCAATTGCGCTTGCTCCAAAGTTTGCCCTCGGTTATGAAGCCCTCGGTGTATTACTTTCCAAGCAAAAGAAACTGGATGAAGCGATTGCCTTGATGAAACGGCTGGTGGAAATCGATCCCAGTGAAATCATGGCTCATTCCAACCTCTCGGTTTATTACATGGAACAGGGGCGCATCGAAGATGCCGAGGCGGAAAAAGGCGAAGCCACGGCTCTGCAATTTGAAAAAATAATTGAGGAAAAACAAAAAGAGCGGGCGCGTGAAGCCCAGACTAAAGAACAGGAAGCCGAACGCGAACGACAAGTCGGTATGTTCCAGCAGGTGTTGGAGATTGACCCGATTGATCAGGTGGCAAACTTCGGACTGGGCACAATCTTTTTTGAAAGAGGAAAATACGACGAAGCGTTGGTGCCTCTGGAAACGGTGGTCGAGAATTTTAAAGACTATTCTGCGGCCTACCTCGCCCTTGGAAAAACCCTGGAAAAACTTGAGCGAAATGATGATGCTGAAGAAGTGTATCGAAAAGGCATCGCCGCCGCCTCCAAAAAAGGCGACCTGATGCCTCTGCGCGATATGCAGAATCGGCTGAACAAATTATCCTCTCCAGCCTCCTGAAAATTCCCGCGCCTCAGCTTTCACATTCTTCTTCCTGCCGCTTGAGATACCCCCACAAGTCGACCCCTGGTGCCAGCACATCCTTGTTCAACAACCCTTGCGTGATAGAAACTCCGTGATCCATCAGGAACCAGAACCGGAGCAGAAATTTTTCTTCGGTCGTCGTGTACGGATCTTCCCATTCGGTGACCGACTGGTAGGCTTCTACTTTTTCGTAAAGATCCTTCGGCACCACCAGCCGCCTTTTCTTAAGGAAACTGTTGTACCCTTCCCTGGCTAGCGGCACAAAATCTTTTCGACTGACTTTAATCAACTCGGACACACTCGGCACCTCGGCCGTGTGATAGTGAAAAAACTTCAACTTGTAATACTGATGAACTGTTGCCAGTCTGAAAAAACAGTGCAACCCGACCACCGATTCTCCATAGTGCTGAATCAGGTAGCGACGGATCAGATTCTTCCCAATCTGGAGCAGAAGTTTATTCAAACGCCCACGGTCAAACAGGTGAATCCGAACCGTGCTCAAATGTTTACAGCATTGTTCCTCGACATCCATTTTAAGTTTTTGTGACTGACGCGGGACGCGGTACCAGTAAATTTCATCCTGAGCCACCTGCAGGCAGTTACGAAAAGCCTCGGCGATTTGATGGTTATTGGCCCGCTTGGCGTGGCGCGCCACCTGGTAGGCATTGTCTGAGGAAAACCCAAGCTCGATCAACTGCCCCTGAAATTCACGACGTGCGCCCATCAAATGACCGCCCCGCTCCCTGATGTGATCTCTTGCTTTTTTTATTCCCCGAAGTGCCAGACTGACATCCCTCGGGATCAGCGTCAGTCCCAGTTCCTGAGCAAACTCGTAAATTTCTTCGAGCGTTTTGAAATTGAGCTTGTCAATGAAGAGAAATTTCTGAATGTGCTTTTCCTCAAACCCGCACTCTTCAAAAATCGCGATCTTTTTATATTTCACCTCTTCCCAGAATTTACGGGTCCCTTCCTTTTTTGAAAACTGTTGCTCGATTTCAGAACGGGCCTTGAAAAAATAGCTCCGCATCAAATACCATTTTGAATGAAGGGTGCTTTCGACAATCCACCTGTACTTGGCGGTGAGGACCGTCAGTTTCGGATCGTCAAGGATATCGATGTCGCCCGTGTCGAGAACATAGCCCAGCAATTCCAAGTGCCGCTCCAGTAAAATCGGGTTGATCTGTTCAATGAATTTTCTATATATGGTTTTCCAGCGGAACACATCCGGTCCCTTGTTTTCAGGAGATTCATTTTTCAATCGCTCCTTGATCGCTTTCAATCCCATTTTCTCAATTTTCTGAAACAGGGTGTCGCGTGCCAGAATGTCCCGGATTTTCACCTGCTTGAGACGATTGATCACCTTGGGGACCGCCTCGCCGATCACACTCGATATTTCAGGGAAGGACTCGGCTTCAGAAAAATAAAGCTCCGCCAGCAATTGGTAAATTGGCTCCAGTGAGGGTGTCGTTTTTTTGGATAACTGTCCGTATTCATCAAAGTTCAGGGCTTTGGTACCGGCCTGACAAGACCGGATATCATTCAGATAGGACCGCGCCTGACGGAGTTCCTCAGCCTGAACAAAGGGATCGTTGATCACCCTGAGGAAAAGGGACTCGGCACGTTGCAAATCCCTCTGGGCGAGGAGGTTCAGCCCCTGAGATAATGGATCAAATACAAACATTGAATTCTCGATGGCTCTCATCTCAAAATGATTGGGGAGCCGAATAACACCCGAAATACTTTACCCAAGGCGGTTCGCGGCCTTCAGGCGTGAACGGCAATTACTGCACCTCATATTAAGATGCTAATTGAAATGCAGGGATTTTTAATTCCGTTGGAAATTCTTTATTGATCCGTTCCTGTTTATGAAAAACACCCCATCCCCTCACACACGGCACCCAAAAAAAAACCCCTCGCCAACCGGAAACGATTGGGAGGGGGTGATGAGAAATATCGAAATTACTTGACCGGTTCGCACTCGGCAGGAGCGTTCGCGATCAAATCATTTTCCATACTGTAGGACAGAGACCGGTACTCCGGCTCTTCCACTTTCAGAGCCTTGATATCGAGCAGGGCGCATTCATTGCGAACGAACACCGCCAAGGCATCGACAAGGTCCTTGTACAGCCCACGCTCCGCCTTGCGGGCGGTGAAAATACAGAACAAAGGTGTCCAGCGGCCGATATGGTTCCGCATGAATTTCTTTTCACTCTGCCGGACAATGGCAATCTTCTTTTCATCGTGCCCGTTGCTGATTCCATAAGCTTCCCGGAAGCAACAATAGGATAGAAACGCCAGTTCGACAGAAAGATGATCGACCCGCTCTTTACCCCGGCTTTTTGGAAACTCGAAACCAAACGTCTCGTAGAAACCACCCACCTGAATCAAAACGTCGGTCTGGGACTGAATCCCGCCTTCCGTGCCATACTGCATTTCATAGGGCGGACATTCCTGGGAAACCGCATGTCCAAAAACCCGGATGTATTCTTTTTGCACTTCCTTCAAAGACATTTTGGGAAGGTAGTTGTTAAAACGTCCTACCACTTCCTTCAGCACTGCCCATTCCTGTTCATCAAGGAGACACACATCCATTGGCTCCAACAGGGATTTCGGACGGAAGAATTTCCGGTTCCAGGGATAGGTGAAAGCGTTTGACAAAATGTCATAGACCCGGCCACGGGCCAATTGAAGCGAAATACGCTGTTCCTTCACTTCCTCCAAGGACCCGGTTTCACCAAACTTGACCAGGATTGGATCTTGCTCTTTGGCTATCTCATTCATCGTCGTCTCCTTATTGCAACCCTTCCGGGGCGACCGAGGCCGCCCCGGAATAATGGATCCATCCGTTTCCTAGATTGCTCCCGGATGTTCTTCAGGCCGTACGTAAAATGGCTCTTCGACCGTCACGCGGATGATCTCTTTGCCCTTACGGTTGAACCCGATT
>JAJDBF010000078.1 GCA_029261535.1 Nitrospinaceae bacterium | reverse complement strand
CGTTGGCTTGGGGGACGTACTCATTTCTGTCCCTCAAAAAGCTCTTCCGCTAAGCTCTCCTGGTTACGGTCTAGACCTTGTTTTTGTGAGGCTCAATCGGTCAGTGCTTCTGATTGATCTTGAAGCGTGCCACCAGGCTCTTGAGGTAAGACGACATTTCAGACAATCGGTTGGTTACCGACGATGTTTGTTTGATCGCCGCTGAAGACTGGCGACTACCATCCACGATCTCTTTCAAGGCGGAGAGAACCTGCTCGGTCGCTGTTTTCTGCTGTTGCGTGGACAACGATATTTGAGCCGCCGCATCGGCCGTTGTTTTGGCACCGGATACCAGGCTTTCCAGTTCCTTGATTGTTTGTGCCGTCAATTCGGTACCTGCCTTGATGTTTTTGGATCCACGCTCGGAATTGACCACCAGCCGGTTGATCGCCTGCTGTATTTCATCAATCTTGCTTTCAATTTCTCCAGTGGATTCCATCACGTTGTCTGCGAGGCGGCGAATCTCGACAGCGACCACCCCGAATCGTTTTCCGGCCTCTCCGGCACTGGAGGCTTCGATTGCGGCATTGAAGGCGATGAGTTTTGTCTGGTCGGCAATATTGTTGATGATTTCCATCACCTTTCCAATTTCTTCGGAGCGTGTTCCCAGTTCAACAATTTCACGGATACTGCCCTGATTGTCATCCGAGATGGTATCCATCTTGATCTTGAGGTTTTCCATGGCTTCCCGACCGCGCTCTGATTCGTGCAGGGCATTGGTCGAAATTTCTGCAACCGCGTTGGCGTTGTCTGCTACTTGAGATGAGGAAATGGACAGCTCTTCTACCGTGGTGGATATTTCTGTCACCGATGTAGATTGCTCGGCGGCGACTGCGGCCTGATCCTGCACCGAGGCTGAAATCTCACTCGATGACGTGGCCAGTTGACTGGCACTGTTTGCTATTTCCTGCATGCTGTCGACCAGTTTTTCAAAGAAGAGAATCAACCCTTCTCCCATCTGTCCGATGGCGGACTCTCCTGTTACCGTGACCTGCTGCGTCAGGTCGCCTTGAGCGGCGGCACTGATCACTTCAAGAATACTGCTCACTTTGTTCTGCAGGTCCTCAGCGTTACGATTGCGTTCTTCAGATATTTCCTTGAACAACCGGTCGGCTTCCTGCTTGTCCCGCAGTTCTTTGGTCATCTCACCAAAGGCATGGGCGAGGTCCCCCTTCATCTCATAATGTTTGGAGAGGTTACCCGAAGCGATGTCCTCCGCCTGGTTGACCACTTCCTTCATCGTATCCAGTAGCGTGTTGTAAATATCCTGAAGCGTTCCTATTTCATCTGAGGAATTTACCCGAAGTTTTTCCTGAACGAAACTGCCTTTGGATATTTCCTTGAGTTGGGTTGAGACATCAATGATGGGGTTGGCGATTTTGGAAGTGAAATAATAGTAAATACCAATGATGATCAATACAGTCAGAATGATGGCGGTGATGACCGTCCATCGGATTGTGGTCTGGTTGCGGTTGGACAGTTCGGTGTATTGTGTGACCAGATCATCGCTCAGTTTTCTGAGTTCATTTGATGAAAGCACGATGGCCTGTTGTGCTTTGCGATAGGGGAGTGAGTTGACACCCGAACTCATCAGCAAATTTACATGACTGACAAGTTCCTTGAACTGGCGGATGACTTCCCGGGTTTTATTCTGGATAGCTTCGTTGTCGATTGCGCTGACCGTTTTAAACGATGTCATCGCCATATCTATTGGATACTCGCCGCCGTTTTTCATGGCCGAGATGGTGCGGTCGAATATTTCCTTGGCCCGCTGGTACTCTTTCAGGCTGGGGTTCAGTTCGGCCTTGCCGAGAGCGATGTCTTCAGAAAACATCAGGTAAAATTTGCGGATGCCCATCATATCGCCTACCTGGAACTGTTTTCCTTTTAGGGCCGAATGGCAACTGGCACAGGCTTTAACGGTAGCGAGATCCGACGCATACAGTCCGATATAAAGTCTGCTGTCCGCTTCAAATATTTCGCTGAATATTTTATTGGGAGAGGTTTTCAAAAATTCATAGGCTTTTTTGTCCATGCCTGTCTTGAGGCCTTTATTCGGATTGACCGGATCTTTATTAAGAATATCGATCTTGAAAAACTGGTTTTCTCCAAACTTCTCATTCACCATTCGGGTGTAGGTTGCAGGGAAGGGAACTGCCGGATGAGGCTCTGAACCTGGGTCCATGCTGATGCCAAGGTTGACTTTCTTGGCGGCACTGATGATGTTCTTTGTATAGACTGCCCGCATTTGCGTGATGTAATTATTCAGAGATTCCACGTTCTGCTCTATCGTCCTGCGGCGGCTTTTTGCCATGGCGTTGCTCAGGGCAGACTTGCCCATAGCCTGGCTTAGCATACGCTGGCGACCAAGGGCATTGGTGATATCGGTGTCTTCTGCCACATTGTTCAGCGAATTGAATATGACCGCACCTGAGGCGACGACAACCGCGCCCATCACGGCAAACATAATAAAGACCTTCAGCTTGATAGAGAGATTGTTCATCTCTTGGGGTCTCCCGGAAATGATTGAATGAAGTGTTTCTTTGAAACCTGATTTACATTTTGCGTCAATTGTTCTGAATTGGAACGATGGACGTTCATTATAATGGAGTGCTTATGTGAAAAATTTAATGCCATGCCGCCTCCTGGTTTGACAGGCACTCCGCCGCCATTTTATGGCAATCGATGAGCAGGACGGGTTTGTCATTAATGAGCCCGACACCCCACAACCATAAATGCTGGCGTAAATTATCCACCAGTGGTGGAAAACTACGGATAGCGTCAATGGGAATAAACGTGATGTCTTCCGGTTGATCAATCTGGACAGACACTCGGGTTCCCTGATAATTGATAGTGATCACATGCGGTTCCTTGTAAACGATCGGGATCGTTGTCAATGGAATCAATCGATCCAGTGGAACGGCTTCTTCCTCTGTTTTTTGCCATTGGGGCATTTCATGAAGCTCGTTAATTTGCTCAAGATCAGCGGCAAACTGGATGTCCTGCATGCGGAATACCAGGGCCTTGAAACCGTCGATATTTATTTTTTGCAGTGCTGTGGTCATTTAAAAATTCCGGATGACAGGTTGTCTATGATTTTTCCGTCATTTTTTCAAACAGTTTTCCTGCGTCAAGCAGGGTGACATTGTGGTGGCGGTACGAGAACTCCCCGTCAACAAAATACCGGATTGTATCATTCAATGTTGAAATTGGTTTCTGGATCGAATTTTTGGGGGTGTCCAGAACATCCTGAACCGTATCCACGATAATGCCGGAGCGAATTCCATTTTTCTCAGCGATCACGATCCGGCTGTGCACGCTGGTTTGGGTCGGCGATTGGCCCATGAACAAATTCACGTCGATCACCGACTGGATGTCGCCTCTCACATTGATGATCCCCAGAATAAAAGGCGGCGTTGCCGGTACGCGGACGATTTTCAGAACCGTCAGGATTTCCTTGACGCTGTCACCATGCAGTGCGTAATAGTGGCTCCCAAGGGTGAACACCACCAGCTTGATCTTTTCCTCATCTTTCTGAACCTCGAGGTTACGATCCTTTCGCTTGTGAATTTCTTCGAGAATCCGGTCGCTTTTATAATTGTCTGTTTCTTCCATAATTTTTTCCGGGATTTCTTTTGTGTATTATTTGGATTTCATAACCCAGGCACCGTCCCAGTCTTCAGGCGGAGGGTTTTGCTGAAAGTATTCGGCGCGTTCCAGGTAAACTTCCGCAGGTCGGTCATCAGAACGCAATTCCTTGGCCCGATTAAAACTATTGATAGCACCTTGCCAGTCGCGTGACTGATATTGCCCCAGTCCCTCCTGAAAAACAAAAATGCTTTCATCAATGCGTGGGTAGTGTTCTTCCTCGTAGAAATCCAGGATTTCATAAATTATAACGGGCTTTTGTTTTCCTTTCACCTTGATCCAGTCCAGTTTACGGGTCCGGTAGGGATCCTTCAATTTGCGAAACGTGTTTTCACTGATAAGAATGCTGGTGCCGAAATATTTATTCAACCCCTCCAGACGAGATGCGAGGTTGACCCCGTCACCGATGCAGGTGTAGTCCATTCGTTTTTCGGAGCCGATGTTGCCGGACAATATTTCATCCGTATTGATTCCAATACCCATCGCAATCGGGTCTTTGCCGACATCACATCGGGTCACATTTAAAACCTTGAGTGAGTTGACCATATTGATCGCCGCCTTGACGGCGTTGTCCGGATCCTGCCCGCTTTTAAAGGGTGCACCGAACACAGCGAGGATGGCATCGCCTATGTATTTGTCGAGAATTCCGTTGCATTGAAATATCTGGTCGACCATCAGGGTGAAGTATTCATTCAACATCGACACCGTTTCTTTTGCGCCCAGTTTTTCCGTGATGGTGGTGAAATCGCGGATGTCGGAAAACAGGATGGAGGCTTCCTGCATTTGACCGCCCAACATGGAATCACCTCCCTCCAACAGCTTATCGGCCAATTCCTTGGTCATATAACGGGCGAGGGTGCCCTTAACCCGTTTTTCTGTGGTGATATCTTCCAGCACCAGCATTGTGCCGATCAATTCCTGCTTCACATTTTTGAGAGGGACGAACGTCAGGTTCATGGGGATGACTTTGTCCTCCTCAAGAGTCATCTCCGCATCCATCACAATGGAAGGTCGACGTGATTTGACCACCCCATCGACCTTGTCGAGAATCCAGTGGTTGGGTCCCCCACAAAAATCATCGAGTTTTCGGCTTATCAATTGCTCAAGCTTCAAATTCAGAATTCTCTGCGCGGCCGCGTTGGCGGTGATGATTCGATAGTCACTGTCCAGAGTGAGGACTCCGTTGGTGAGACTCTCCAGAACATTTTCGTTGTAGTTTTTTATGTTTAAAACCTCTTCCAGCAGACGCTCGGTTTTTTCTTCAAGCCGCAAATTATTCAGTGCCACCGCCGCCTGAGATGCCAGCGATTCCACCATCTCGAGGTGGGAATCAGAGAAGGGAATAACTTTCCCTGAAGACATATCAGTCGCATTGAGCAACTGCAGGACTCCCTGAACCTCATTGAAGCGGTCCACCATCGGCACTACCAGCATGGACTTTGACCGGTAATTGGAAGTGCGGTCGAAATTTTTCGGGCCGGTAAAATCGAATAAATCCGATTCGTAAACATCCTGAATATTGACCGGTTTCTTGTTCATGGCAACATAGCCGGAAACGTTGGATTCCTTGATCTCAATCGGCGGGAATTGTATTTTCCCACCGGACTTGCCGCCAAGAAAAATATTCAGCGTCCGGTTCTGTACAATTTTGAATTCCAGTTTGCCGCTCCCGACCAGGTACAGGGTGCCGGCATCTGCATTGGTTAACGATCGACCATGGGTGATGATGATTTCCATAAGAGTCGGAAAGTTTTTTTCCGAAGTAACGGCCAGTCCAATTTCAGTCATGGTCTCAACGATGGTTCCCAGTTCCCGGTTTTTATTGGTGATGTCGAGCAGGAGTTGGCGGTTTTCGTCGACGATTCGTTTTTTCTCAAGAACCTGCTCGATCGACAGAAGCACGGTATCCTGCAGGTTTTCATCTTTCAGCAGGTAATCGTTGGCTCCAAGGTTGATAGCTTCAATGGCAATGGCGACTTCATTATTTCCCGACAGTACAATGATGGGGATGTCAGAATTCTCTCCCGTTCGCAACCGGCGGATCAAGCCCAGACCATCGAGCACTGGCATGTTGATGTCGGAAATAACCAAATCCAGCTTTGGTTCCGAGACAATCAGGTTGACTCCCTCCTGCCCGTTGAGTGCCGTTGATACTTCATAGCCGGATGATTGCAGAATGTCAGCGAGGATATCGCGAACGAAAGAATCATCATCTACGACCAGAATTTTTTTAGTTGTCGTATTCATTGCACCAGATTTTCAATTGCGTCGGTTAATTGTTGAGGATCAAATTCGCCTTTGGTGAGATAGCCATTGGCACCGGCTTCCATCCCCCTGGCCTTGTCCATCTCGCTACTGCGTGAACTCAGGATGATGATGGGTGTGTGCCGGTAGTTACTCTCCTGCCGAAGTGATTCGGTAAGGGTGAACCCATCCATGCGAGGCATCTCAACATCTGTCAGGATCAGATCATATTGGGTCTCCATCGCTTTTTCAAACCCTTCGGCTCCGTCAGAAGCGAGGTCCACCCGGTACCCCCTGGATTCAAGGATATTTTTTTCCACATGGCGGGTACTGACAGAATCATCGACCACCAGGATATGCAGTTTCTTTTTGGGATGGTTATCTTCTGTCGATGGAAGCCATTCCTCTCGGGACTCGCGTGCCAGATTGAACAGCCGTGTTATCTGCAAGACCAGCACAATCTCATTTTTCCCGGACAGTGTGATTCCAGACACCAGTTCATTGTGTTTCATGTGATCCGGGAGCGGTTTGATCTCCATATCTTCTTCGGTCACAATTTCATCAACAATGAGCCCAAGCATTTCACTGCCCATGGCGACAATGAGGACAACAAGGTTGCCCTGCGGTGTTGATTTCTCCGGTGCGTTGTTTTCTTCAGATTCCAATAAAGTTTTCAACTCCGTGACAGGAATGATTTGATCTCTCAGGGAAACGGCGTAACGGTTGACCACTTCAATGAGCGTGTTGGCGGGTACACGAACAATTTCCCGTATGGCGTTGAGTGGAATCGCCACCTGCATTTCGCCCAGGCTTACCAACATGACCCGCATCACAGCGAGGGTCAGGGGCAGTCGAATAAAAAATGTGGTTCCCTTGTTCAGTTTTGTTTCAATCTGTAGTGACCCTTTGAGGTGCTTGACGAGGTTGTCGCGCACCACATCCATGCCGACACCCCGCCCGGATATTTCGGTGACCAGTGCTGTTGTGCTGAATCCGGGGCGAAAAATCAGGTTGATGATTTCAGAGTCGGGCAGGTTTTGTGCGGTTTCCTCGTCGTATATTTTTTTCATCACCGCTTTTTCCCGGATTTTATCAACCGGGATGCCAGCCCCGTCATCGCTGATGGTGATCAACACATGACCCCCTTCGTACGCCGCGGAAATTGAAACAGATCCGGCTTCAGCTTTGCCGTGAGCAACACGAGTTTCAGGTAATTCGATGCCGTGATCGATGCTGTTGCGCACCATGTGAAGCAGAGGATCACCTATCCGCTCAATTATTTTTTTATCGAGTTCGGTTGCACCTCCCAAGATCTCCAGCGTAACCTGTTTTCCGCAGGCATTGGAAATATCCCGCACCAGTCGCGGAAATCCGTCAAGGACGGTTGAAAGGGGAAGCATCCGCATCCGCAGGACTTTTTCCCGGAGGTCGTCCGTCACCAGGGATTGAAAACTCATGACATCGCGGGTCTGTGACGAAACCACTTTGAGTTTGTCATGAATCGAACGCGCCACTTCGATGATTTCTGCCGTTTGTCCGTTCAGTGGGCCTTGCGCTGATTGTGGAATGGTGCCGAGATGGTCGAGATATTTTATGAATAGTTTATTGACCTCGTCGATGTCGAGGACGTTTTGTTTCATTCGAATATGGTTGGAAACAATTTCGCCCATCAGCTTGACCGTGTCGTCCAGCTTGGAAGTATTGATCCGGACGGTGTCGCTCATGGCGGTTTTGAAAATCGTTTGAGGACTATCCCCAACAGATTTAACCAACCCACTGTCTTCTTTTGATTCCGCATTTCTTACGGTTTCTGCAAGTTCGCCGGGTTTCATTTTGGTAACAGCTTCACCACGGGCGGCAGACTCCAATGTTTCAATGAGTGGGCGGATGTCGGTATCGAGTGCTTTCCCTTGAGAAATCTGTTCAACGAATTCTGCAATTAAATCGACCGATTTCAATAGCAGGTCACACAAAGGTTTACCGAAGGAAAATTTATTGTTTCGGAGAGAGTCGAGAACATCCTCCACCCGGTGCGCCAGCAGTGAGATGGGTTTCAGCCCCAATATTTTAGAGGAACCTTTCAAGGTATGGGATACACGGAATATCTGGTCCAGAATTTCCAGGTTGCCGGGTTGCGTTTCCAGATTGATCAAGCCTTCGTTCAAGGTATTGATATGATCACGCGCCTCGTCCACAAATCGCGAAACAAATTTTGAGCGGTCGAATCCACCAGCCTTTTTCGTCGAGCTACTGTCTGATACAGTTTTTTCTTCATCCGAATCCTCTGTCTCTGGAGGAACTTCCCGTGGAGATGAAGATTCGGTAGGTGTTGCCACGGACTGGGGAGCGGGTTCTTTTGATGAGGCGGGAGCTTGATATTCTCCCTTGAGAGCGAGGTCCAGGTTTTCCAGTATCCCGTCGATGTCTGTTGTGACCTCTTCCCCTCGCTCAATCTGATTGATAAAAACTTCCAGCAAGCCGGTGGCATTGGAAAGTAAGGAATGGAGGTCCGGGGTCATGGCGAATTGTTGTTTTTGCAGGTTCCTTAAAATCTCCTCCATCTTCTGGGAAATTTTCGAAACAGGTTTGAATCCCAGTATTTTGGCGGACCCTTTGATGGTGTGCGCCGCACGGACCAGTTCGTCAGTGATCCGCAAACTTGATGGATTGTCCTTGCGCCTTTCAAATTCACGAGCCAAGACATCCAGGTACTCGCGTGCTTCCTGGATGAACCTTGGAATGAATTTTGACTTGTCAAATGTCATGTTCGCAAATTTCCTTTAGAGCAAGGCCAATTTGTTCATTTGATCGCGGCAGATTCCCGACATCTGATCGGCGGTATAATGACTTCTGTAAAAGGGCAATCCATGATTGTCCAGACCAGAATTTTCCAGGAGCTTCAAGGTGACACCATATTCTCTGCGGGCGGCTTCGGTATCTCCCGTTTCCCGGTAACTGTCGGCCAGGTGAAAATGCGCCAACCAGCAGGAGGGATCGAGATAAATCGCCTTGCGCAACCTCTGCACCGCCTCGGTATGATCTGTGTTTTTTTGCGAGGCCAGACCAAGCAGGAGATAGGGCGTGAGAAACAAACTGTTTTTTTCAAGAGCCTGCTGGCAAACCTGTTCCGTTTCCTGGTCGCGATTCAGTTGTAGCAGGAGATACGCTTTTAAACTGTAAGCTGTCGGGGAATTCGGATGTTGGGTGACCTGCTCGTCGATTTTGTTGAGGGCCAGTTCCCATTGTTCGTCCTCGGCCAGTGCCAGCACCTCTTCCAGAGTCAAGGCATCACTGGTGACCGGTGTTTTACTTGTTGCGGGGATCGGGGTATTTTTGGTTTCACTTTGCGCGGCTTTATTTGACAGATCTTGAGCCGGGGCAGGTGGTAAAGAGCGGTCCGATAAAAACGCAGGCAGTTCGGAGGTCGTTGTCTCCTTGCAAAAATAAAAAAGTGCCTTGTCCTTTTTCAGGGTGAGTTTTCCGATGTCATGATGGGTCACTTCAACCGCGCCGGTGAGCAGGAATCCCTCCGGTGCCAGCAGGCGCGCCAGGTTTTCGAAAATTGCATCCTGAGTGTTCATCTGATAATAAATGGATACGTTTCGATAAAAGATGAGGTCCGCTCCCCGCGCTTGTTCCGGATAGGGCCAGTCTGCGAGATTGTGCTGGATGAATTTGACATGTTGCCGAATGGATTCTTTCAGGACAGACCGGTTTCCGGCGAATTGATTGAAGTAGGTATTCCTGAAATCAGCGTCCATGCCACGGAACGAATAGGTTCCAAAAACAGCCATGCTGGCCTTGTGCAGGACGTCGTGGTCGATGTCCAGCCCGATTACTTCTATCTGGTCCGTCACGCCTTCGCCAAAAACTTCAACCAGTGCCAGCACCAGGGAATAGGGTTCCTCTCCGCTGGAACAACCGGCACTGATAATTTTGATGGGTTCGCTAATGTAGGAACGATTCTTCAACAGTTCAGGAATGAGGCGTTGGGTGAGCAGGCGGTAATGCGGATTCTCGCGGAAGAAATAGGTTTCATTATTAGTCAGTAAGTTAACCAGGTGTGATATCTCTTCGGGATCACTTTTGAAAATTTGTAAATAGTGGTCCAGCCCATCTTTTTCAGTCGCGCGGATTCTGGCTTCGACCGCATCACCGAGGAAGCGAAAAAAATCTGGTTTGAAGTCGAGTTTAAATCGCTGACGAATACTGTCCTGAAAAATTTGGAGGTCCATAGTACACACCAAGGTTTTCAAATTCAAAAACGCCGGGCTACGCCCATAAGTTAAAGTCCCGCAAGGTACCGACCAATTTCTTCGATGGGAAGGACCTTGCCGATATAACCCGATTCAATCGCTTTTCGGTTCATCCCGTAGACCACACTGGTGGTTTCGTCCTGGGCAATGGTCTGCCCGCCTTTTTCGCGAATTTGCCGCATGCCGTCAACCCCGTCTGTGGCCATGCCGGTCAGGATGACACCAACACTTTTGGGCCCATAAGCCTGAGCCACGGAATTCAACAGAACATCGCAGTTAGGTGAATAGCGGTCACCCTCCTGCCGCTTTTCAAATTCAAGTGTGCCACTCATACTAACCTTCATGTTTTGTTCCGAAGGCGCAATGTAAATGGTATTGGGGGCAAGCTTGGTGCCGCTTCGGCCCAGTTCCAGCTTTTGCGGACACACCTGATCCAGCCATTCCACCAGACCGCTGGTGAACCCGTCCTCTATATGTTGCGCCACGACAATCGGATGGGCAAAGTTTTTCGGCAGATGAGGGAGCATCTGTGACAGAGCCTTGGGGCCACCAGTGGAACAGGCGATGGCGATGACTTTTGCTTCCCGGTGATTTTCAGTAGCGATCGGTTTGACAATGGTCTTGGGCCGGATGTGCCCAATGACTTTTACCTTCGACAGCAGTTTGATTTTGCGCGTCAACTTTTCGCATTTTTCCGGGTCCAGATCGTCCTTGGGGAAGACATCAAGTGCGCCACGAGAGCAGGCATCAAATGCCACTTTGGAATCGTTGTTGCTGGAAATGACCAGGATCGGGCGGGCGCAACGTTGCATGATTTCATCAATGGCTTCCTGACCGCTCATCACCGGCATCATCAAATCCATGGTGACCAGATCCGGCTTCAGCTCGAGGGTTTTTTCGACACCCTCCCTGCCATTGGATGCCACCCCGACAACTTGCAACTCGGGATCCGATTCAATCATTTCCGTAAGCATTTGTTGAGCAACAACGCTGTCTTCAACAATAAGAACGCGACACGAGGCCATTCGGTAACTCACTCGGAATTTTGGGATTGATTATCAGCATAAGGTAACACATTTCCTTGATTTAAGCTTATTTTTCAATGAACTATAGAGGGTATTCCGGTATGTTGTCCGGGTTTTCCGGGTGGATGAAGATATGATAAGGTATTGTTGGATACAAGGCCCACACTTAAGGAAAGTGCGACAACCGACCTTCAAGTGTTGGCTCAGGCACGAAAACTTTGAATCATTCGAGGTTTCTTTTTAGATAACCTGATAGATAGAAGGAATAATAAAATGTCGACGAACCCGACGAGACGGTTTTCGCTGGACAAGGTGGAAATCGATCCGAAACTGCTGAACCGAATCCAATCTGCCGATGGTGATGACACCCTGGGCGAGTGGGATGGTGAACATATCGAGGATTTGGTGAAGGAACTGGATCGGATCGAAGAGAGGCATGATGCCAACTACGCCAACCTGCCGCATAATAAAAATATCCCGGAAGACTTGCGCGGTCAGGTTGAAAAGGATTTGCCGATCTGGGCCTGTGACCGGAAAGGGATGTGCCTGCTAGGGGAGCAAGCCGACAAGGTGCGCAGTGTGGATCAAATTCGAAAACGCTACGATAAGAAACACGGCGGCGTGGAAGCCTTCAAGGAAAAACTGCGCAAGGAAAGAGAAGCGTTTGTCGAGAAGTTGAAGAAGGATGCGACTCCATGAAGTGACTTTGAAGTCTATAGAAGTATAAATGGGAATCAGCATATCTGTTGTTTGAAATCTTGCAGGTTTTTTCCTTTTTCATCGCGAAACAGGTCTTCTGTGATTTTCATTTTCTGGATTCTATCAAGGCGGAAATTTCGAAAGTCTTCTCGCAACTCGCACCAGGCGGCGAGCAACCAGACCGGCCCGAAGAAAGCCATACAAAGTGGTCTGACCTTTCGTGTGGAGCTTTGACCATCCTCCCGGACATAACTAAACTCGACTTTGTGTTTGCTACGGATCGCTCGCCGCAGTTTAGTGAAGTCGATGGAGGTCACTGGGCTCGACTGAGTGGGAATAGAGAACAGGAAGGTTTTTTCTATTTCTTTCCGCAGTTGATCCGGTAGCACAGAAGTGATTTTATCCACCGCCTGTCTTGCCGCTTTTGCCAGGGCAGGGTCCCCCCAGCTTTCCACCATCTGCGCTCCGAGCATCAGGGCATCGAGTTCTTCCACATCAAACATCAGAGGACGGACAACATAGTCCTTATCGAGCATATAACCAACTCCCGCCTCGCCCAAAATGGGAACGCCTGATGTTTCCAAGTCTGATATATCTCGATAAATAGTGCGGACACTTACCTCCATTGCTTCGGCGATGGAACTGGCGGTGACGACCCGTGCTCTGGCCTTTAGATATTCCACAATACGAAACAACCTGTCTGCCCGGCGCATAAAACCTCCTCTCCCAACCATAATAAGGTACTGACACCCTGCTGACAATACGCTGTCAGTAAGAGTATGAGAAATTAGGGTTGTCGATAACTGACTAAGCAATAACAAATTTTATCAGGAGATACTAATGTCCAAAATTCCAAAGGGTTTTACATCAGTTACCCCGTATGTAGTAGTCGATGATCCCGCCAAAGCAATTGAATTTTATGGAAAAGCCCTAGGGGCAGAAGAAAAAATGCGCTTCGCTACCCCGGACGGCAATATCATGTATGCTGAGATCCAGATCGGGAATTCCCGCATGATGATGGGAGCACCTTGTCCCGACTATGGCGGAAAGTCTGCAAAATCTTTTGGCGGGTCTCCAGTATCTTTCTATATCTATGTGGAAGATATTGAGGTTGCCTTCAACAAAGCCAAAGAGGCCGGTATGACAGTAAAGAAGGAAATTGAGGATATGTTTTGGGGAGATAAGATGGGGACATTAACTGATTGTTCGGGTCTTGAATGGACTATCGCTGAACATGTTCGCGACGTTTCGCCGGAAGAAATGCAGGAAGCTATGAAAAGCATGACCGGTTGATTTGAATATGGCAGTTGGCTGTTTATCCGCCAACTGCCATATATTTTTTTTCTCAAAATAAAAGAATCAAAAGTTAACGCGAACACCAAGTTCGGCCCCTATGCCAGGTTCTGGCGAAAAGTTCCGAAGGAAGGATGTTGAGCTACGTATAGTCTGGTTCAGGAGGTTGTTTCCCTTCGCAAACAGCAGAACATCTGTTCCGTACAGATCAAGCAGATGGTAATGCGTCGCCAGGTTCAGCAGAACATAAGACGGCGTATTAGCCTCATTAATCCCAGGGTTGTTCTGTGTCTCTCCTCGTGTAAGCCTCAGGTTGGTATTCCATTCTCCCAACGCATGGTCCACCTGGAACCCCCATCGAAGAGGTGGTTGTAGAGGAACATCGCCGCTGTTACTCAGGCGACCACGGGTAAAATCACTAAACAAGGTCAAGTCAATTGATCCATGGTCATGGTTGTCCATTAGTGGAAAAATCAGTCGAGCTTCATAACCCAGGAAGTACGCCTGGGTCTGTTGGGCCAACACTTCCGGGGCATCGTCGACGATAGCTCCTGTCCGTTGCAGAAAAATGTAATCGTCAATCAGATTATAGAATAGATCAACCTCGGCGACCACCCAGTCTGAGACAAATTTGTATCCAAAATCAAAGTTGTTAGAGGTTTCAACCGTCAGGTCTGGGTTGCCTCTCTCAAAAGCCCGGGTCGCTTCGTGAAATCCGCGGAAGAATAATTCCTGAACCTGAGGTGCCCTCTGAGAACGGGTGAAAGCGGTTGTAAATCGATGTTGCTCGGTTGCATTCCACATTCCGGAAACGGAGGCACTGACCGGGGTAAAACTGCGATACTGATTACCAGCACCAGTTGGATCCAGCGTAGTGCGCTCCACCCTTACCCCTGCCTTCACATTGACCGGGCCAATATCAATTGATTCCTGACCAAAAACACCGTAGCTGTTTGTCTGTGTAGGCGGTACCAGAAAAATGTTGTCTTCGACAGCGAGTGCTGAAAATTTTCTGGAAATGGTTTGTAACCCTATTACTCCTGTAAAGCCGACTAAGGGTTGGTGAGGAATTTCCAGACGGCCTTCATAAGTATCGTTGCGAAACAAAGCTTCTGTTTCGTCCATGACCGTTTCCCGGTGTTCGTAATCAGTAAAGCTCAAGCTCGTTCTTATTGCTTCGAGGAAGCTGACCGGATCGAACAGTTCGCTCTTAAAGTCGAACTTGTTTTGTTCCAGTTTTACGCGAACCCGTTCGCCATCGTCAGTACCATCCGGTGGTATGCCATATACGTTATTGAGCAGGTTGCCAGAAATACCAACAAACCCGGCATCTCCCACCAGGGAAAACCCGGCCGACCCGCCTCTGGCTTCGGAAGAACTGTTGTCAAGAAAACCATCAGTATTCTGTGTAACCATTAAACCAGGCTCACTTACCTGGCCACGTGCGGCATCTATTGCCAAGCCTCCGATGTCGACATTGCTGTTACTACGGTAAAACCCATCAAAGTGGTAGGCTAAATGATTTTTTCCACCTTCCATTTTCAGTGCTGTGGAAGTTTCATTGGATACGGAATTGAACTTTTGCTCGAAAGCACCCGTGATCAGTTTTTCCGGGATCAATTGAGGAATTCGGCTATCGATGACATTGACCACGCCACCAATCGCTCCACTACCATAAAGAAGCGTTGCCGGACCGCGCAAAACCTCTATTCGGTCGGCCATTAATGGATTCACCGTAGATGCGTGGTCCGGGCTGGCCTGGGACGCATCGTTTGCGCCAAGTCCGTTGCTCAATACCCTCACTCGCGGGCCGCTTTGCCCGCGGATTACCGGTAGGCCGACACCCGGCCCAAATGATTGTCCTTGAACACCGAGTTCTAATTTCAGGGTTTCACCAATCGTGGAGGCTGCTTTCAACCGTAACTCTTCATCATGCAGGACTTCCACTGGTTTGGCAGAACTGGAGATGGTCTCTTCCATTGGGGTGGATACAACAAGCTCATCAAGATGAATTGTAAAATGCTTTTTTGGACTTTCCGACTCTCTGTGTTTTTCCCCTGCCGAAACAGGAGTGGTCAATAGGGCAAAGCCCATACATACAAATAAGGTGATATAGGGTTGCATTATCCATTCCGTTGAAAGTATTCCGACGCACACAAGAGCCCAGCAATGGACTCCGGGCGTGTTAAACCCCGGATAACGCCGGAAATGTTAATGAAAACAGGAAATTAAATTGGAATTCAACAGAATGAAGGAGGACTGCGGCTATTGCGGGTCTGTAAAAATCTGGCAGGAACCGTCCTGGAGACAGGGAGTTCCCAAGCGATAATGCGGGAGTCAATCGTGGTGTCGGGCGGCTGTACTTCAAGACTGACATTGGATTGGGACCAGTTACACGGAGCGCAATCGGATTCGGCATGAAACGGATCCCAATCGTGATTGTGCAGGACCGGAGAGAACAGTGTCATCAATCCAAAACACAGGGCAATCGTAATGGCCCAAGCCTGATGGGATGTGACAGTCCACTTGAATGAAGGTGATGATTTTAAAATGATTTTGCCCGCTTCGGAATCAGTTTTGGGGTGGTGATGGAATTGGAACTGTAGAAGAGGATTCCATAGGCTGTGAATCTTGTCAAGTTGGTTGCGGAAAAAAATGCGGAGAAAAAGTGTGAAGAAGGTGGGGAAGTAGGCGGGGTACCCCTTCCCGGTTAGGGAAGGGGCTTGCAACTTAGCCCCTTACTGGAGATCAACTACAGGGTACTTTTAATAATTGCGTCTGACCACGAGCATCTTTTGTGAAACAAGGGATGCGAGTTGCCGGAACAAAAAATTCCGAATTATCAAAGGTCCCTTAATGTCCCTGGCGGGGAAAACGAATGGACGCTCCTAGTCTTCGGAGAACATCGACTGATCGTACGTGGGCACGTAAATGTCTTCCTTTTTTGGGCGGCGCCCTCTGGGATTGATTTGTATATTGGTTCGGACGGCCTCATTAAACTCATTCCAATAACGCTCACTCAACTTCTCGCTTGGAATCAATTTTTTCATTTTGCCGTTTGATTTGAAAATTTTCACCGGGAAAAACATATCAACCTCCATCCTGTGAGGTGGTCGGTATTGCATTGATGCCGACCGGGTGTCTGATGACGCGGCTCAAGTTCCTGGACTTTTTTGCGCCGCGACCCTCTCTGGGTCCGCTCATTTAAGCGACCCTCAATTCGAGGCTACGGGTATATAATAGGATTCGAGTATTAATCCTTCGTTAAACCTGCATTAATAAATTTTAATCATTCCAAGAGGATAGAACGTGTCTGGTTATGTAACTCTTTTAAAGCTGGTGGTTTGGGCGGGTTGTCTGATTTTGGCTCCGCAGGCTATCCGGGCCGCAAATATTAATATCGACCAAGTTGGGGCTAAATCCGGGAACGTGACGGGCGACCCTGTGTGGGAGCAGGGGGTGGCCCACAATCGGGATATGTTCAAGCTCCAAATGGAAGATGGCCAGGATATTCTCATGGATGAAGACCCGGATGAGATCGTCCGCTGGATCAATGAGGTGCAAGCCAACCTGGCAAAATACGACAAGTCGCTGGCCCAGCTAAACAACCCGCGCCGACGGGAGCGTTATCAGGCGGAAATGTTTTCCCACGCAATTTTTGAAGGCCATGTGGAGATCGTGGACCTTTTGCTTGCCAGGGGCTATCCGTTTAACGCCAGAAATGATGCCGGAGAAACGCCGCTGATGCTTTCAGCCGCGCAGGGCAATATCGCTATTATGCAGAGGTTGATCGAAAAAGGCGCGTCGCCGAATGAATCGAGTATGACCGAGACCGCGCTGTCTCTTGCCGTCTCCAGCGGTGGACCCAAAGCAGTGTCCTTTTTACTGGAGGTGGGAGCCGATGCCAACGGGCGCGTGCAGAAAGGGCAGACCCCGCTGTTTGTGGTCGTGCGCGAAGGCAACACCAAAGCTTTTGATATTTTAGTGGCGGTGGAGGGGATCAAGCTCGACGCGCCATCACGATTCGGCTGGACACCGCTGATGGAAGCCGTAGCGCATGGTCAGCATGACATGGTGAAGTTATTGCTGGAGAAAAAAGTCGACCCGGATCAGAAAGATGCCGAAGGCAATACTGCGTTGATGATTGCTGGAAGGGGAGGGCGAGCTAAAAGTGTTCAGCATCTGCTGGAATTCAAAGCCGATGTGAATGCGCGAAACGTGGACGGCATGACACCGTTGATGTGGGCCGTCACAAGACCAGGCAACGGCGAGATCATCAGTGCCCTGCTTGGCATGGGCGCGGATAGTGCCGACAAAACCGCCGAGGGCCAAACCGTTGCTTCACTGGCGACAGCCAACGGTAATAAAAAGTATGCGCCGTTGTTAAAGTGAAAATATATTACTGAAAAGAATCCATCCCCGCCTTTACAGTTTCCGCCAGCATCGTGTAGCCGTTTTTATTATAATGTTTCCAGTCTTTCGGGCCGTGGAAGATTTGTTTACGACCGAGGGAGCGCAGGGCAGGGCGGGCATCGATAAAGCGCGCGTCCTCCTGTTTGGCAATGGCGCGGATCATCATCGCGATTTCATCACTGCGCTGTCTCACCTGATACGAAGGATAATTGGTTTCCCGCCCCTGATCGTATATCTGAATACTGACATAAGGTGACGTGACCTCGTAACAGGACAGCACCGACGGCAGATACACCACGGTTACCGGGATGCCATGAAAATGTTCGCGCATGTATTTGAGCGACTGCTCGAACATCGCAACCGTCAGTTCAATCTCGCCCGCAGTCAATTCCAGCGCAGGCGATTGCAGGCCATCCGGAATAGAAACCTCCCGCCCGCCGGTACGGATGCGGTTGACCTTGCCTTGCCTCGGTGAAATGTTTTCCGGGGCGATCAACGTACTTTTCTTGCTTTCCAATGAATCAATCGTGCGTTTCAAAAAATCGGTGAAGAATAACTGGTCCGTCCAGTCAGTCGGTTTTTGCGAACGGTTGCCGATAACTTCCTTATCGATAAAATCACGAAAGTAAGCCGTGTCATATACTTTTGCAGGATCGTAATTGCGCTCAATGTATCGTTTCTTCAAATCTTCAAGGTTGTCGTTGAGGTCGTTGCCTTCGTAAAAATAGACGAGGATTTCTTGCGGGTCCGGCAGGTCACTCAAGCGCGACTGCCTGATGTAGTCGAGCCAGTTGATGGGATGCCCGACCAGCCCCGACAGACTGCCTGAGCCTGATTTCCCAAAAGTGATAACGTCTCGTTCCGTAAGATCATGCAGGACATGGGCCGAGTGATACGGTGGATTGCTGTTCGGGTCGGCATCCAGCAACCAGTCGCCGTAGCCTTGCGAATAGGAATCGCCAAACAGAGCGAGATATTTTTCGGGCACCACCTCATCCTTGGAACTCTGCACTAAAATACGGATGTCTTCCTTCACCGCGAAGTGCAGTTTCAAGGGTACTTTGTCGAGGAATTGCGGGAACAGGAAAAATTCAATGCCGAGGTAGCCCACCAGCAGACTGAACAGGACGAGGAAGAAATTTGGCAACAGTTTTTTAAGCTTCATTGAATTCCGGAACCACCTTGCGGTGGGGCAGAGTGGCTGACCACTGGGTTGAGTAGAGGTGTTTTTCAAGCGCATCACTAAATATTTTCTGTTGTATGTTAGCGGACCACCTTGCGGTGGGGCAGAGTGGTTGACCACTGGGTTGAGTAGAGGTATTTTTCAAGCTTATCGCTAAAGGTTTTCTGTTGTACGTTGGCTGACCACCTTGCGGTGGGGCTGGTTGGCTAATCCTTTACGAGGGGCAACGATTTAAGAGCGCATGGCAGAGTGTTTTCATTTAGCTGACCGCAAGGTCCGGTGGGGCAGGGCGGCTGACTTTTGGGTTGAGCAGAAGTATTTCACAAGCGCATCGCTAAATATTTTCTGGTAACCATGCGCCCGGCACCTTCAATAAGGTAAGGTAACACAAATGAATTACAGGAATAAATGGGAGGCCATTTAAATGAAGAAGATCGGATACATTGGTCTTGGCAGAATGGGCGAGGCCATGGCGCGCAACCTGCTTCGCGGGGGGTTCGAGCTTGTCGTGTGGAACAGGACAACGTCCAAGGCCAAAAGGTTACTCGATGAGGGCGCGGTGTGGGCGGAGTCGCCGGCACTGTTGGCGGCTCAGGTGGAGCTGGTTTGTATCAATGTTACCGATACGCCGGATGTCGAGGCGGTGCTGTTTGGCCCTGATGGGGTGAGTGCGCGGCAAGGATCGTCGCTTTTGGTGGTTGTGGATCATTCAACCATCAGTCCGGAAGCGACACGCGAGTTTGCCGAACGATTGGCGAAATCCGGCATCGAATTTCTGGATGCCCCGGTGACCGGTGGCGATATCGGCGCGCGTGATGGAACCTTGTCGATCATGGTGGGCGGGGATGCTGGTGTGTTTGAGCACTGCCGTCATGTTTTTGAGGCGGTCGGCAAGTGCATCACATACGTTGGCGCGAGTGGCACCGGGCAATTGTGCAAGGCCTGCAACCAGATCATGGGCGCGCTTAATTTGCTGGGAGTTTGCGAGGCGATGGCGCTGGCGCGAAAAGGCGGTCTGTCCCTCGATAAAATGTTGACGGTGACGGGTGCTGGCGCGGCAGGTTCCTGGGCACTGGAAAACCTGGGTCGGCAGATTGCTGATGGCGACATGCAACCTGGCTTCATGATTGACCTCATCCGCAAGGATTTGGCAATTGTGCAGAAGGAGGCTGTCGGGCTCAACCTGCCTCTGTTGGGTGTCCCTATGGTGGAGCGATTGTTTCAGGCCGCATCTGACATGGGGCATGGACATTGCGGGACGCAGGCCCTGAGTCGGGTGGTGGAAGCCACCGGAAAGTTTCGTTTCAGCGAGGATGCCGACCAGCGGGAAGCATGAAATAATTTCACAAAATTTGAAAACCTTTTTGCTCGACCGGAATCTTAAATATTGATGGATGAAATTACAGATCAAAATTCTGATGCGCTCAACAGCCTTCTCATCGAAGGGCGGTTTCTGCCAACGACTCCGTTTGACCTGACCCAGTCGCTTAAAATCCGCGATGGGGTCAAGAAAAGCAAAACGCCCCCCGTTTCCCGGAAAACGCGTCAGGAGTTCAATATTCCCAGCCTGAAAATCGCCGACATCTGCCCCAATTAGGGTAGTTCTGGAGGTCAGTAAAGCTCAAAGCCGTCGCCCGACCCAGACCACCCGTCCGATGAGGTCGAGCTGGGATTCGTTTTCCCTGGAAATTTTTATTTCGGGAGCCGCCCCCGGTTTGTCTCCTCTTATAATCAGGCCGCCCTCAATCCGCCGCTCCACCCGGCGCACATAAAGTCCGCCATCGATATGGATCAGATAAACACCGTCCTCGCGCCTTTTTTCTGGTGATCGGTCGATCAGCAACAGATCGTCTGCCTTAACCGTGGGCTCCATAGCATCTCCCGTACACCGGATCAGCAGTAATTGGTCGGGTGCGGAGCGAAGTTCTTGCACAATCCAGTCCCGTTTAAAAGCCAGATGGTCCACCACCTGATCGGACTTGATGGATGTCCCATTTTCCAGGAGAGCTAATTCGTATTGGGGGACGAAGACAAAGCCTCCCGCATCCTCTCTGACTTCGGAAGATGGCGGGGATTTTTGAACTGTCGCCTCCTGCCCGGTGAGCAACCAACCGGCATCGCAATCAAGAATTTTGGCTAGATTGAGCAGGGTCTCGACCGGTGGGACGCGCTTGCCCGTTTCATAATGGTTCATGGTAGGTTCTGAAACCCCAACCAGCCTGGATAGTTGCTTTTGGGTAAGCCCACTGTTTTTTCGGGACAATACTAGTCTTAAGTTAATCTTTTTGCTGGAATTGTAGTTTAGTGTTGACATTTATTTAAGTATATTTTAGATTATCGATTCAATATTAAATATATCACAGGACTTAAGGGATTAATACTAAATAAAGGTTAAGGGGAATGGCAGGGATCAGACCTGCTTTTTAGCCTATTCTTAGCCTATAAAAGGAGAGCTCATGGAAAACAATCAGGAGCTGGACGAGAATGTCGTTTTAAAATTGTTAAACGATACCTGTAATGAAATGGCCAAAAAAATTCAGAAACAGCAGATAGAAATCCGCAGGCTACGGCAGGAGCGTGAGGAAGATATTGAAACAGCAGGGGGGAACTCAAAAAATTTCCGTGTAAATTAATGGAGCCCCGTGTAGACTATGTGAAAATTTGTCTCGATGGAGGGTAATAACCATGGGGCTCAAAACATTTTCAGTGAGCGCTGTTCTGATTTTTGGATTACTGGCAACGCCAGTATTGAGCATGACTTCAGATGGGTCTTTTCAGGATCCTGCTGAACGTACATTGGCAGGTGATAACCTGCTGGCAAAAGATATTGATATCCATTTGAAGAAAGAGACCGGACCCAAGGAAGATCCGCCCGGTATTCAAATGGAAAAGCGAATGCCGGATCCGCCCAAGCCTGAGGTGGATGATGAGTTTGAAGACGATCCTTTTGCTTCCGAAGAGGAAGACAAGGCCGAAAAGGACGAAGATTCTGCGGAGGGTTTTAATCGTGCCATGCACGATGTCAACGACACCATCTATCAGTATTTTTTTGGGCCTCTCGCCAGGGGATACCGCGACGTTATGCCGGATGAAGGCCGGAAAGCGATCACCAATGTGTTCGACAATCTCAAAGCCCCGGCCAAATTGGTCAGTAGTGCCATTCAAGGCGATGGCGATAAATCCGGGCGGGTGGTCAGTCGCTTCCTGATCAATACCACGGTTGGAATGGGTGGCATGATTGACGTGGCTGAAGAGGAATACGATATCAAAAATGTTCACGAGGATTTCGGTCAGGCCCTGGCAGTTTCAGGGGTGGAATCCGGCGACTATCTGGTCCTGCCAGTTCTCGGACCGACGACCACGCGTGGTGCGGTTGGAAAAGTTGTGGACACCTTGCTCAATCCGTTGACCTACACAGGGGCTGGGTTTGCCGTCAACGCCGTAGTCAATACCACCGAGAGGGTGAACGAAACCTCCTACTACGTAGACGATATCGACGAGCTCAATAAAAATGCGATTGATCCGTATGAGTCGCAACGCCACTTTTACTTGCAGATGCGCGAGAAGCAAATCAAAGAGTAGTTAAGTGGACGTGAAAAACTAAACCCCCGGCCCTTTGGGCACGGGGGTTTTTTCGTGTTTAAATACTAGAGAGCATTTTCGGGAAAATCTATTGCCTCAACTTGAGAGTAGTTAATGAAAAATTACCTTGTTGCGATTATTTTTATTTTGAGCGTTGCGGATGCTTCGGCAATGAAATGCAGACTGACCTCTACTGAAAAACTTTACAAAAACTCCGACTTTGTTTTTGAAGCGGTTGTGGTTAAAAGGAATCGAATTAGAGAAAACGGTCAGGGAATAGACCCTGAAGTATGCTGGAATTATTCTGAGGACAATAAGGGGTGTGGGCCCAAAACGGCAACAGTTAAAATAAAGGAAATTTGGAAAGGAAAACTTAAGGAACTGCCCGTAATTTATTCAGAAGATGCCTGCTACTGCCTTGGCTCACCTCTCTCGGAGGGCACAACTTATATTTTTTTCAGTGATCTTGCCGGAGATGACAAACCATATGACCTGATTTCTGTCGCGGCTTGTGGGGGCATAAGGTTTGAAAAGAATTTCAAAAAAGAGAAAGAAATAATAAAGAAATTAGCTGAAAATGAGGGCAGGTAATTTATTTTATAATTAAGAACTTCTGTCGTTATTTCCCAGCAGTGACGGGGAGCATGATGGTGAAGGTCGTGCCTTTGCCGGGCTGACTTTTTACTTCGATGTCGCCGTGGTGATTTTTGATTACACCCAGAGTGAGCAGGAGTCCGAGTCCTGATCGTTTGTAGGCAGACTTGGTGGTGAAAAACGGATCGAAGATGATATCCAGATTTTCCGGTGGTATGCCACAACCTGAGTCCTGAATATGTATTTTAATCTGATCTTGATCGCGTTCGGTGGCGATCAGAATGCGTCCTTTATGATCAGGCAAGGCTTCCTCGGCATTTTGCAGGATATGCCCCAGTGCTTGCCGTAATTGCGCGGTCGACCCTGCAATTTCTGGAAGGCCTTGCGCGAAATGTTTTTCGAAGGTGACCTGATCGCCCAGTTTCTCCTGGTTATTCGCGACCACTTCCTCGATGACCTGATTGAGATCCATGTCTTCCGGCTCGTCTGTTTCCGGAGTGTGGCAATCTTTTAGTTTGAATAACAGGTCCGAAACGCGTCCACATTCCTTGATAGCAATGTCCACCAGCCCTTTATGGATATCTTCCATCGGCACACGTTCCCCGACTTGCTCAAGGATATTGCGGATGCCATGAATCGGGTTGTTGATTTGCTGGGCGACAACACCGGCGAGTTGGGCGGTGGCCTTGAGTTTTTCCGACCGAACGCGTTTGTCCTGAAAAGTGTGGAGCTCTTCTGTCCTCTTGACCACCATGTCTTCAAGGTGATTACGAACATCCAGTAATTCTTTTTCAAGCCGGGTCCTCTGAGTGATGTCCGAGAGAATACCGACAATGCCGTAAAGCACACCGGAAGAATTACGCAGGGGGAATTTAATTGTATCAAAAATATGAGCCCCGTCGCTGTACAGGATGGTGTCCTTGCTCTCAAAAGTGGTGCCCGATTCCAGAACTTTCTGGTCGGCTTTCTGAAACTCCTCGGCGAGATCCTGCGGAAAAATATCGTGATCTGTTTTTCCCCGCACGTCACTTTGGGAAACACGGAACAGCTCTGCAAATTGTTTGTTGACCGTGCGGTATTTACCTTCGCCGTCTTTTAAGTAAATAGCGGCAGGTGTGTTGTTGAGGATATGTTGCAGGTGCTCTTCACCTTCACGCAGGTTCTCTTCCATCCGCACACGCACCGAAATATCGCGGATGATGCGAAGGTTTAATTTCTGGTTGTGCGCCATAAACGTGCTGGAGGAAACTTCCGCCGGGAACACAGTCCCATCTTTTTTCTTGTGGTATTGCATGGGGGAGTGAGTGACGCGATTGAGTCCGCCGCCATTGCCTGCGGTTGCTTTCTTATCGGGCTCGGTCGAGACATCGCTCAGCTTTAACCGCAGAATCTCATCACGGTCGAACCCGAATAATTTTACTGCAGCATCATTGGCTTCCAGCAGGCGTTTGGTTGACGTGTTGATGATAAGGATAGCATCATTCTCGACCGACAGGATTTTCCGGAATTTTTCTTCGCTTTCTTTCAACGCCTGCTCAACAGCCTTGCGTCGTGTGATGTCGTGAACGATACCGACAAATAATCGGCGGTAGTCCTGAAACATCTCCCGGACAGCGACCTCTACAGGAAACACGGTGCCGTCTTTTTTCTGCGCCATGAATTCCCTTGGCGGTTTGCCTACGACTTTGGCGGTCCCCGTGACCAGATAATTGCTGATGTAGTTTCCGTGTTCACTGCGATAGGGTTCCGGCATCAACAGGTTGATGTTCTGCCCGACGGTTTCCTCAGTGGTATACCCGAATACTTTTTCTGCTCCCGAATTGAAGGACTGAATGATGCCGCTCTCATCAATGGTGATGAATCCATCGGCGGAGTGGTCAACGATAGAATGCAATAGCGTTTCATTGTCCTTAAGCAATTGTTCAGAGAGGCGCAGGTCTGTCAGGTCCTGCCCTATCGCCAGGATTCCGTGCAGGTCCCCGGCTTCATTTTCTTGTTTGATCAGGTTGAAGATCAGAGTGCGTTCGTCATTGTTCTGAATTTTTACCAGGCATTCGAAGTCACTGTTGGTTTTTGATTGATAGACATCGAGTACATCTTCGCGGAATTCAGTGGCTTGTTCTTCGTTGAGTATGAGATTGAAGAAATCTTTTTCAAACACATCTTTACGTTCCAGGCCGAACAATCGGGTGGCCGCAGGATTGATGTCCAGAGTTTCAAAGCCTGGACTCAGCCTGAATACCAGCAGGTCGGAATACTCAAACAAGGAGTCGGCGGTTTGTGGTTCGTTCCGGCTTCCGCTACGGGGAGGTGTGATATAGGCTATTCCTCCATCGAACGCGCCTTCAGAATTATAGAGTGCCGTAAAATGGAGGGCGGTGCTTTGCGATTCACCGTCTCTCATTTGAACCGATAGTGTGATGTCCAGGGTACCCTCTTCAGCCAGAGGGCTGAGAACCCGGGACTCCATGTCGAATTCTTCTTCGGACTCGTTCAGGAGATAAATGAATCCTTGTCCGACGGCTTCGTAGTCCGCCGGGCCGAGCGCATTTTCTGCGGCCTTATTCCATTCGGAAATGGTTCCTTGTTCGTTAATAGTCAATACAGGAAGGTCAAGGTAACCAAAATGCTTGACCTGACTTTCGAGGGTATCTACCAATTGCTTCTGGAGCAGGAGGTCATTTTCCAATTCTTTTTGTTGATCTTCAAAACCTTTTTCCTTTTCTTCCATTTCGTGAAGGGTCGAATCAAAATCCTGTTGAACTTTTTTCAGGTCGTCTAGTTCGGACTGAAGCATTCCATGCGCCATGCTGAGGGCATTATTTTCCTGCCCCTGGCGGCTCAATTTTTGATTAAGGGCGTCCAGTTCAGATTCGATTTCTTGCCTTTTATCTGCTTCCAACCCGAGACGTTCCTGTAAGGATTCTATTTCCCCGGACTTCCTGGAAATTTCGTCCTCTTTTAATTGTACGTTTTCCTCGGTCGCTTTCAATTCCTCATCAAGCTTGATTTGAAGCTCTGTCAGTTCTTCTTCTGTATGAGAGATGGAAGCCTCGGATTTTTCCTCGAATTCCGCAATTTCCTTTTCATGACTGGTCCGCAGGGATTCCAGTTCTTGCGTCAGTTGTGTTTTTTCTTCTGTCAGGCGGGTTTTTTCGTCCGTGTGTTCTTCAAGCTGGAAGCGTGCTTGTTCAAGTTCAGTATTCATGTTCATCAATTCCTGCTGAACCCTAGCGCGAGTGTCCTCTAACTCTTCTTCTGAGATTTTTCGCTTGTCGAGTTCCACTTCAAGGCTGGAACGCGTGGAGTCGAGCTCGCTATTCAGGTTTTGCCATTGCTCCTTTTGGCTTTGCATCTGCTCTTTTAACACCCGGACTTCCTGCTCGTATTCTGCTTTCACCGCCTGAAGTGCTTCCTGGCTTTCATTACCTTCTTCAGGACTTGTTTTTTCCTCTTCAATTTCCAGCAAGGCATCTTCAAGGAGAGAGCCTACGGAAGAGGAGGGAAGGGCAGGGGTGGATTCGGAGGGTGTTATCTCTGGCGCAGGAGCCAGGCGGTCAAAAAGAATCGGTGCCAGTGTTTTAGAGAAAATACGAATCATGCTGATCTCATCAGCACTCCATGATTTTTCCTGGCCCGTGGTTTCAAAACCGATGTAGCCGATTGATTGGTTTTTCCATACCATGGGGACATTGATAAAGGATTTGACCCCCTGGGATTGAAAAACCTCTTTTTCGTTTGAAGCATCGCCAGGAAGATCATCCAGGTTTTTTGCGTGGACTATTTCCTGATGGCCAATTTTTGTTTTAAACCAGGGGAAAATATCAAGATCAATCCAGTCATCCGGGCTTGCGGTTAGATCGGGGTCGGCTTTGCTCCAGATATGTGAATTTATCATTTGCATGTTTTGGTCGACAAAGAGGAAAACATATCCGCTGTCGGAGTGGGTGATCTTGCCGAGCCTGAACAGAATATTATTCACACGCTCATCGACCTCATCCCGGTTGTTTTTTAGAGGGTCATCCAGGGAAAGTAGTTTGTCGTCAAAATCGACCCAGAACTGGAACTTTACTCTGGCCTCGCGATTCTTATGAACCTCTTCTTCAAGTTTTCTTTTGCTATCCGAGAGGTGAGTGCTCAACTGTTTGATTTGGGGTTCATAGCGATTGATGACACTATCGAGTTCCCCTTTGAGCTGAAACTGGGCGGTGATGTCAATTCCTGAAAGAATGATGCCTTGAGTTGCGCCCTGTTCTCTATGAAGGGGGCCGGCCTGCCAATCAATGGTGAGTTCAGTTTTGTTTTTACAAATAACCGGGGATTTGAAGGTCTCAACCGACTTGTTTCGGTCATTTAAAATACCCTGCAGGAGTTTTCGGGCCTGGTTCCTGAAAGATTCTGGCATCAAAACCTGAGCCCAGTCTTTTCCCAGGATATCTTTGCCTCGGTAACCCAAAACCTGTCCTGCCTTCTGGTTCAATTCAGTGATTTTTCCTGAACCATCGGTGACAATGACGATGGAGGCATCAACATTGTTGACAATACGGTTAAACATGCGCTCTTCCTGCAGGGCCTGCTCTGTATCTTTAAGGAGGGAGCGCGTGCTGAAGAGTTTTCTGCAAGGATAAATCAAGGCACAGCCGAGGATTCCCAGAGTGGCGAGGGAAAATACCCAACGGCTCGCCTGTGACGGGTTCGCTGGGTCAAGGTTCATCAGGTCCATGACCAGGTTTTCAAGGAAAAATACCCAGGCTACTAACAGGACAAGGGCAATGCACACGGTAATTCCTATCTGGTTCAATACCTGGTCTTTTTTTTCGCCCATAGTTCACAGTTCCGTAAGGGAAGGAATCGAGCCTTCAGGACAACTCAATCATTCCCTCAATAGTGGTCTGGTTAGTTGAAAAAGAAGCGCAATCCAGAAAAAGACAGCTTGCCGGGTGATTTCAGATTACCCTGTAAAGGAAAATCATGGAGAACCCGACAAGACGGATACAGCCTCGTTTACATTAAAATTTCTCAGTGCATAAAATTTTATCTCATAACTAATTGAAAAGCAAATAATTATGGGATATTTGGGGTTGGTGAATGGCTAAAGAGGCTACAAGGCCTCCTCGCACCTCTAACCGGAAACCCTTTAATTTAATTATAGTTACCTCATTTTTTGGCTGGGTTAAGAGTTGGCATGATTGCGGGAGGGTGGGCCTTGCTAACAAGTATTAAAGGTGGCAGGAATTAACGGATTTCTCTTTGAAAATCAAAGGGATGTTTGATCTTGAGATTTTCCAGGCTAAATAGTAGGATAAATTCAATCGCTTTAACATTGGTCAACCTTTAGGATTCATTCAATGCCGCTCATCACTCAAAAAAAGGGAGATGAAGGAGGGGATGACGAAGTCCCCCCTAAACCTTCCTCCAAGGTCCAGGTAAAGACAAAGAGCGAGCCTGCCAAACCTGTCAAAACCGACAAGCCTGAAGTTATCGGCTCTTCCTCCATACTTGAAGCTGAAATATTAAAGGCTCAGGCTGAAAAAGCCCCGAATGAAAATTCAGAAGAACATCAGTCGACCGAGGGTGAGCAACGCGAACAGGCTGGGGAGCCTAAAAAAGAGATGTCTCCTGAAGACAGGCGCAACGAGGAGATGCAAAAAAAATGCGGCGGACGAAGGGTTTCGGATCGAATCAAGCCCCTTCTTTCCCAGCTCGTCAATCTGGTTTCATCTGACAATATTACAGAGGCATTTTTAAATCTTCCAGATGAAATCAAGGAGTTCTTTGATTCGGAGTTTTTGATTGTTTATTCAATTGACACCAGAAAAAATGAACTGGTTTCGCGCAACCTGATCTCAGATCGGGTGGAAGAAAAGCGGCTTTCAATTTCGAATGATAACCTGCCGGGCTACGCCGTAAAAAATGGAGCACCCATTAATATCGGAGACGCTTATAACTCTGAGGATCTGAGCCCATATCCCGGTCTCAAGCATGATCGCTCCTGGGACAAGGTTCTGGGCACTATAACAAAGCAGGCCCTGGTGGTCCCCATTTTTTATGACAAGAAAAAACTGGGCGCGATTGAAATAATCAACCACCGCGAGGATGAGCCATTTTCCGAGCAGTTTCTGAAATTATCTCAGGAAATGGCAAAGGCTCTCAGTCGGCCTTTGGAAAAACTCCGACAAGAAGAGATCAAGGAAAAAATTCAGGATCTCGGGCTTCTGGTCCAGCAGGCAAGCGCGATGGACGAACTGTTTATCAAACTGATCGATCCGATGAAAGAAATATTTTTGTCAGAGGTGATCGCAATTTATGCGCTGGATAAGGAAAAGGGGGAGATTTTTTCAAAAGTGAAAACGGGCGAAGAGGTCCAGGAGATTCGGCTACCCGTCGGGCCTAAAAGTGTTGCTGGATGGGTGGGGCAGGAAAAGCGGATGGTGAATGTTGCCAATGTATACGATCCAAAAAGCCTGACACAATACCATCCAGAGCTGAAATTCGACAAAGCCTGGGACGATAAATCGGGGATCAAAACAACCTCCATGCTTTGTTGCCCCATGCTTTATGAAAATAATGTGATGGGGGTGGTTCAACTCACCAATCGGATCAATAGTGAACGCTACAATAAACATGATGAAAAGAACCTGATCGCAGTTTCCCAGATGCTCGCAATTTCCTTATACAACAACAAGAAGTTTATGGGCAATCGGCCCACCAAATTCAGTTATCTGGTGAATAACGGTTTTCTGACTGCTGAAGAATTACAGAAATCTATTGTCAAGGCGAGAAAAACCCAGTTGGATATCGAGACGGTACTGGTTGATGAGGTCGGTATCAAGACCAAGGATTTGGGCAAGTCGTATGAAAATTATTTTGGTGTCCCCTACTATGGGCACAGCGATGAAATTGTTTTGCCCAAACGGTACTTTGAAGGTTTGAACCGTAAACACATGAAAAAACATTTTTGGGTGCCCATTCAGAATGATGAAAATCTAACGGTGATTCTGATCGATAACCCAACGGAAATGAACAAGATTCAAAGCATCAAAATGATTTTCCCCAAAAAGGAAATCCAATTCAAGGTAGGCTTGAAATCGGATATTCAGAAATTCCTGTCCGGAACCCTTTCAGATGAGCCGGGCGAGGAGATTGATGATGGGGCACCTGTTGAAAGTGAAGCCATGTCCGATCTTCTGGAATCGTTGAAAAGCGAGAGCGATGACGTTGATGTCATGGAAGATGATGATGAAGAAAGTGCGATTACGGAAGGGGACAGTTCCATCGTGCGTCTGGTCAATAAAGTCATCACCGATGCTTATGATCAGGGAGTGTCTGATATTCATATCGAGCCGGGAGTGGATAAAAGGGATTTAAAAGTTCGCTATCGAAAGGAAGGTGATTGCGAAATTATCCAAAAAATTCCCGCCATGTACAAACAGGCGATGGTCTCCAGAATCAAAATCATGTCGCGCCTGGATATTGCTGAAAAAAGACTCCCTCAGGATGGAAAAATAAAAATGAAATACGGCAGGAAGCAGATCGAATTACGTGTTGCTACCTGCCCGACTGTAGGCGGCAACGAAGATGTGGTCATGCGTATTTTGGCGGCTAGTAAACCTTTTCCGCTCGATGGAATGAATTTTTCTCCATCCAATCTCGAGATCATTGAACGTAATGTGTTCAAGCCTTACGGTATCTTTCTTGTGGTGGGGCCCACGGGCTCAGGAAAAACGACCACGTTGCATTCCTGTCTGGGGCACATTAACGAACCCAAAAGAAAAATCTGGACCGCCGAAGATCCTGTTGAAATAACGCAGGAGGGGTTGAGGCAAGTCCAGATGCAAAACAAGATCGGCTTGGATTTTTCACGTGCCATGCGGTCGTTCTTGCGTTGCGATCCAGATGTCATCATGGTGGGGGAAATGCGCGATGTGGAAACCTGTGCCATCGGGATCGAAGCCTCCCTCACGGGTCATCTGGTGTTCAGTACCTTGCACACAAACTCTGCGCCGGAAACAGTTTCACGACTGATCGACATGGGAATGAACCCCATCAACTTCGCCGATGCCTTACTGGTGATCCTGGCGCAACGCCTTGTCAAAACTCTCTGCAAACATTGCAAGGAAGATTACCACCCTTCCCGGCAGGAGTTTGACAATCTGGTAGAAGAGTACGGTGAAAAATGGTTTCCGCGATTGGAAATTGAGTATAGCGATGACCTCATGTTGAAACGCCCCAAAGGATGCAATAAATGTGGGGATTCCGGATACTCCGGACGGACCGGTCTGCATGAAGTGATGGAAGGAACGGCGATGATGAAACGGCTGATAATGAAAAAATCGTTGGTCGAAGAGATTAGAGAGCAGGCCATTAAAGATGGGATGACTACCCTGAAGCAGGACGGGATATTTAAAATATTCAAAGGCGACTGTGATTTTAAACAAGTCTCCGCAGTTTGTATTGCCTGATTTTTTTTAATTGGAGGCTCATGGAAACCAGGATGCCAGGCAAGGACCCTGAACCTCAACAAAGCCGGGACACAGTTCAAAAAACTGTCAATGTGCTCGTGATTGAGCATGACCCTGTTTTTCTCCAACTGCTTTGTCGGTTTTTGGAAAAAGATGGTTGCCTCTATTCAGTCGCAGATTCCTGGGAAATCATAGCTGAAAAAATCCGCTCACTCTCGCCTGATGTGATTATTCTGGGGCAGGTGCCAACCTCACTTGATCTTCAATGCCAGGTGGATAATATTCGCCGGAAATGCGAACTTCCTGATATCAAACTACTGGTGATTGAACAGAAGGAGGAGCCATCTCCGGTGGGCGCGATCCTTTTAACGCTACCTCTGGCCTGGAGGGAATTGGGAAATATTCTTGATGAAATAAAGAATGATGTTTTACGGAAAGTGGTGTTGCTGATCAATCCAGATGCCTTGTTCAGCTCAGTGCTGGCGCGGCAGTTTTCCCGACTGGGGTGGAGAGCGGAGACGGCACCTCATGTTCAGTCGGCTAACAATTTCCTCCAAACCCAACCAGCAGATATGATTTTTATGGAGACACAGTATGGTGTTAAGGGAATTGTGGATGTCGCGAACCTGGCCGGAGAAGTCCCCTTGTTTTTGTTGGCGACTCGTAAATTAAAACCTGCGGAGGAAGCACAACTGAAAGATCGCAATCCGGTGATTTTCAAACAAGGTCATTTTAATCTCAGGGAATTGCGAAACGCCCTGGAGAGTCTCGAAAGTCAAAGCAGCTAATCCCGCCATACTTTCATAGTGTCTATCGTCCTTTTTTCTTCTTACCTGTTGTGCTCAAGGGCGGGGGCTCAAGGCTTGGGAAAAAAACTGATTTTGGGCTGACGCGGAGGGTGAATGTATCTTTCACAGAGGCACCATGCATATTGTGGTCCAATTGAAAACGCCAGAGAGCTTTTTGCCCAGGGCGGTGTGGCCCATCCTTAACCAAAAGTCCCCCTTGATGTGGATTGTTCACCAGAATCAATTTTTTTGAATCCTGACCACTCTCTTCTTTAGACGCAGGAATGCGGTAAACCCAACCAAAAATTTGGGTTAAAGTGCGCGGATTATGATTTTGAATTTTGAAAATGATATGACGAAAATCCTCTGCCAAAATATATTTTTTTGAAAATGAGATTGTTCCGGTCCGGACAAACGGATCTTCCGCATCTTTCTCAGCTCCCATTGCCAGCCCCGAGAGCATGAATGTCGAAACCAAAATGGCAGATAACTTATTGATATATATGTTCTTTTCTAATATTCCGATAAAACTGCTGGATTTTTTTTTCATAAACCTTGAGCATGGGTGAGGAATTTTTAATTTACCTGATAATGTTTATTTAACCAAGGCTTGGGACAGGAATCAAGATGCCAGATAAAGAAAAAGGATATGTCGGGGAAGAAAAGCAAGATACCCCAACTGATGATGCGGAAGGAGAAGAGCAAGAAGGAGAGGGAGGAGAAAAAGGCAAGGCTCCGCCTAAGAAAAAACAGCAAACCCCTCGCATGCTTTTGGTCGATCCTGAAAAGAAATTTCAAGAGATGATTCCAAAAGTTGTCGCCACGGCTGGCATGGTGGTGGATTTGGCAGTCAACGGGGAGGAGGCTTTGAACTCCCTGCAGTCCAAGGGGCCCTATACCATCATCATGGCTGAAAACAAAAGTCGTGAAGTCAATGGACCGGAGATATTAAAAAAGTCTAAAAAAATAGCACCTGCCACCGTGCGGGTTTTGGCCTCAGCCCAGATGGATGCCAAAACAATTGAAGACTCTATTAATTCCTGCGAACCTTTTCGTTTTCTGAAAAAACCGTTCGACAATAAGTTGTTGCTGAAATGCGTTCAGGAATGTTTGCGGCAATATAACCAGAACTTAACGACTGCCAGTCAGGTAAAACTTCTTGATAAACTGGGAACGGAATTTAAGGCACTGAAGATTCAGAGTAATGATTTTAAAGCGCAGGTTGCGAAATTAAAGAATACCCTGCGCTCCGTGGTGATGGGTCTTGGTCTGTTGATTATTGGTGTTGGCGGTGTCTATGCTGTTCAGTCTTATCTGGAAGGACGTGAGGTAGAAGATGCCAGTGTTAAATATGGAGAGTGGGTTTTGTACCCTAATCGAACAGCTAAAGACTCCAGTACCGGGAAAACCTGGATGTCAGTGGACTTTCGTAATGTAGAAAAACGAGCCCCGAAATCATGGAACGAAGCTAAAGAGTGGGTCAATAAAATGAATGAGAAAAATTTTGCAGGGTTCTCCGACTGGCGGCTCCCCACCTTGCAGGAATATAAAGAAACCTATGATCCGAATCATACCAAGACCGCCTATGAAAACCGCGAGGATTACAAAGTCGGTTACCCGCTGGCATTTGAGGATGGTGGCGGTTATGGTTACTGGTCAGCCACTTCCACCTCAGATAACAACGCCGGCTATTTTTTCTTTATCGGTGGTTACGACAAAATGGTTGCGCGGGATTACGCCAGCCCGGCAATGAGTGCGCGTCTGATTCGAGGCGGCTGACGACCCACATTACGCTCCTGGCGGAGGGCGAAGTATGCTGTCTGGAGAATTTAATGCGTGCATAAAATGTTTCCCGTTGGTCGTGCGCCGAGCACCCACCTTGCAGTTGCTATAAAAGCTGACTGTCAAGTCTGCGCCGAGCACCCACCTTATATCCCTAGAGTCTCCCTTGTTAAATTATATCTGGGCCGGATTTTTTCTGATCGCTTTTATCTCCGCCCTGTTTCAATTGATCGTGTGGGGCGACACCTTGGTGTTCGTTCGTCTGATGGATGCCGTGTTCTCCATGTCGCGCCTGGCATTTGAAATATCGTTGGGACTGATTGGTGTCATGGCATTCTGGCTTGGCATCATGCGCGTTGGTGAAAAGAGCGGCTTTCTCGATGCTATCGTGCGCCTTCTCCGCCCACTGCTGGTCAGGCTTTTCCCGTCTGTTCCCGCCGACCATCCGGCGATGGGGTCGATGGTGATGAACCTGTCCTCCAACGCCCTCGGGCTCGACAACGCGGCAACCCCATTGGGTTTGAAGGCGATGCAGGACCTGCAATCGCTGAACTCAACTCCGGATACCGCCTCCAACGCACAAATTCTGTTCCTCGTGCTCAACACCTCATCGGTGACTTTGTTCCCAGTCACCGTGTTTGCCTTTCGCGCTCAACAGGGTGCGGCAAATCCCACCGATGTTTTTATCCCTATTTTATTCGCCACATTTATTTCCACGCTCACCGGGCTACTTGTTGTCGGCTGGAATCAGGGATTGAAATTATTGGATCGGGTGGTGCTCGGCTATCTGGGGGGGCTGGCATTATTCATGTCGACACTTCTGATTTATTTTGTCAATTTGGATCAGGCGGAGATGCAGGCGCAATCAGCCTTCCTGAGTAATTTTTTACTGTTTAGCGTTATTAGCGGATTCATCGGTGGCGCACTGGCGAAGAAAGTAAACGTGTTTGAAACCTTTGTCGAGGGTGCCAAAAAAGGATTTGATGTTGCCATCACCATCATTCCCTACCTTGTTGCCATGTTGGTCGGGATAGGTGTTTTTCGCGCTTGCGGCGTTCTCGATGGCCTGCTCGATCTTCTGCGTCTTTTGATTGCGTCAATGGGAGGCGACACCCGTTTTGTCGATGCCTTGCCGACAGCATTGATGAAACCTTTTAGCGGCAGTGGGGCGCGCAGTCTGATGGTCGAAACCATGCAAACCCATGGCGCAGATTCTTTTGCCGGACGACTGGCGAGCATCGTTCAAGGCAGTACCGAGACCACGTTTTATGTCGCGGCTCTTTATTTTGGCGCGGTCAAAATTAAAAATACCAGAAATGCTATTCCCTTTGGGCTTGCCGCAGATTTCGCTGGTATCGTTGCGGCCATCGCGGTTGGGTATCTTTTTTTCGGTTGAAGGTTGTCTTGCTATTGGTCCTTACGCAGGTGGTTGACAGGGAATTTACGACTCCGTATGATCGCATTCGTCCTATTCTGATTCGAGGTGTCCTTTGTTAAATTGTTCTCCATTCCAGGGCCGGTACCTATTTAGAAATATCGTCGTTGTCGTATTGATGTTGTCTTTCCTCGGCCTGTCCGGGTGCGCCGGTGTCGGTCATGGACGGCTCAAAGGTGAGCGAAGTAATTATAACGTCGCCATCCAGCGCTCCAATGATGAGCAGTTACTGCTGAATCTGGTACGCCTGCGCTATCGGGACACACCTTTTTTTCTTGAAGTCAGCAGTGTGGCCACCCAGTTCACCTACAGTGCCGGGGTCAGCACCAGTAACAGAATCCAATCCGGGGTGACCGGGCTTTTCAATATCGGAGCCGATGCCGGAGTTGTCGAAAGACCCACGGTGACCTACGCGCCCCTGCAAGGCGAAGACTTTATCCACCGTTTTCTCTCTGAGGTTCCGATTCAGACAGTGGTCTTGCTGGCCCGTACCGGATGGAGTCTGGAGCGGGTCCTGCGTGTCTGTCTGCAAAAACTTGGACCCTTAAAAAATGCGCCGAATGCTTCCGGACCGACTCCTGATGTCGCGCCGGAATACGAACCGTTTTTGAAAGCAACCCAACTCGTCCGGGCGATCAATCTCAAGCAGGGACTTGAGCTTTCTGTCGGTACCGATGGAGATATTTCCGGGCTGGTGATGCAGTTCACCGACCGTGGCAGAAAACTTCCGCAAACTGCAGAGCTGTTGAAACTTCTTGGAATGCCGCAAGGGGAGCGTCAAATATTTTTCACCACCGGTGCGGTGCCGGACAACAAGCCGTACCTGAAGGTGGAAGCGCGTTCGCTGATCGGGATCATGTACTACCTGTCGCATGGCGTGGAAACGCCGCAAGTTGACCGCGACAAGGGAAAGGTCACGATTACTCTGGATGCGAACGGACAATTGTTCGACTGGGGGCGGGTGACGGGTGATTTGATGCAGGTTCGCACATCACCCAGTCAGCCGGAAAGTGCCATCGTTTCGGTCGAATACCGTGGCGAATGGTATTACATTGACGACACCAATCTGGGCTCTAAATCTACCTTCTCCATGCTCGGTCAATTATTCTCTCTGCAATCAGGAAACGCCAAGGCACTTGTCCCGACCCTCACCCTGCCTGTAGGAAATTAAGTTTTCAACGTGGCAACGTGGAAAGAAGAATTTTCAGAAAATCTTCAACAGCCTCAGCTCCCTGTGCGCTTAAAATATTTTCCGTGTGCGTGACGGGTTCATCGGATCTTGCAATGACCGTATCATCCAGCAGTTGAATAAACTCCGGAACATCAGGTCCGGAAGCTTCGCCGATTAATATCGAGGCCTGCGCCAGAGGGCCTACGCCGAGACCGATACCCGCCACGATTTTTCCGGCACGCACATGATCCGTTAAAATTTGCGGAATAATGTTGTCGGTCCAAAGCGATTTGGGTGCGCCCTTGCCACCGGTGACCACCACCGCATCGTATTTCAAACCGATCCCTTCCTGCTTGTTCCAATCCGCTATCATGCCATCAGGCGTGAATTTAGTTTTGCTCATGCCGGTGGCCTCTTTGCCGGTCAGGGACAATACCAGCACGCGGCACCCGGCTGTCTGTAAAGCATCGCGAACAGGAAACAGTTCGTCTTCTGAGAACTGGTTGCGCGGCATAACGAGTAGCACATTGGTTGGCATGCTTATTCTTCCTCTGACGGGTTACCGGTTTCGGCGGGATAGCTGTGTTTCCAGTCTTCGAATCCGCCCATCATACTGTGGACATCGGTGAAACCGTTTTCCATAAAAAAACCGGCGGCTCCCTGGCTCGAATTTCCGTGATAGCAACAGATGACAACATTGCTCTCTTTGTCGAGCGATTCGATCATCTGTTTGACACTTTCGTTGTCGACATGTTGTGCCGTCGGAATGTGTCCCATCGCGTAGGTCATGGGGTCGCGTATATCGAGAATGGTGGTGGTCTTGTCGTCCAGCCACAGTTTGACCTGATGGATATCAACCTGACTGATTTGCGGCATCGGTGTTTCTCCTGCGAGGATTGGGTGGCTCTTCTGTCTTTAGATGCTAGTCGGGCGTTTACGGTGCGAAAATTGGAACGGTTAATCGGGTGAGGCAGATTTTAAACACTGGCGCAAAAAATCGGGCAAAAAATCGGGTATGATAAACGCTTCTTTGTATCTAATCCGGCCTGTGCCGGTTAATAATTTGAAACGCAAAATGTTTTAAAAAAGGAAAGTGCAATGGCGAGTCAGGAACAAGTGGACCAATTGAAAAAAGGAGTCGAGGGCTGGAACCAGTGGCGCACCGCCAATCCGGACCAACCGATCGATTTATCGGACAGTGATTTACGCGGCACGAATTTGAAAGAGGCGAACCTAAACGGAGCCAATCTGGCTGGTGCCAAACTTCAGTTTTCCAACCTGGTCGGTGCCCAATTGGGAAAGGCCAATCTCAACCGTGCCAAGTTTCAGGAGGTCAATCTGCAGAACGCCGAGTTGCCTGGGGCGGTGGTCACTCATTGTAATTTTATGGAGGCCAATGTGCAGGGCGCGAATTTCGAGGGGGCTGATTTGTCCGGTTCGCAGTTCAACGAGGATGTGTACTTTAATAAGACTAACCTCAAGGGAGCCAACCTGACCGATGCTTCGGGTCTGCATTTCAATAATATCGAGGGAGCCATTCTTGACAAGGAAACAATCTTCCCCGAGTACCTCAAAGACGATCTTGAAGATGAAGATTTCCTCAATACCTTTCTTTAAGGCCATCGTTCTTGTTGGTCTGTTTGCCTTGTTGCCTGCTTGCGCCACAATGTCGGGCCGGTCTCAGCCACCGCTCGTGGTGGTTCCTTACGTTGACTACAAACAGTACATGGGAACCTGGTATGAGATCGCGCGGTTCAACCATTCATTTGAAAAAAACTGCGTGGCGGGTACGGCGACTTATCGTTTGATGCAGGACAGCAAACATTTCGAAGTTATCAACCGATGTCACGAGGGAGCGGTCGGCGGCCCTCTTCGGGAATCCATCGGTAAAGCCTGGGTACAAGACCCGCCGATTCAGGCAAAGCTGAAAGTGCAGTTCGCCGGGCCGCGCGTTGTCGATTACTGGATTGTTGATCTGGCTCCAGACTATCGTTTTGCTGTGGTCAGTTCGCCGGAACGCGACCACTTGTGGATATTGAGTCGCACTCCGCAAATGAAACCGAGTGACTACGACTCCGTAATCGCCAACCTCAATACGCAGGGGTTTGATTTGAGCAAACTCCAGCATCCACCTCAGGTTAAGAAATAATTGTTACTCTGACATTCTGAATGATTTGGGTGTTGATTGGTCTGCTGTTTTTGGAAAGTGTGCTGCGATGATTACTCTTCGGGGAGGTAACGGGCTAAACGAAAACTGAAATTTTTATACTCGGATTTGAGTTCATCCAGCGTATCTTTGCCAAACCGTTTTTCCTGAAATGTTTTATCGGCCTGAGGCCACCAACCGTCCTTGTTTTTTTTGAGTTTGGATTCAATGATCCAGATTTCTCTTTCCAGTTCCACCAAAAATCCTCCAAAGTTTAGCGAAAAGTTGGTCGGGGCGAGAGGATTTGAACCTCCGACCCCCTGGACCCCATCCAGGTGCGCTAGCCAGGCTGCGCTACGCCCCGACATTTCTTTTCGTGTACTTGTTTTAACAACTGCGGATTTTGCAGGATAGTGCTGGGGCTGTCAATAAGCAAATCCAGGTTCTGCAAAATGAATCCGCTCCCCGTCCAGATGATGCAACTCCTTATGGCCCGCTATTTCTTGGAACGAGGCAAATGTGTTAAAATTTCCTCTTTTAAAATCAGCAGTTATGAAGGGAATCCGGTGACCCATGAAAGTTGTGAAAGTGCGTGATCAGGTAGCGTTCAAAGCTGAAAAGATGAGCAAGGTCAGCCTTTTCGATTCGGAGCGCTTCTTTTGTGATATATACTGTCTCGAACCGGGCCAACAGCAAAAAGTTCATGCCCACGAAGGTTCGGACAAAGTTTACTACGTCCTTGAAGGCAAAGGCAAAGTGACTGTCGGTAGCGAGACAAAAGAGCTCGTGGCTGATGAAATCACCATGGCCCCTTCGGGAGAAGAACACGGGGTGGTCAACGACTCCGGCGACAAATTGGTCCTATTGGTGTTCATGGCACCAAAACCACAGTGAAGGTAATTTCGATATGATTTATCTGGTCTTTCCATCATCCTGGCATCCCTCACAGCCATATCTGAGCTTGCCGGCTCTTAAAGGGTTTCTACATGACAACGGTGTAGAGGATGTGGTGCAACGTGATCTTGCCATCGAACTGCTCGATCATCTTTGTTCCTGGGAGAAAACACAACCGCTGTTTGCTCGCATTCAGGACGAGTTTAATACGCTCCGGCAGAAGGCCTACCTCACGGATTTCGAGCGCGAAAAGATTCAGAAGCTAGCGGAAGCCATGGAAATCATCCCGTCACTCTGCGGTCAAATTGATTCCGCCAAAGCCTCGCTCCGCTCGCCGGAGTTTTATGATATCGATCGCTACATGGAAAGCCTCAAGATCATCGATGTCTGGCTGGACAATATTCTTGCCGCGTATTTTCCCTCACAGCTGACCGTCATCGGCAGTCAGCTCAGGTGGTCACCTTACGCGACCTGGGAAATTATCGAGTCCTTCGAGCATCCGGAGGAAAACTTTTTTTACGACCTCTACCAGAAACATTATGTGCCTGAAATTATCAAAGAAGATATTGAACTGTTTGGCATTTCCATCACCTCGGTCGAGCAGGTGCTCCCGGGGCTCAGCCTGGCGCATCTAATCAAGAAAGCCCGCCCGGATATTCACATTACCGTGGGTGGCAGTATCTTCACCAAGCTGGTCGATGTGCTGGAAAAGGGTTCGGCTCTGTTCGATTTCATTGACAGCTTTGTGGTGCATGAAGGCGAAACGCCACTGCTCAAACTGGTCGAGGCGGTGAGGTCCGACAAGGATTTCTCCCAGGTGCCTAACCTTGTTTACAAGGATGGCGATACGGTCAAGGTCAACCGTCCTTTCCACAAAGAAGAACTCAACGCTTTGCCAACACCCAACTTTGACGGGATACCATTTGACCTGTACCTCACGCCCGAGCGCGTTCTGCCGGTGATGGGGTCGCGTGGCTGTTATTGGGAGCGTTGCGCTTTCTGCTCGATCCCGTTCGATCACATCGACTTTCATGTGCGCTACGCGGAAACGGTGGCCAATGATTTTAAAAACTTGAAGGAGAAATACGGCTGTAATTATTTTTTCTTCACCGACGAAGCTTTGCCCATCAATTTCCTGAAAACGTTCTCGCAGAAACTGGTCGACATGGATTTGAACGTCCAGTGGACGGGCGAGTTGAAGTTTGAAAAGAGTCTGCTCAAGGAAAACCGACTGGAATTGTTGTATCGCTCTGGCTGTCGCAAACTGATCTTCGGTATGGAGTCGCATAATCAGCGCGTGCTGGATTTTATGAAAAAAGGTTGCCCGGTGGAAGTGATCGACGAGACGGTTGAGCAGTGTATGGACATTGGCATCGGCATCCACCTGTATATGCTGATCGGTTTCCCAACGGAAACCCGCGAAGAAGTTTATGATTCGGTTAATTTTGTTTTGAATAATCCGAAACTGCTGAACTCTCCCGGTTTCTCCTGCATCACCTCCCAATTTGATCTGGAAAAGGGAACGCCGATGGCGAAGAGTCCGGATGAATACCATGTGTATAACCTCAAAGGGTCCGAAGGGCACGATCTTGCGCTTGGTTATTCGTACGATATCGATATTGGACTGACCGCCGAAGAGGCGACGGAGCTGTATCAGGAAGTGCTGGCCAGGCTCAGCCAGAAAGTAACAACCTTTCCCCACAACTATTCGCTTGCCGATGGACTGTTATACCTCGGTCATCACGAGCGGCAAAATATTGAGCAACGCCTCGCCGCATTTTAATTTTTTATTGTAAGTTAAAAAATCCAGAAGAAAATAAAGGGCAGTCCCACGGTTGCCAAAAGAGCGGCCCCGTTGAGGCCGTGCAGGATGTACAGGTAGTCGGTGAGTGGCGACAGCAGGATGTCGACCCCAACACGGCGAATCGCACTTTCGATGTCTGCTCGTGACAGGTCGTCTTTATCTTTTTTGCGAATCTCATCTATAAAATCATTGATAAAGAAAAACTTCAGCACCTTCAGGATCACCAGAAAGATCATGCGTTTGGTGAAGTTGATCGGCCCGCCTTTAAGTTTCAGGTCGTCCATAAACTTGTGACCAAGTTTTTCAAACTTCTCTTCCAGTTCCTTTTTTGGGATATTTTTGTCGAGGTGCGGGTAGGAGGCCATGACTCCTGTGGTCAGGATGTCGAGCAAGTCGTGCAATCCTATAAGGCCTTCCTTTAGTTTTTTGCCAGCCACCCACAGCGTACAGGCGATGAGCCCGTGTGCCCAGCCGAAGATCGATTGCCACCCAAAGGCGATAACAAACGTCAGCCAGTTCAACCAGGTGCTTTCAATTTCTGGATTGATATAACCGCCGTTGAGCCAGTAACTGGCGAGCAGTCCCAGAGCCACCCCGCCGACCGAGAACAGGAACAGGTAAACGAAGGTTCCGATTAAAAGGTCGGCAAAAAATTTCTGCCAGTATTGGATAACCTGTGTGCGGTCTGTCATGGAATAGAACCTTTGTCTGGAGCTGTGGTTCCGGGTTTACCAGGAGTCAGTTGAATCGTGTCAGGGTTTTTTGTGGAAAAGTTATCATCCGGTATTTTGGTATGGCCTGCAAACTGAAAGCTCATGTCGAGCAGGGCCGGGATCAGGAACAGGGTGAAAACTGTGCTGAACAGCAGTCCCGATAAAATGACGACTCCGATTCCGCGATAAATCTCACTTCCCGCACCGGGCATCACCACCAGCGGCAATAAGCCGAAGATACTGGTCAGGGTACTCATGACGATCGGGCGGATGCGGGTGCGGACGGAATCGATTACTGCTTTGTCATGCGGCATGCCTTCTTCACGAATGTTGGACAGGGTTTTATACACGATCAGGATGGCGTTGTTGACCACCACGCCGACCAGTATGATGAAGCCCAGCATGGTGAGAACGTCCAGAGGTTGGTTGACAAAAATATTGAGGAGAACGAGACCAAACACCCCACCCACGGCCGCCATCGGCACGCTGAGCATGATGATCAGGGGATAGCCCCAATGCTGAAACAGGGTGGCGAGAAGAAGATACGTGATGAAAATGGCCAGCAGGAAATTGCCTTTCATAGCTTCGCGTGTTTGCTCCAACTTGTCCGCGTTGCCAGAAAGTTGCACCTTGTAATCGCCTCCCAGCGTGCCATCGTTGATCAGTGGCTGGATGATCTGCTCTTTAACACGGTCGATCGCTTCTTCCAGTGGAATATCCTTTGGCGGTGAAATCTCGAGGGTGATGGCGCGTTGCCGTTCAAAATGCCTGATTTTTTCCGTACTCACCGTGTGCACGATATCGGCGACATGTTTCAATGGAACCGTGTGATTTCCCGCTGTGTGGATCATCGTGCGAGCGAGGTCCTGCGTCTTCTGCTCATTTTGATATTTATTGATCAGCACGAGGTCGATGCCTTCCCTTGGCAGGTAGGGCAGGTCGACTTGCTCCGGGTCAAGGAAAACTTCATCGGCGTAAACACCATCGGTCAGGGCGGCAACGGAATAACCGAGATCACTTGCCGTCATATTCAGGTCAGTCAATTGTTTGAGGCGTGGCTGAATCTGAATTTGAGGTTGGCCCAATTCGATTCCAGGGTTCGGGCGCGTGCGTGAGCCTGGAAGGATCTCGCGTATTTTATAAAATGATTTCCGTGCAATTTCGGTGAGTTTCACCAGGTCCGGTCCGGAAAAATTGATCTCAATTCCGCGTGAACCGCTCAAGGCACTCGAAAAAAGAGAGAGCTGTCGGCTGAATGACAACATCCCCGGCACCTTGTCGAATTCCCGATCCAGGATGGGGATCAATTCCCCGGCGCGGTCCGGGTCTTTGGCTTTGACAACGGTGAACAATCGCCCACGGCTCCCGATGAATAAAAAGTTACGGACGGCAGGTCCGTCAAGACGTGATTCCTCAACCGAGCCGGGCAGGGCTTCCCAATACGAGCGGTAGCTATTTTCCATCTGATCGCCAATACGCGTCATCTCCCCCACATTGTAGCCTTGCGGTGGAATCATGAATCCGATGATGACGTTTTGATCGCCTTCAGGCAGATATTCCGTTTTAGGCAGTAGCGACAGGGCCAGCAAGGCAGGGGGAACGGTCAACGCCAGAATCACCATTCCCTGTACCGCTCGGTTGTGCGAGAGAACGTTCAAAAAGCTTACCGTTGTTTTAGCAAACTTCTGCCCCAGCCACCTTAAGCCAAACAGATGACCAAAGGCCTTGTCAAAAAATGAACTGCCCGATTTACTTTGGTCTTCGAGGGAGAGTAGTTTGGCGCTCAAGGGGGGAATGACCAGAATACTGACCGTCATCGACAACACTACTGAAGCACTGATGGCCACAGCGATATCCTGAAACAATTGCCCGACCTCTTCCTCTACAAACAGGATCGGGATGAACACGGCGAGTGTGGTCAGGGTACTGGCGAGGATCGCCCCCCAGACTTCACGCGCTCCCAGCAGGGCGGCCATGCGCGGTTTTTCGCCCATCTTGTGATGGCGGTGAATATTTTCCAGCACAATGATAGAAGCGTCCAGCACCATGCCAACGGCAAAGGCCATGCCTGCCAGCATGATGACATTGATCGTGCGTCCCATGAGGGTGACGATGATGAAGGAGCCGATGACGCTGATGGGGATGGCGAAGGCCACCACCAGTGTGCTGTAAAGACTGCGCAGGAACACCAGCAGAATGATCATCGCCAGGACTCCGCCGAATACCAGATTGGTCTGCACCATGTCGATGGCGCGGACGATGTAATCGGTTTTGTCCGCTGTCTGGATGAGGTGTAAACCCATCGGGTGCAAAAGTTTTTCATTCAGGTCGCGCGCGGTGGTTTTCAAACGGTCCATCACCTGCAGGATATTGGAACCGATTTCCCGGCGCGCGTTGATGGATATGCCGGGCAGGCCATTGTGCCTTACGTAGTCGCGCAGTTCTTCATGCGTTGCTTTGACTTCAGCAACATCTTTGACATAGACCGGTTTGCCGTTGACCTGGGTGAGAATGATATTTTTCACATCCTCCGGGGTTTTGAATTCCCCAAGAGTGCGAACGATGTAGCGGCGTTTGCCTTCGTCGAGATCGCCGCCACTGACATTCCGGTTATGCTGGCGCAGAGTGTCGCGCAACAGAGTGATGGTGATCCCTCGTTTTGCCAGCGCATTGGGATCGAAAATTACCTGCAGTTCTGCCGGACTGCCGCCGTACACATCGCTGTCGGAGACCCCCGGCACGCGCTGAAATCGTGACTGGATAAAATTTTCAGCGAAATCCCGATACTGGTAGACGTTGATTTTATCCTTGAATTCCGGCAGAGGTTGCAGGACGAACCAGGCGATGGGACGGTCCGAGACATTGGTGGTCTTGATCGTTGGCTCATCCACATCTTCCGGATAATCCGAAACCTGTTGCAGGGCATTCGCGGTTCGTACCAGTGCCTCCTGCAGGTTGGTCCCGACTCGAAACTGCAGATAAATTTCGCCGCGACCCGTTTGCGAATCACTTTCCATCTCGACCAGTCCGACCAGCGACTCTAACTGTTCTTCCTGTTTATCGATGATATCGCGTTCAACTTCTTCCGGACTCGCACCCGGCCAGAAGGTGCGAATACTGATTTCAGGCTGGCTGATTTCAGGTGTCAATTGGATGGGAACGCGCAGAAGGGCCATGGTGCCGAACATCAGGATAAGGATCACCCCGACGGCAACGGTGACACCGTACTTGAGAGAATTTTGAATTACGTTCATGAGGTGGGTTTGTTATCGCTTCACGATGTTGACCAGGGAGCCGGGTTTCAACCGCTCATTGCCTTGCACCACAACGAGGCTTCCGGCCTTGAGGGCATTTTTTTTGAATGTCACTGCGATCAAATGACCCTCCATTTTCCCGGGAGTCACGGACACTTTCTTGACCGTGTTTTTATTTTGGCCAGCAGACTTTACCACCCAGAGGATGGTTCCTTTAGGCGACTGGACCAGCGCGTCTTTAGGTACAAAAAGCTGACGATTTGTTTTTGCGCTGGGGTATAACTCTACCCGAACCAGCATGCCATGCGCTATTTTACTGCCGGAGACGTTGACCCGGATACGAACCGGGAAGGTGCGGGAATTGGGATCGGCCGAGGTCACTTTTTCAATGACTCGGCCCTTGAACTCTTTCGGGCTACCGGTCGACTTCCGGTTGTCCAGAATCACCTTGGCTGAATTACCTACCTTGACCATGTTGTATTGATACTGAGGCAGGTCGACCTCCACTTTGACCGGATAAGCTGAGGTGATCTCAAATGCAGGATCGCCTGTTTCCAGCCATTCCCCGACCTCCGTTTGTTTGCGGACAATATAACCACTGAAAGGGGCGCGTAGGGTAGCTCGCTCAATATTGTCCTCGATGATCCTGATCCGTGCCTGCGCCGCTTCCAGGTCGGCTTTCGCCTGATTTATTTTTTCAATGCGGGGTCCCGCCAAATACTCTTTCAACACTTCTGATTTGCCTTGAAGTTCTGCGCGGGCACCTTCTGCTTCTGATTGACTGCGGTCGAAATCATCAAGACTGACAACGCCATCGGCATACAACTGCTCTATTCGCTTGAGATCGTTTTCTGCCAGTTTGACTCTGGCACGCGCCTGTTCCTGATCAAAACGGGCGGCCTCGATTTTTTCTATGCGGGTGCCGTTTCTTAATTCAAGTAGCAGGATTTTCACACGACGGGCTTCGGCCTCGGCAAGCTCGCGCTCAAGATTCAGGGGCACTGTCCTCATTTGTAAAAGGGCGGTGTCTTTTTTAACGTATTGACCTTCACGAACATGGATCGCTTCGACACGTCCGTCGATTTCTGCCGAGAGTCGGGTAGAGGCCCAGGGAACAACTGTGCCGGGCAACTCGATCAGATCTTTTGCGGACAGGGTTTGTACTTTAGCCACTCCAACAGGAGCAGGTTTAGATTTCTTCTGAGCCAGAGAAGAGGCAGACTGCGCCAGAAAAAAGGCGATCAATAAAATAACTAAGAGACGCTTCATAAATAAATGATCCGGAATCTGGCGCAACAATCCCCTTGAGCCAATAGTGTTTTGCTAAAAGTGCCATGTTATCAAGGGGTTCTAGGATATCACGAAACAAAACGGGCAGGGAAAACATTTTGTGGCGTTGAAACGATGCTAGACAGTGCCCACATTGACTGTGAGGATCAGATCGCCACGCTGGTCATTTTTCTTTTTGCCTTTTTCACGCAAGCGCAGTTTTTGTCCGGCAGGGGTGTTCGGTGGAATCCGAACCATGAGTTTTTCCCGTTCACCGTCAACGGTGAAAGAGAACTGTTTGCGAGCCCCGCTCAAGGCTTCGTGCGGGGGGATGGTGATCTGGTAATACAGATCGAGTCCTGTGCCTGAGCCGGGATCAAAAATATTTTTGACGCTACCCAGGATCGAGTCACCCTCTTTTTTTTGTGGAGCGTTTTCGCCTTGCTGATCCCGCGCTTTCTGTTTCATGGATTTTATTGCGAGGACGGACGCGCCGATTCCTTGCAAAAGGCGCAACCCGAGACCAAATTTTCCGATGGGACCGGGAACCATCGACAGCAAACGTCCCAGTTTTCCCATGGCCCCAACACCACCGAAGAGGATAGCGTCGAAAAAACCGGAACCTGAGCGAAAACCTTTATTCTTGAAAGACATGTTGAGGTCGTTGAAAGCATCGCGCCCAAAAGCCTGGCGGAACATGTTTTCAAAAATTTCCTGTTGGCTGTAGTCGAAGCGGGGACCCTGTCCACCATCAGCTCCTGCTTGCCCGGCACCAAAAGTTTTACGAAAGAGGTCGTACTCGGAACGCTTTTTAGGATCCATCAATACCCCGTAGGCCTCAGTGACATCCTTGAATTTTTCTTCAGCGGCGGGGTTGTCCGGGTTGCGGTCGGGGTGATACTCCACCGCCAGAGCCCGATAGGCTTTTTTGATCGCCTCGGAATCTGCATTTTCTGCAACTCCGAGGGTGCCGTAATAGTCTTTGTTAGTCGGTTTCATCGGGACAAACTCACATGCCCCATTTCTGGCTATAAATTGACTCCGCCAGTTCGGGGCCTTCAAGCGTGGTTTCACTTTTGGCGGTCGCCAGTTGGTAGGTCTTGTCCTCATGCAGTAGCTGGTGCATATTCTGAAAATGAACAATCAGAGGTTTTAGGGGAAGATCGTCAGTTTTATTTTGTGGGACCAATAGAAAGTTTTCACGGCTGAGCACGTCCCGGTATTTTCGTTTCATATTCATCTGGTAAGCCTTGTAGCCGGGTCGTGTTTCGGCACCAAGATAAGGCTTTTTATTGACTACCCGGAAGTGATCGGGGATATACACATTGGCAAAATAATCTGGCCCGAGGGAATGATGCACCGTTGTTTCGACGGTTAGCAGTTGAATCTTGTCTTCCACAGGTTGCAGGTTCATTTTGACCCAATAAACCCGGTCATGAAAATACAGGTTTTCCAGGGTCACAATTCCATAAAGGACATTGACCTGGGATTGGAGCATAATTCCGAGGAATACCCAGCCGAATATTTTCCAGAATTTTTTCATAAGGCGACAGTGGCTCTGATTAGGGTGTTAGTGTATTTTATAATACCCTCAAAATTATTGAGGCAGGTTGCGCAAAGAATTTTTTCTTTCAGGGCATTTCTGAAAGTCGCTTTTGGCCGTGAGCCTCTCCCTGTGGTTTTAAAGAGGGAGCGAACTGCCGGAACAGAAAATTTCGAATTATTTGAGGTCCCTTTAAAGTATTATGAAATAAAATGAAAGGGAAAAGCAACCGGTTCGGGTGCAGACACTAATCCTCAAGGAGCTGATCGAACATTGAAAAAGAGTTTTTTAATCGTAGCCGAGGGAATCGATGGGGCAGGGAAATCTACCCAGTTAAAGCAGACTGCCGAAACGCTGACGGCTTCTGGGCGCGAAGTTGTGTTATTGCGCGAACCGACAAATGGCACTTGGGGCAAAAAAATCCGGAGGGTGTTGATAGAAGGCAGGGACGGAATATCGCCTGAGGAAGAACTTTCCTGGTTTAATAATGATCGACGGGAGGATGTCGAACTCAATATTCAACCGGCCCTTGACCGTCAGGCCATTGTTCTGATCGACCGTTATTATTATTCCACGGCGGCCTATCAGGGGGCATTGGGATTTGACCCGCAGGTGATCTGCCGTGAAAATGAAACTTTCGCACCGATACCGGACCTTGTGTTGATGTTTTGCATCGACCCGGAAGCTGGCTTGAAACGAATTGCACAGTCCCGCGATGGATTCAGTTCTTTTGAAAAACTGGATTACCTCAAACAAGTGCAGGCGATTTTTGATGCCTTTGAAGGGCCCCATATCAAACGGATTGATGCCGGTCGCGACAGTGAAACGGTTCAAAGGGACGTGTTAGCCTGTGTCACGCAGTTGTTGAAATCAGGAGAAAAACCATGAAACGATTTGTGCTGGCAATCACCGGTGCCAGTGGCATGATTTATGTCAAACGCCTGTTTGATCAGTTGCAGTCGCGCGCCGAGACCCACGTGATAATTTCCGAGCGCGGCGCGGAGGTCCTGCAATTGGAACTGGGGCTGACGGCAGACTACTTTGAAAAAGAAAATACTGAGGTGCACCGCAATGCACGCATGAATGATTGCCTCGCCAGCGGTTCCTTTAAGATCGATGCCATGGTGGTGTGCCCCGCTACCATGGGCACCGTCGGGCGTATTGCGGCGGGTGTTTCTTCTTCTCTTATTGAACGATCTGCGGATGTTGTCCTTAAAGAAAAAAGAAAATTGATATTGGTACCAAGGGAAACGCCGTTCAGCACCATTCACCTCAAGAATTTGCTGGCACTGGATCAGGCCGGTGCCCTTATTCTGCCAGCGAATCCGGGTTTCTACGACAACCCGCAATCGGTAGAAGATGTGGCGGATTTTATCGTCGCCCGAATTCTCGATCATCTCGAAATCGAACACCGTATTCAGGAACCTTATCAGCCGCAAGTGAGACGAAAACCGGCATGATTTATCTGGACCATTCAGCGACCACGCCCATGGACCCGGAAGTCATCGACGTGATGACACGCTCCATGCACGAAGATTTTGCAAACTCCGGCACCGTGTATTCACTTGGCGTGGAGGCCAATCAAAAAATAGAACAGGCGCGGACAGATATCGCCCGCTACCTGCACCTTCCTTCCAATTTCAATCTGGTGTTCACCAGTGGCGGCAGTGAGGCAAACAACCTGTTCATCAAAGGAATCAGTTTTCCTGATCGCAAAGTGGCAAGTACCGGGCTGGATCATCCAAGTGTCACGGAAGCCGTCGACTCCATGAAGGAGTTCGGCAATGAACCCTTGCACTTGACGAAGTTTCTTGAGCAAGGTCGACTGTGTGTGGATGCAGTTACGGCGTTGAAAGAAAATCGCATCCGACTGCTTTGCCTGACTCATGTCAATAATGAACTGGGAACCGTTCAGCCGATTGAGGCAATAGGGGCAAGGCTGAAGGAGGAGTCCCCACAAACACGCTTGTTTGTTGACGGGGTGCAAGCTGTTGGGAAAATCAATTACTCGCAAAAATTATGGGAAGGCATCTCAGGCTATACTTTGTCCGCTCACAAATTCAACGGGCCCAAGGGTATCGGTCTGCTGGCCTATGATTCACGCTTGACCCTGAAGCCGCAGATCCATGGCGGCAAACAGCAATACGGTATCCGCTCCGGTACCTTGCCGGTTGCCTTGATTCTCGGGACGGCGCACGCACTGAAGCTCGCGACTGCGCGGGTCACGCAAGCGCGTGATCGATTGAAAGCTCTGCACGTACGGCTGGTTTCAGGGTTGAAACAACTTGAGTCGGAAACTCCTGAGCTTGAAATTAAATTTAATTCCGAGCCCACGCAAGATTGGGCGCGGCAGTCCAGCGCGATTCTTAATTTCAGTTTCGCGCCCGTTGAGGGAGAAGTGTTGTTGCATCATCTTGAAGAGGGAAAAATATTTGTGGGACTTGGCAGTGCCTGCAGTGCTCATTCGAAGGAGCCCTCAAAAATTTTGCTGGGCATCGGGTGTTCGCAAGAAGAAGCCCTTTGCAGTCTGCGTGTCTCTTTCGGCGCAGGCAATACTCTGGATCAGGTCGATACATTTTTACAGGAGTTCCGACAGGCCTATACTGCTCTCTACCCCGCTTTTCGCTCACGAGTTGTCTCGACGTGAACAATAGAAGAACGCTCGTCATCCGTTACGATGAAATTGGATTGAAAGGCAAGAACCGGCGATTTTTTATCGACCGCCTGCGCCAGAATATCCGGTTCAGATTGAAGGGCCTTGATGGCGTATCTATCAATGTGCCGCATGGCCGGATTCTTCTGGAGTGCGATGAAGATCAGGCTGACGAGTTGGTGCGACGACTCGGGTTTGTGCCCGGTATCGCGTCTCTCAGTGTCGGCGTGATGATGGAGCCCGAGCTGGAGTTGATCGCGCAGAAAGGTATCGAGTGGATTTCTCCTTTGCTGGATTCCAATCCGGCTCTCAAGTTTTGTGTGCGGACCAAGCGATCGCATAAAGGCTTTGCTCTCACCTCCAGTGAAGTGGATCACGCCGTCGGAGGGCAGATCATGCAGGCCTTAAGCGAGCGTGGGTTGTGCGTCAATATTGGTCGGCCCGATTTTAAACTTGAAATTGAAATCGGGATGAACCACACGGTGGTGTTCAAGGATCGGGTTCCAGGTTTGCGCGGTCTTCCCGTTGGCTCTGCCGGAAAAGTTCTGGGGCTTCTTTCAGGCGGCATCGATAGTCCGGTGGCTATGTATCGCCTGTTGAGAAGGGGCTGTCGGGTGCACGGCGTGTTCTTCGACAACAAGCCTTACATGGGGCAGGGCGGATACAACAAGGTGCTACGATTATGCGGCGTGCTCAATCGTTATCAGGAGTCGATGCGATTGCGGGTGGTGCCCTTCGAGGATATTCAGGTGGCGATCCGGGATCATTGTCGGCCTGCCAATCGCGTGGTGTTGTACCGGCGCATGATGTACCGTATTGCACAGGCGATTGCCGATGCGGAAGGATACAAAGCATTGGTGACCGGCGAATCGCTGGGGCAGGTGGCCTCGCAGACGCTGGAAAATCTGGACGCGGTGTCGAGGGTGGTTGATTGCAGTGTGTTTCGCCCATTGATCGGGATGGATAAAAATGAAATCATTACTGAATCAAAAACGATTGGTACTTACGACATCAGTATTGAAGCGCAACCGGATTGCTGTTCTGTTTTCATGCCCGACCGCCCGGCGACTAAAGCTAAAATTCATGAGCTGGAAAATGATGAGACGCGTTACCCCTGGCAGGATTTGATGCAGGAAGCGTTGGGAAAAATGGAAGTGCTCGATCCTGAACCGCTAGATATCTGATTCGATCTTTACGACACTTGCGGTGTCCGGCAATGCTGATGCCAGGTCGCGGATACTTTTGCCGAGGATGGGGTGCCGCCACTCCGGTGCTATATCCAGCAAGGGCACCAGCACAAAGTCGCGCTCCTGAATTCCCGGATGCGGGATTTCCAGACCCTCTTCGTCGATGATCTGGTCGCCGAAAAATAAAAGGTCGAGGTCGATCAGGCGCGGTCCCCATTTTTCTTTCCTCACCCGCCCCATTTTTTCTTCGATTAAAAGTAAAGCATCCAATACAGCACGCGGATCCATGTTGGTCTGGAGTTTTGCCACAGCGTTGACGAATTCCGGCTGATCCTGAATACCAAAGGGAGGTGTCAGGTAAAGGTGGGACAGCAGAGGGGTCTCCACGCCATCCAATGCGCACAGGGTAGCGAAAGCCGTCTGCACATTGCGGGCAGGCTGGCTGAGGTTGGATCCCAGTCCGATGATTACGGTTTCGGGCATGGTTCTCTAACAGGTTGCTGGCGACAATAATACTTTTTCAGCAATCCCCTAATGAAAAAGGTTCCCGGAACAATCAGCTATCGCTGGATTAGAACTCGAACTTCTCAGTCGACAGCCGGTTCTTGATTTCTCCCATGATGCGCTTTTCATCCTCGGCACCTTGCGCGGCGTAGGTCACGGAAAATCGCACGTAACTGCCGACGTTATCCCACGGGACGGTGGAGATCAGGTGTTCGGTGATGAGGTACTGGGAAAAATCTTCAGCATTTTCAAAGCGGCGTCCGCCCTGGATGCCGACAGGTGCCTTGACGTAAAGAAAGAATGAGCCGCCCGGCATACGAGCGTTGAAACCAACACTGTTGATCGTGTCCACCAGAAGTTCCAGCCGACGTTTGTATTTCGCGACAGTTTTTTCGGTGATTTCCGGATGATTCAAAGCGTAGATACAGGCTTTCTGGATGGCGGCGAATTGACCGGAATCGATGTTGTCCTTCACATGCGACAGGGCTTTCACGATCAGTTCATTGCCGACCGCAAAGGCCATGCGCCAGCCGGTCATGTTGTAGGCCTTGGACAAAGAATGCAGTTCGATGCCGACATCCATGCCGCCGGGTACCGATAAAAAGCTCAGCCGTTCGCCATTGTAAGTCAGCGCGGCGTAAGCGGCATCCTGAATCACGATGAGGTTGTTGGCTTTGGCAAAGGCCACCGCCTCGATAAAAAATTCGCGAGTCGCCTGCGCTCCAGTCGGATTGTTCGGGTAATTCAGGTACAGGATTTTGGCCTTTTTAGCAGTCGCCGGGTCAATGCTTTTAAGGTTCGGCAGGAATCCATTTTCTTCCGTCAGCGGCAGGTTGACCACTTCCCCGCCCAGGTATTGGGCGTGGGTTCCAAGGACCGGATACCCTGGTGTCGTCATGAATACGACATCGCCCGGATTGATGAACATCAAAGGGGCCATAGCGAGACCCGGTTTGGAACCGATGGTGTGGTTGACGTGGCGCGATGGGTCCAATCCGTCAACACCAAAAACGGAACTCATATAATCAACCGTCGCCTGTTTAAACTCGTCAATGCCGTTGTCAGTGTAACCCCGGTTCTCCGGTTTTTCGGCTTCGTCCTTGAGTGCCTGAACGACTCCAGGGTCGGCCATGGAATCGGGTTCGCCGACTCCCATGTCGAATAGTTCCTTGCCGGGGTTGGCATCGAGTGCGGCCCGCTTGGCGCGTTTGATTTTTTCGAATTTATAGATGGTGGTGTCTTTGCCGAACTGGTTGCCGCCCAGTCGCTCGGCAAATAACTCCTGAATGTAGCTCATTGAATTCTCCGTATTTGGGACAGGAAGAGGATTTGCTTGAGAAGGCGATCAATTTAGCCAAAAAGGGAGACCCTGTCAAGGTGAGGCGAAACCGGGCTTGCGGGGAGGCAAAAGAGGGTCAAAAATAGGAAAAAGAAAGCCAACCAACTGATTTTGTTAGATTAATTAGAAAATATCAAATAAAGTTTTTAAAAACAATGAGTTATGTTATTTTTATCACCACATAATTTGTTTAAATTTAAACAAATTTTATTCCTTTAAGGAAAAAGAGCAATAAAAATGATTCATTTTTGCTTTGTTTCTTCAACATTTTGTGTAAAATAAGTTCATCCCTAAGAGTCGAATCAAATTTATCGCTTTTTTTTCAGCGTCCTTGAGAGGAGAAACCCCATGAAAATGGCCCGCTATTTTAAAAAACTTATTCCTTGTCTGATGACAGCCCTTCTGCTTGCAGGTGGGTTGTCCACCACAGCTCAGGCGGAAACCTATGTCGGTGCGTCTGTGGGCGCATCCTTCGGTGGTGGTATTGATGATCTTCAATATACAGGGTTGCCGCCTGCCGCAGCAGGACTTAGTGCAAGTGTTACTGATTTAGAGCTGGATGCCTCCACAGCCTGGGGGGTTCGTGTAGGACATTATTTTTCTTTCCTGCCCTGGTTGGGCGTAGAGTTCCAGTGGTATCGCCGACAACCAGATGCCGATAGACAATCAGCCACGCTGACCGCAACCTTGGCACCAGGAAACGTTTTTTTTCCAGTGGTCGGGCCTGTAACTGCGACTGTCCCGATAACCGGGAGTGCTATTGTCGATAATATGGACACTTTCGGATTCATGTTCAATGTCCGTGCGCCGGAAGATATGGTTGAAAATTGGGGCGGAATCGAACCTTATGTTGGAGTGGGTCTTGCCATCAATTCCATTGACGTGGAAGAATTCAGGCTAACCAATGCCGCCGGGACGGTGACTACGGTCAGTGCACCGGGCGGTGATGTGGATGCCGGGTTTCTCGGTCAGGTTGGAGCTAACTATATTATCAACAAACGTTTGAAGGCATTTGGCGAATACAAATACACTCATGCCAATTTTACTTCAACTCAATGGGACCCCACGGGACAAACTGAAGTGGATTTCAGCGACCATTCTGTAATGTTCGGCCTGAAGTTCACTTTGTTTGAATAAATGTAGGGCACCTCTAACAATTGTTTCTTGCCGCGAGCAAACCTTGACTTAAGGGTTTGCGAGTTGCTGGAACAGAAAATATTGCATTACTAGAGGTTCTCTTTGAAGGTTCGTTTAGGGATATTCTTTCAGGACTACAGGAGAACGGGGAGTGCCAATCGGCACTCCCTTTTTTATTGAGCGGAGTTTTTTTCCGAGACACCCGCAGAGCTGAAGGTCGCCATTTCATTGTACAGGCGGACACCTCCCTCAAGCAGACACATGGCCATCACAGCACCGGTTCCTTCCCCCAGCCGCATTTCAAGATCAAGCAAGGGTGACAAATCGAGTTGATCGAGAAGCACCCGACTGGCAGGCTCTGCTGAGCGATGCCCCGGAAACAGGTAGTCCTTCAGGTTCGGTTGCAGGGTCAGGGCAAGCATAGCCGCTGAAGAGGAAATCACGCCATCGATCAGAACCGGAGTGGAACTGGCACCTGCGCCAATAAAAAATCCTGACATGGCCCCGATTTCAAACCCGCCCACTTTGCCAAGAACGTCTACCGGGTCGGTTGCATCCGGTCGGTGCATATTGATCGCTTGTTCAATGACCCTGATTTTATTCTGGCGGGTGGCATCATCAATGCCTGTGCCACGGCCTGCAAGTTCATGCACAGGTTGTCCACTCATGACCGAAAGGATGGCTGTGGCAGACGTGGTATTGCCGATGCCCATGTCTCCTGCGGCAAGAAGATCAACTCCCGCCTGCGCTTTTTCGCGTGCCAGTTGATATCCAATAGAAAGTGCTGTCTCTGCCTCCTGCCGATCCATGGCAGGTTCACGAGCCATGTTGCGCGTACCGTCGGCAATCTTTTTGGATAACAATGAGGGATGATGCGGCAGGATGGATTTGACTCCCATATCGACCACAGTCAGTTCCGCACCTGCATAGCCTGCCAAACTGTTGATGGCGGCTCCTCCGGATATAAAGTTGAGCACCATCTGGGCGGTGACTTCCTGCGGGTAGGCACTGACCTTTTCCTCGGCAACGCCATGATCGGCGGCGAACAGAAACACAGCTTTGGATTCGAGCGTGCAGTTGCCCGGACCCTTGATGGCCGCATATTGCGCGATCCAGTCTTCCAGTTGACCGAGACTGCCGCGTGGTTTAGTCAGGTTGTCCAGATGGGCCCGGGCTTTTTTAATATTTTCCCTGGCAACAGGTTGGATCGGCTGTAGAAAATCCTGCATCAATTGGTGGGGATGGGGTTGCTTGTGGAGGGGATCAGGACTCGTCCTCTTCTTCACCTTCGCTGTCTTCTTCATCTTCTTCGGCGACTATTCCGGCAGTCTTTTGCGAGTACCTGAGGTATTTGATAATCTCAGTTATTTCAGCGTATGAAAATTTTGATTTCTGAGAAGGCATTTTGCCGGAACTGGAACCATTGACAATGGTGTCACGAATATCATCATCGGTGAAATCTGGCGGTAAAAATTCAGCATCGATCAACTTGGGGCCCTTGGTCTTTCCCCCCATGGCATCGGGTCCGTGGCAATTTGCGCACACTTTATGAAAATGATTTTGCCCCACTTGAAATTCTTCAGGAACCGTTTTGGTCGGGGCCGGGGAACAGGCGGCGAGGAATCCCAGCCCTAGTACGGCCAGCCAGCTAATACATTTGAACACTGTTATCTCCTTTAACGTTTAACAGAATCGATTTTCCCATCGTGGTCATGGTCCACCTCTACGCGGGTCAGGCGACCTTTCGAATTATAATGGTCCCATCGATCGGCAGTTTTGTCGTGGTTCAGGTCGTATTCCACTCGAACCCGTTTTCCTCTTTTATAGAAATGCCACTGGTCCGGGTTGCCATCGCCTGTTGTATCAAATGCGGCGTGAGTTAATTTCCCCAACTCGCCCAGAAACTCCCAGGTGTCGAATGTCCCATCGTCATCCCGGTCGCGCTCAATTTTTGACAACCGTTCTTCCTGATTAAAAATTTTTCTGCGCTCAGGGTTACCGTCTCCATCTTCATCCGTTTCAATTTGCTTCAGTCGACCGAGCCGGTCATAAAATTCTGTGAGCGACAAGGTCCCGGTGAATATAGGGTCCTTGCGAATCCGGATGAGCCCACCTTCGGCTGAATAATACTGAACCTGATCGATAGTGCCATTAAAATCCCGATCGAGTTCTGCCCGGATGAGGACACCGCGCGGATCATAATAATCGGTTTGATCAATCTGCGCGTCCGAATTTTTGTCGTATTCAATTTTGGTGGGTAGTCCGTTGGCGGACTTGTACTGCCACTGATCGGTCAGTCCGTCCTCATCAAGATCAATCGGAAACATCTCCGCATGAGCAGGAGAAAAAGACAGTCCTGCGGCAAGAATGACGGTGAGTCCGAAAGTTTTGGCGGAACAGGGCATAGACGATGCCATGAAATTAATAGGTAATCAATATTATAAACGACATAAAGCTTATATAAACAATAATCTTCCTGAAAAATAGGGAGGACTTGACGGTCCTTGCGGCAACAGTTCGGTCAATGCGGTTCTTCCGGGGGGCGTGGTAAAACGATTTTAAACTCGCCCGCTGTGCCCTCCCAACGATTGTAAAAAACCAGTTCTTCAAGAGACAGGCGTTTGGCCCAGCCCTTACTCTGCAACATGGGTTCACGATAAAACCCGTCGCAATGGCCTATGCAAAGGTAGGCGACCGGTTGCAGATGTTGCGGGATGTTCAGGTCAGTTTTCAATTGCTCTTTTTCCAGAATGGAAACCCAGCCGACAGCGAGGCCCTCTGCCCGCGCTGACAGCCACAAATTTTGCACGGCGCAGGAGGTGCTGAACAAATCAGTTTCTGGCATGGTATTTCGCCCAAGCACGTTGGGGCCCATGCGGGTGGAATCGCAGGTCACACAGATATTGATGGGTGCGTCGAGAATGCCCTGCAGTTTCATGGAGAGATAAAGTTCCTTTTGCTCGCCCTCGAATTGTTCGGCACCTTGTGTACTGGCCTGTTTGAAGTTTTCGTATACCTTTTGTTTGATCGCGGGATCGTCAATGACAATAAAATTCCAGGGTTGCATGAAACCGACCGACCCGGCATGGTGCGCCGCATCGAGTATCCGCCCCAAAATTTTAGGATGAATGGGGTCGGGTAAAAAATGCCGCATGTCGCGTCGCTGGTAGATTGCATTGTAGACGCCTTGTTTTTCAGTTTCAGGGAAGGCATGCGGGGTTTCCATAGATTGAAGTTTTTCAGAGGGGGGCATGCCCTGCTTGACGGTCAACGGTAAACCGGAGACCAGCAGAACCACTTCATCGAAGGCCTCAGCGAAACGTTGATTGATGTGCCCTGCAAGATCGCGGAACTGCCGACTCATGGCATTGTCCGGAACAATGCCGGAACCCACTTCATTGGTGACTACCGCGACTGTTCCAGGATATTGTTTGATGGATCGAATCAATTGATCGGTTCTGGAAAAAATTTCTTCATCAGAATATTTCCCAATCATCATGTTGCTGACCCAAAGGGTAAGGCAGTCCAAAACAATGAGACTGCCGGGTGAAGGTTCCTTTTGGAATATTGAGTCAAGTTTGAGTGGCTCCTCCAGGGTGGTCCAATCATCGCCACGTTCCTGACGGTGCCGCTTAATGCGCCCTGTCATTTCTTCATCAAGAGCTTCGGCGGTGGCAAGCAGGAATTTTTTCCCGCTAAAATTCTGGAAGCGGGTCAACGCGTATTGGCTTTTTCCACTTCGGCAACCGCCCGTGATGAGTAATGTGTGGTTTGTAGATGGCATACGCTTAAATTCCTTTAGCCAGGACCAACGCGCCGAGCAACAGCATGGCGGTTTCCATGATTTCGCAAAGTGCTCCGAGAGTGTCGCCAGTAATTCCCCCGAGTTTGATGATGACATAGCGGTTAAACATTATAAACAGACTGAAGAATAATATAATCGCTGAAAGTCCCGCGAGCCAGTGCTGAGTAAAGGAGATGACAAATGGAATCCAGGCCAGTGCCAGAAGGGACCATTTTCCTTGCTGATAAAACGTAGAATGAGTGCCACCTTGTGGGCGTGCGTGCGGATAGGTGACGAGTCCCGCTACCAGAGCGGTCCGGGCAATGGCCGGAGCGGCAACAATCCAAACCCCTGAGCCGGTAGAGGACAATGCAATCAACGCCATCCATTTGAATGTCAGGCAAAAAATCAGAGCCAGCATTCCCATGGTGCCGATTCGTGGGTCCCGCATGATGCTTAGCATCTCATCACGATTGCGATGAGACAGCAGACCGTCAGCGGAATCCGCGAGACCATCGAGGTGCAGTCCACCTGAAATCAGGGTAAGAAAAAAAACGACCAGCAGGGCGCGAACCTCAGGGAACAGGTAGTGAGAGGCAAACTGGTCGACTGCGTAACACAAAGCACCGATCAGCAATCCAATCAACGGAAAAAATAAAGCAGAATGGGAACTGTGCTCAAGTCGTTTCCGCCCAACGGACAGGATAGTCAAAAAACTCAATGCCGAAAAGAATCCCAAAGTTTTTACCTGTTGAATAGTGTCAATCACGTAACATTTTGAGAAGTTCCTCAAAAGCTTTTGCGGAAGATCCCCAGTAAATATGGCTGTACAGAGCGAGGTTATGATGACCGTTCCAAAATATCCAGCACTTGCTGATGGTCGATATGGTTTTCAATCAGATCGGATAGCTTGTCGAATTGATCTTCCCGTAATTTAGAAAAATGAAATGCCTGCTCAGGTTGCGGGAGTCCGCGCAAATTTCGCAATCGATTTAAAAAGGCTTCGCGAAAGGAGTCACTGTCAAAAAGCCCGTGCAGGTATGTGCCGATCACCGAGCCGTCGTCATTACAAATCCCAAGTGAGCCTACGGGGTCGTTGGTTTCGCTGGCAAATAGGTGGTGGTAGGTTTTTTGAAACTCGGAGATCCCCATGTGAATTTCATAGCCGGTGAGGTCCAGAGATTGTTTAAACAGAGGACTGTTGACGGTTTTCGTGCAGACCTGTTGTGTGATTTTTTCGGGTTGAAGGGTGGTTTCCATTTGGAAAAGCCCGATGCCGGAAATTTGCCTATGATGGCTTTCAATATTCTCTGGATCGTGCAGGGTGCTCCCCAGTATCTGAAACCCCGCGCATACACCGAGGACAATGCTTCCTTGTTTATGGCATTTGAGGATGGTTTCTTGCAGGCCTTCCTCTTTCAGGAACTGGCAATCGGCCAGCGTATTTTTGCTACCAGGAATGATGAGCAGGTCTGGATGGCCTAACTGTGAGGCCTGCCACACATAGCGTACAGAAACATTGGGATCTTCAACCAACGGTGTGAAGTCGGTGAAATTTGAAATTCGCGGCAGGCGAATGATAACGATATTTAGTTTTGAGGGATCGTGATTCTTGGTTTGCGTGGAGGGTAGCGCGTCCTCTTCATCGACAAACAAATCCCGTTGAAACGGGATCACGCCAAGCACCGGTTTTTTCACCATATCCTCAAACATACGGACTCCTGGTTGCAACAGGTTGATGTCACCGCGAAATTTATTAATGATGAAGCCAGAAACCCGGCCTTGCTCTTCCTCCGTTAATAAATCGTAAGTTCCCTTCATCCAGGCGAAGACACCTCCCCGGTCGATATCGCCAACGATCAAAACCGGGGCGTTGGCCATGTGCGCAGTCGCCATGTTGACGATATCATTTTCCCGGAGGTTGATTTCAGCAGGACTCCCAGCGCCTTCGATCACCGCCATTTCATAATTTTCTCTTAAGTATTTGAAAGCAGATTGCACGACCGCGAAATGCTCCTCGCGATTATTGTAATATTGGCGAGCGTTGTTGTTGCATTTGAGTTTTCCCATCAGCACCACTTGCGACAGGTTGTCACCTGAAGGTTTGAGCAGGACCGGGTTCATACATACGTGCGGGGCGATTTGGCAGGCTTGAGCCTGATAAGCCTGCGCTCGTCCCATTTCAAGGCCGTCCCTGGTAATGAAAGAATTGAGAGACATGTTCTGCGCTTTAAAGGGCGCGACACGGACTCCGCGTTTTTTAAACCATCTGCAAAAGGCGGCGGTGAGAATACTTTTACCAACGCCAGACCCGGTGCCCTGAATCATCAACGATTTAAATGCCGGTACTTTAGATGTCATGGACGCGATCCTCAAGCGGGTTTTCTTTTGAGGAGCCATATAAAAAATGGTCCGCCGAGCATGGCGGTGATGACCCCGACCGGAATTTCCACAGGGGCCATGAGGGTGCGGGCGAAGGTGTCGCACAGGATAAGAAAACTTGCGCCAAAAAAAATGGATGCAGGTAACAGGATGCGCAGGTCCGGCCCGACAATCAACCGAACAATATGGGGAACAATTAACCCGACAAATCCGATAGGGCCGCTGATGGAAACCACGGCTCCGGTGATCAGCGATGCCATTATGAAACCGATTTTCTGGGTGCGCTCGACATCCACCCCGCGGCTCATAGCCGACTCCACGCCGGTACTGGTCAGGTTTAAATCGCGAGCCTTCCAGATGAGGACGGTCGTTCCCAAAGCGACCAGGGGAAAAACAGAAACCATATTTTCCATATTGGTGACATCCAGGCTCCCCATCAACCAGCGCACAATTTGAAAGGAGCGGGTGAAATCAGACATGTAATGGATGAACATCACGAGTGATGCGAAAAAGAAATTGGCGGTGACCCCGGCAAGTAAAAGCAGGGAGGTCGAAAACTGACCGTGCGGTGTTTTGACCAGATTAAAAACGAGGAAGATTGCTCCGAGTGCTCCCATAAAAGCGGCAATTGAAAAAGCAGGTAGTCCGAAAATTGAAAAATGCCAGCCAAGACTGATGGCAAGCACCGCACCAAGGGAGGCTCCACTGGAGACACCGAGCGTGAACGGAGCGGCAAGATCATTTCGGAGTAACGCCTGAAACACTGCCCCGGCAAGGGAGAGAGCGGCACCCGTTAGTGCGGCCATTAAAATTCTGGGCAAGCGGGCTACGAACAAAATATTGGCATCGACATTTTCAGAGTAATTGGAGGAACCGAACAAGGCGTTGTACAAATCAATTTTTGTCGGCCCAATCAAAGGGGCCAAAAGCACGGTGGCAATGAACAGAAAGCCAAACCCGGTCAGGCTGAGGGTGAATCGTCTGGCGGTCAGGATTGCCGAGGCCATTACTCTGACTCCGGAAAGATGAGAAGGCTTCCATCCATTGGTGATTTTAGAATTTGCACTTTCACTTCGTAAACGTCTTCAATAATATCTTTTTGCAGGACATCTGCTGGTGTCCCATCGCACACAATACGGCCTTCTTTCAAGAGGACTAACCGGTGGCAATACTTTGCCGCGAGGTTGAGGTCGTGCATGGCGAGCACCATCGTGATGCCGCGCTCCCGATTCAGACTTTTAAGTATGTCGAGGACCTGTATCTGATATTTTAAATCAAGAGAAGCTGTGGGTTCATCCAGTAACATGATTTCAGGCGACTGCACGATGGCACTGGCAATAAGGATACGTTGCTTTTCGCCACCACTGAGTTCAGAAAACTTCCGCGTCTTGAACTCCGTGGTCGATGTGATTTCCATGGCGCGATCACATATAGCATGATCCTCGCCACTTTCAAACCGGAATGCTTTGAGGTAAGGGTGACGACCCATCATCACCATTTCATAGGCCGAAAAAGAAAAAGGTGTACTGGTTTCCTGGGGAATCCACGCAATTTCCCGAGCAAGTTCTGCTCTTGAATAACTCTGAATATCTTTCGCGCGGAAGAGAATCGAGTCGTCGGATGATTTTAACAGGCCTCCCATCAGTTTGATCAGGGTGGATTTGCCGGACCCATTGGGCCCGATCACACCCATCCATTCACCCGCCCGCAGGTTCAGGTTGATTTGCCGTAGCACCTCATCATCTGCATAAGAGAATGAAAGCTCATTGAATTTTAGCAGGGAAGGGGTGGTTTCTTCTGGTGCTTTGTTAGCACGGGCTGATGTTTCCGGTTGTGGATTTGTCATCTCGGAACCTTGTTGGGAAATATTTCCGGATGCAGGGCGTGTGCAAACTTTTTTAGAATCAGATGCAGGCGTGGGCCTGGAATCACCGCATAGTCTTCACCGATGAAAAAAATCCGTTTATTTTGTACGGCACGGATGGAGGCAAAAGGTTTCCACTCTTTCATCCGTCGTCCATATTCATCGCCAGTGAGGTTGGATTTCGGGCCGGCTTCAATGATCACTTCTGGAGATCGGGCGAGAATAAATTCCTTGGAGATGCGGGGGTAACTGGCCGCTGGGCTTTCCAAAATATTTTTACCGCCCGCAAGTTCTATCAGTTCTCCTAGAAAAGTGGAACGTCCGACAGCAAACAGATCGCGACCGGGATCCGAACTGTCGCCGAGCAACAGGAGGGTTTCTATTTTACGAAGACCTTTGGTTTTTGATTTGACCTCATCGATTTCACGACGGATGGAGGTTTCGAGTTTTGTGACCGAAGTTTCGAGTCCAAGAACTGTTCCCATCAATTGCCAGCTTTTAAAAATAGTGGCGATACGGTCCATTTCGACGGTGAGGGTTTTTAGTCCGAGGCTTCTCGCCTTGGCTTCAAGCCGGTTACTAGTCCTCAGGAAAATTATCAAATCAGGTTGGAGGGTGAGCCAGGTTTCCGTGCTGGGATTGAGCATGCCGCCGACATTGGGTCTCTGGCACGCTTCTTTGGGCCATTTGCAAAAATCGGTTCGACCAACGACCCGGTCACCTGCGCCTATGGCAAACAGGGATTCGGTGATGGATGGTGCCATAGAGATAATGCGCTTCGGAAAGGTGTCGGCTAATATTTGCTGGGGGATTGCGAATAGAAATAGAACGGCAAAGAAAAAATTACAGGCGAGAACAACAGCCACCGTACGCGGCCTGGTTTTGCCAAAATAATCATACCCCGATAAAACGGAGCCATGGGAATGCAGGTAAATCTTCACCCCTTGTTCTCCCGAAGAGTGTGTGAAGTTTAATCAGGCAGGCCTTCTGGCTTCCGGATCAGTCTACTCACCGCGCCTTCCCGCCAATATACAGGCAGTGGCAAATTGCGGCTTTCGTCCCCGGTTACAGCGGCGGGTCCGCGACGGAATTGCACCGTCTTTCCTGACGCCTGACTATAACGTAAACATTATAATTGTCGGGTTGATCTTACCAGATGGGAACATGCAGTCAATAATTATCAGGGACCGGGTGTTCAGGATTCATCGGGTAGACCAGGGTTTACTGAAGGGCAAGAAATTGGTTGATCTCATTTAGGTTTTCTATCGTGACTTCATGACCCTGTTTCGTTTCCAAAACTTTCACGGCATGCCCCTGACCTTTAATTTCATCGAGGGCGTATTCTGCAAGAAAGGATGGCACGACATCATCGTTCAAGCCGTAGATTCCGAGGATATTGCAAGGCGATTTTTCTTTGGAAGAAGATGCCTCAGGCAATTCCGGAAGGAAACCGCAGATGGCGGCTGACTTATGAATCTTATGTGCGCCTATGAGGGAATATACGAGTGCCGCAGCTCCTCCCTGGGAAAAGCCCCAAAGAATTATTTCGCAATTTCCCGACTTTTTAGAGGTCAAAGTGAGTCCGGATTCTATGAGGTTGTCGGTGAAACTCAAAAACTCCGCGACCGTTTCTTTTTGCTTCGGACCGTCTTTCCACCAACTCCAAAGCCCCTTTCCCGCATCAATGGGAGCCTCGGGGAATAATTGCACGGTGTTTTCCAGGGAGAGCTGGCCCGCGTGAATCAGCATGTTTTCAGGCGTGGAGTCAGCTCCATGAAAACCGATCACCAGCTTGAGAGTCTGCGCCGGGTCGACTTCACTTTTTCCAATAATAACTTTTTTGTTGTTCCATTCGGTGGTGGTGTATTCCATGGTCACGATGATTCCTTCGCAGTTTTTATTAGCTGACGGACTAAAATTTCCGCCTGTTCTTTGGTGGACACTTTACCCAGTACACGTGCCTCCCGGATTTTTTCGAGGAGGGTTTTGAACAAGGGCGAGGGTTTGAGGTTAAACGATTCCTGTAGATCATGTCCACTGAGAAGAGTGTCTGCCGTTGTTGTCGGCAAATACTGGTTGATGAAAAAATCGAGACAGGATTTCAGGAATGAAGCCCTGCTTTCCTGCAAATCTTTCTCATCGGAGAAAATCAGGGCTGTTTGCAGAAAAGCCTGTGGAAAAACTTCTTCGTAATTTGTGGCCCACTGATAGAGCAGAGCCTTGGGGGGTGTTTCCTTTTTGTCATCCCAAAACTGGCGGATGTGCTGATAGAGCTGAACGGTTGTGGTTACACATTCTATCTGACGATTGCTGAATTTGTAACTTTTCATGAATTCAGCGGAAGCTTCTGTTCCCGAATTAGAAAACAGGAGGGACAATCCAAACAGAGCACGGTTGGAGCCTTCATCAAATATTTTATGATAGAAGGTTTGATACTCTCTCAAAGAAATAGGGAGGCTGTCCCAAGCGGAATGATACCTCTGCCAGACAGTTAAAAGGTTTTCCGTATGGGCTGATGTGGTACCTGCGCTTTGCAAAAGTTGTGTCAACAGTCCGGAGCTTTTAAGGGCCGGGACATCGCACTGCTTGTTGTTAAAAAGAAGTAGTAACTCCTGCGAAATGCGTTCACCGGAAACTCTGCGGATGCCGACAGCCTCCTCGCCAATGGCTGTCAGGGTGGCGGGTGCAATATTGAAATTTAGCTGGGCCGCCAGTCGGAACGCACGTAGCATGCGCAGGGGATCATCTTGAAAAGAACTGCCCTGAAGCGCACGGATGGTTCGGTCGCTCAAGTCGCGAATCCCGTTATGCAGATCGATCAATTCAGGTTTGTTTTCGAGAAAGTCAGATAGCGGTTGTGCCAATGCATTGATGGTGAAGTCGCGTTTTGCCAAATCTTCTTCAAGAGAATTTCCCTGCCGCGTGCAAAAGTCACAAAAATAATGTTTGCCCAGCGGAATACGAAATACTTCATGGCCGGGTTCATCGTGCAGGACGACACAAGGGGAATGGATGCGTTTTGAAAACCAGCGAGCCCAGTAACCGGCATCAATGCAGATGAGATCAATGTCACTGAATTCACGATCGAGTCGGCGATCCCTGAGGGTTCCGCCTACCACGTAAAGAGCATCCTTTCGGTTCTCAGCTTCCTGCGCCAGATCGCGCAATCGAATTTTTGTTTTAGGATCCATGCAAAACTATTGTCCAGTTGTAGCAGTCAAAATTAACCGCAAAACAAGGTCAAGTCCTCCGCAAACGGCGAACGGGGACCTTGCGGTCGGCAAACATAAAATGTTTTTCAGGTTTTGATATTCCCTCTTCGACGAAGGGGGAGGCGAAGGTGCTGGCGCACAGCCAGTAAAGAGCAGGGTGATTTGAAAACTTTGTCTGAATCAAAACCGATCTTGTGCAAACAGTGTCTGATTAACCCACAGTTTCAAAATCCCCCCAGCCTCCTTTACAAGGGGGAGCAAGGCACAGTCCAAAAAACAAAAATCCAAGGCGAGATTCTTCACTGTCGTTCAGAATGACAGTGAAACCCCGGTTTGTCATGCTGAGTCCTTCGACGACGCTCAGGATAAACCCTGCGCAGGAAGTAGAGTAGTACGTTCGCCCTCCGCGTTGGAGTCAGGAGCCCCAACCGGCAGTCAGTTTGACCTGCTTGGAGACGTAGATAGCGTCGTCCTTTTTGACCAGGTGGATATCCATTTGCGTCAGAGCACCGACAATTTTCTGAACATTCTGCGATGGCGGACTTTGCGGGTCTTTGATGAGGAAAGGGATCATCTCGTCAACCGAGTCATGAACGCGGTCGCTCTCCACCAGATAACCGGAGAACCGGGTCTCCACTTCAAGATATTTTTTGGATAGCTGAATAATATTGTCACCCATTGCCAGGTCTTTCTTTTTTCGGACCCGATTGAGCACAAGGTGCGGACGGTAATTACGGATGACGCTGTTGAGTCGCGCCAGTGCATCTTTATCTTTGTCGAGGACTTTCATGCGGAGCCGATTGATTTCAAAAATTTCTTCTTCGGAACCCAGGTGTCTGGAATAATCAGTCACATCATGGATTTCCCGGTCGTCGCTGAACTCTTCACTGATTTTTCTGAATAATCCCGTCTTGATGAAACTCAGTGTGTTCATGGCAGATGTCATCTCGGGGGTGCACACCACTACCTGATCATCCGCGAGATTGAACAGGTCCATGTTGGCAAAAGCGTTGCCGGGCGCGAGGTCGAGAAATGCCATGTCGGCATCCAGTGCCCGTACCAGGTTGTGGACGCGCGACAATTGTTCTTCATTGAGATTGGCACTTCCGGGAAGGTCGCCCGACCCGCTCATGAATTTTAAATTGTCGATGCCGGTATTGAGCAGGAAATCTTCAGGATCGAGGTTCTTTTGTTGAAAGATATCCTTGAGACCGAACTTTGGATTGCTGATGCCGAGGAGCGCGTGCAAATTGGACGCGCCGTAATCAGTATCGACCAGAACAACTTTCATCCCGCTGAGGGCCATGGCGATGGCCATGTTGGTGCAGAGCAGGCTTTTGCCAACGCCGCCCTTGCCACTGCCAACGGCAACAATTTTAAGGTTGGAAGTCATCGTTTTTTCTTTTCTAGTCCATATACCATGGACTCTAAAGAAGAAAGAGATTGCATCTGCTCGCGTTTCATCTCCTGGTAATCCCGCGCCTGTGTTGAATCACTCAACGATTCTACCAGTTCAAAATTTTTCTGTGTCAATCGGGACAGAGTTCGTGATTGAAGTTTATGCTCAAAATCTTTTTGAAATTCTTCGAGATTCCGGATCAAAAGCTCATTGCGCTCCTGTATTTCAAGCGGAGCGCGATCGGGGACGGTCTCTTGCTGGTAAAGATCGTCGCTCTGTTTTGCGTCATCCGGTTCACCACTGTATTCGGGTTCTTCGAGTAAATCCTCAAGCTCCTGGTTCCAGTCACTTTTAGAATCATCAGGTTCATCAGGCAGGATGTCGACCGCTGACAGCAGGACAGGGGCCGGAGCCTCTTCGAGTGTAGGGTCCTCGGAAAAATCTTTCTCGAACAACTCGTTTTCCATCAGTTCGTCTTCAATCTGATGTCGATGCTGGACTTCCTTTGCTTTTTCCTTGAGTTCCTGAGCGAACTGGGCAAACTCCTCATCGATTTCTGAAACAGAATGCATTGAGTCCGCCGATGGGGTTTCCTTTGCTGGTGGCTTGACATCGGATTCTTCCAGGGCTTTCCGACTGCTATTGGCATCGAGAACAATCTGCCCGCCGAACTCGGGATCACGCGCCAGAGTTCCTTGCGGAGTTTCGGCTTCGTAGTCGTCTGTGATGCTTTCCTGAAGATCGCCACCTTCTGAGTATTCTGCAAAGAGGTCAGCATCCAACGCAGATTCGGGAAGCTCCAGGGATTTATCTTCGATATCTTCATCAAGAAGAGCTTCTTCCAGTGCTTCCAACTGGCGACGACGCTCCATTCTCTTGCCGCGACTTTTCAAGGCGAACACAAGAGCAGACACCGCAAAGATTCCCATGATCAGAGGCCAACTCGACTGCGCCCAATCGAGATATTGATCCGGACTCAGGAGTGTCTGGAAAAAACTCCAGATATCGTGTCCAATAGAAAAGACTTGTTCCATGCCAATAGTGTTAGGAAGTTATTGAATTTATTATGGTACCAGCGAATTATATTAGCATATTCCGAGTAAAAAGCGTAATTCCTGGTGCATTTTGCCGGGAGGCAGGATATTTTTCAGGGCGGGCTTAAAATAAGATAGAATACCGGAAAGGAGGCTAGCAAGCTTTCTTGATCTAATCTGAGGTTGAAGAATTTTTTGAATCAACTCCTGCCTGCCTGGTTTCCCGGAATGCCCCTTTTATTGATAGAGGTCTTTTTTGACACAAACTGAGTTTTTCATTTATCTGGCACCCATTGCCCTGATCTCGCTGACCCTCCACGAATATTCCCACGGCTACGTTGCTTATATTCTCGGAGATGATACGGCTAAGCGAAGAGGTCGGCTATCTTTTAATCCCCTCAGGCATCTTGATTTGGTGGGAACGCTGTTTATCATCTTTTTTCACTTTGGCTGGGCCAAGCCGGTGCCGGTGGACCCGCGCAATTTCAAGGATCCGCGCAAGCACATGATGTTTGTCGCGCTCGCCGGACCCGCCGCTAACCTGGCGATTGCTCTGGTAGGTGGGTTTTGCCTGCGCATGATCTTTAAAAATGCACAAAACAATGTCGCCCTGTTTGATTTTTTCTGCGTCGTTGTCCTGATCAATGTGATTCTGGCCCTGTTTAATTTGTTGCCGCTTTTCCCACTGGATGGGTCCAGTATTTTGAAGGGATTGCTCCCCTTGTCGTGGGCTCAACGACTCGCTTATGTGGACAAGTATTCGGCGATCATTTTGATTGGCGTTTTTATTGCTGACGGATTTCTGAAAATCGGGATTTTTGGCGGGATTCTTTTGACCCCCGTGATGTTTGTGGTAGAGTTTTTGACCCAGGAAACTTTTCCTGCCTTTTTATCAAGACTTTGAGTTTACTGACCCTATGGCGAAAAAAAGAATTTTGAGTGGAATGCAGCCTTCGGGCCTTTTGCACCTTGGAAACTACTTCGGAGCTCTAAAAAACTGGGTTTCTCTTCAGGACGAATACGAATGCTTTTTCTTTATTGCCGACTGGCATTCCCTGAGCACCCTTTACGAAGACCCGCACAGAATCAAGGAATTTACATTTAATGTTGCTGTCGACTGGATGGCGGCCGGGCTGGATCCGGAAAAGACGACGATGTTTGTGCAGTCGCGTATTCCGGAGCATGCGGAGCTTCATCTGATTCTTTCGATGATTGTGCCGGTGCCTTGGCTGGAACGGAACCCGACCTATAAGGAAAAGCAGGACGAGGTAAAAAATGTCGATATGAGTTCCTATGGATTCCTCGGCTATCCAGTTTTGCAAACGGCGGATATCATCCTGTACAAGGCGAACTTCGTTCCGGTGGGAGTCGATCAGGAACCGCATCTCGAAATTTCGCGAGAGATCGTCCGGCGTTTCAATAATATCTACAAGAAAAAGGTGTTCTTCGAACCGCAGGCCAAAATTTCTGGTACGCCCAAGCTCAATGGTGTGGATGGACGGAAGATGAGCAAAAGCTACAACAATGCGATCTATCTTTCAGACACCGAAGAGGTGGTAAAGAAAAAAGTCATGTCGATGCTGACGGACCCGGCACGGCAGAGGCGCAATGATCCTGGCGATCCGGAAGTGTGCAATCTGTTTCCTCTGCACAAATTGTATTCGAGTGAAGCGATGCAACAGCAGATAGACACGGATTGTCGATCGGCTGGCATCGGTTGTATGGATTGCAAAAAGATGCTGTACGAATCCATGATGGAAGGGATGAGGCCGCACATGGAGCGTCGTCGGGAAATTGTGGCGAAGCCGAAAGATGTCGAAGAGATTCTGGAAGAGGGCAACAAAAAAGCCGGGCAAATCGCCCGTGAAACAATGAAGGAAGCGCAGTCAGCGATGCGCCTGTAGTTTCAGCGCATTTCTGGAAATTGCTTCTGGTTATCAGTCCATAAAAATATTCTGTAGAAAGTGATTGGATCAATGGATTACAAAGAAACACTCAACCTCCCTGTAACCGATTTCCCGATGAAGGCCAACCTTACCAAACGGGAACCGGAAATATTGAATCGCTGGCAAGAGGAAGGGCTCTACCGGAAAATCCGTGAGCAGGCGAAGGGGCGTGAGAAATATGTTTTTCATGATGGTCCGCCTTACGCCAACGGACATATCCACATGGGCCATGCGCTCAATAAACTCCTGAAGGACTTTATTGTTCGCATCAAATCCATGGAAGGCTACGATGCCGGATTCATTCCAGGCTGGGATTGTCACGGGTTGCCGATTGAGCATCAAGTCACCAAAGAGTGCAAGGCGAAGAAGCAGGTGCTGGGCAAAGTGGAAATTCGCAAGCTGTGCCGCGAGTATGCGGGCAAGTTTGTCGATATTCAGCGTGAAGAATTCAAGCGGCTTGCCGTCTTCGCCGATTGGGACAATCCTTACCTGACGATGAACTTTGAGTACGAAGCGACCATCGTGCGGGAGTTTAATAAGTTCGCTATGTCCGGCATGGTCTACAAGGGGCTCAAGCCGGTGCATTGGTGCACCAATTGTCAGACGGCACTGGCCGAGGCAGAAGTTGAATACCAGGACCACAAGTCGCCATCCATCTATGTGAAGTTCCCGGTAACAGAAGAATGGAACGACCGGATTCCGGGAGTGGGCAAGGAAACCCTGTCTTTTGTTATCTGGACCACGACTCCCTGGACTCTGCCCGCCAACCTTGCGATTTGTTTGCATCCGGATTTTGATTATGTCGCTGTGAAAATGAATGGCGAAGTGTTGCTTCTGGCTGAGGGCCTTTTGAGTCAGTTGGTCGAAACGTGGGAGGTTACAGATCATCAGGTGTTGGGTAAGTGTAAGGGTAAGGAATTGGAAGGGATCATCACGCGTCACCCGTTTGCGGAGCGAAATTCCCCAGTCATTCTGGGCGATCATGTCACGCTTGAACAGGGAACAGGTTGTGTGCACACAGCGCCGGGTCATGGGCAAGAGGATTATGTTGTTGGTCAAAAATACGGACTGGAGACGTACAATCCGGTAAATGACGGCGGTGTTTTTAAAGACGATCTGCCCTTGTTTGGCGGCATGTTTGTGACCAAGGCGAATCCTGAAATCATCCTGAAGTTAAAGGAAGACGGGTTTCTGATTCAGGAAGCCGAGATCAAACATTCTTATCCACATTGCTGGCGTTGTCACAAGCCCATTATTTTCCGGGCCACGTCGCAATGGTTTATCTCGATGGATAGTCATGGCTTGCGCAATAAAGCACTTGCTGAAATTGATAAGACAAAATGGGTGCCGCCGTGGGGACGCGAGCGGATTTATAACATGGTGGAGAACCGACCGGACTGGTGCGTCTCCCGTCAGCGTGCGTGGGGAGTGCCGATCGCCATTTTCACTTGCAAGGCGTGCGAAGAACCTCTGATCTCGCAGGATGTGTTCGACCATGTGGCTCAATTGACGGCTGAAGGCGGTGCGGATTTTTGGTATGAAAAAGAGGTGGATGAAATTTTGCCCAAAGGGGCAGAATGCGCATCCTGTCAAGGAACGGAATTTAAAAAGGAACAGGATATTCTCGATGTCTGGTTCGATTCCGGCGTGAGCCATGCGGCGGTGTTGGAGGCGGATGACGATCAATCCTGGCCGGCGGATTTGTATCTGGAAGGCAGTGATCAGCACCGGGGCTGGTTTCACAGTTCCCTGCTCGAGTCGGTCGGCACCCGTGACCGCGCACCTTATCGAACGGTGCTGACGCATGGATATGTGGTCGACGGCAAGGGCAAGAAAATGGCGAAGTCCCAGGGCAATGTCATCCCGCCACAAAAAATAATAGATCAGTACGGGGCAGAGATACTGCGGCTGTGGGTGGCTTCGGAAAATTACCGGGAAGACATTCGTGTGTCCAACGAGATATTAAAGCGTCTGACGGAAGCGTATCGAAAAATCCGCAACACCTTTCGTTTTATGCTGGGCAATCTGCATGACTTTGATCCGGGCCAGGACGATGTTCCGCTGGACCAGTTGGAAGAAATCGACCGTTACATTCTGCATCGTTTTCAGATGATGACCGACAAAATACGCAAGGCTTTTGAAAACTTCGAGTTCCATGTTTTCTATCACACCTTCTATAACTTTTGCGTGGTGGACATGAGTTCGTTCTATCTGGATATCATCAAGGATCGGCTTTATACCTACCCACAGCAGTCAAAGGGCAGGCACTCCGGGCAGACGACCCTCAATATTCTGCTGAAGGGGATGACTCAGTTGATGGCCCCGATTCTAAGTTTTACTGCGGATGAAGTCTGGTCCTATATGCCGGAGAAGAATCGCACAGAGGAGAGTGCTCATCTCAGTCAATTTCCTGGAAAACTCGATTTGTCATTTTCCGAAGACGCGATCAGGAAATGGGAACAGATCACCCAATTGCGAGGTGAAGTGAGCAAGGCCCTGGAACTCAAGCGGCAGAATAAAGTAATCGGGCATTCTTTGGATGCAAAAGTAACACTTCAGCTTCCGAAAGAACTGCGGTCACTTTTTGATGGAGCGGAAGAGGAACTACAGTTTGTCTTCATCGTCTCCGCCGTTGAGCTTGCAAATTCGCTGGATGGCGAGAGCGATGTGGTAACAGCGGAGAATATGGAAGGGGTTAAAATTGCCGTCTCGCTGGCACCAGGAGTGAAATGTGAGCGATGCTGGAATTTCTTTGTAAGCTCTCAAAGTAAAGGCGAAGTATCAAGCGTATGCCCACGCTGTGTCGTTCATCTTGAATCTGCCGGAGCCTGAGGTTTTGTCAAACAAGTTTCTTAATTTGTTTCTCTTGTCCAACGTGTTGATTCTCCTCGATCAGTTTTCGAAGCGTTGGGTTCAGGGAGTTGTTCCTGAAGGTCATTCACTACCTATCATTGAAGGTTTTTTTTCATTGACGCATATCAGAAACCCCGGTGTGGCTTTTGGGATATTTGCGTCCAATAATTCGGAAATAAAAATTCCGCTGTTCATTATTTTTTCCATCATCGCCATTCTGGCTATTCTTGTTTTTTATTTTCAAACACCGAGCGACCATAAGATGACCCTCTTTGGCCTGATCCTCCTGTTCAGTGGGGCGATCGGCAATCTGATCGACCGGATCATGTATCACGAGGTTGTAGATTTTCTCGATTTTTATATTGGTCGAATGCATTTCCCGGCTTTTAATATCGCCGACTCCTGTATTACTATAGGAGTAGGCTTGATGTTCATTGATCTGTTTAAAAAAGATCAAATAATCAAAAAACAAAAAGCCGATTCTGAATCCCAACCCGGTTAATCTTCTTTTCGTGAAAACCCCATGTATCCAATCCTGGCAGAATTTGGGTTCCTGACAATCCACACCTACGGCCTCATGGTCGCGTCCGGTTTTTTGATCGGGATCATGCTGGCGGCGAATCAGGCGAAACGGGAAGGGCTTGACCCGCAGGTTATCCTGGACCTCTGTTTTTTCATTCTCGTGTCAGCCATTTTGGGTGCCCGATTTCTTTACGTTGCCATTGAGTATGAAAAATATCTGGAGCATCCTCTTAAAGCGTTTATGTTTTGGCAGGGGGGCCTTGTGTATTACGGCGGCCTCATCGGGGCGGTCGCCACGGGTTGGTATTTCATCCATAAGAAAAATTTACCCACCTGGCAGGTTGCGGATTTAATCGCGCCCAGTCTGGCGATCGGGCAGGGGGTCGGGCGCTGGGGTTGCCTGTTTGCCGGGTGTTGCTATGGTGCGCCGACAGACCTGCCGTGGGGCATCACCTTCAGCAATGAAAATTCGCTGGCACCTCTGGGCACCGCCTTGCATCCGACGCAAATTTATCTGTCGCTGAATGGGTTTTTGATATTTGGCATTTTAATGTGGATGAGGAAGAGGAAATCCTTTCACGGTCAGATTTTCTGGATGTACGGCATTCTGTATTCTATCGGACGATTCATCATCGAATTTTTCCGCGACGATATTCGCGGCTCGGTATTTGCTGGAGTGCTGTCGACCTCGCAGTTTATAGGAATATTTGTGCTGTGCTTTTCGGTTTATATGTTGATGAGGCTAAGAGGCAGGAAGGAACTTATTCTTCAGGTTTGACGCGGGCATTTCTCATAATATTTCCCACTGAAACAATAGAAACACGGTGCAGGCGATAGTCAGTGCTGGCCCACCCCACATTTTCAGCATGGACATCAGGCCGATTTTTTTGGCTAATTCTGTTTCCTTCATGTTGCTGATAAGGAAGTGATGTCCCTTCTGGTATTTGAAAACCATCTTGGTTTTTGGGAGCAGGTCATCGAGTTTTTCGCGGCTGTATTTTTGTAGTAGCTTGTCGGCAACAATTTTTGCGCCCTTCTGCAATTCCTCGAAATCCAGTTTTCCATCGTTGTCTAAATCGAACCGGGCTTTCAGTTTCGGATTATCCTTGATACTTTGCTTCACCTTGCTGAAATCTTTTGCGCTGAGTTTTTTCTTTTTCTTTTTTGGAAGTTTTAATCCTGATTCAGCGTAGCCCAGTACATAGACCATTTCACCTGCCAGGAAATTCCACTCTATAAATTTGTACTCTTTGGAAAAAAGCCAGGAGGTGTTTTTGAGTTTGAACTTTCTGATTTTATTTTTATTTAGCGCGAGGGAATCTGTCAACGTTTCAGGCATATTGGGGAAGTTGTTGGACTTTATTCGATATGAATTGTCCGACCCTTTGCGTGTGATGCGGGCTCTGTCCACAAAGACCAGGGCGGTGGCTCCACTGTCATCGTCGACGTAAAAACCCTCATCAGAAAAATACTGGTCGATGGTATGCCAGTAAGTATTATTTTTTTTTCGACGTAATTCCTGAATTTCTATGGAGTAAAAAGCGCAGGAGGATCGGCTGATGGGTGCCGTGACCAACTTGTCGGCCTCGCAGATGATGCTCCCTTTGATTTCGACATCGGAACCGACAGCACCTGTCATGATTTTACTGGTTGGAACGTTCTCCATGGTGCGTCGCACTTTGAGATCGCGGAACCCCTGAAAGAACCAGTAAATTCCGGCCCCAAAACCAATAGCCGCGCCGAATGTACTGTTCATATCAACTTGCATGAGGCGCGATCAACCGAATTTTGGAAGCTTGATATCAATTTTTACATCCTGCCGTTCTTGTTCGGAGACCTCGAACAACTCTTCATCCTGATAGCGCAACATACCCGCTACGAACACATCAGGAATCTGTTTGATACGGATATTGTAGTTGTTGGTGCTGTCATTATAGAATTCGCGCCGGTCGGCAAGGCTTTCTTCCAAATGGGATATTCGATTCTGCAATTGCATGAAATTTTCGTTGGTCTTGAGTTCCGGATAGTTTTCCGCAACGGCAAACAAGCCCATGAGTGCTCCGCTGACTTCTGCGCTGGCCTTTGATTTTTGTCCAACCGACCGCGCCTTGCCATAATTCTCCCGCGCCTTGGTGATGCGGTCAATGACTCCCTTTTCAAACTGGGCAAAACTTTCACAGACAGAAATCAGTTTTGGCAATTCGTCGTAGCGTTGTTTTAAGATGACATCGATGTTGGCCCAGGATTTTTTGATGTTCTCTTTAAGCGAGATCAGGCCGTTGTAGATCATGATGAAATAACCGACAACGCCGAGAAAGCCAAACAGGATGACTCCCAGTACGATAACCGTAGTAGTCGACATGAGCAGAGATTCTCCCTAGTGTTTTCAATTGGAATTTATTATGTGTAGTCAGTTTGCGGTAAAACTATTGAAAATGCTAGTAAGCTTTTGAAAGGGGAGGGTGAAATTTTAAAACGGAGTGGTTGAGTTTACTCTGAAAAATCTTCCAGGTCCTCTTCATCCAGCACTTTTTCTGCAATGCCTTTTTGGATGATTTGATCGGCCAGCTCGCCGTGACCGTCTTCATAATCCGCGACATTATAATTGTCGAAATCGTCAAAATATACTTCGTGCTCGGTCTCTACCCATTGGCGGATGCTGTCGCTGAAACGCAGGGTGCGTTGAACCGCTTCAAGTTTGTCTATAAGGTCCATCAGGTTTATTGGAGTCAGAAGAGGCGGAAGGTCAGTTCAATATGATGCACGCCGAATTCCGTGGAGAGGTTGCCAAACCTGGTGTCGTTGGCGAACACAAAGCGGTAGCCCAGCCCGGCATCAATAAATTCATTGATCGGTTTGTAGAAACCTGCACCCACTTGAAAGGCGAAGGTGAGGTCATCGGCTACCTGTTTGACGGTGACGGTATTGACGCTTCTCAGGTCAAGCTCGTGATAGGCCGCACCCAGTCCGCCAAAAATATACGGTGCGGCACCTTCCTCATTGTCGAAATCGTAGGCGACATTCAGGAAGATCGTGGACATTTCAAGTTGACCGTCGACCAGGCCGCTACCGGCTGTGCTTGTCACCTGATCCATGTCCGAGGCGCGGTAGCCCACTTCGAGTCCGGTACGGAAATTGGTGCGCCATTTGTAGCCAACTTCGCCATTGATCCCCAAGCCAAATTTCATTTTGAACTTGGCATCCTGCCCCATGATGATGGCTTCCTGTATATTGGTTCTGTCGACCTCAATTTCATCCAGAGTGGTCGGTTCCGCCGCTGGCGAGGTGATGGCAGGTGCCAGCGAGACGTAGAAGCCGGTTTTCGTATCCGCCAGGGCAGGGCTCGCAAACAGAAAAGAAAACAGAATGGCCAGCTGGTTGAGACGGGCGAAACGGATCATAAAGAACACTTTCTGGAATTTATCTTAATTTTATGGAATCATGTTAAAGTTACTATAAGTTGATTAAAATGTAAAGGTGGAAAATTAGCTCCAAGTTCATTGAACAAAGGGGGGTTCCGCTTGTGGTTTGGCCTCGGGTCTGCTAAAAATTAAGCGACATTTATTGACATTCAGCGTAATGGAGGATTAAACGGCATGGGAGAAGATGTCCTGCCTGACAGGGAAAAATTGATCGCCAGCAAGCACGAATTGAGCGGTACCGAGTTGTTTGGGGTTGATCTTTCCGGAGCCGATCTCAGCGGTGCCAATCTGGTCAAAACCCGTTTGACGGAGGCCGACCTCAGTGGGGCCAACCTGAAGGGGGCCGACCTTGCCGGGGCAGACCTGATTCGTACCAATTTATCCAATGCCGATCTGACCGGAGCCAACCTTGAAAAAACCGTGTTCAATTCCGCTTTGCTTGATGGGGCTAAATTGACCGGAACCTTTTGCAAAGGGGCACTGTTCAGTTGGTCGAGTGCCGTCAAGGTTGATTTTCGCGATGCCATTCTGACCCAGGCCAGCATGAATGAAGCTCGAATTCGCGAGTGCAATTTTGTGGGGGCTACTCTTGAGGATGTGAACTTCGACCTCTCCAATTTGCAGGATTGTGATTTCGGGGAGGCCAATCTCCGCGCGGCTTATCTGAATGGATCAAACCTCGTAGGGGCGAACCTCAAGAAAGCAAATTTGCAGGAGGCTTATCTGGTGCAGGCCAACCTGTCCGGGCAAGACCTGACCGATGTGAACCTTAAAGAGTCTGATTTATCCAGAGCCAACCTTGTGGGAGCCAACCTCACGGGGGTGGACCTGTCCGGCGCAAAATTGACCGAAACCAAATTGAAGCAGGCGAATCTGGAAGGGGTGGACTTGTCCCGCGCCAATTTGCTGGAGGCAAACTTTACCGGGGCCAATCTGAAAAAAGCGATTCTGAAAAAAGCGATTTTGAGCGACACCAACCTTAAAAACGCCAGACTGGATGAGGCGGATTTGCGCGATGTCGATCTTCGTTTTGTGGATAACCTGGAGGCGAAGCAAATCGAAAAAGCCATCACCGATGAAAACACCCTGTTACCTCCGGGGCTGTAAGAATTATTTGTTGCGCGGGGTTGATCGCGACAGATTGAAGGACGAGCTTGCGTAACGAAAATTATCTTGTTGATTTAAAAGGGTGTGATTTTAAACGAAAAACAAACTCTTTTTTAAATTATAATTTTCGTTATATTAGATAGACAACAATCTGATGGCGCAAAAAATACTATGAGTGAATCCGAGAAGAAATATTCCAAACCCCAGTTTTGCATGGGGCAACTTGTTCGTCACAAGTTGTTTGATTATCATGGGGTGGTCCTTGGAGTGGACCCAGACTTCCGCAGTACCGAGGAGTGGTACCAGCAGGTTGCCAAGTCCCGCCCTCCCAAAGACAAGCCTTGGTACCATGTGCAGGTGCATGGCGGTGGTACCCGCTACGTCGCAGAGCAAAACCTGGAACTCGATCCGGTCATTGGCAACTGAACGCCCCACCTTATAGCTTCAAGCGGATGTATTGCTTCAATAGCCGCACGCTCTTTTTGGAATTTTTTCATTAAATTTTCTATACTGTAAGTGTCGAGTGATGGCCGATGCGCGGCTCGGTTGCGCCTCGCTGAAATTGGAATGTTTTGCGGGAGGATATTATCAATGGATGATGGAGGCGATCAAGTTTGCGCCGATTGCGGGTCCACCGAACTACCGGTTGAGGCCAAGCGCGGGGTGGGGTGGATCGAGGTGTTGTTGTGGTTGTGCTACTTGATTCCGGGAATGATTTATTCCCTTTGGAGACGGGCGCGCAGTCGTTTGGTTTGTGCCTATTGCGGCAATCCATCCATGGTGTCCATCCATTCCGAGCGGGCACGCAAAATGTCCCGTCTGATGAAAGGGAAAACCATTGCGCAAGCGTACTACAAGAAACCTTTAGGGGTGACGGAACTGAAACCCAAAACGATTCGCAATTTGAAGAAAAACAAAAATCCCGTATCAAGAATCAAATCCAAACGCAAGCATTCCTGATAATTTTACTAGGGAGCCTGTTACGCCCGCGAGTTGAAGGATGTCTTGCGCGGCGGTTGGGGTTGCTCAGCTTCATTTTCCGGGGCAGGGGCTTCTGCCGGAGCAGGAGGGGTGGTAAATATCTGGCTCCAGGCTTCCCTTAAGGGGACCAGGATTTTTAGTACCGTCTCAAGAGCTCCCCGGTCCGCCTTGACATTGGCCAGTGTCAACTGGTTGATCGAGAATCGATAAAGACTTTCCAGCTTCATTGAAATTTCGCCACCCTTGTCCATGTTGAGGGCAAGTGACAGTTCATTGATGATGTCCTGCGTTTTGCGAATGTTGTTGCCCTTCCCGGGAATATCTTTGCGGTCCATGCTGTCGAGGGCCAGGCGCGTGAACTTGATGGCTCCATCGTACATCATCAAAATCAGTTTTCCCTGATTCGACGTGGCAACCTCATTTTTATGATATTCCCTGTGGTAATTCGATGGCACCATCAGTTTGAAGTCCTTATCAGGTTGCTTGTTGGCATATTTTATTTACCAAGGTTTTGAATGCTGGCGATTGAACTGGCGAAGGTTTGGCTTTGAGTGTTCAGGCGACCCAGAATGATTTCCAGATTGGAAAAACGCTCCCTTATATTTTTCTCAAACTCGGCGATTCGTGTGTCCAGACTCAGTAGAGTGTCGTCCAGATTATCGATGGTTTGTGTGATCGTATTGATCTCACTGGTCACCGGTCCGTTTTGTGTAGAATCCGTCAGAAAAGATATCTTGCGATTCAGTGATTCCGCGACTCCAATGGCAAGGGTGATTGTGCCGTAGTCCCCGTCGGCAAGACTGGCCAAACGAAAATTCAATCCCTCTGAGGCATGTCCTTCCGGTCCCGCAAAAAAATTGCCTGTACCCGTGGCATCGACAAAAGCCGTTTCCCCCTGACGGCGGATTTGGGGCACGCCGTTCTGTACTCTGATATCGTAAGTACCTGCTTGTGTCGTTTCAAGGAACCCGATAAACGTTGTGTTGACATTGCTTACCGTGGCGCGGCTGGAAAACAGATCGGACACGTTGCCAAGGTCCGCCTGCAAGGCATCGTTTAACTTTGCGGTCTCGAGGACAATTTTTCCATCAGACTGGGTGGTGATTCCAATTTGAGACAAGAAGCCAAAGGGTCCTTGAACCCCTGAAACCTCACCCGACACCGTACCGCGAAGGATATTCTGCAGGTTTTGTATCGCAAAATTTCCCAGGAACGAGCCTGACTCCAGTGTGTCCGCATTAAAACTGACGAGATTCTGGATAAATTCGGTGAGGTTGTTGTATTCAGAAACAAAATTGGTGACCTTATCGCGGATACTGTCAAAGTCTGTGGAAAGCTGGATATTGCCTTCCCCGGTGCCCTGGAGTTTAATAATGGCACCCGTGATGATATCGGTGACAGTGTTGCTGGATTTGGAAATACTAATCCCGTCCAGTTCCAGTAAAGCATCGAGCGAGCTTTGCGTTTCGGTAAAAGATAGCTGGGTGGTTTCACCGACGCCGAGACCGGTGGTGAAAATCCGCGCGCTGACAGTATTGTCCGCCCCTGTATTATTTCCCGATAACGTCAGCCGGATGGGGTTGTCACTGCCATCGTTGACGAAATTGGCTGTCACCTCGGCCCCCGAGTTATTGATCGCAAGCCGCAGACCATCCACCGTATTGTTGGTCGCATTGATATTTATCAAAGTGGTGGTGCCGCCAACGACCAGTTCCAATGTGCCTTGAGGAATTGTTGTGTCCAGCGAAGCAAATCCTTCAGAGGTGAGCTTGGCCTCGCGTGCCAGTTGGGATACGGAAATGGTGAAAGTTCCAGAAGTTGCAGTCGATGTTGTGGTGATATCGACAATATCCGTTGTCGTTGTTCCGGAGCCAGTAAAATTCCCCTGCGTGGAGATAAACCGGGAGCCCTTGTTGAGAGTGTTCAGTACGGTTTTGAAAGTGCCCAGCCGAGTCTTCAGGTCCTCAAAGGTCTCCAGTTTTTCAACTTGCACATCACGCTTGGCCAGATTGATATCAATCGGACGGTTTTGTAGCGCAATCAGTTGTTCAACAACCTTTGCAGTATCAAAACCTGCCTGGGCGCCAAATATGGATGTGAGTTCTGCCATGGGTGGGCTCGTATACGTTGGTGCGGGTTCACGTTGCTACACCCTTGATTTATCGGCTGAATTTTCACGAAACTTTAGCAGGAATTTTTGTAGTCAGAGACCTCAGGTCGCATAATTAGTTATGGTAGGAATTTTAATAAATTCAAATAGTTATATTACTTATAATAATGTTTTAAATTATCTTATTTTGGAGGCTTGATTAAGCACCGCAGGGCGTGGTATAAAACAGGCATGTCTGAACAATTCGATCTATTCGGGTCAGCCCCCGAACCCAGCCCCAAAAAAGTGGTTCCGCCCCAGGAAATTTCAAATTTCTACCGGATTCTCTATTTCGATCTGGAAACCCAGAAGAGTGCCGATGATGTTGGCGGCTGGGGCAACAGCCACCTCATGAAAATGTCGGTGGGTGTGGTCTGGGACAGCATCGAAAGCGACTACGGGGTTTATCTGGAAGATCAGGCGGAGGACCTCGTCAAGCATCTGCAAAAAGCGGATCTGGTGGTTGGCTTCAATGTTATCGGATTCGACTATTCCGTCCTCCAGCCCTACGCCAATAAATTAGGGGTGGATCTTGGAGAATTTCCCACGCACGACATGCTCGCCGATGTCCACAAAAAGCTCAACCACCGGTTGTCGCTCGACAACCTGGCATCCTGCACCCTCGGCACGACCAAAAGCGCGGATGGACTTCAAGCTTTGCGATGGTTCAAGGAGGGCAAGATGGATCAGATCATCGAATATTGCAAACAGGACGTGAACGTGACACGCGACCTGTTTTTATTCGGCGAGAAGGAAGGCCATGTGAAATACGACAGCCGGAGCCGCGGCCCGCAGAGCCTGAACATCGACTGGAACTCCAGCACCCTCATCGACCGCCTCACCAAATAAAATAGTATTTCCTGAAAAACTTTCTTGTGACCAACTGAACCCGCTGAATGTCATTCTGAGAAGCCGATAGGCGACGAAGAATCGCGCTTTTGTTTTTGAATTTAGTTATTCAAAGGTCTGGTTAAAGTGTACGCGAATGGCGGGAATAGAAAAATCCGTATTATTGGAGGTCTTCTTTGATTGTTGAGCGGATTGGATTCAGGCCGAAGATGCAGTGGCAGGCGATACGGTTTCGAGTAAGCGGTCGACCACGTCGAGTGTCTTCACGTTTTCGGCTTCGGCCTTGAAATTTAGAATGATCCGATGCTCCAGCACCTGCCGCGCGATCGCCCTTATATCCTCAATCGTCACAGCCACGCGATTTTCCATCAGCGTGCGCGCCTTTGCCGCCAGCAATAGATATTGCGAGGCCCTCGGGCCTGCTCCCCAATCGACCCATTCATTGATAAAATCCGGCGTGGCTCCATTGCCCGGTCGGGTGGCCTGCACCAGGTCTACCGCAAAATGGGCGACGTGATCCGACACGGGCACCCGTGGCACCAGGTTTTGCAATTGCTGGATGCGTTTTGCATCCAGCACCACCTCAAGTTCCGGTTGAACGCCGGACGTGGTGGATTTAGCGATATGCACTTCCTGTTCGCGGGTCGGGTAGGGCACGTTGATCATAAACATGAAACGATCGAGTTGCGCCTCCGGCAAGGGATACGTGCCTTCGTGTTCAATAGGGTTTTGCGTGGCGAACACGAGAAACGGTTGATCGAGCGTGTAGGTTTCTGATCCCACCGTCACCTGCAACTCCTGCATGGCTTGCAAAAGTGCCGCCTGAGTTTTTGGCGGGGTGCGGTTGATCTCGTCGGCCAGAATGATATTGGCAAACACCGGGCCTTCGATGAAACGGAATTCCCGGTTGCCTGTGGCCTGATCCTGATACAGAATTTCGGTGCCGGTGATGTCCGACGGCATGAGGTCGGGCGTGAACTGAATACGACTGAAACGAAGTTGTAAAACTTTTGCCAGGGTGTTGACCAGCAGGGTCTTGGCGAGACCGGGGACACCGACAAACAGGCAATGACCTCGGGAAAACAGGGCGATCAGCAGGTCTTCGATGACAGGTTCCTGCCCGATGATGACCTTGCGGATTTCGTGGATAACTTTTTCTTTGGTTTCAAAAAAATCCCTGGCGAGTGCCAGATCATCTGGTGCGATTTCAGTTTCCATGGATGACCAGTTCCCTTGGTGGACAATTGCGCGTTGGCGGGTTAATGAAACTCAGGGTACCTTATTTTAAAAAGCCGTACAACCGCTCCTGCCAAGCCAACTCTTCCTTGCGCCCGGTACTGTGGTACAGGGAAATCAGGCGTTTGTGCAGAAAGGGATTAAACGGGTTGAGTTTGATGGCGCGTTGAAAAAAATCTTCCGCCTGACTCATCTGATTTTTCTGAAAATACAGTTCCCCAAGGTTGACCAGAGTGGTGGGGAAATCCGGGTAATAGCCGAGAGAGGTGGTCAGTAAATTTTCTGCATTGTCATATTGTTTTTCCTGTAGATAAGTGCGGCCCAGTTTGTTGTACAGGATGGGAGACAGGAAGCGCGTCGAATCCAGCGCTTTTTCGTATTCGATAATGGCTGCCGGTATCCGGTTGCGCTCTTTTAAAATATCACCGAGCAGGATGAAATCCCGAGTTCGCTTACCTCCGATAGAATCAAAGGCACTGGGGATATCTTCTTCGCTTTCGGATGCCGATCCGTTCTTTTTCTTGAATTCAAAACGGAGCACGCGCAAGCCAGGAATGGTTTTCATCTTTTTGGATTTGATGTCCTTTTTCCAGGTCGCCTGAAATTCAGGTAGGGTCATCCCGACTTCCTGCTGAATCGTCTCTTCAAATGTTTTGCCTTTTTTGAGAGATTTGACCAGTTTGGAAATAATCGTCGCCCCTTTCAACTTGATGAGGGTGTCGACCATGGTCGACACTTCCGCGTAAGCGAGTTGCACGTCTTCCGCGCTTTTCAGCTTGGCGAAGGAGGGCATCATGTCTTTCAATTTCACCAGATAATCATTTTTAATACCCGAAGCCAGCACGGTTTCCATGATGGGGGTCATCGGTGCACCGCCGCGCCAACGGGCTTCAAGGTTTTTGGCGATGCCTTCATGGAGCCATAGCGGGACGTTGTTGTGACTGGCAGAACTGAGCAGGTAGTGGACAAACTCGTGACTGAGTGTGTCCATCCAGTTGTAGCCGCGAAGGGCGGACGCTGGCGTGATGATCATGATGCGACGGTACTTGCAAAGAGCCACCGTGCCGGAGGTCATGATATCTTTTAACGTCAGCGGCGAAATTTTTGAAAAATTCTCGCGCCCCGGATAAATCTCAATCAGGATTTTTTCTTTTGGATAAAAGTCAATGATGCTTCCCAGTATTTTGTAGGACTGCTCCAGAACCTGCTCTGCAAAATGAATGAGGATTTCATCCGGGCCATCGATGTAGCGGATTTTAAAATGCTCGGTTTCATGGGTGATAAATTTCGCTGAGGCTTTTTTGGTTCGGGAGACCAGTCCTTTAAACTCCTTCACCACGGTTTCTGTATCATCGACATCTTTTAGTATGGACCAGGCCTTAGCGTAATTCCCCTTGAAAAACTCCACCCGTGATTTTAGAAAATAAACATCGCCAGAATTGGGATAGGTCTTTTCCAGCCCCTCGACGTATGCCTCGGCTTCATCGATTCTCCATTGATCGACCAATTCATAACCCTGGTACAAATCTTCCTGCAGACCCGCTTTAGCGATTGATGGCAGGGCGATAGCAGGAATATTCAGCAAAATGATCAGTAGCAGGTAGCCGCAAGGTTTAGAAATGATTTTCATTTGACCAACTCCTTGTAATACTCGCCGACCATTTTTTCATACTGGCGCGGATGCTGATGCTTCATGGCTTCGAGGATTTCTTCGCGGAATTGCTGAGGCACATGGTACTGGTCGTCGGAAGGCAGGACGACTTTTTCTCTCTGCATGCGGATGGAGCCTCTACCGGGATTGTTGTCGCGGGCGCGGCCCGTTCCTAACCTGGCCATGCGCCTGCTTTCCTGGGGCGTCCCATTGCCTTCGCCATCGCGCATTTGCCGGAGAAGGTCTTTTATTTCGTTGAGGTCCCTGAGTGCTTTGTTTTCAGACCGGATGCTTTCCGGGACATCCTGCCCGGCAAGGTTGTTTTGGGAGGCACCCATATTGCGCGAAGCCCCTTTCATTTTTTGATTCAGTATGGATGGCACCATCGGGTTTTCCTGTTGCATTTTTCGGAATGAATCAGCCAGTTCACTGGACTGTTCTTTCAACTCACCCTGCTTGTTGGACATGGATTTCAGATTGTCCTGGTCAGGTTTGGTGATGAGTGCCCGGTAGTCGGCCCGGAGATCACGTCGCATGGTGCCAAGTTTTTTCGAGATTTCCTTATTGAGCCGAGAGACTTCCTTAAGGTCAGCTGACAACCTGTCCTTGAGATCGGTACGGGCATCCCGAGCCGTCCGGAAATGGTTGTCCCAGCGGAAGATTTCAGGATACGTGTTCTTGAACAAGGCATCGAATTCGTACAGGTCTTGCAGTTCGGTGAATTCTTCCAGGCGGTCATACTGGTCTTTTAGTTGCGGGAGAAATCGCTTGAAACCGTGGAACATCTTGAGACGCAGGTTCTGGATCTTCTGATTGATCCCGGAAAGTTCCTCGCGCGCCTTATTGAGGTTGCTGAATTTTTCTTGCTGGGCTTGGTCCGCCAAGGCATCAATGGTTTGCTGGTTGAGGTCCAGAATTTTTTGTTTCTGTTGGCTCTCTTCGTCCATCAGGCTTTCAAGTTGTTTCATCTGTTCATGTTCTTCGAGAAAGGTTCCTGAATTTCTGAGAAGGGTTTGAATCTGATTCACATCTTTTCTGAGGCTTGCAAAAAACTCCTTGAGACGGTCCTCGAAACGCCGTGATTGTTTGGAGCGTAATTTTTTATTCAATTGGGACGTTTTCTCCAGCAAGCCTTTTTGCTCACGCTCCAGTTGTTCGATTTTCGCCAGGGATTCTTCAAGTTTTTTGACTGTCTGAATGTCCATCAGGTTTTCCTGATCATTCATCATTTGATCGAGTTGCTGGGATAACTGTTGAAGGTCCTTCATCATATTTTCCATTTCATTCATTGCCTGGTCTATGTTGCCTTTTTCCACCATGGCCATCAGTTTTTCTAGCGAGGCTTTGAATTCCTTCATATCCAGGTTTTCCATAGCGTTGGGATTGAGGAATTCATCCGACATCCCCTGAGTTTGACGGGCCAACTGGTCCATGATTTTCTGCATTGTTTCGCGGATTTTATCCAAGGCTTTTTTAAATTGCGGTTTGTCCAGGCCTTTATTCTGATCGCGTGCTTTTTCAAGTTCTTTTTTCAATTGATCTGCCAGGCTTTGAAGATCATCATTTAAATCGAGGACCTGATCCATTCGCTCGCGATTAATAATTTTTACCAGGAGTAGAATGTCTGTTTCAAGATGGGTGACCAACGCGGAATTGACGGTTTGTACAGGAGGGAAATCAAGACCTACCGGCGTGGCATTGCCAATGGCATCCGTCAGGCGGCTGATGGACTGGATATGGTCTTCGCGAATCCTGTTAAAACTACGTGTCATGTTTTTAAGAAGTGTCAGGTAGGCTTGCGGAAAAGAGTCAATGCTTTTGGCCTGCTCCTGTATGGTTTGTGCGATGCGGATGACTTCAATTAACTGGTCCGTGTGGTTTCCCATTTTCTGCTTGACTGAATTCATTCCCTTGACAGTGGGTGCCATATTTTGCGGAGAAAACAGCAGGGTGTCTGCCAGCAGGGTGATCATTTTTTCCAATAGCTGTTCCTGTAGGGCCAACAGGTCTTCGCGTTTTTTGAATTCATCCAGAATTTCAAACGTGAACATTTCAGACTGACCGGTGTTGGGGCCAAGAATATTATCGTTGTCCCTCACCTCAAGAAAATATCGAACTTCCGCTCCCGGCTCAAATTGCATGGCCCCAAGATCCCAGTTAAAACCATCCTTGAGTTCTGTTTCGATAACTTTTACTGATCGGATAGTTTTTCTGTGGATTCTGCCATCAGACTCGGCGACGAGGTCTACGCGTGAAATCCCATAGTCATCGTGGGCTTCATAAAACATTTTTATTTTCCCGTTAGCCGGATACACCGGTTTTGGGTTTGCGAGTAGTAGGGTGATGCTGGGTGATTGGTCGTTCACCACCTCTATCGGGTAGTGCGTGGGGAGCATGATCTTGATGTTATTGCCTGGGTTGACCTGAAACTGGTAATACCCGTTGTTCTTTGCAAAAAATCGTCCCTCCAAAGGACCTTCATTTTTTGAAGACATCGATAAGAAATCGCGGTTGCTGATAACCAGCTCCGCACTCTTTACCGGTCGATTAAATTTTACCGAAACCACAATTTCCGTTCCGGGCAGAACTTGAATTTTTCCATCCGAGGGTTCCAGCGTGACTTGTTTTAATCGTGTGTATGCCGGGTAGTTGAATGTCAGTTTCAGGGATTCAAGGTGGAAGGCATCGCTTTGGGAAGAGAAATCGATATTTGAATTTGTAGCTTGATGTGTCTGTTCAATTTGGGCTTCTGCTGTCGGTGCCATCAAGTTGCGCAGGCCTTCTGAAAACAGATTGGGCCAGAACAGAAACAGGGCCGAAAGAAGGGTGAGGAAGCCAACAAATATATTGCGGTTGCGAAAGAGTTCTTTGTGAGGCTGAAAGCCCTCGGCTTCCAGCGTCTCCACCCGACGACTGGTCCGGTCCATCAGTTCTTTGACAAAAGTGGAAGAAACGCCACTTGCATTGGTAAGTGGTGTTTCAAGCAAGGGTTGTAACTGCACCGAATTGATCAGGCTGTTTTCCAGGCCCTCCGTTTTTTCTTCTACCAGTAGCGCGGCTGATTCCTGGGAAAAATCACCGAACATGCCTCGCACAAAATAACGGAATATTATCCAGCCGACCGGGAGTGTCCAAACTAACAGGAAGGTGGGCAGGAATGAGGCGAACCCTGGCAGGGTGTATGCCAGTAAACTTGCGAGCAGGAAACCGACTGTCAGCACCGTGGCAAAAAGATAGGCTCCGTTGAACCCAAAAAAGCGGGCGCGATGGCGGCGAACTTCGTTCAAAAACTGCTGGATTCGGTTGCTGGATTCCATGGGGAGAAACAACTCAATGAAAGACTAACCTTCTTATTATCGCACTCCACAATAAAATCCTCAAGCCGGGAGAGAGCAGGGTCAGCGGGGGCATATAAAAGGCGTAAGGGATGAATGGATTGATTTTTCTATTTAACCCTTTTAAATTGGAACTATCAGGTTTTGTTCATTTTATGCAGGGAGGTTCAGCCATGCTTCATTTAATGAAAACCATCAACAGTGTTTGTTTATGCTTGGCCGTTCTCCTTGCTCTTTCAGGATCTGCCGATGCGAAAGTTTACAAATGGGTGGACGAAAACGGAAAAACTCATTTCACCGATTCACCGATGAAAATCCCCAAAGGAATAAAGAAGAAGCTACCGAGAAGAGAATACAAGAACACCGACATTGGCTGGAAGTGTTTTATTGAAATGGATGCGAAGCTGAAAAAAGAAATTATCAAAAAGCGCAGTCATGTTGTTTTGCATAAACGGGAGAATGTAAAGAATCAAAAAAACCTTAAGGCCTGGATCGCAAAAGCTGAAAAGTTTAAAGACAATCCGAAGAAGCACCAAAAGGCACTGGATGCGATTGATCTTACCAATGAACGGATAGACTACCTGGAAGATATTATAAAACTGGATGCAGACCTTAGGAAGGTAGATAAGAAGAAATACAAGTGCCGGTAAGGTGGTTTGCAAAACATGGGTATTAAATCTGATAAGAAATCAATTCAAATAAAATGGTTTTTTCTCAGGCAGGCCCCAGTATTTGTTCATGAAGCGGGTCAGGTTGTCATTGGCTCTGGCGGCTTGCCGCCATTCACGATTCTCAGAAAATAATTTCCTGGCGGTGCGGGTGAACGCTATCGCCTGCGAACCTTTTTCCAACTCGTCGTAGGCGGCTCCGATATTCAAATTGATGGCACCCTTTGTCGGGCCCAGGTCCAGGGCTCGTTTGTAGGCATTGATGGCTTCTATAAAATTTTCCGATCCGCTTTCCGCAAGGCCGAGGTTGAACCAGCCAGACTGTGACCGGGGTCTAAGACGAATCACTTCCTTGAATGATCCGAGAGCTTGGTGAGACTGTTTTTGCGTGAGGTAAATGGTGCCCAGCGTATGGACTGCTTCCACATAACCTTGTTTTTCTGCTATGGCCCGTTTGCAGGCTGAAATCGCTTTGCGGTATTCTGCTTTGGCCCGGTGGGTCACACACAACAGGTAATGCCCTTTAAAATCTTCTGGAACATTTTTCAGATGCTGGGCTAATGATAATTGGGCGTGGTCATAGCGTTCAAGCTGTCCTTCAATAACTGCCTTCATGTAAACGGCCCTGGGATGTTCCGGGTTCAGGCGGGTGGCTTCTTTTAATGACCGAAGGGCTTTTTCTAACGGTGCCGCTGGCCCGCGCGATAAATGATTTTTGGCCGACAGGCATTGCACTACGTCGTCATGGTCGAAACAATTGTCCTTTTTAAGTAAGATTTTCTGGTCCCGTAGCGCAACGCCAAGATTGTAGTGAGCCTCGGCAAGGTTGGGGTTCAGCTTGACTGCGTCTTCCCAAGCGACGATAGCCGTCCTGCGATTTCCCGTGTGCCACAGGTCAACGCCGTCCTGAAAACGCTCCGCCGCTTTTAGCTCGGATGATGCAAAATCGACCATCGTCTGGGCTGATAACAAAACGGGAAACAGGAACAGTAGGGTAGATAGTAAAAGCAGAGTGAGTCTCGGCATATTCGGCATCCTGCAAAGGTAAATTTTTTTTCTAAATGTATCAATAACGTATCGGCTTATCCAGAAAAAAACTGAGATGAGGCTTTGCCGGGCCTTTCAGCTCGTATTCAGGCGGTGGCGCACCTTATGCTAAAATACCAGCCATGAAATTCACCTGGCGGATTATGAAACTCTCGGTTGGATGGCTCGCGTGTTGCTTCCTGGTTTGCGCCCTCGGGGCAAATCCAGCACTGGCCATCGGCACTTTAGAGATCAAGACGCAGACAGAGGTGAGCGAGCAGGGTCGGGTCGGCATTACCCTGACGTTGAAAAATATTGGATCGTCTCCGATTTATCATCTTCATCCGATGCTTCATTTTCATCACACCATGGCGATGCTAAACAGTATCCATCGGCTGAATCCCGGCGAGTCTGTTACCCTCAAAAATCACGATCACCCTCCCGTCCGGCTCCACGGCAGTTATCCGTTAGTTGCCATGATACGCTATCAGCCAAATATAGAGTCGGTGAGACCGATTTCTCTGGTTCATACGGACAGTTTTTTTTTCAAGGAGGCACGACCTTCGGAGATCGAAGGGAGCATCGTTGCAGGCGGTGGTGAGGAGAGTTCTTTCCTCAAAGTTAATCTGCGGAATACGTCCACGTCATTCAAGAATGTTCGCATGATGCTGGTTTTGCCGCCAGAGATTGAGTCTAAAACATTCCAGAAAATGAAAGGCCTCACCCTGCGTTCAGGCGAAGAAAAAACCTTCGACATCCCGCTGGCACTGGTGAATGGAAGTCCTGGCGGGCAGGTTCCCGTTCACCTGCTGGTGGAATATGGACAGATGGTTCAGCATTATTCAGGAGACATTGTCGGGATGATTAATTTTGCACCGTTCTGGGGAGCAGGGCCTCTCTGGCCTCATCTGCTGGTACTCCTGTTTTTATCTTCTGTTCTTTTTATTACGGTGCATCGCCGTCGTGTTGACCGCAGGCAAAAACCGACGGGGGTTTCTTGCTGATCCACAATGTTTGATACAAATTAAAGGGGTTTTCCTTGAGCGGTAGATTCGGACGCAGTGAAATTAAGAATGCAAAACCCCAAAGCAGTACCACCATCCATGGTTGGCCTTCTGTTATTTTTGGGATCCCGTTTTTAGCGGCGGGCGTATTTATTTTTCTTATTTCCATTGAGGTTATTCCAGTTGATCCCAAATCAATCCATGCGCCGATGTGGGTGTTGAGTGCCGCCGGTCTTATGTTTGGCCTTCCGGGAATGCTTTTGATGATCCATGGCGCGAAAGGGTTGTCCCGTAAAGTCAGGCTGGAAGCCGGAATAGAGCACCAACCGAGCAAACCCTGGTTGTGGGATTATGACTGGGAGCCCCTGGGCATAAGCGAAACTAAAGAGAAAGAGGTGGCGAATGCCTTTTTAGCTGGACTCTTTTTTATGGTGTTTCTTTCCCCGTTTAACTGGTGGGCTTTTATGTCTAAAGCAGGTGGCGGATTTGTCGTGGCTATTGTCTGCCTGTTCGATCTGATTATTATCGCAGTTTGGTACCAGGCATTTTATAAACTGTTTCAATTTTATAAATACGGCAACAGCCGATTGAGGTTTGTTGAGTTTCCCCTGTTTCTAGGAACACGGACGAATCTTATATTGAAGGGGCTTCCCCAGCAAATGGATCAGTTGAAAATTAAACTTAGAGCCGTCGAGGAGGCTTATGAAACTCGTGGGTCGGGCAAGAACAGAAGTGAGCGGGTGGTTTGCTATCAGCGTTATGAGGAAGAACGGGTGATGCGAAATGTTTCCTCTGGCGCAGACGGTCAACTTAAAATGGAATGGGACTTGCCTGATGAAAAAGAGCTCGCCACCCGCTTGAGTGATCGCCCGGCCCTGTACTGGGAAATGGTAATAGAAGCTGAAACTCCAGGCATCGACTATTCCGCGTGCTTCCTGCTCCCCGTCTACGCCAAATCGTAATGGCTCCAAATATCAAGTCAGCTTATCTTTCAGCGGAAGGTTACGAGTTTCAACTTGAGCAAGAACTGCAAGGCATCATCGGTCGCCATGGACAATTGTTTTTAACGGACTGCCCTTTGCAGAAAGTATTCTGGGCGCAGAATGTCTGGCACAATCCGGCAATACACGCCATCGACTCGATTAATCACGCCGCCCGCACATTAAAAGGAGTTCAACGCAACTGGTGCTGTTACGCAGTCGATCTGCATCGTCGGTCAACCCTCATTCAGGAAAAATTGCGGCACGTATCCGGCAAGCCCCTGTCGTTTCCGTCTGACTTGCCGAAAGCTTCGCTGGGTTCCTGGACCTTACTCGATAAAGATACAATGCTTGCCGCGTCGGATTGTTCCAGTCCCTTTTTTAATGGTGAAGTGTTGTTTGAGGAAGACAAGACTGGTCCGCCCAACCGTGCTTACCTGAAATTGTGGGAAGGGTTCACCCTGATGGAAAGGCATCCGCAGGATGGGGAATATTGTATCGATGCTGGAGGTTCGCCCGGTGGTTGGGCGTGGACTGTGGCGAAACTTGGCGCGAAGGTACTGAGCATCGACCGCACACCCTTGGACGACACAGTGATGAACCTCTCGAATGTTGAATTCAAGAAGGGCAACGCGTTCAATTTAAAACCGGAAGACCACGACTGCGTTGATTGGTTACTGTCGGATGTGGTGTGTTATCCGGAAAAACTGCTGGAGTGGGTGAAGCACTGGGTGGAGAGCGGTGTGGCGCGGCACATGATAGCCACCCTCAAGTTTCAAGGTGGGGCCGATTACTCAATAGCTAATAAATTTGCCGCCATTCCCGGAAGCTGTGTTCAGCACTTGTATCACAATAAACATGAACTGACCTGGATGTGGAAAAAAGAAAGCAAGTAGATATCGTATTTTATTTCTTCGGTGTGGAAAAGGCGAGTGTGAGCCAGCCGATCATGAAACACAAACCACCCAGCGGGGTGAGGGGGCCAAGAATCTTTGGACCGCCAAGGGTGAGGGCGTAGATACTGCCGCTGAATAAAAATATTCCTGCAACAAAAAATTTCCCGGCGCGCTTGATTTTTACCTGAGTGACTTCTTCGGCCTGACCGTGCATGACACCGATCAGTACCAGTGCTACGCTGTGCATGAACTGATATTGAACAGCGGTTTTGAAGCTGGTCAGTTGGGTCGCGCTCAAAATACTTTTAAGAGAGTGTGCGCCGAATGCACCGAGGATGACCCCGAGACAACCCAGAACTCCACCGATCATGATCCAGATTCGCATGATCAACCCACGATGTTGTATCGACGTGCCCTGAACTTTACGTCGAGTTTGTTTTCAGAAATCGATTCACATTTTGCCTCGTCAACCCCCGGTTGGTGGGTGACGATGCTGGCCTGCACCTCGGGGATATGTTGCCGCGCCGACTCGATGAAGTTCACCACCTCCTGATAAATATTGCCGCGAAAGTTAGGCAGGGGCTGGACGATGTCGTCATACGCTTTCGAGTTGTCGGCATTGAGGCTTACCGAAACTTCATCGATCAATCCGGCAAGCTCCGGTAAAATATTGCGTTGATGAATCACATTGCCATGGCCGTTGGTGTTGAGCCGGGTGCGTCCGCCTTTTTGTTTGATCACTTGCGCGACCTGCTTGAGAACATCGAGCCGGAGGGTCGGTTCGCCAAATCCGCAGAAAACGATTTCTTCATAACGCGTCGGATCGCCAATTTCCTCGATCAGTTCATTCACCGTCGGTTCCCGGTCGAGTGCGAGATTGTAGCCTTGCACCACCGGATTGGTGAGGCGCGTGCAGAAGACGCAATTGGCGGTACAGCGTTGCGTCAGGTTGAGGTAGAGCGAGTTTCGTATTTTGTAGGTGATGGTGCCGGGGTTTGCCGCTTCACCGATGCCGAACAGGTCGAAAAAATTCAGCTCCATGGTGCGCTCGACATCCTGCACTTTAAGGCCACGAATTTCTGCAAGTAAATTTATCGTGTGCTCCACATACGCTGGTTCGTTGCGCTTGCCGCGCTTGGGAACAGGAGCAAGATACGGACAGTCGGTTTCGGCAAACAAACGATCGGCCGGGATATTTTTGGCGACCTGGCGCAGTTCCTCCAGTTTTTTAAACGTCACCGAGCCTGAAAACGAAAGGTAAAACCCCATCGAAAGTGCCGCGTCGGCCAGTTCCTGATCGCCTGAAAAACAGTGGAAAATCCCGGCACGGTTGTCTATATTTTGCGGATAGTATTCGCGCAAAATACGGATCATGTCTTCTTTTGCATCGCGGCAGTGAATGATGATCGGCTTTTTGCAATCGAGAGCCAGTTCAATCTGTTTGCGGAAATGTTCGCGCTGTTGATCTTGCGGCGAATAGTTTTTGAAATAATCGAGACCCGTTTCGCCAAGCGCGACCACGCGCGGGTGCGCCAGTAACTCGCGCAGGTGCAGGTAGGTGTCGCCGTCAATGGATTTGACATCGTGCGGATGCACACCGGCGGTTGCGAAAATAAAATCGTACAGTTCGCTCAGCTCCACCGAGCGATAGCTGCTTTCAATGTCACAGCCGACATTGACCATGTACTGGATGCCTGCCGAGCGTGCCCGTTCCACCACAGCATCGCGGTCTTCATCGAACGCGTCCTGATCGATATGGGCGTGGGTGTCGATGATCACTTACACAACCTCAAAGTTAAAAAAATAATTGTCGACCATTTTATTTTACGCGGGAACCTTTGGGCAGTTCCTGATCGAATCCAGCCAAAACAATCTTGTCCGGGTCACTTCCGGCGAGGACCATGCCCTGCGATTCAATCCCCATTAATTTGGCGGGTTTCAAATTGGCAACCAGCACGATGGTGCGGCCTATCAATTGCTCTGCTTCGTAGGCTTCGGCGATACCCGCGACAACCTGCCTCTGCTCGATGCCGATATCGACTTTTAGTTTAATCAATTTTTTGGATTTTTTAATTTTCTCTGCTTCCAGAATAACACCGGTGCGGAAGTCGAGTTTCATGAAATCCTCAATCGTCACCTGTTCCGCGATAGGGTCGACGTTCACGGCAGTGTCTTCTCCTATTGCATCCTTTTCCGCTTCTTCCATTATTTTTTTCGCTTCCTTTTCTTCTATTCGGGGAAATAATTGATCTCCCGTTTCTGTTTGTGTACCGGCTTTAAGGGCACCCCAGTTTTGAATTGATGCCAACCCGTCTTGCTCCACCGATGTGCTGATCCCGAGTTGACCTCGCATTTTATCGCAGGATGATGGCATGAAAGGTTGTAACAGGACCGACGCTATCCGTATGGCTTCTGCCGCGTTGTAAAGGACAGTCGACAACCGTTTTTTGCCTTCATCCGATTTGGCTAAATTCCAGGGGGCAGTGTCGTTGATGTAGGTATTGGCAGAATCGAGGAATCCCCAAATCTGCATCAGAATTTTATTGAACGCCAGCTCATCAAACAGGCGATCCACTTCGCTTGTTACCGTCTTGATTTTTGCCTTGAGCGGTTCGTCTTCCGGTCCGTTTTCTCCCGGCTCAGGGATCACGCCATCATAATATTTTTTAATCATATTGAGCGTGCGATTGAGCAGGTTGCCAAGATTGTTGGCAAGGTCACTGTTGATGCGGCCTATGAGGGCTTTGTGTGAGAAGTCGCCATCGAGGCCAAACGGCACTTCACGCAGAAGAAAGTACCGAATGACATCCACGCCAAATTGATCGATCAGTTTGTTTGGCTCGACCACGTTAAAAAGAGACTTGGACATTTTCTGTCCGTTCACCGTCCACCATCCATGTGCAAAAATATTTTTTGGCAGTTCGAGTCCGATAGCTTTTAGCATGGTGGACCAGTACACTGAGTGCGTGGTGAGAATATCTTTGCCGATGAGGTGGTGGCTGGCCGGCCAGTAGCCGCTGGATTTTATTTGCGGCACCTGTCCGTGAATCGAGATGTAGTTGATCAACGCATCAAACCAGACATAGGTGACGTACTGGTCGTCGAAGGGCAGGGGGATGCCCCAGGACAGACGCGCTTTTGGGCGCGAGATGCACAAATCGTTCAGCGGTTTTTTGAGGAAGCCGAGGATTTCATTTTTACGCGATTCCGGGCGGACGAAGGTCGGATTTGTGTTGATGTGATCGATCAGCCAGTCCTGATGCTGACTCATTTTGAAAAAATAATTGGTCTCTTTGATCTGTTCCACCTTGCGCCCACAGTCCGGGCAATTGCCTTCTTTTAAATCTTTCTCGGTAAAAAATCGCTCGCACGGCGTGCAATACCAGCCTTCGTAGGTGTCTTGGTAAATTTCTCCACGGTCGTATAAATCCTGCAGGATTGTCCGGACTACTTTTTTATGGTGATCTTCAGTGGTGCGGATGAAGTCGCTATTGGAAATATCGAAGCGTTGCCACAGTTCCTTGAAGCGCACATGGAGTTCATCGACGTGTTGTTGCGGTGTAACACCTCGCTTGACAGCGGCCTCCTGAACTTTCTGACCGTGCTCATCTGTGCCCGTCAGAAAATAAACCTCTTCGCCTTTCAGGCGGTGGTAACGGGCTGATACATCGGCGGCAATGGTGGTGTAGGCATGCCCGATATGCGGCACATCATTTACGTAATAAATAGGGGTGGTGATATAAAAACGCTCGGTCATGTTGTCGCTTTCAGGGAAGAATTCAGGATGGCGATTGTTCGGGATGGTCGACCGCTTTGGGCGACCTGATCAATTCATCAAGATGATAGTACAGGATGGATTCATCCTCAAGGCGAACGGTCAGTGAACTTTTCAGAATATCCTGTTTGATGACTTTGCCAAAGCCATCGGGTGTTTGCACGCGGCTCCCCATTTTAGGCATTTCCTTGATGAGTTCCTTGTAATTGGCATGCTCGTATTGCAGGCAACACATCAGGCGACCGCACACCCCGGAAATTTTACTGGGGTTGAGGGCAAGCCCCTGATCTTTAGCCATGCGGATGGTGACGGGTGAGAACTGATCGAGAAATGTGGAGCAACAGAGTGCTTCGCCGCACATACCATAGCCTGTGATCGAGCGTGCTTCATCGCGCACCCCGACCTGTCTCATTTCGATGCGGTGCTTGAGTTTTCCGGCGAGTTGCCGGACCAGCTCACGAAAATCGACGCGCCCGTCGGCGGTGAAGAAAAACACTGATTTGTTGGCATCGGATAAATACATGACCCGGCTCAGGTTCATCGGCAGTTTGAGGTTGCGGATCAATTCAAGGCAATGTACCCGCGCCGCTTGTTCGCGCTTTTCCTGATCCTGTTCACGCGCAAGATCCTGATCTGTTGCCACACGAAGAATATTGAGGACGGAAACCTTCGCATCTTTTTTAAAGTTAGGCAGTTTGTTGGATGCCACCACGGCCAGTTTGTCCCCCTGAGCGGTGGCAATCATCACCATCGCACCCACTCGTAGTTTGTAACTGCCGGGGTTGCACAGCACCGATTTGTCCACACCTCGAACACGCACACCCATGACGAATTTGGGAGGCGGACCTTTCGGGCTGTCCGTCGGGGGATCGAGTTTGCAGATGGGGTTCATCGCCATAACAGGTTTCCTATCGGGCCTCGCAGAAGTCGAGCAACATGGCCTCGAGAGTCAATTGCACGTTGGCGTTTCCTTTAAGAGCGAGGCGGGTGTTGTGCAGGGTTTCCTGCATATTGACCAAAGTTTGCTGACTGCGGCGTCCCACTATGGGTGCAATATCGTTCGCCAGGTCCCGGTTGAAAAGTAAATCAGGCGAACAGTGAATTTGTAACAGAGCGACGTCCCGAAGAAGCGCGCCCATCTCTTTTAACATACGCGTGAGTTGCGTGGATTCTGTTTTCGCCCAGGTGCGGGTAAAAGAAAATAGCAGGTCGACCCGATTCAGCGAGAGGTGGGTCAATAGTTGGATGAGTGATTGCCGCATGGTGGACCATTCTGCGAGGTCAAACTCCAGGGCATTTTGCACACTGCCTCCGGCACGACTCACCCTCTGCGGTATTTCGGCAAGGTTGATTTCATCATTTGTGCTGGCGAGGCTATTCAATATTGATTCAAGCGTCACGTCGTCCAGCGGCTGAAAGCGGATTCCCTGACAACGGGAGGCGACCGTCGGCAGGAGCTGTTGCGGGTTGGAGGTGATCAGAACAATCAAAGTGTCCGAGGGCGGTTCTTCAAGTGTTTTCAGAAACGCATTGGCCGCCTGTGGGTTGATCCGGTCCGCTCCGTCGATGAGAACCACTTTGGTTTTACCCTCATACGGCATGAAGGCCAGTTTTTTCTGAAGGTCACGGATCGCGTCAATTTTTATCCAGGGTTCGCGGACCGAGGTGCCGACATCCGGCTCCAGATAAAATACATCGGGATGCAGATTCTGCCCGATGCGTCGGCAGGAAGAGCATTGACCGCAGGCGGTCATCGGCCCGGAGTTTTCACAATTGAGAGCCTTGGCGAGTTCAAATCCCGCCAACTTTTTGCCTACGCTGTCGGGACCATAAAACAGGTAGGCGTTAGCGAGGCGACCACTTTCCAACGCTCTGGAGAGAATCCCCACCGCCTGAGGCTGACCTTGTATGGATTGTAATGACATGACAGAATTATCAATGGGCATAAATTTTAAACAGGAAACCTTAAGGGAGTCTTTAATAATTGCTTCTGGCCGCGAGCCGCCCTTGGGTTAAAAGGGGGCGCGAGTTGCCTGAACAAGAGATATCAATTATTAGAGGTCCTCTTGAACGTTGTCGATCAAGTTTCCTGGGAAAGGCTAAATACAGAAGAAACTACAATAACAACCCATTATAGACTGTTCCCGGATTGATTCAACCAGGGGAGGTTCTATAATCTAATACAGGGTGTTCCCGATGGTGGCGGTGGTGCCCAAGGGGCCAACAAAAGAAAACCACCTCACGTCATTCTGACTCCTAAGCCGGACCTCGCGGTCGGCGGAAAAAACCCCGCACGTCATTCTGATGAACCCGAAGGGTGAGGAAGAATCTCGCCTTGGAATTTGATTTTGCTGTAATACTATATTCCCTCTTTTAAAGAGGGAGGCGAAGCAGGGTGATTTAAAACTGGTCCCTGAGCCTGCGGAAGGAGAGGGACGTTAAGCAGGGTGCTTCACCACTTGTAGGCAAGGAAGGATTTGACCCTTTATGTGGCAATGGCTTCGTAATATTCGGCGAAAAAAAATACTGGCTACTCCTTTCCCAAGAGAATGGGAGGGGACTATTCAAAATAATATTAAATATTATCAACACCTCAATAATGAAGAGAAAAAAAGTTTACAGGACCTCATCCAAATCTTTATTGCCGAAAAGTATTGGATGGGGTGCAATGACCTCGAATTGACGAATGAAATTCGCGTCATAATCGCCACCCATGCCTGCTTGTTGATCCTTGCGTTGCCAAACGATTTCTACCGCAATGTGGAAACTATTTATGTTTATCCTACGACAGTCTTTTCTCCCGAGAGTTCAATAGGATTCTTTGAAGTTCGCACGACCCCAGTGCTCGGCCCGATGCCAATATTAGGCGAAGCTCATCATCGCGGCCCGGTGATACTTGTCTGGGATGCAGTGAAAAGAGAAACCCGGCATCCAGAACACGGTCACAATGTTGTCTATCACGAATTTGCTCATAAATTGGACATGCTCGATGGCAGTGCAGATGGCACTCCACCCCTGACAACTCCAGAGGAATATCAGCGATGGATTGAAGTGTGTTCCAAAGAGTATCTGGAGTTATGCGACAAGGTGAAACACGGCGAGCCTACCTTTTTAGACAGTTATGCGGCAACGAATGAAACGGAATTTTTCGCGGTGGCAACCGAATATTTTTTTAGTAAACCTGAAGATATGAAGCAATATCATCCAAAACTTTATCAGGTTTTACAGGATTTTTATCGGCAAGACCCGGCACAAAAAGTCGAGCGGGTGTCGAGCGGGGCGAGCGGCTAATGATAGATGGGGATCAGGGGTGAAGGGCAGGTTAAAATATTTTTACGGAGGAGTTGTATATGGGAGTTTACTTGGCAGGTTGTAGTGAAGAAAGGACTGGACCTCTTTACTAGTGTAGGTAGCTCTGCCAATTTCAGGTGAAAGGGCCAGCAATTTTAAAGGAATATGAAAACCGGCTACAATTATTTGAAACGAGTTAACTTTTTAGGTGCTCCTCTTTCCTTCTTAGATGAAGGGGTGGTGCTGATGATCAGGAGGAATCCTTGAAGAACCTAGAAAAGATTTACGTTGGTATTTCAATTTTGATGGCACTGGCAATTCTATCGCTACTAATCCCAAAACCATACATTTATGGCTTATGGAATAGTCGTGGTCACGGCCTTCCATTAATTGGCTTAATTTTTTCAGGGCTTAGCCTGATTTTAGGAGTATTCGGGTTTATTTTGCTCGCAAAAGAACAAAATAAAAAAAAGAATAATAATATGTTAGTAGTAGCGACATTTCTGGCAACCGGTTTATATGTATGCTTGGTTTATTTTTTCAAATTAAACATCTTAGAATTTTTGTTTCTGTTTTAATAGTTGGGTGGATTCAAGTTTGAAGTGCAACGGTTAGTGGTGGTTTCTTTTTGCAGAATAGTTCATGTGGTGTCTTATACCCAAGCGTTTTTCTTGGTCTGTGATTGAGTCGGTCCATGATGATTTTCAGTTGTTTGTCAGTGACC
>JAJDBF010000077.1 GCA_029261535.1 Nitrospinaceae bacterium | reverse complement strand
TCCGGAATGGCACTTCAGAGATCCTGTCATCATCCACTATCATTGGCTCGCCTACCCTGACGGTTTCCTCCAGCCGTGTCTGTTGCAGAGGTGCGGGCGGAGAATTGATAGCTTCAACGCGAAACTCAGAGCAGAAGCTTTGACTCTTGCTCCGTCCTCTCACCTTCGGTCAAACAAACCTTCACCCTCCAACCAAGACGATCCAAAGGTCATTGTCGGCAGTGGGTGGTGGTGTGATGAGTCTTCACATGAATGGGCGATCGGATCCGATGCCACTCGCACGGTGGCGTTTTTCGATGTGTGGTATAGACAGGTGATTCGTACGCTGAACCCCCACAAAATTGTCGTTACCGACAGCGCCTCGCCAGTTAAACCGGACCATCGTTCCTACGGTCCGATCGAGTGGATCGAGCTCGATCGAAACTACGGTCACCCGAACGACATTCGCGTCGGTCATGTCCAGACGAAGTACAGCGGCTTCACTCGATCCGTGATCAACGGGGCCATGTACGCGCTGTGCTGTGAGGCTGATTTCTATGTGTACGTCGAGCAAGACTGCCTGATTCACGGGGTGGAGTTCCTTCGGCAAGCAATTGGAGACTCCAAAGAAAGTTTTCTTCTCGGTCCTCCAACTGAAGGAGGGAAGGGACTTCATGGATCGGTCGCGGTGCCAATGCTTCAACAGAGCCTCATGATCGTACGGCGCGATGGACTCGAGCGCTTTCTTGAAGGGTTGCTCGGTGCTCCATGGACAGACGGAGAAAAATCTCCAGAGGAAATTATGAGGCTTCGGCTTTCGCCATACGGATTCCTGAACGTGCCGTACGGCCGGTCGCGTCCCATCAATTTCACACGATCTCATTTCTACGCACAACATCTTGACGACGAGGAGTTGCATGAATTCCTTCAGCTCGAACACGTGCAGTTTTCAGACGCGGAATTCGCTTTTTCAACAAAGCCTGATAACGAATGAGAAACCTTGCTTGACCAGCAATAGGGGAAGGAAGTCGCATCTGGCGAGCCGATTCAATCAACTGCCCGTAAGTCACCGATAATCAATATGCTGGAGCCGCCAGGTGAGCCCGACATCTCCGTCGTCATTCCTTGCTTCAATCAAGCACACTTCCTTCCATTTGCCATCGAAAGTGTTCTCGCTCAGACGTATCAGAATTACGAGATCATCGTCGTGAATGATGGATCGACCGACAACACACTGGATGTTGCGGTTAGGTATCCGGTCAGATGCATTTCCCAAGTCAATGAGGGGTTGCCCTCCGCTCGAAATACCGGAATTCGCAACAGCAAGGGGAAGTTCCTCGTCTTCCTCGACGCTGACGATCTTCTTACTCCTCAAGCACTCGAAACGGGTAGAAGAGCCGTTCTTGGACATCCCGAGGTCGCATTCGTTTTCGGACGATTCCAACGCATTGATGCCAACGGGAAGGATCTGCCGACTGGACGCCCCCCCTTGGTGACCTCGAACTTTTACCGGCGCTTTCTCGAGAACAATTACGTCTCGATTGTCTCGGTGATGTTCAGGCGCCAGGTGTTTTTCGAAGTCGGAGAGTTCGATACCTCGCTGACTTCCTGTGAAGATTACGACCTCTACTTGCGCGTTCTTCGCGATCGGGAGGCGTTTTGCCATGACGAGATCGTCACGAAACGTCGAATTCATGGCGAGCAAATGATCAAGTCTTCCGCGCGAATGCTTCGCACTGTTATGAGGGTGCATAGCCGCCAGGCCGCGTTTGCGAGACGGGATCCTGAGCTTGCGAGCGCCTTCCGGAAAGGACGCCGCCACTACCCGCAATGGTATGGTGAGTTGCTGGTGACGGAAACCCACCTGCTCTTCCGCTCGAGAAAGTTCCGGCAGGCTATGACCAACTGTTTCACACTCTTTCAGTTCTACCCTCGCGGTGCCGTGGCCCTTCTTAAAGGGCTTCCCGAATCGAATCATGTTAAATTTTCCGTAGGTTCGGAGCCTAGGCCGTTGAATAGCCCAGGTGCGCACCGTGGAATTTTTGCCATCACGGAATTACATCCATGGGCAACACCAGTTGGGACAGGGTTCAACGTTCAGCACGACCGTGGAAGTACGCTTGGTGTGGTGTGCAAAAATGCGTCCCCCAGTACAACTGTCATTTTTGACGGAGAGCCGCTGGAGACAGCTGTAATGAACGACACCTACGTGACAGCCCTGGTCTCGGACTATTTGTTTTCCGTGGAAAGAGAAGTTGAGGTCTACCTACTGAAGTGATCCTCCAGTTGCCCTATAGCGATAATTATGAATCCACTGCGCCGTATATTTTGACACAAATCGTGCTGGGGAAATGTTTTGTCAATCCGCCGGCCATACACTGCCTAATGCGGCAACAAACTGGGAAGCGGTTGTTTTGGTACAACCGCTTTGATGATAAGAAGATGGTATTGGCATGAACCGCATGATTGTTTGTATTCCTTGTCGTGGGCGATCACAATTCCTCCCAAGTTTACTCGAGAAACTCTCTCAGACAAAAACAGATCGGTCGACCATTATTGTTGTATCAAACGGCTCAGAGAGGTTTGCAGATCCAGGGCTTGATGGGATTTATGTTGTTCATATTGGCAACGTTCCCACCATTGCTGTAGCCGTGAATTTTTGTTGGTATGCGATGGCTACTCCGGGTTGCATCTTGGTGAAGATCGACAACGATATGGACATACCCGAAAAGTGGGAGCAGACAATTTATGAAAATAGCAGAGTGGTCTCGGCCGGTGGATTTCTTATCCAAAATCTAGGAGCCCTAACGCCTCTGATTTCGCTAGGAGGGCAAACTTTACGCGAAGCTTACATGAGTGAAACCTGGGGGATGCCATTTATTTACGGGGGATTCAACTGGCTAGGTCCGGCTTTAGCAGACATTCTTAAGTATCATGATGAGCGCTTTATTAGATCGAGCGACGGGGATCTCGGTGAACGCATGAGTCGGGTGCCAGGGGCCATTGCTGCATATAGCGCTGATCAGATGTGCGTTCATCTGTCGCCCAGTTTTGAGTCTTCGACCGAATCTGAATCCATGGTTCGCGATATGTATGAGGCGAGTGATCGCCTGATTAAGGTGCTGCCACCGCGCGATATCGAGCAACCCACTATTTGGCAACATTGTCTTTCACGCGAGGAAGCAGCCAATCTCGTTCGCTCGCGCGGCACTCTGTCAATCGATATGGAACTCAAAGCGCGCCGACTTTTGCGGGAAAAGCTGGAAGTAGCCTATGAACCCATTGGCTGGAAGGGGATGGTCGAGTGTATCTTTCGTGATCTCTGACGCATGGTCGTCAACGCGACGTAAGCCACAGGCCTTGACGCTCACGGGTGAATCGAGAGGAGGTCGGATCGGGCCAGGTGGTAGGGGAGTCTCGGCTAGATCTAGTCGACGGTCTCTGCCTATCGATATCCGTGTCTCCAACACTCTGAAACGGGTAGTTTCCCACAATGTCGTGGCGGAACATCAAAACCCCATACTTCGGAAGATTCAAATCGAAATCGAAAAGCAGGCATGCGGCGAAGGCTGTGTTCGATGGGCTATTGAGCATTTTTCTACGTGGTCTCTAGGCACACGGATATAGAAGCCTGTGTTCCTTCAACTCCACAAAGTATGGCCTTTTGCCTCGATCTGGCATCTTCTGGTTCATCGGATTGATGCTCGAATGGTATCCAGGGTACCCGCGAAGCTCTGCAGTGAGACGAGTTGATTGAAGCGACAAAGAAACATAGCGGAAAAGGCTGAATTATATCTTCCAAATTTTTAAGTGAAAGATTTGCTCATAGAGATTGAAGGTAAGTTATGGACTCCATTCTTCAGAAAGATCGACCGCCGAATCAACTTTAGTTCTCGAGTGATTGGCTAGGGCGCCCGAGATCCGATGAACTGGTATTTTCGATTTGACCAAGTCGATATATCCGTTAGAATGACAGCATTGTGAAGCTATCGGTTGCTATTCCCCTCTACAACGAGCACGAAAATTTTCCTGAGCTGCTCCGCAGGGTAGACACGGTTTTGGCTGAAGTGCCGGATGGTCCGCATGAGCTCGTACTGGTTGACGACGGCAGCCATGACAATACCGCTTCGCTCTGTCGTTCTGCGGTTCTGGGGAATGCCGAAGTAGTTGTTGTTCAGTTGAGTCGTAATTTCGGGCATCAGGCAGCCCTGACTGCGGCGATGGATCATTGTCATGGTGATGCCGTGATGTTTCTCGATGGAGATCTTCAAGACCCGCCGGAGATTATCCTGACCTGCCCCCTTCAAACTAGGCCAGATTCCAAGTTAGGATTTGTGGGATTTGGCGAAAGGAGGAGGGATGGGACGAAAACGGTTTACCCCGGAAGACATTATTAGGCATCTCCGCACCGTGGAGATCGAGTCCGGCAA
>JAJDBF010000076.1 GCA_029261535.1 Nitrospinaceae bacterium | reverse complement strand
GGTACAAGGTTGGACGGTGATCAACACTGGCGATTTCACCGGCAACGGCAGTTCAGATATCCTCATCCTGCACAGCACCGGCGCGCTCGGCGTACTCACCTTCGATGGATTGACGTTCCAGACGCTCTACGTTCCGGGCGGACTGCTCCCCGACTGGCAACTGATCAACGTCGGCAACTATGACGGCATCAACAAAGCGGACTTCCTGATTTACGATACGGTCACCGGCGACCTGATGACCGCAGTGCAAGACGGCACCAGCATCACCTCCTACACACCGGTGCTGAATCTTGGCCCCGCCTCCGGCTGGACCTACCACAGCGGCAAACCCTGACCCACCATGTTCAAGAACCGCTACCCGCGTTCTTGAAGGCGTGGGGGCTAACGGGCAACTTGACAGGCAATAACACTGGAACTTTAATACACTCTCTCTCGCGCACCACCTTGCGGGTGCTCCGCACGGAGCCTGCCCTGAGCTTGACGAAGGGGCGAAAAAAAAGAAGAGCCATAGCATGTCATTCTGATGAGCCCGAAGGGTGAGGAAGAATCTCGCCCTGGATTTTGATTTCAGCTTTTTCACTGTCACCCTGAGCCTAGAGCCTGTCCTGAGCCTGTCGAAGGAAAGGGCGGCAGTGACACACGTTGGAAGGGGGTTATTTCTCGAAAACAGCCTGATTTCCGGGCAAATTGTGTTGTCGAGGGATTGCCGGATGTGCTATTATTCAAGTTTAGCCATTCCGTGGCAAAAACCTTTAAAATTCAATAGTTATTCTAATTCGCACGTCTTCGGACCGGAGCGGCAGGTGACCTTCGGGTTTTCCGCGCCGGGATGATGGAGGCGGGGGTCTAACCTGAACCCATTCAAGGAGAAACCATGTCAGAAGTGAGTCTTAAAAAAATGCTCGAGGCCGGTGTGCATTTCGGTCATCAAACCACCCGCTGGAATCCCAAGATGAAGCCCTATATTTACGGGGCGCGTAACGGCATTCATATTGTGGACCTGCAAAAGAGCATCAAGAAATTTCGTGAAGCGGAAAGCATGATGCGGGACCTTGCGTCCGCTGGCAAAAAAATCCTGTTTGTCGCCACCAAAAAACAGGCGCAGGATTTGATCGCCGAAGAGGCCGAGCGTTGCGGCATGTATTACATCAACCAGCGATGGCTGGGCGGCACGCTGACCAATTTTCAAACGCTTCGCAAAAGTATCGAGCGTCTTCTTGAACTGGAACGGATGGAAGAAGAAACCGGTTTTGCCAACCTGAATAAAAAAGAAGCGCAGGGCATGCGCAAGGAAATTGCCAAGCTGAACAAATTCCTCAGCGGCATTAAACGGATGAAGAGCCTGCCGGATGCTGTGTTCATCGTGGACACGCGCAAGGAAAAAATCGCGCTGGCAGAAGCCAGGAAATTGAATATCCCTGTGGTGGCCATTGTAGACACCAACTGCGATCCTGATGGCATCGACCATGTGATCCCCGGCAACGATGATGCGATCCGGTCCATTGGCCTGTTCACCAGCCGCCTTGCGGACCTGGCAATTGAAGGTGCTGAAATTTACAAGGCCGCCAAGCACGACAAGCAGGAGGCCCTGGAAAAAGAAAAAGCTCAAGCGGCGGCGGCAAAAAAAGCAGCTGAAAGTAAGGCGGCTGAAATCAAAGCCGCCAAAAATAAGGCAGACGCAAGCAAGCCCGCTCCCGAGAAGGCAAAGACCGAGTCCGCCAAGGCCTGACCCTCGTGTTCATTGCGTATGCATTGGATGATCTGCACTTTCTGACAAACAATCTGCCGGACTCCCAAAAGGTTTATGAGGCTTTCGTGCGCCCTGCATTCTGTGACCTTTGCGGTGACGGTGTAGATGACCGTTGAACAAAAAATTCAATTCTAAATAGATGACTGGAAAAATTTAAGGAGTAGTAATGGAAATCACAGCAGGAATGGTAAAGGAACTGCGTCAGCAAAGTGGCGCGGGTATTTTGGAATGTAAAAACGCCTTGACCGAAACGAAAGGCGATATTGAAGAAGCGATTGTGGCTCTTCGAAAAAAGGGCATGGCAAAGGCAGAAAAGAAAGGCGACCGCAACGCCGGGGATGGTGCCATCGGTACTTACATCCACGCGGGAAACAAGATCGGTGTCCTGCTGAAGCTTCACTGCGAAACGGATTTTGTGGCCAACACAGATGAATTCCAGGAATTGAACAAAGACATTTCAATGCACATTGCCGCGGCCCGACCGCGTTTTGTTTCCCGCGATGAAGTCACGGAAGAAGTGCTGACTCAGGAGCGCGAGATTTTCGCCCATCAGGCCAAGGAATCCGGCAAGCCCGACAATATCATTGAAAAAATGGTCACCGGAAAAATGGAAAAGTTTTACGAGGAAAATTGCCTGCTGGAGCAACCGTTCATCAAGGACACTCAAAAAACGATTGAAGAGCTTATCAAGGAAAAAATCGCCAAACTCGGTGAAAACATTACTATCGGGCAGTTCTCCCGTATGGAAATCACGAGGTAGTTTTTTTAATGACAGGATTGACTTACAAAAGAGTGCTTCTCAAGCTGAGCGGAGAAAGCCTGGCAGAGAAAGAAGGCGGATTCGGCATCGACCCTGTTGCCGTCACCAAACTTGCGCAAGAGGTCAGGCAGGGCTTTGATCTGGGAACCCAGATCGCCATCGTCATTGGCGGCGGCAATATTTTCCGAGGTGCCACGGCAAGTGCGTTGGGCATGGAGCGGGTGCCGGCCGATTACATGGGTATGCTGGCCACGGTGATCAATGCTTTGGCCTTGCAATCGGCTCTCGAAAAAAACGGCATGCCCACCCGCGTTCAGACAGCCATCGAAATCCAGCAGGTAGCGGAAACTTATATTCGCCGCCGCGCCCTGCGCCATTTGGAAAAAGGCCGCATCGTGATTTTTGCGGCGGGTACGGGCAATCCCTATTTCACGACCGACACCGCCGCTTCTTTACGCGCCATCGAAATTGAAGCGGATGTCATCTTCAAGGCAACCAAAGTGGATGGCGTTTATTCCGCCGACCCGAAGGAGAATTCGGATGCCGTCAAATTTGATTCGCTGACTTACCTCGATGTTCTCACCAAACGATTGAATGTGATGGACTCCACGTCCGTCTCACTGTGCATGGACAATGATCTACCCATGATGGTCTTTGATGTCCGGCAGACTGGTAGCATCAAACGCGCCATCATGGGGGAACCGATCGGGACCACCGTGGGAGTTAATTGATATGAATGATATTCTTAAAGAAGCGGAACGCAAGATGGGGGTATCTCTGGATCACCTGCATCATGAGTTCGCCAAAGTGCGCACCGGTAGAGCATCGATATCTCTGGTGGAAGACATGAAGATCGATTATTACGGTCAACCCACTGCGCTCAGCCAGGCGGCAACTCTCGGCACGCCCGACCCAAAGACCATCACCATCCAGCCGTGGGACCAGGGCTTGCTTCCCGTCATTGAAAAAGCCATTCAAGGGTCGGGCCTCGGGCTCAACCCCGCCAACGATGGGAAAATCATACGTTTGGTCATCCCTCCCCTGACAGAAGAACGGCGCAAGGAACTCGGCAAGATCGTGCGGAAATATGCGGAAGAGTCCAAAATCGCCATCCGCAATGTACGCCGCGACTTCAACGAACAGTTCAAGCAACTTGAAAAAAAACACGAAATATCTGAGGACGACAGCCGCAAAGGGCAGGAGCAGTTGCAGAAAGTTACCGACCGTTTGATCCAGGATGTGGACAAGGTCACTCAGGGTAAAGAGAAAGATCTGATGGAAGTTTAAAAAGGCTCCTGTTATATTAAAACAGGATGCCCCACCGGTTCTCACCCCCCGAAACCGGCCAGGGTTCACTTCAGGAGACCCGCTTGGAACCTTCGATGCCAGACAAGATAGATCTGTCCCGACTCCCCCGCCATATCGCAATCATCATGGATGGAAACGGTCGTTGGGCCAAGAAACATTTTCTGCCCCGTGTGGAAGGCCACCGGCAAGGGGTCAAGACGGTCGACCGCATTGTCACCCTGTGCACCGAGATGAAAATTGAAGCGCTGACGCTCTACTCTTTCTCCGAGGAGAACTGGAACCGGCCGCTACCGGAAGTCAACGCGCTGATGAAAATCCTCGACCAGTACCTCAACCGGGAACTGGAGCGCATGATGCACGAGAACATTCGCTTCAACACCATCGGTCATATCGACGAACTCCCAACAGCAATTCAGGACCTGGTCCGTTACGCGGAAAACAAAACCCGTGAAAACACCGGGCTGGTGCTGACGCTGGCCTTGTCTTACGGCGGACGGCAGGAAATCCTCGATGCCGTGCGCACCATTGCCCGGCAGGTGCGTGATGGTGAAATTTCTCTCGATGAAATCGACTTCCCTCTTTTATCGCGTAGCCTCACCACCCATGATCTTCCCGAACCGGACCTGTTGATCCGAACCAGCGGGGAACTGCGCATCAGTAATTTTCTGTTGTACCAGATCGCCTACACTGAACTGCACTACACCCATGTCCTGTGGCCGGATTTCAAGGAAGACGATTTACTGTCCGCTGTGATCGACTTCCAGAAACGCGAACGGCGCTTCGGCCTCACTCAGGAACAAATCGTCAAAGCATAACTACCTTGCGCTCCTTCACGCAACGTTCTCCACGGTGAGTGCTCGCAAAATCATTCTTCTGAAAAATTAATTTTCCCCACGTAATCGTCATGTCTTCCCTCGTTCAACGCATCCTGAGTGCCCTGGTTCTGATTCCCCTGGTGATCGGTGTTGTCCATTATGGATCGCCGGTGCTGGTGTTTGTTTTGGTGACCGCCGTCGCACTCATCGCCTGGTCCGAGTGCGCCGCCCTCATGGAGGGGATGGGCATCGAAGTGTTTCGGTTGAGTGGAGCCGGGCTCACTTTGTTTACTGTATTGAGCTTCTATGTAAAAGGGCTGGCCTTTGCCTGGGTTCCGGTCGCCATCGCCGTGCTGTTTCTGGTCACCGTTTTGATACGGGACCCGAGGCAAAAAGGATTGGACGCGCTGACCTACACCTTCTTTGGCGTTGCCTACACTGGCGGTCTGCTGGGATTCTTCCTTCTACTGCGCGAATTGCCTCAGGGAGCTTACCTGATCTATATGGTCTTTTTTATTGTGTGGGCCGGAGATTCTGCAGGCTATTTTGTCGGCAAGGCTATTGGCAAACACCCCCTTGCGCCGAAGATCAGCCCCGGCAAGACCATTGAAGGTGCTATTGCTAACACATTAGGAGGCGTTGGTGGGGCGGCGATTGCCAACCTGCTGTTTCCCGAGCCCCTGTCCCTGGCCCATTGTTTGCCCGCCGCTCTTATTTGCGGTATCATCGGTCAACTCGGCGACCTGTTTGAATCACTTCTCAAGCGCAGTGCCAGCGTGAAAGATTCCGGCACCCTGATTCCCGGACACGGTGGGGTGCTCGACCGGATCGACAGTCTGCTTTTTGCGGGCCCGGTTTTTTACTGTTATTACCGGTTCTTTATTTTGTGAACCGGTTGGAACATTTATGAAAAAAATTTCTATCCTCGGTTCGACAGGTTCCATCGGTGTCAACACGCTCGATGTGATCGAACGCAACCCGGATCAATTTGAAATCGTCGGCCTCGCCGCAGGCAGTAACGTTGATCTGCTTTGCCAGCAGGTCCAGAAATACCGTCCGAAAATCGCCGCCCTGTTTGACACCACCAAACTTGAAGAACTGCGCCGCCGTCTCAACGGTCAGCAAGTCGAAATCGTTGGCGGGCAAGACGGTTCTGTTCAAGTTGCGAGTCTGCCGGAAACGGATCTGGTGATTTCCGGCATGGTGGGTTGCGCCGGGTTGGTGCCGTCTTTTGCGGCGGTGTCCGCGGGCAAAACCCTCGCGCTTGCCAACAAGGAAACACTGGTGGTCGCGGGTGAAGTCATCCTGCGTGAAGCCGAGAAGAACGGCGTGTCGATCATCCCGGTCGATAGCGAACACAGCGCGATTTTTCAGGCACTCAACGGCGAAGACCCCAAACGTATCCGGCGCATTATCCTGACCGCATCCGGCGGCCCCTTTCGCGCTTTTTCTGTAGAGCAAATGGAATCGGTAACGGTAGAAGACGCGCTCAAGCATCCCAACTGGGACATGGGAGCCAAGATCACTATCGACTCCGCCACCATGATGAACAAGGGGCTCGAGTTCATCGAGGCCAAATGGCTGTTCGGGCTGGACACTCAAATCGACATCATCGTTCACGCACAAAGCATCATCCATTCCATGATCGAATTTGTCGACACCTCGATCATGGCGCAGATGGGCATCCCGGACATGCGCGTCCCCATTGCTTATGCCATGACGTATCCGGATCGTCTGGATTGCGATCTACCATCGCTCGATCTTTCTGCAATGGGGGATCTCACATTTGAACAACCCGACTTCATCCGCTTCCCCTGCCTCAGGCTGGCGCATGAAGTGATGGACGCAGGCAAGACCCTGCCAGCAGTGCTGAACGCCGCCAACGAAATCGCCGTGCAGGCGTTTCTCGACCGGCAGATCGGCTACAAGGAAATTCCTGAATTGATCGAATCCACTCTCGACCGCCACCAGCCGCATTCAGCCGACACCATCGAAGACGTGCTGACCGCAGACGACTGGGCACGCAACGAAGCGCGGCAACTCCTCACTGCAAAAGCATAATGTTTCGGATCGGTAACGGCTACGATGTGCATCGGTTGGTGGAAGGACGCAAGCTCGTTCTCGGCGGCGTGGAAATCGAACACACGCTGGGGTTGGACGGGCATTCCGATGCCGATGCCTTGTTGCACGCGATCTGCGATGCCCTGCTTGGAGCTTGCGGCGCGGGCGATCTCGGGCATCACTTCCCCGACACCAGTGCCGAATTCAAAGACATCTCCAGCCTGGTTCTGCTGGGGCGGGTGGCCGGTACTTTGAAGGAACGCGGTTTTAAACTGGGCAATATCGATGCCACCATCGTCGCGCAACAACCGAAGCTCGCGCCCCACATCACCCGCATGCGGCAAAATATTGCCTCCACCCTCGGCGTTCCCATCCATCAAATCAACATCAAAGCCACCACCACAGAAAAACTAGGCTTCGCCGGACGCGAAGAAGGCATCGCCGCCTACGCCGTTGCCCTCATCGAAAGCACCGACGCGTTTTAGTTTTCAATCTTCCAGAAAACCCTGTTCCCTTAAATAGTGCACCAGAGTCTCTGCCGCCGTTTGGTGCCCCACCGTGCCCCAGTGTGTGTCGTTGGGCAGATAAACGTCCTGAACACCAGCCTCTATTTTTTTCTTGAGTGCCTCGTTGAGTGGAACCCACGACTGCCTTGGGTCCTGCGCGAGGGATTCAATCAGATTGACATTTTCAAGTTTTCCGAAATTTATGTAGTCTGCATACGCGGTGGTTTTGTCGGGTGCCAGCATGGCAACAAACCGGGTGGTCCCGTTTTGTTGCACTGTATTTTTCCAATGGAGCAGGCCACACCGTACTTTGTCCAGGTCGTCCGGTTTAATATGCGATTTATTAAAATCGTTGCGGTAAAGCAGGATCGCGTCCTGCACGCGGCTACTGAACAATCCCTTGCGGTTCAATGGCAGGCGCACGGTTTGCGGCAGTTTTCCCAGCCGCGATTTGATAGTGAGGTCATACCATCGCTTGATTGAACCTTTAATGGTGTGCGCGCTTTCGTTGAAGTTGGGATGAAACGGATCGGATGTCCGGTCCCGATCATATAAAACCGGATCAACCTGCATGGGGTTCAAGGTCCACGACGTTTGCGGTGTCTCCCGGTCGGAAGTGCATTGGCTCTCTGGAGGAAAAATATTTGCCAGCCGCGAAACCAGCGACCGTTCCACAATTTGCAGGATGACCAGCCGGGGTGGCCTGTTGCGAAAAACCTGCTCCTTCACTAATTGATCGATCTGCACCTTGTCGATGGGAAGAGTTACGCTGGAGAGCCCGGTGCTGACCGCAAAAAAGTTTTGCCACTGAAAAGGAAAATTCTGAATGGAGAACGAATCTCCAACTATGAGCACATCATGAAATTTATCGTAGGTCCCTTCCGGGTTGAATGCATACAACGGCGGATCAAACTTTTGTTGGCGCGAGTTCCACCCGTAATCGTTTTCCCAATAGGCACCGAGTCGGGTGAGATCACCTGTGACAGGTTGCAGAATACAGGCAAGGCCATAGAGAAGCAGAAAAAACCCTCCCAGAGGAAAAAGCAGGATACGATTATATTTTCTAAACGGATTCATAATTCTAAAATTGAAAGTAAAGGAATTCACTGACCGACGTCATCTGTAACAAGCAAACGACGGCAAGCAATAGCAGGGTCAGGCTCCAGACGAGATTCGGTTGCCAGAGAAAGCGGTCTGCTGTCTTGTCAGCTTTTAGTTCCTGCAAAGCCGGCGGATACTTGCTCAACCATTGCATCGCGTTGGGCAAGGCCCAGCAAATCGTCCAACCTGCCAGTATCCAGGCAAGGCCTTTATCCAAATCAATGTCGGCGGCGTTTCCCGACATCCCCAGCATTCCCTGATAAACACGCAAAGCCGCAGAAAAAGATTCCGCGCGGAACAATACCCACGCCAGCACCAGCATGAGAAACGTCAGGCTCCGCGCCAGGGCACGATAGGACAGCGAGGTGCGCGGGACGTTCCAGCGATTACTCAAAATCTGCCAACTGTGATTGATAGCGAGGAGCAGGCCATGAAAAGCTCCCCACGCGACAAAAGTCCATTGCGCTCCGTGCCAAAGTCCACCGAGGAGCATGGTTATCATCAGATTCACATTGCGCCGGGCCGGGCCGGATTTATTTCCCCCCAAGGGAATATAAAGGTAGTCGAGCATGAAACGAGACAAGGTGATATGCCAACGCCGCCAGAATTCAATTATTGAATTGGCTTTATAAGGCGAATTGAAATTGAGCGGCAATCGGAACCCGAACAGGTGCGCCAGCCCCAGCGCCATGTCGGAGTACCCTGAGAAATCGAAATAGAGTTGGAACGTGTAGGCCAGGCTTCCCATCCATGCGTGCGACGCGGTGGGCACCAGGCCTTCCTGCGCCAGGGCAAACACCGGCGTTGCGAACAGGGCGAGGTGATCCGCAAGCACAACTTTTTTGAACAGACCAATAATGAACAGTGTGAGGCCCACCGAAATATTTTCAGGAAGGACACCGCGCCGCGACCGGTCGCTGTATTGAGACAGGATTTCACCGGGACGAACGATGGGTCCGGCAATCAGTTGCGGAAAAAATATTACGTACAGAGTGAAATGCAGAAAGTGATGATCCGGAATCCGGTTGTGGTAGCGGTCGACCAGATAGGCGATCTGCTGGAACGTGAAAAATGAAATGGCCAGCGGCAGAATGATCGAGGGCAAAGCGGTATCGCTATTCAACAGGCGATTCGCGGTGTCGATGAAAAAGTTGGCGTATTTAAAATATCCCAGCAGGCCCAGGTTGACCGACACTCCCAGCACCAGCAGACTCCGGCGTTGAGCTTTCGACCGGGAGGCGAACAGGGTGAACAGAGTTCCCAGGCCAAAGTTAAAGATGACCGATCCAATGAGCAAAAAAAGATAGATGGGATTCCACCATCCATAAAAAAACAGCGAAGCGAACACCAGCCACAGGATGGATTGGTCAAAACGCCCGGCGTTTCTTAACTTCTGGAAGCCAAACCAGACAACAGGAAGAAATAGAAACAGAAACGGGTAGGAGTTAAATAGCATGATGCGAACTCGGGCTCATGGGTATCCAATGGATCAGCCAGGTCAGCTGAGAGAGCTTTGCATAACTCAATAAACAAAAGCAAAGGCGAGATTCTTCGCTGACGCTCAGAATGACAGTTCGTTGATTTTATTTGTCATCCTGAGCCGATAGCCTGTCCTGAGCCTGTCGAAGGAAAGGGCGACATCCACTTTTCAGTCCCTCAATAAGCACTTATGCAAAGGTCTCGTCAGCTGAGGGGATAAATGATTTTCCCTGTCACCAAGGCAGATCAATAATACGTGGAGAGCGGTTTTTTAGGAAGGGAAACCGAGGGTAAAAATAGCGCACCCTGTTTTCGAGTGCAGGCTGGTAGGTTCAGTAGCGTTCCGGGTTGGCGGTGTAACAAGCGAGGGCTTCTTCGTAATCTTCCTGCGTGTCGATTTCGAAACACCCGTTTTCGTTGAGCGGGTAAACCCCAAGTGGCGTCTTGTCGGCAATCTCGGAGAACAGGATTTCCCACAGGGTCGGGCTGAAATACTCTTCACGTTCCTCGTAAGCTTTGATGATGGTGTCGACTGCGTGCGGGGTCAAGGTGAAAAACCCGATGGCTTCTCCTGAAAAAGTATGGTCTGATTTTTCCTGATCCGTCAGCGCGCGCTTGGTGATGATCGCCGCAATCGATTGATCCGCGTTCAATAAAACTTTTGCGCACTCCACATCGTTGATGTCGACCGGCACCACGGCAAAGCAGGAACCTGTCGCCTTGCCTAAAAAACCGCCGAGCACTTCGCGCGGGTACAGCAGATCGCCATCCATCACCAGCACATTGCCTTGCATGCCGCGCAAGCCCATCACCATCGACAGCGTGTTGCCGGTGGTTCGGTACACGTCATTGTCGATAAACTCTACCGGCATGGTGAGATTCATATCTGCCACCGCCTGTTTGATCGCGTCTTTGTTGTAGCCAACGACCAGCACGGTTTTTTCGATGCCGGCATGTTGCAGGGTTTTGAGGTGTTTGCTTAGCAGGGATTCGCCGCCAAAATCGAGGAACACTTTATGTGGCAAATCCTGACGAGACAGGCGTGAGCCGTAACCGGCGAGAAGAATGAGTGCGTTCAATGTTTTGGCAGGTGATAGGTTGGTGCTCGGCGCACGGCCAGCAAAGAGCGGGGTGATTGGAAACTCCAGGTGAGTCGAAACTTAAAAAAAACCAACGCCTGACTAATCCACACTTTTCAAATCCCGCCAACCCCCTTTAAAAGGGGGAGGTGCTTGCGCACGGCTAACGAAAAACATTTTGCGATGCGCTTCGTTAGCCCCCACGCAAGATGGTCAGCCCAAAAGACTCCACGGGCTTTTGTATTGCAGGAAGCTTATTTGGTAAACGCCCAGAAATCCGACATGCGTTTTCCGGAAAGGTAACGCTTGTATTTGAGCAGGGTGTCGAGGCCATCGGCGGTGCGCTCGATATTGCTCGGCTCCTCCGGAAAATCACCCCAACCCTTGTCATTTTTAATTTCGACGAGCCAGTTCACGCCACGTTCAATTGAAGATTGATATTTATCTCTTTGATTGAACGCATCGCCGACCAGCATCAGGTTGCGCAGGGCATCCATCGTGTGGTCCGTATTTTCGTTGTCCCAGGAACCATTGTCGGCCTGTTCGCCGAGCAGACCCTCTGCCGCATCGAGGCAGGATTGTTCAGCGAATTCGATCTTGTCCATGAAATGCGCCGGGATCAACGTGTATTGCATGAGGTGCGCCGTGGTTTCGATACCGGAGGGATGAAACTGGTTGTCCTTCCACAGGCCGGAATCGCGATGTTGCGACATGATGTATTCGAACCCACGCACCCGCGCCTTGTTGATGCGCTCATCGTTCAGTTTATCGTTCATCACCTGACAGATGGTGAGGAAGTAAGTGACCGAGCAGGTGGTGTCCAGGTTGGACCATTCATCGTCGAACCAGTGCCCGTCTTCTTTTTGCCAGCTCAGAACGGACTCGAGGCAATGGTCTACCGCCCCTGAGATCGCCGCATCATTAAGTACACCGTTACCGCGCGCAAGTTTCAGCGCAACAAATGCCGTGACCCAGATCGACGTTTTGTCCGAGTCGGAAACTTTTGACCAGCCGCCATCCGGGTTTTGCACTTTCAGGCATTCGCGGAACTCCTGCCCCATCTTATCTGTATTACCCAGGTGCAGGATGCAACGCAGAATGTGCTCCAGCACTTCAAGGTCTACCGCCTTGCCTTCAAGCAGGCTCCATTCCGTACGGTTGTCTTGCAGGTAGTTCCATTCATTTTCAATCAGGGCATCCATATCTTCTTTCACATTGGTTGTCATGCGATCTCTTTCAGGACAAGGTTGTCGTTGTTTCAGGTTTGTTTATGGTTAGTGCCAGCTCGTGTCCGCAACCCGGATGACCGGGCTGGTGTTGGCCTGCGGCTGGTTCGTTCGGGTGCCAGGTTCCAGTTTGCGGGAAAACTTTTTACTCACCCAGCCGGATTTTCCTGGAGCGTATTCGATTTTATACCAACCCTCGTTTTCCTCGGTCAGCGGTCGCACCTGGCCATGTTTCAGGCCGATAAGAACGGGGCTTGCGGTATTGGGTTCGGCCCGCACCCTCAGCGAAGAATCCGGATTGTTCAAGGTGATCACCACCTGAAATTTTTGCGCTGTGTTTGCTTCAGGTTCTTTTGGAGCTGACGGTTCGACTTCGGTCATCTCACTGGGCTCAATACTTGTTTCAATTTGCGCCGGGGTTTCGACAACAGGTTCCGCCTGTGGTTCCGGCGCGACCTCACCGACTGCTTCCTCTTCCATTACCGATGATTCCTCAATAGGAGCACTCTCTTTAGCCGGAGTTTCCTCTACCACCGGTTCCTCCATTACATCCTCTTCCATCACCGGCTCTTCCGCGATCACAGGCTGGGTTGCGGAAACGTCCTCTTCGCTGATGCTCATGGAATCCTGATCGCTCGTTTCTGCGCTTTCTTCAAGTACGCCACTACTGTTCACCGGTTCCCGGTCTTCAAAAGACTGGATCAAAGAGGATTGTCGATCTTCCAGTGTCGCCAGTTTCTGCCGTGCTTTTTCAGCGTTGATGCCGGTTGGGTAACGCTCAAGATACCAGCGATATTTGTCCACCGTGTTGGCGTTTTGCACCTGTTCGTAAATTCGGTCCTCCAGTTCTTCCACCATGAACTGGACTTTCTGAAAGTCCTCCGGCCTGGATATCTCCTGTAACCTTATTAGATGCTTTATCGCCCGCTCATATTCCCGGTTTTCTTTCAAAAGAGCGACTTGGAATTGCAGTGAACGGGAAAGGTTCCTTAAAACAACATCATCTTTAGGAGCCAGTTTCCAAGCCGTTTCCAGTTCGTTGATCGACTCCGGCAGGCGGTCCTCGGAATAAAACACCATGCCGAGGTTATTGTGTCCCTGCACCGAATCCGGTTCACTGTCCAGGAACTTTTTCCACAGGCCGATGGCCTTCCGGTATTGTCCTTTTTCCTGAGCTTCAAAAGCATCTTCGAACAACGCCTTGCTGGCCCGGGTGACCGCTGGCGCAGGGGCTTTAAAGACCCGTGACGGAGTCGACGCACAACCGGCAAGTATCGATAGAATAAGGGTAAATGCTATTACGAGGTGGGTGCAATTAAGGGTTCTCATAACAGAAAGGATACCTAAATTCTGGCAAAGGTCAATATGTCTTGACAGCCAATCTTTTTAAAGTAAGCTTACTCCGAAGCCAACTGGGGGTGTTCACAGCGAACTGAGAGTCTTTACGGACGACCCTTTGAACCTGATCTGGTTAATACCAGCGAAGGAAAGTGGCGCAATTTCCATGCGTGACCCCTCAATTGGCCGCTTCCCATTTTAGTGGGAGAGCGGTTTTTTTCGTTTTAGCGGGGTTATTTCGGGAGACAGGACATGCAATTGACCGTCAATGGGGAAGCCAGAGAAATTTCCTCGGAAAATGTCAGTGCCCTCCTTAAGGAACTGGATATTTCCGGCACCCACGTTGCCGTTGCAGTCAATCTGCAAGTCATCCCGCGCTCCGGGCATCTATCCGCCCAACTGCATGAAGGCGACAAAATAGAAATCGTCCACGCCGTTGGCGGCGGCTGATCCATCGCAGGTTTTTTTCTATAGGCTGATAATCATCTGACCGGTGCCCTGCCCGGCGGGCATTTTAAATTTTAACCACACAGGTTTTTTACTAAATGGAATCTACATACAAACCGTTTCGCGAAATCAAACCCCTGAAAGTGGGACCCAAGGAATTCAAGTCCCGACTCATTGTTGGTACCGGCAAATACGAAACCTTTGAGCAGAACAAGCAGGCGCTGGAAACCTCCGGTGCTGAAATGATCACCGTCGCCGTCCGCAGAATCGAGCTGGACAAGACCAAAGATTCCATCCTCAATTTTATCGACCCGAAAAAATACACCCTGCTTCCCAACACCGCCGGATGCTACAACGTGAAGGAAGCGGTGATGACAGCGCAACTGGCGCGTGAAGCGGGCCTCGGCGATTTCATCAAGATCGAAGTCATCGGCGACGAAAAAACGTTATTCCCGGATAACGAAGGCACCTATGAAGCCGCGAAAATTTTGGTCAAAGACGGCTTCCACGTCATGCCCTATTGCGGCGACGATGTGGTGCTGGCCAAAAAACTTGAGGACATCGGCTGTTGCGCCGTCATGCCGCTGGCGGCCCCGATCGGCTCCGGCCTCGGCATTCGCAACCCGTATAACATTCGTCTGATTCTGGAAGCGGTCACCGTGCCGGTAATTGTCGATGCCGGAGTCGGCACCGCATCGGACGCAGCAAAAGCCATGGAACTGGGTGTCGATGGATTGCTCATGAACACGGCGATTGCCTGCGCCCATGAACCGCTCAAAATGGCAGAGGCCATGCGCCTCGGTGTCACCGCCGGACGACTGGCCTATGAAGCAGGACGCATCCAGAAAAAACTGTACGCATCCGCTTCCAGCCCCATCGACGGACTTATCGATATATAAACCTTGCGGGTGCTCCGCGCACGGCGGACCTTGCGGTCGGCTAACAGAAACAACACCGCACTGTCATTCTGAACGAAACGAAGAGGAGTGAAGAATCTCGCCTTGGACTTTATTAGGAAGGGTTGGCAAAGGTGTCTTTGATCAAGGGGCTGGCTAATGTGAAACCGGACGGATTAAAAGTTTGTCTGATTTCCGACACCAGCCTGTTTGCGGAAGCAAACATTCTGGACGCGTTCCAGCAGGCACTCGATGGCGGGGTGCGTGACATTCAACTGCGCGAGAAGCATCTTCCGCTCGAACAATTTTTATCGTTGGCCATAGTCCTGCGGCAAATGACGGAAACTTACGGGGCGCGGCTCATCATCAACGACCGGCTCGATATCGCATTGATGGTCAACGCGGACGGCGTGCACCTGCCATCAGCAGGACTCCCGGCCAATGAAGTGAAAGCGCGTTATCCACATTTACTGGTAGGAGTGTCCACGCATTCGCTGGAGTTGGCACAGTGTGCCGAGAAAAACGGCGCGGACTATATCACTTTCAGCCCGATATTCGACACGCCGTCGAAACGGGAGTACGGCCCGCCGCAGGGGTTGGAAAAACTGCGGGAAGTCACGCGGGCGGTGTCCCTACCCGTGCTGGCCCTTGGCGGTATCAACTTAAGCAACCTGCCCGATGTTCAGCGGACCGGGGCGCACGGAATCGCGCTCATTCGCGGTATCTGGGCAAGTGACTCTATAAAAATGACGACACAAAAATTCATGCAAGCGTTCAAAGGAGAACCATTATGAATATGCCCAATCGGCCTTCACCGACATTCGACGAAAATAAAGTAAAGATCACCACCGATCCGATTTCGCCCAACTCGAAAAAGATTTACGAGAGCGGCATTTTGCACAAGGACCTGCGCATCCCGTTTCGCGAAGTGTCCCTGGCATCGACACAGGTGACCGAAAAAAATGGTGACATTCGAATGGAAGAAAACGAGCCGGTTCGCATCTACGACACCTCGGGGCCGTACACCGACCCTGATATAACGATCGATGTGCGCAAGGGGCTCGACCCGATCCGTCAGCCGTGGATTCTCGGGCGCGGCGATGTGGAAGATTATACGGGGCGTGCTGTCAGGCCGGAGGACAACGGCTATCGCAACCACGATCAGATGGGCGAGCTGGAACGCTTCGACCGCTCGAAGCGGCTGATCTACCGGGCGAAATCCGGCGCCAACGTGTCGCAGATGCATTATGCGAGACAGGGCATGATCACACAGGAGATGGAATACATCGCCATCCGTGAAACGCAAAAACGGCTGTCATTGTTTGAAGATGCTGAGCGCGAAGCGCGGCTCAAGGGCAACAGTTTTGGCGCGCACCTGCCGGAAGTCATCACCGCAGAATTTGTCCGCGAAGAAATCGCGCGCGGTCGCGCCATCATCCCGAACAACATCAATCATCCGGAAACCGAGCCGATGATCATCGGTCGCAATTTCCTGGTGAAGATCAACGCCAACATTGGCAACTCGGCCATCTCTTCCAGCATTGAAGAAGAAGTCGAGAAGATGGTCTGGTCCATCCGCTGGGGTTCCGACACGGTGATGGATTTGTCGACTGGCAAAAACATCCACGAGACGCGCGAATGGATCATCCGCAACTCTCCCGTGCCCATCGGCACCGTGCCAATTTATCAGGCTCTCGAAAAGGTGGACGGCAAACCGGAAGAGTTGACCTGGGAAATTTACCGCGACACCATCATTGAACAATGCGAACAGGGGGTCGACTACTTCACCATTCACGCTGGCGTTCTCCTGCGTTACATCCCGCACACCGCCAAACGGGTGACCGGGATTGTGTCGCGCGGCGGGGCGATTCTGGCGAAGTGGTGCCTGGCGCACCATCAGGAAAATTTCCTCTACACCAACTTTGAAGAACTCTGCGAAATTTTAAAAGCCTATGACGTCAGTTTCTCGCTGGGCGATGGCCTCCGGCCGGGATCATCTGCCGATGCCAACGACGCGGCGCAGTTTGGGGAACTGGAGACCCTCGGCGAACTCACCAAAAAAGCCTGGTCCCACGATGTCCAGACCATGATCGAAGGACCCGGCCATGTGCCGATGCACCTCATCAAGGAGAACATGGAAAAGCAGTTGAAGGAATGCGACGAAGCACCCTTCTACACGCTCGGACCGCTGACCACCGACATCGCGCCGGGGTACGATCACATCACCAGCGGTATTGGGGCGGCCATGATCGGTTGGTACGGCTGTGCCATGCTGTGTTACGTCACGCCAAAGGAACACCTGGGCCTGCCGGATCGTGAAGATGTCAAACAGGGTGTCATCACTTATAAAATTTCCGCCCACGCCGCCGATGTTGCCAAGGGACACCCCGGTGCGCGAGTGCGCGATGATGCGCTGTCCAAGGCACGTTATGAATTCCGCTGGGAAGATCAGTTCAACCTGTCGCTCGATCCGGAAACCGCACTCAAGTATCACGATTCAACGCTTCCGGCAGAAGGTCACAAACAGGCGCATTTTTGTTCGATGTGCGGGCCCAAGTTCTGCTCCATGAAAATCACGCAGGATGTGCGCGACTACGCGGAAGAACACGGCATGGAAGACCTCGATGCGATCAAGGCCGGCATGGATGAAATGTCCGAAACCTTCAAATCAACAGGCCACGAAATCGACCACACCACCTGACCAACTGGCGGTGGGGCAGATTGCTGAAACTGTTTTGAGCAAAAACATTTTTTGAGCGCATGACTGCTGGGTTTTAAGTCCGCCGTGCGCGAAGCACCCGCAAGGTCCGACCACCGTCCGTCGGCCCTCTGCAAGGAGTCGAAATAGCCATTGAATGGTGGGCACCTCTCGGCCTATAATCACCGTTTCACCTGATCCCTAGACCTGATTCCAAAAGGAAGTCCCATGGCCGAAAACGGCGATTTCAGATTCATCAAGGCGTGTCGCGGCGAGGCGGTTGACGTGACCCCCATCTGGTTTATGCGACAGGCCGGACGCTACATGAAGGTCTACCGCGACCTGAAGGAAAAGTACACGTTTCTCGAACTGTGCCACAACCCGGAGCTGGCTTGCGAGGTCACCCTGCAACCGCTGGATGTTCTGGGTGTCGATGCGGCAATTATTTTCGCAGACATTCTCCTTCCGCTGGAACCGATGGGTACCGGGCTGGAATTCAATGTCGGCGATGGCCCGAGCATCCCAAGACCGGTGCGCACGCATCAGGATGTCGTCAACCTCAAACCAGTCGATGCCGAAGCGCAGTTGGGGTTTGTCGGCGACGCGATCCGTATGGTGCTGTCGGAGATTGGTTCACGTTTGCCACTTATTGGATTTTGCGGTGCGCCGTTCACGCTATGCAGTTACATGATTGAGGGCGGCAAGTCCAAGGAATACACCATCACCAAACGCATGATGTACGAATCCCCCGGGACTTGGGAGTTGCTGATGGACAAAGTTTGTCAGGTGCTGATCGATTATCTGAAAATGCAGATTGCGGCTGGCGCAAAAGCGGTGCAGGTGTTCGACTCCTGGGTCGGTTGCATGAGCCCGCACGATTACCAGACCTACATTCTGCCTTATACGAAACGCGTGCTTGAAGGCGCGAAGGCCACTGGTGTACCGGTGATCAATTTCAGCACGGGCACCTCATCCATTTTGCCCTTGGTGAAGCAGGCTGGTGGTGATGTCGTCAGTTTTGACTGGCGCATTGGCCTCGATCAGGCCTGGGATATTCTGGGACACGACACCGCGATACAGGGCAACCTCGATCCGAACATTTTATTCGCACCGATTCCCTTTATTAAAAAGCGTGTGATGGAAATCATGCGACAGGCTGAGGGAAGACCCGGTCATATTTTCAACCTCGGACATGGCATCCTGCAACACACACCGGTCGATCACGTCAAGGCGGTAGTTGAGATGGTGCACGAGTACAAACATGAGTGAAACTAAAATCACCAACACGGCGGTGATCCTGCTCGGTCACGGGGCTCCGGAAAATGTGAAAAATATTCCGGAGTACTTGAGCAACATTCGCGGCGGCAAAGTGTCGTCGCCTGAAGTGATTGCCGAAGTAACCCAACGCTATGAGAAAATCGGCGGTTCCTCTCCCCTGCGCCAGCTTACGGAAAAGCAAGCCGAAGCTTTGCAGACGTTTCTCAATCAAAATGGCGATGAATTCAAGGTCTATTATGGGATGCGGGTGTGGTCGCCGTACATCAAGGATGTGGTCAAGCAAGCGGTCGATGACGGAGCCGAACGCATCATCGCCATTTGTCTGGCGCCGCAGTACAGCGAATGGAGTACCGAGCGTTACTGGCGCGCCTTCCTTGAAGCGACGAAAATTGTTCAGGCGCATATCCCGATTCATTTCATCACCAGTTGGGCAGGTGATCCCAATTTGATCGACGCTTTTGAAGAACGCTACCGATCAGCAGTGGAGAAAATCAAAGCCGATGGCATCGAAGAATTTCATACCGTGTTCACGGTGCATTCGATTCCAGAAGGCCCGCAAGGCAAGGAAGACCCTTATGTTCTCGATTACAACCGCACCATGGACGGGTTGATCGAGCGGGTGAACCCCAGCCCCTGGTACCAGGCGTACCAAAGTCAGGGGATGATCCCCGTGCCCTGGCTGGAGCCGTCGGTTGAACAGACGATTGATGAAATTGCCGATGCCGAAGGCAAGACGGTGCTGGTCGTGCCGCTCGGTTTCGTCTGCGACCATGTTGAAATTCTCTACGACATTGATGTCGTGTTTAAAGACTACGCCGGAGAAAAAGGCATCAAGCTGTACCGCACCGATTCGCTCAACAACGCACCCGGACTTATCTCAGCTCTGGCCGGTGCCGTGTGGGAACGCCTGATCTGATCTACGTAATTCATTTTAACCCTTCTTTTTATCCTTGCCTCATCACTCTGATACAGACCTTGATCCTGAAAACCCCTTGTTATTGACAGGCCGGAATGATTCGCCATAGTCCTCGAAAGTTTTTGCCGGCATGGCGATGCCACAAGGCACACCCACCAACCATAAACTCCGAATAAACCATGTCCCTTGCAGATGAATTGAATCCACGGCAGTTGGAAGCCGTCACGACAACAGAAGGGCCCTTGCTGATAGTAGCGGGAGCCGGGTCCGGAAAAACGCGTGCGATCACTTACCGGATTTTACATCTCATCCGCGACAAACAGGTCTCGCCGGAAAATATCCTGGCGATCACCTTCACCAACAAGGCGGCTAAGGAAATGCGCGAGCGCGTGTTTCAGAGATTGGAAATGAACGAGACCGCACCCTGGGTCAGCACCTTTCATTCGCTTTGCCTGAAACTCCTGCGCCGCCACATCAGCGAGCTTGGATATTCCAACGAGTTTGTTATTTTCGATGCTCAGGATCAGTTGGCGGTGGTCAAGAAATGCATGAAGGAAGGGCAGGTCAACACCGAGGCTTTCCCACCAAAATCCCTGCTGGGGCAAATCAGTTCTTTCAAAAATGATTTCAAAATGCCGGAGGACCTCGACCCGGAAACGTTTTCTTATGGCGCGCCGTTGAAGGCGGTTCAGATTTACCCGCGTTATCAGAAAATGCTGAAGGAACACAACGCGCTCGACTTCGATGACTTGCTGGTGCTAACGGTGCGCCTGCTCCGTCAGTCGGATCAGATTCGCGACTATTACAATGAACGTTTCAAATATTTACTGGTCGATGAGTTTCAGGACACCAACCTCACCCAGTACCGCCTGATCCAACTGCTCAGTCAGCGTCACCAGAATGTCTGCGTGGTCGGCGATGACGACCAGAGCATCTACAGCTGGCGCGGGGCGAGGATCGAAAATCTTCTGCGTTTTGAACGCGAGTTTGAAGGCACCCGCGTTATCAAGCTGGAACAAAACTATCGTTCGACCCAGACAATTTTAAAAGTGGCGGGCGCGGTGGTTCGCGAAAATGAAAATCGGAAAGACAAAACCCTGTGGACTGAAAATGCTGTCGGCGAGCGGGTGATCTATCACCGCGCAGAAGATGAAGTGGATGAGGCCCGCGTGGCGGCTGAAAAATTGAACCAATGGAATCAGGAAGACGGGATTTCGTTTAACGATTCTGCGATCCTGTACCGGACCAACGCACAATCGCGTGCCATGGAAGACCATCTGCGTCACTTGAGGCTGCCGTACCGGGTGATTGGCGGGCAGAAATTTTATGAGCGCAAAGAGATCAAGGATATCCTCGCCTATCTCAAGGTGATTTTAAACCCTGCCGACTCGGTGTCGCTCAAACGTATCCTGAATGTCCCGGTACGAGGCATCGGCAAAACCAGTGTTGAAAAAATCGAAATCTGGTGCCAAGTCAACAACGCGACGCTGGCGCAGGGTCTGCGCGAAGCCACTCAGGGAAATCTGGTGGGCAGTGGACCGGCGCGCAAAATCGAACAGTTTCTGAATTTACTCGATCAGTTGAGCCGGATGTGTAAAGAAGGATCGGCACTCGACTTTCTGCAAGAGACGATGGAGAAAAGCGGTTACATTGCCATGCTGGAAAAAGAAAATTCGATCGAGAGTCGGGGTCGTGTCGAAAACCTGAGTGAACTTTACAACGCCGTCGAGGCTTTTGTCGAAACCGAACGGCGCGGCACACTGCTCGACTTTCTCGACTCCGCCACTCTGGCATCGGATCAGGATCAGGTCGATGACAGCCGTGGGGTCATCCACCTGATGACCTTGCACACCTGCAAGGGATTGGAGTTTGACGCGGTCATTATCCTCGGTCTCGAAAATGGACTACTCCCTCATTCAAGTTCCATGTCGGACAACAAGAGCTACGAAGAAGAGCGGCGACTGTGTTATGTCGGGCTCACGCGGGCGCGCAAAAAATTGATGATCACCAACACACGGCATCGGCGGATGCACGGCAGTACCTTTCATTACCCGCCGTCAGATTTTCTGCTGGCGATCCCAGCGGAGCTTCTTGAAAAGAAAATGACCGAACCGCAGGCATCGGCCTACAACCAATATGGCGGCAGGTCGCAATGGCAGGATCGTTCATCATCCCAACCGGCAGAGCCACCTGCCTTGAAATCATCCGGCGGCAAACAATCCAGTGGCGAATTTGCAGTGGGCTCGCGGGTCTTGCATCCCAAGTTTGGTCAAGGGGTGGTGGTGATGAAAGAAGGCGAAGAAGAAGATTTGCGCGTGACCATATTCTTTAAAAGTGAGGGCAAGAAAAAACTGGTCGCCCGAAAAGCCAAACTCATCATGCTATAATTTTGTCACAAGTATTTTTTGCTCAGCTATTTTCAAGTGCCGCCATCGCCCGTCCCTCTTTAAAACAGAAGGCTTCATGGCGGCCCATCATCCCTAAAAACAGGAGGCATTATGCAACGCTTGCTTGCGGTCTTCGTTCTCATAGCTTCATTTGTGCTGGTCAGTTCTGTTTCACCCGTATGGTCCGGCGATGCGGTGGCGTTTTCCGGCAATGTGAAAAAAGTAATTCTCAAGAGAAACAAAGTAGGGATCAAGAATCCGGAGACGAAAAAGCGTGTCACCGTGGTGATCGCAGAATCGTCGAAGTTGACAGGGTTCAAAGGTATTGGCGACATCAAGAAAGGCGATGCCGTTGCCGGGCATTACGAGGTCAATGATAAAGGCCTGTACATCGTCACGGATATGGAGAAGAAGTAGGACTCTTGCCGAGTCCTTCGACTTAGCTCAGGATAAACACGGCATCTCGCCTTTGTTTTGATTCAGGGTTGTGCTTTTCTCCCCCTTGTATAGGAGAGCCTTGCATAACTCCAAAATAAAAAGCAAAGCCCAAGGCGAGATTCTTCTCTCCACGGAGTTTATCCTGAGCCTGTCGAAGGGTTTCGCTCAGAATGACATGCGATGGTTTTTATTTCATGTTGGCTGACCGCCAGGTCCGCCTAGCAGTTTTACGTTAGCCCTGCGCAAGCAGTTGCATGAGGGGTTCGCGGCGTTCAGGCCAGATGCGCAGTTCCAGCCGGATACCGTCTTCTTCATAGTGTTCCGACACGACGAGCGCGTTCTTGCGGATTTGCGGCAACAGCGTGGCCTTCTCGTAGTCGAGCTTAAGGCTCATGCCGTGCAGGCGGTTCTCATAGCGTTCGATGATGGCTTGCCTCAATGTATCCAACCCGACATTTTTCTGGCAAGAAATAAACACCGCCTTCGGCCAGGTGCGCCGGGCGTTGTCTAAAACGTCCGGGTCGTTGACGGCATCCACCTTGTTGAACACCAGCAAATTTTTGGAGTTATCGACCCCAAGGTCGTTCAATATTTCTTCTGCCGTCTCCATGTGGTGGCGAAAATCCGGGTGGTTGATATCGACCACATGCAATAGCAGATCGGCATCGCGCACTTCGTCCAGTGTGCTTTTGAAAGACGCGACCAGATCGTGCGGCAGTTTGTCGATGAGCCCTACGGTGTCTGTCATCAAAATAGGGTAAGGAAAATTCTTCTTAACTTTGCGGACGGTGGCATCGAGTGTAGCGAACAGTTTGTTTTCCACCAGCGTCTTCGACTCGGTCAGGCAGTTCATAAGCGTGGATTTACCGACATTGGTGTAGCCGACCAGTGCCGCCTGAAATGTATTGCGCCGCGATTTCCTTTGCACGGCGCGTTCGCGGTCGATGTCTTTGAGTTTTTTCTCCAGCTTGTTGATGGACTCGCGGATCATGCGTTTGTCGAGCTGAATCTGTTTTTCGCCGGCATCTTTCAGTCCAATCCCGCCACGTTGCCGCGAGAGATGGCCCCAGAGTTTGGTCAGCCTCGGCAGGGCGTATTTGAAGCGTGCCAGTTCAACCTGGGTTTTAGCTTCCCGCGTCCGGGCATGTCCGCTGAAAATTTCAAGGATCAGCCAGTGCCGGTCGATGACCCGGCAAGACAGGATTTTCTCCAGATTTTTATTCTGCGCCGGAGTGAGAGCCTCGTCGAAGATCACGACTTCAGGTTCGTGGAAACGCACGGACTCCTTGATCTCTTCCACCTTGCCGCTACCGATGAAGGTTTGCGGATTGATCACCGTGATGCGCTGGGTGATTTCTGCCACCGGAATGTAATGGGCGGTGGTGGTCAATCCTTTTAATTCATCGAGGCTGGGTTCACTGCTTCGCCGGGTACTGCTGGCGGGCAGACCGATACCGACCAGGATGGCTTTGCCGGTGACGTTTTCGGTTTTTGTTATTTCAATAAAGCCGGGTGCCATGAATCTTTCCAATCATTTTTCTTCGATGAGTTTTCTCTGGTCCTTCTTCGCCTTAATGCTTAGTGATGAATAAAAAGTCTATCAATCCCCCTGCTCCTCGCTGGCTGTACGCCAGCATATTCGCCTCCCCCTTCGTGGAAGGGGGAATATTGTATAAACCCAAAATCAAAATCCAGAGCGGAATTCTTTTTACTCTTCATCGCCTGGCGCGTGGAAATTCCTGTTCGCGTAAGAAATAGCCCTCGCGGTCGTAGGTTTCCATGGTGAGGAGGCGACCTTTTTTGTAGCGTAGCAGATTTTTTATACCGCCACCTTCAAAATAAGTTTTCGATGGTCCCTCGAGAACATCGTGGATGAAACTCATCTCAGCTTTTATTTTACCGCTGGGGAAATAAAGGATCACGCGGCCTTCCTGCAGGTCCTCCTGATAGAGGCCCTTGTCTTTAATCGTACCGTTGCGGTAGTAGCCGATGCTGAGGCCGTGGCGGTCGCCGTTCTTATAATGCCATTCCGTTTTCAGGATGCCGCCACGGTAATACAACCGGCTGGGGCCATGCAGTATCCCATGGCGGTAAGTGCGCTCGGCCTTGAGGTTGCCAGCTTTGCGGTATTCCCTTCTTAAACCATCGGGCAATCCGAAAGCATCGACCTGCGTTTCAGAGCGAACACTGCCATCGGAAAAAAACTCCGTTTGCATTTGCAGAAGGTGATCGCGACCGGGGGGAACCTGCTGAAGATCGGTTTCTTCGGAAAGGGGCTCCGTGCCGGAATGAGCAAGCGGTGCCAGCAGGGCAAGCAGTAGCAGAAGGCCCACCCACCCGAAGCGGGCGGACTTGTCAAAGATTGAAGAACATGGCATTGATGTATTTCTGATTCATTTCTTCCAGTCGCTCCACCAGCACGCGGATGAGTTGTTCATTGAATTTTTTCTGCAGTTCCGGGCCCAGAGTCTCGATGGTTTGCTTTTCCATCTTCATGACCACCACCGGGCCTTCGGCGATCACGTTGGTGGATCTGGGTTGTTCCTGGATAAGGGAAATTTCCCCGAACACCGAGCCCGGTCCCAGGCAGGAGATGATCAGGCCCTCCAGCCCCTTTTTGTTCACAACAACATTGCCTTTCAGAATGATGTACAGTGCCTGCTCGACCTCACCTTCAGAGATCACCGGTTCACCGGGCAGAAACTTCAGATAGATATTTTCGATCTCAGACAGCCGGGATTTCTCATCTTCCGAGAATCCCTTGAAAAAACGAATACGGTCAAGAAAATCCTTTATCTTTTCCATCAGACTAAAATTGGCATCAAGCAGACACGGGTTCTTGATTGCGTGGATCATCCAAAAGAGAATGCACCTGCTCCAGCAGTTTGGGAATATTCAGTGGTTTCACCAGATAGTCGCGCGCACCTGCCTTCATACACAAGCCCATTATACTCTGGTCGATCACCGCTGTGGTGATCAGGACATGAATTTTGGGGCGGAGGGATTTTATCTGTTTCAGGAGTTCAAACCCGTTTTTCCCTGGCAGTCGCATATCCAAAAGGACACAATCAGGGGAAAACCCCTGGAACTTTTCCCAGCCCTCAACGCCATTATAAGCTGTTTCGACGGTATAGTTGGCACTTTCCAGAATTTTTTTCAAGGTCGCGCAGATTTTGCGTTCATCGTCCACCAGCAGAATTTTTTGCTTTTGCATAAGGTTGTTTGCCTTTCAAACTAAGGAATAAGGACCTGGATTCAAGTATGAAAGGACCTGCTACAGAGTGTCAATGAATGTTCGGAAGCCATGGTTCTAGGGAGGGCAGTTATAAGGGTTATCGGATCAGTAAAATGATGTTGACTCAATGGAAGAAATTCCATAGGCTTACAGGGTTACAACCCATAACAAAACTCAACGGTGAGGACTCATTATTGTGGCTGCCGCATACGATAAAGCACTTGTACTTAACCTGATGGACAAACTGTCCTTTTTTGGGCAATTCACCCGGGATGAAAAGACTGAGCTTGCCGGTTTTGAGCACATCGTTGTTCGTTTTGAATTGGGCGAAAAAATCATCCTTCAGGGAGATGAAGATACCTCCTTGTTCGTATTATTGAAGGGTGAGGCGGAGGTTGCCAAAAAAGAAGCGCCTGGGATGATACTCGCCCGATTACTGCCTGGTGCCGTACTCGGGGAGATTTCTTTTATCAGCAAAAAGCCACGCGCCTCTACCGTATCGGCAACAAATGATTCAATGGTCCTGAAAATGGATCAGGAAATGATGGAAAAAGTAGGGCCTGCGGTACGCGAAAAAATCAAAACATACCTGTTGAATCTTCTCATCAAGCGGCTGGACAACATGAACATGGCTATCCTGGAACACATGCGATAAGAGGATGTCAGTCTGATTTGTCAAACGGTGGGGAGTGGATATCGACATCTTTGAAGCGGGAGTGAAATTGTCGCAGAAGGCTTCGAGCCTGGTCTTTCTTCTCGTTATCGTTTTTCTGGGAAAAAAGGTTGCCCGCCTGGGTGATATGGCGGATGGCCATCAGCCCGTTATTTTTATTACTGTATAATTGAGCCAGATTAAAATGGGCTTCGGCAGAACGGGGATTGATTCTTAGCACCTCCTCAAAGGCACTGATCGCTTTTTTTATGTCACCACGATGTTCGTATCCCACTCCGAGAAAAAAATGAGCTTCCGCATCATTCGGGTCGCGGCTGACCCGGTTCTCGAATTCCGTCAGGGGGGGTGGCTTCAGAAAGTCAAAAAATCCCATGATATTTCAGGCCGTGGAAAAAGTGAGTTTGTCGTATTGTAGCGTTTTTTACCAGAATTCAAACGGGAAGTGATTCGAGGAGCCCCCTTGCAGAATAAAACAGGATTCGTTGGTGCCATTTTGCTGGGAGTTCTCCTCCAGGGATCGGTGAGTTCTGCCGCCGGGGCTCTAGCTCCGCCGGAAGGAATGGTGTATCTTTCGGGCGGCAACTTTGTCATGGGACGGGAAGGGGCATCCAATAAAAAACCGCATCCGGTGCATTTGAAAGCATTTTTCATGGACCGCCATGAAGTGACCCAGGCTGATTACGAACAGTTGCTGGGGCAAAACCCGTCGGGCTTTAAAGGGGCAGACCGACCGGTGGATCGGGTCACCTGGTTTGAAGCCTGGGCGTATTGCAAAAAGCTTCAGAAACGATTGCCCACGGAAGCAGAATGGGAATACGCGGCTCGCGGAGGCACCACCACCGCCTATTTCTGGGGCGAGGAATTCAACATGGAAATGACCTGGAACCAGATCAATGCCGGGCAGGAGACCCACCCGGTACAACTAAAACCTGCTAATCCTTTTGGTTTGCACGACACCTCTGGTAATGTATGGGAGTGGGTTGAGGACTGGTACGGAAAGTATTATTACGAGGAAAGTCCCAGGGCAAATCCTGCAGGACCCGATGATGGCGAGGAAAAAGTGATTCGGGGCGGTTCCTGGTATTCTCGTGGGAAGCACCAGATGTCAGCCACACGCTATTGGGCGGAACCTGCCACCCGCAATTCAAATTTCGGGTTTCGTTGCGTGAAAGACATCCCGTGAATGACTTGAAGGAGTCTGGAGTATGAATTCTAACGACATTGACTGGCTGAAATCCATGTTCGAGGAAAAGGGTCTCTTCCCCACCATGAGCCCCGCCGAGATTGGTAGCCTGATCGATCATATGGACCGGATGAATTTTGCGGCCGGGGATACCCTGGTTCAGGAGGGAGACCCGGGTGACTGGTTTTTTATCGTCCATAAAGGAAAAGTGAAAGCCACACGAAAAAAATGGTTGATGGGGAACAAGGAAATCGCGACACTGGGACCGAAGGATTTTTTTGGTGAATTGGCTCTGTTATCTGAAACAACCCGTAGTGCCACCCTCACGGCGGTTGAAGATACAGTCTGCTTTGCCATGTATAAAAGCCAGTTCAACGAATTGGTCGTAAAATGTCCAAACTTTAAAGATGAAATGGAACGCCTGGTTGCCCAGCGAACCGGCGAATAATCACCTGAACCCTTTTCTGCTATGACCAGCAAAACCACACCGGAAAAACCCAAGTCAGGCGGAAGCAAGAAATTTTCTCCCGAATACGTGGAACGACTCTCGCGCATCCTGTTGGCCTTTTGCGAAGGTGCGCAGGAAATGTTCCCCGGTGACTCCGAACTTTTAAAAAAAATTACTGACCTAACCCGCGTGGTTGAAAAAACCATAGAACCGCAAAACCACTCCGGTTTGGCCGAGGACATTTTTTCCTATTTTGAAGAAAAAGTAGCGCAAGATGATTTTCGCGGCAGTGAACGCCAGGGGCTCCTCGGGATTGTCCGTGAACTGACCCTTTCCCTGAAAGGGATGGGAAATCCTGCATGCGACCTGGATAAAAGCCTGGATGAATTTGTCACTGAAATAGAGAAGGTGGAGAGCCTGGAAGACCTTGACCGGCTCAAAAGCAATATCAAGAGCAGTGCCCGCCAGGTTCAGTCCAAGGTGAAGGAACTTTCTAAAGATTTGGAATCCACCCAAAACCTGTGTTCCAACTTGCAACAGAAGTTGGAAAAATCACAGGCAACTTCCATCATGGATTCCCTGACCCGTGTGCTCAATCGAAGTGCCTACGACATGCGGGTGGAGCAGGTGGTAAACGAGTTCAACCGCTTTGATGAACCTTGCGTCATGATGGTTGTGGATATTGACCATTTTAAAAAAGTCAATGACGAGCACGGTCATTCGTCGGGTGACAAGGCCCTGACTTCCATCGCTCATACGATCAAGCTCAATACCCGGGAAGCCGATATGGTTTTCCGCTACGGTGGCGAAGAATTTGTTGTGTTATTACCCAAGACGGGTGCCCAGGGGGCGGAGGTGATCGCTGAGAAAATCAGGGTGCGGGTCGCTTCCATTCGCACACATCTGGTGAACGACACCTATGCGGATAAGGAGAAGCGGGTGGAGATCACCGTCAGTCTGGGGCTTGCTGAATTGCAGAAAGGTGACACGGCAGAGTCGTGGTTCAACCGTGCGGACAAGGCACTTTACCGTGCCAAGAACGAGGGACGCAACCGGACCGTGATTGAAGCCTGATTGTAGGCTCCGGTCCTAACGCACCAACCCCTGCAATGTTTTTTTGATCTCCTGATGTTTTCCCATTTCCGCACTGCGGAGCGCATTCCATCCTTCATTTGTTTGAGCTTCCGGATCCGCCCCGGCATCGATCAGCATCTGCACAATATCCCGATTGCCTTCAAACGCCGCGCTCATCAAAGCGGTCCAGCCATTATGGGACCGGGCATTGATTTCCGCTCCCCTCTTCAGGAACAAACGCACCATCTCCGGTCGGTTCCCAAACGCCGCCGCCATCAAGGGAGTCAATCCGCGCTGATCTTTCGCCCTGACCTCAGCTCCCTTGTCTAAAAATAATTGCACGATTTTCAGGTTGCCGCCAAACGCCGCGCTGTTGAGGGTCGAGATACCGCGATCATTTTTCGGATTCAACAGCCCGCTGTGTCGTAACAGGGTGGTCACCATTGCAAAATCGCCCCGAAGTGCCGCCGCCTTGAGCGCGGTAATGCCTTCATGGTCCATGGCCTTAACATCGGCACCCGCCTTGAGAAAAAGTTGCATCAGAAAATGATCCCGTGCCAGAACACTTTCGATCAACGCAGTTCGACCAAACCGGTCGGCCGCGTTCAAATCGGATTTATTTGACAGCAACAATTCCACCGTCGACCGTTTTCCCGCAACGGTTGCCGCCAACAGCGCGGTCTGTCCCTGCTGGTTGGCCAGGTGAATATCTGCATCGGCATCAAGAAGCACCTGCGCCACCTTGTTGTTGCCGCGCAGGCTGGCCTCGATCAGTGCAGTTTGCCCGTGCGGATCGCGTGCGTTGACAGGAGCATTGTGTTTAAGAAGCAAGCTGATCAGTATGTCGTCATCCGTTTGAATGGAATCGAGGAACAGGGGATAGCCTTCGCGGTTGATGACGGAAGGATTGGCAGAGTGCTCAAGCAGGAGGGTGGTCAATTCCCGATGACTGCGAGAAACCGCCAGCCACAGGGCGGTGTATCCGTTTTTATCCGTGGTATCAACTGTGGCTCCAGCCGTGATGAGTTGATCTGCGATTTCAAGCCGACCCGCCATGGCCGCCCACATCAGGCTGGTCAGTCCGTTCTTGTCCGTAATATTGACATCCGCTTTTGAATCAAGGAAACGCTTGACCAACTCCGCATCACCTCCCGCGACAGCACACATCAACGGGGTGCGCCCCACCTGATCCTGATGCAAAGGATCGGCGCCCTTTTCAAGCAACAGGATAGCGATGTCTAAATTGGCCCTGAGGGCTGAGTGCATCAGTACGCTGAACCCTTCGGGTCCCCGACTTTTGGGATTGGCACCGTAGTTCAGCAGGAGTTTGAGAGTGTCCGACTGGTTTTCCTCTGCTGACGCAAGCAGAGCGGCATCCATCGCCGGAGCATACTGAGCCACACCGGTCTCGAGAAACATTTCCAACGCATGGGTATAACCCTGTCGGGCATATTTGACAAAGGCCGCGTGCCGTGCCGCCTGCTGTTGCTTTTTATACGATACTTTATCGTCAGGATCGGAAGTCATACGAAACCCGATGATCCCAATGACCGCCAGGATGACCACCAGTAAAAAATAATTCCACGACCAGGATTTTTTTTTCATGAACTTCACCACCTCGCGGTGGGGCAAAATAAACTATACCCAGCACCATTTTTTGTATGGAGTCCAACCTGTTCCGCTAAACTTCACCACCTTAGGGTGGGATTCCCCCGTTTATACAGGGGAACGGGCCCTGCCGCAAGGTAGCACTCTGAGTACAGAGACCTTGCAGAAGACCTGCGAAAAACCTTTTTGGATTTGAACTATGATGCTTTCTCTTGCCACTTCAAAACCTTTGTATTTAGCCTCGCTAAACCCTATCGCCTGTAAGCCTTCTGTTGGCCCACTTCAGTTTGGTCGAACTCCACATTGACATAAATTTTTCTTCCCGGATAATTGTCCGTAGAATCTTTTGGGGAAGATTATTTTTTGCGCATGGCGACCAGCGATTGCCCGTGCCAACTTTCATATTGGGAGGAGTCCGTGATGAAAAAGTTTCTACGTGGGGGTATCGTATTATTTTTGGTGCTCGCCATTTCCATGCCCGCACAGGCGCAAACTCTGGAAGAGCGTTTGACCACGCTTGAAGGGCAAATGGCAAACGTCGAATTACTATCGACGCAGCTATTTACTTTATTTTCCGCCTTGCAACCGGATATCGTCGCCATCCTAAATGCCCTATCCACTCAGGCGCTGGATGTCGCTGTCTTGCAGGCCAATGTAACAGCTTTGCAAACCAGCCAGGGAACGCAG
>JAJDBF010000075.1 GCA_029261535.1 Nitrospinaceae bacterium | reverse complement strand
CTACTGATTAAGAGCTCTAAACTTTATAAATTTTGAAGGTCTTTGTTTCTGGCTGGTTTCCCTTATTTCCTTAGTTCTCATTAAGTTAGAAACACTCCATTGGACCCATCAATTCCATGAATTCTGCCTTTGGGGGAAATTTCCATCATAAATTTATCATAGTAGATTTTCCACAGACCTACTGATTTTGTATCAGTTGGATGTTTTCTTCCATCCATTGACCTTTTGAATGCCATTTTTATGGGTTAAATTCACCTGAGTTCAAATTCTATTTTATAGTTGCCTTACAATCGATTTTTTTATAAAAATTTGACGGCTTTTGGGCAACTTTCTTTTGTAGCCAATTCAAAAACTCTGCACCGAATTTTCCGATATCTCCTCCGGCTTACTCAGTGATTAACGACAATTCCGATTTCTTGAGTATCAAAACTCTTCGATCAAGCTATCAATATTAACCAGATGGGTTTGTCATCAAATTGAGGTACGAGTGATAGAGACAACAATTTTGGGAGGAATTCAAATGAGTCGCAATTAAATTGCGAAGACATTATAAGTAGAGAGAGGACGAGAGCTTTGAATAAATACGGAAAACGAAAAAGGCGGGCCGTAGCCCACCTTTTAATTTTGTGGTCTGGCTAGGCCATTTATAGCGGTAACCCGCAACCTTGTTACCGGCTAGACCAATAGTTCGATAACAATGGTATCATATCATGGTAAAAAACCATTGCAACTGAAACTGTACTAATGGGAGCTGAACAATGGAAATGGTTAGATACCGAATGGGACTGGATTTAGGTACGAATTCTATTGGGTGGTGTCTTTTAGAACTAGATGAAAAAGGAAAACCTCTTTCTTTAATTGCCTTAAATAGCAGGATTTTCTCTGATGGTCGAGAGCCAAAAAGCAAAGCGTCTCTGGCAGTGAACCGGAGAATGGCTCGGGGAGCGAGAAGACGGCGAGATCGGTTTCAACGTCGGCGGACCGTGTTGATGAATATCCTTGTTGAATTGGGTTTATTCCCAAAGGAGGAAGAAGAACGCCGTGCTCTGTCTGGATTAAACCCCTACAAGTTAAGAGCCAAGGCTCTCGATCATCCCCTCACTCCTCATGAATTGGGTCGTGCCCTCTACCATTTGAATCAACGACGTGGATTTAAAAGCAATCGGAAAACAGCCACCAAAGAAGAAGCCAAAAAAACCGGACCGGATATGGAGGGCTTGAAACAGGCCATTGAAAAATCCCGCGCTCGCACGCTTGGAGAGTTTTACTGGTTTCGTAACCAAAAAGATTTATTAATTCGAGGGCGTCCTGGGGAAAACCTCTATCCCATCCGTTCAATGTATGAGGCTGAGTTTGACGCCATCCACAATGCTCAGAGGCCTCACCATAAAAATTTGAAAAGTGAAAGCTGGACTTTTCTGAAAGAGCATATTTTTTTTCAGCGCGACCTCAAGCCGCAGGAACCGGGTCGTTGCCAACTCAACCCGGATTTATTTCGTTCTCCCCGCGCTTTTCCCAGTTACCAGAGGTTTACCATTGCCCAGGATTTGACGAACCTTGAAATCATTCATCCAGACCGGAGCAAACACCACCTGGCTGATGATCAAAGGGCGCTTCTCTGGGAGAAACTGAACCGCCAAAAAACTCTTGGTTTTGGAAAAATAAAAACTCTTCTTAAACTCGGTGATGGATATGAGTTCAACCTGGAAAGTGATCGGCGCAAAGAACTGAAGGGCAATGTGACGGCTTGCTTATTGTCCAAAAAGGCTTATTTTGGCGACCGCTGGTTCGATCTGGAAGATGACTTGAGAGATGAAATCACTGACGATCTCTTGCATGTCGAGGATGAGGTTTTGCTGATCCAAAAAGCAACAAATGGTTGGGGACTGAATGAAGAGTCTGCTCATGAACTGGTAAAACTGGGGGCAGAGGACTTTCTGCCCGGTTATGGACGTTTTTCCAAAGATGTTTTGCAGGCACTGTACCGATTGATGATTCATAAAGGCTGGCGTTACGATGAAGCTGTGAAGGAAATGGGGTATGACCACAGCGACCAATATTCTAACCAAGTTAAAGGCAAGTTGGGGTATTACGGCGAGCTTCTTCCTGAGGCCGTGATGGGAACCCGTCCTGAGCAATATCATCCAGAAAAAAAATTCGGGAAGATTGGCAACCCCACCGTGCATATCGGACTGAACCAGTTGCGTAAATTGGTGAATGAAATCATCCAACATTATGGTCCTCCCGATGAGATAATCGTCGAATTGGTGCGTGACTTAAAACTCAGCCAAAAAAGGAAAGACGAATTGGCGAAAGAACAATTTGCCAATCAAAAAAATAACGAACGTATCGCAAAGGAGTTGGCTGAAATTCCCGTCACCAATAGTCGAGAAAATCGCATCAAATGGAAGCTGTGGGAAGAATTGAATAAGGATGTCAACGACCGTTGTTGTCCTTATTCAGAAGAGCCGATCGGTCCGACTAAATTATTCAGCCCGGAAGTTGAGATCGAGCATATTTTGCCAGAGTCTGCCACACTGGATGATTCTCTCGCTAATAAAACTGTGTCCATGGCGCACGCCAACCGGTTGAAAGGCAACCGTTCCCCACATGAAGCCTTCGGCCACTCACCCAAAGGATATGACTATGAAAAAATCCTTGATCGTTCCAGGTTTCTACCCGGCAACAAAAAATGGCGTTTTCAATCCGATGCGATGGACCGGTTTAAAGAGAAGAATAAGTTTTTAGAACGCCAATTGAACGACACCGCTTACTTGTCCAAAGTGGCGAAAAAATATTTGTCTCACATCTGCGATGCAAAAAAAATATGGGTGGTCCCAGGTCGACTCACCGCTTACATCAGAGATAGATTAGGCTTGAACAGGGTGCTGGACAAAAGAGGAATCAAAAACCGGGACGACCACCGGCATCACGCCATCGATGCCTTGGTCGCCGGTTTGACGGACCGGAGCCTGTTGCAAAAAATAAGAACGGATAACGAAGGGGCTATCGAAAAGGTTAAAATCGAGGAGCCGTGGGACAACTTTTGGAACACAGTGAAGGAAAAAGCAGACCGTATCATCGTTTCACACCGGCCCGACCATGGCGTCCAGGGGTGCCTGCTCGAAGATACCGCGTACGGGGTAATAAACAACCTGAGTGCTTGGGAAAAGGATGAGGGATTCAACGTGGTTTCCCGCAAAGCCATCTCCTCCTTGAGTACTGGGGAGATCAAAGCTGTCCGCGACCCTGATCTCAGGGAACAACTGATGAAAGAGACAGAGGGGTTGACAGGAAAAGACTACAAAAACGCTTTGGGAGCGTTCAGCGAACGTACAGGAGTGAAACGAGTCCGGGTATTGAAAAAAGAAAACCCGTTGGAGGAAATCCAGCACCCACAGAAGAAACCCCGGTTCACCAAGTCATATGCGCCTGGAAACATTCATCACGTCTCGTTCTGGAAAATGCCGGATGGAAAAATCCAGGCTGAAGGAGTCAGCGTTTTTAAAGCCAATCAAACCGACCGCAATCAGTTGCGCCCGCATCCGGCGGCAAAACTGGTTTTAAAAATTCACAAAAAGGATTATTTGAAATTAATGGATAAGGGGAGGGAAAAGATTGTTCGAGTGGTTTCTATCAGTCCGGCAAATAAAAAAATGTGGCTAATAGAGCATTTTGAAGGTGGGAACCTGGGTACACGTTATAAAGAAAAGGAAGTGCAGTACATTTTTCTGATGTTCAGCCAGATCAAAGAAAAACAAGTCCGAAAAATTTATGTGGACAGTTTGGGCAACATTCATGATTCGGGGCCGGTCTTGTGACCGGGCGGGTGGTGGAAATTTCCGAAACCGGGAAGCACCTGTCGATTTCACGAGGTTTTCTGGTTGTTACTGTTAAGAAACAGGAGTTGGGCCGCGTCCCTTTGGCGGACATTCTGGTGCTGATCATCAGTGGAATGGGAAACTCTCTCTCCACAAACGTCATCAACGCCCTGCTGGAAAAGGATGTGTCCATCATTTTCTGCGGCCCTAATTATCATCCCCTGGGGTTGGTCTGGCCACTCGGTTCCCACCACCTGCCGGTGCAACGGTTGAAACTACAAATAGCCGCTTCCAGGCCCTTGAAAAAAAGGTTGTGGCAGAGGCTGGTTCAGGCAAAAATATTGAACCAGTCAGCGGTGCTGAACTACTTTGGGGCGCCTGACCCTGCACTTGCAGGCTTGGCGAAACGCGTGGGTTCTGGAGACCCCGAAAACTGCGAAGCGCAGGCGGCAAGGCGGTACTGGTCCCCTCTCATGGGTTCGGAGTTTCGACGTAATACCGACGGAGGGGGGATCAACTCGTTACTGAATTACGGGTATGCTGTGTTGCGTGCGGCGACTGCCCGCGCCGTCGCTGTTTCCGGGCTTTACCCGGCTCTGGGAGTTCACCACCATAGCCAGGCAAATGCATTTTGTCTGGTCGATGACCTGATAGAACCGTTTCGCCCTTTGGTGGACCTCACCGTTAAAAAGCTCTACCGGGATGGAGTTGTGGAAATCGAGCCTGATTCCAAACGCCGGCTGGCTGGAATATTGAACCTGGATTTAACGTCGCACCTGGGCGTCAGCCCCTTGTCTCAATGTCTTTTGCGATTGGCCCAGTCGCTGGTGAGAAGTTTTGAAACTGGGAAGGCGGAACTGGTTCTGCCTTTATCCCCTCTGCCAATAGAAATTGAAGCGGAAAACTGACCATGCAACTTTCGGGGTATCGTTTCTTGTGGCTACAAGTCTTATTTGATCTGCCGGTGACAGAAAAAAAAGCACGGAAAGAAGCGACCTGTTTCCGCAACTTTCTGCTGGACATGGGGTTTGAAATGGCGCAGTTTTCCGTGTACCAGAGGTTTTGCTACGGAAAAGAGATGGCGGAAAATATTTCTAAAAGGATAGAAAAGAATCTGCCTGAAGCTGGCAAGGTCCATATTCTAACTTTTACCGACAAGCAATATGAAAATATGAAAACGTTTCGCGGTAAAAAACCCGGGAAGAAGCCGGAAAATCCCGATCAATTCACCCTATTTTAGATGAATAAGCGCCTTTTTTTTCTCACCAAAAAACAAATAACGCCCATTTTTCAGGGCGTTATCTGCCATCTAGTATATCAGATGAGGAATTGTGGTCTAGCCGGAACCTCACCATTGGGGTGGATGTGCAAAAACGAAGTATATCAGATGAGGAATTGTGGTCTAGCCGGAACCGGATACAGAACAGTTATTATCAGAGGCGAAGTATATCAGATGAGGAATTGTGGTCTAGCCGGAACGGAGCCTGATAACACCCACAGGCGAGAGTCAGTATATCAGATGAGGAATTGTGGTCTAGCCGGAACCTATATACCCGACGTAAGCCCAAAATGAAAAGTATATCAGATGAGGAATTGTGGTCTAGCCGGAACAGCGGATGTATCCGCAATAATGACCGGCGGAGTATATCAGATGAGGAATTGTGGTCTAGCCGGAACGGAACGCGATGGCGTGGGTGTTCTCTAATAAGTATATCAGATGAGGAATTGTGGTCTAGCCGGAACAGAAACTTTGTAATAATCCCCGGACTTGAAAGTATATCAGATGAGGAATTGTGGTCTAGCCGGAACCTGTTCTGCATGATTATTGCGGTTGGTTTTAGTATATCAGATGAGGAATTGTGGTCTAGCCGGAACACACTCCAACTTATCCAGCTGAGACTACTAAGTATATCAGATGAGGAATTGTGGTCTAGCCGGAACCTATATACCCGACGTAAGCCCAAAATGAAAAGTATATCAGATGAGGAATTGTGGTCTAGCCGGAACCAATACCGCGCATTCGTATCGACTGCTCCCAGTATATCAGATGAGGAATTGTGGTCTAGCCGGAACGAAGCATACGCGCGTTGGGATGATGGAAAAAGTATATCAGATGAGGAATTGTGGTCTAGCCGGAACCGACGTTAAAGGATACGTTACGCCGGAGTAAGTATATCAGATGAGGAATTGTGGTCTAGCCGGAACTCACTTTCTCTTGGCGAATACATGCCAAAAAGTATATCAGATGAGGAATTGTGGTCTAGCCAGAACGATATAGGCGTTCCATCATCGTGAAACTCGAGTATATCAGATGAGGAATTGTGGTCTAGCCGGAACGCGTCCACTGTGCCGCCAGCCGTGCCACCAAGTATATCAGATGAGGAATTGTGGTCTAGCCGGAACTGGATCATCTTTTTCAGCTAGC
>JAJDBF010000074.1 GCA_029261535.1 Nitrospinaceae bacterium | reverse complement strand
CCAGGCCAGCTTGAAAACTTCGAACCTGGAACCGATTTTATATTTTCTGGGGATTCCGGGAAGAGAGATTCAGGAGTTGCGCGATAGTTTGCAACCGGGGAGATAATCTCTGCTGATAGAAAGTCACGAATGACTTATTTTAAGGTTCCATCCACGCTTTGCGCATTCTTCTTCCAGTACCTTCCCTGTTAACACCTTGTCGACGGTCAATGGGCCAGAGGGCAATTCACCTCGTGCGGCTAAATGAGCAACAATAGAGATGTGCCAACCGGTCAACTTTTCAAGGGCGGTAAATCCTGTATGGTCGTCAATGATGTCGATCAATTCCACCGTGCATGACGCAGGTTTACCAGAGTTTATGCCGGAGCATTTAGTGCGGATCACCGCAATGTCCCGAACTTCTTTGGTGGTGATTTTTGGCTCCAGCAAGGTGTGAAAAAATTCTCTCGGCACAATTTTGGTGTTTCCTACCTCGACCGTTTCCAGTTCAAACAACCCCAGTCTTTTATATGCCTCGAAAGTTTGCCAGTGGCCCGGATAGCGCAGGGTTTTGTTTTCCAGTTTTTTCAACTTGCCTTGCAAAACCCAGGGTAGAGTTGACAGTCCGCCTGAGGTCACTGCGGCTTCGAGCGTGCCGAGAGGCGAATCGAAGGTGAGTGCTTCCAATTCTGTCAGGCAGGGAACGGGAGTGACTTTGCCTTCTCTTAAGAAACTGGCATCGGCGTGATATTCATTGGTCAGTCCATTAATGTGGAAAGTCGATACATAGTTCCAGGGGGGAACCGGGTTTTGCGGCAGGCCGCCATCCCAGATGAACAGTTCCTCTGGTTCTTCGATGAACGACATGGCATGAATGCCGAGGTTGATGTTCAGCCCCGGTGCCATGCCGCAGTCGGGGATAATGCTGACACCCTTGCCCGCTGCAGATTCACCGAGCATCAGGATTTCGCGGGACGTGGATGTGTGACCGCCAAGGTCACACAGGTTGGTTCCGGTATCGACTGCCGCCTCTGTGATGGTCAGGTTGTAAAGGTAGGGGACCGCGCTTATGGCAGAATCAATTCCGAAAAATGCTTTTTTGACTTCCTCGCCGTCGCGGACATCAAGAAATTTGCCCTCGGCTATTTTTCGACCGACAAGTTGATTTATTTTTTCAGCCGCACTGGAAGCACTGGACCATCCCAGGTCATAAAGAATAATTTCCTCGGCATCGCCAAACCGGGCAAGATCATAAGCCGCAGAGACACCCTGACGTCCAGCACCTAAAATGGCATAACGGTAAGACATAATGAAGAGCCCGAATGTGTTCCAAGGGTCTCAAGAAAATAATTGAGGGTTTCCTTGTCTTGAAGATAGGGAATAATTTATCGGGAACTATACACTACGGTGGGGAGAATGCAAAAGGAAGGAATAATTAATCCAGCAGGACGATACCTATAGTCTGGTTAACCGAGCAAGGCTCTTGATGCGAGGCGGCTTCCCAGCCAATATTGATCAGAGTGCGGGACACATCAATCCCGCAACCTTGAAGAGTGGGTCGTGCTTGTTCAGGATGTTCACAGTGCGTTTCTACCGTACACACCTCACACAAATTGCAAGGCCGGGCCTCCAGCGCGAAGGCTTTGATAAAACCCTGTGTCTTGAAATGAATTTCAAGTCCCAGAACCAGATCGTGAACCTTTGACGAGTCGCTGGCCTCAACCACCAGAGCTTTTTCATAGTCCATCAGGATATCGGACATTTCATGGGTGGTCGGGGTGAACGTGGGGCAGGTGAACCGACGCCCGAAATGCTCGCAACCAAACTGACATTTTAGCCGTGTCCAGTTGCCAAGAGAGAGTAGTCGAGTCCGGATAATTTTTGAAGCAACTGCGCCACGGTTCCTGGCCTCGTCCCTGAAATTAATAGGAGACGTTGAAACTCTGGAAGAGTGCCTTGGCGGAAATAGTTGGGTTACCATGAAGATAGGTCGTGGCTCAGAGATTAATTTGAAAAGTCTATGCTACAATTCCATTTTAGATGGGATGTTGGTGTTTAGGAACAAAAATGGATTTTAGTTGGTAAAAAATCCCGGATAATTCATTGGTTTTTCGGCTTCCCCCTAGAACCCTCTTTCTTTATAACCAGTTACCGTGCTACCTGTGGCACAAAACAAACAGGCGGGATTTTATGGAAAGCCAAGGTGGGAATGGAATTTCCCTATAAAGGAGTGATCTTCGATTGGGCTTGGACTCTGCTCGATCTCGGCTCCGAAGAAGATGAACCGGCGTTTTTTAACATGATGGCGTTTCTCAGTAGTCGCGGGTTTCATGAAAGTGATCTGTCTTCAGCTTACGGTGAATCCAAAAAACTGTTTCGTGAACAGATACTGACTTCGAGAGAGTCACTACAGGAAGCCCACTATGAGAACGTCCTCAATTATATTGCACTGGAAAGAGGATGGGAATTGTCGGAAGACACGAAGGTGGAAGCCCTGAAAGTTTATTACCGTGACATTTTTGCGCAACGCAAAGTTTACCCGCAGGCCATCCCGACGTTACAAAAATTGAAAGAAGCCGGTATCAAGCTTGGTCTGGTTTCGAATACCACGAATCCGGGTTTCATAAAGAACCTGGAGCGGGAGCAGTTTGGCTTGGCACCCTATTTCGATTTTGCCATTTATTCATCTGAGGTTCCGTTCAGGAAACCGCATCCCTCTATTTTTTATCTGGCGCAAAAGCGCATGGATTTTGTGCCGGAAAAAATCCTGTTTGTCGGAGACAGTTACGAGGCTGATATTGTGGGCGCGCATGAGGTGGGAATGGCCACGGCATGGCTCAACCGTGAAAATAGAGAACAGCCTGCAGGCCCGATCCCGGACTATCAATTGGCAGAACTGGATGAACTGTTGACCATCAAGGCTCAGATGGTCGGTGGGTGATCCGACAGAACAGGGTGGGAAAAAATGCATCGGTTTTTTACCGCTCCCGAAAATATTACAGGCGACACGGTCGAACTCAACGGTCCGGAAGTGCATCACCTGCGCAATGTTCTTCGCCTGAATGTTGGAAGCATCATCGAGGTGCTTGACGGGAAAGGGCCATGTTTCCAGGTGGAAATAACCGAGGTGACTACGGAAAAGGTTCTTGGGAAAATATTGTCACCGGCAGGGGAAGGCACCGAATCGCCGGTGTTCATTACCATGGGACTGTCTCTTCTAAAAGGAAAAGCCATGGATGGGGCGATCCGCAAAGCGGTGGAATTGGGGGTGAGCCGGATTGTCCCCGTGTTGGGCGCGCATTGTGTTTCGAAATTAAAGGAAAGCGAAATTCCGGACCGGCTTGAACGTTGGACGGGTATCGTCCGGGGCGCGGTAAAGCAATGTGGTCGCGTTCAGGTGCCTGAGGTTTCTCACCCGGAAACCGTGGCGTTGTTTTGCAAGAGGGGGCAGGAATCATCGTTGAAATTGCTCTTTTGGGAAGAGGAAACCCAAACGCGTTTGTCTGATATAAAGGGAGTGGAGGTTCCATCCACCCTTCATTTTCTGGTTGGCCCGGAGGGAGGTTTTTCCGGTGAGGAAGTGAGTCAGGCTCGCACAGCAGGGTTTGTTGCGGTAAGCTTGGGGCCTCGCGTTCTGCGTGCCGAGACGGTTCCGCTGGTAGCATTAACCCTTCTGCAATACCGTTGGGGAGATTTGGCTTCCCGTTGATTTGAATTTTTAACGGTGATTAAAGATAACCGGTTTTACGGAGTGACTATTCCCACCATGACCTTCCAATTGAAAATTGATATTTTTGAAGGCCCGCTCGATCTTCTGTTGTATCTTTTGCGCGAGAAGAAAATGGATATCTGCGATATCCCTATCATCGATATCACGCGTCAGTACATGGAGTATCTGGAGTTGTTGCGCGACCTCAACCTGGAACTTGCCGGCGAGTATCTCGTGATGGCGGCAGAATTGATGCGAATAAAAACGCGCTCTCTTTTACCCAAACCGCCGCTGGAAGACGAGGGCGAGGATGGTCACGACCCGCGAGCGGAACTCACCCGGCGATTGCTCGAATACCAGAGGTACAAAAATGCGTCTTTTGATCTAAGGCAAAAGGAGCACGAGCGTCAGCAATTGTTTGGTCGTGGTGCCGAGGCCGCCATTGAAGCTGAGGGTGAAGAAACGCTGGTCGATGCCAATGTGTTTGATCTTTTCAGCGCGTTCAAGAAAGTTCTGGAAGATAAAAAGGATTTGCCCGGATACGAAGTTGAAATCACCAATCTATCGGTGATCGACCGTATCCACTATTTGCTGGAACTACTCAATGCCACCGATAGCGTGACGTTTGAATCCCTGTTCACGCCACTGAATACCCGGCAGGAAATCATTGTTACTTTTCTGGGGCTTCTGGAACTGATGAAATTGAAGCTGGCCCGCATTCAGCAAATTGGAAGTTTTGAAACAATACGCGTCTATGGTTCGGCGGACAAAGAGACGCAGGATGAAATTTTAAAAGATTACCGGGAAGATGATGTTTCTCTGGATATCAAGACCGAAAGCTGATGGGGATACAGACAGGTTGTTTTTTCAGAGGGTTTTCAAGGCCTGTGTTAACTTAAGGGAACCTCTGAAACGTATACCCAACTTCGGTTCTATAGTGAGGCGAACTGCCGGAGCAGAAATTTTCGAGCTATCAGAGGTCCTCATAAAAGTGTGATGAGTGTCTGGCGGCACTAAAAATATTGTCCGCAGACAAGCCATTTTCAATTGATTAAAGTGGTGGGGATTTTTCAGGATTTTGCCTGTTTGACTTTGCTACTTGTCTTGTCTATTCTTTTAAAAGGTGTAGACGAAATACGTCGATTTTTCAGGAGAATGTCATGGTTAAAAGAATAATTGTAGTGACCGCTATATTGGGACTTTTGTTTACCGGGTGTGCCTCTAGAGGAGGTTACGCGCCTACGGTTGACCCTTACGGCGATCCAAACGCGGGTCGGATTTCCCAGGACACAGCCGAATGTCGTACCCTGGCTGAGCAGGCTTCAGGAGACACTGCCGCCGAAGCAGGTAAAGGAGCTTTGGTGGGTGGTCTTCTCGGTGCCGCCGCTGGCGCGGCTATTGGTGCCGCTGTTGGAGCCCCTGGAACCGGAGCCATGGTTGGTGCGGCGGCGGGTGGACTTGGTGGCGGAGCCAAGGAAGGTCTCAGCGCAGAGGAGACTTTCAAAAGGTCCTACCAGAACTGCATGCGCAATCGCGGTCATAACGTGATCGATTAAGTGCGCAGGTTGGGTTCAAAAAAAGATTATCGGAGGTTCTCCAGACCAAACCTGTTCAATGGCTGGAGATGTTGATATTCTCCTGAATGGATTACCGGAAGAGGGTTCGCCTTCTTCCGGTTTTTTTTTGGATACCGTTGTCAGGGCCTTGGGGATATAATAGAACTCAAGGAAAAACAAAGGAGTCTCCCAACCAGAGGACCTGTTGCCTACAGACCGCTACCACACCAGGGCGAGTGGGAGGGCTTGGGAAAAGGGTTCCACAGACTATTCGCAGTCGGCAAACTATCATCGATCAGGAATAATGATTCAGCAAATCCGTGAGGACATTCAGGAAGCATTAAAAAAGGACCCCGCCGCCAGAAATGTGTTGGAAGTCCTGTTGTGCTATCCGGGGGTCCACGCGATGATGGGGTACCGCGTCAGCCATGTGCTGTGGAAAAAAAACTTCAGACTACTGGCACGGATGGTCTCCTATCTTGCACGCTGGTTCACCGGGATTGAAATTCACCCGGCGGCCGATATTGGTCGGCATTTTTTTATCGACCATGGTGCGGGTGTTGTCCTCGGGGAAACATCCCGGATTGGAGATAACGTCTTTATCTACCAAGGGGTGACGCTGGGCGGTCTCAGTATGATTAAAGGCAAACGCCACCCGACGATTCAGGACAATGTCGTGATTGGTGCCGGGGCTCACATACTGGGACCGGTGACCGTTGGCAAAAATGCGAAAATCGGTGCAGGTTCCGTGGTGATTCAGGATGTGCCCGAATATTGCACCGTGATCGGGGTTCCCGGTCGTGTGGTATTCTCAGGGGTATCGGCGGAGCAGGAAGACCCGGAAGAGATGTTTCGTGACCCTATGGCGCAGGCAATTGAAGCTGTGTTGGATCGGCTCCCGCAGATGGAACGCGATATCCAGACTCTCAAGAGCAGAATCGAAGAACTCTCAGCTGAGACCAGCACTTCCCATTCCCCGGAAACGGTCGATATTCCCAAGCCTCGCTCCTGACCTCTGCCACCTTGCGGGTGCTCCACACGGAGCCTGCCCTGAGCTTGACGAAGGGGCGAACGAAAAAGAAAACCTCAGCTTTTCATTCTGAGCGAAACCCTTCGACAGGCTCAGGGTGACACTTTAAAACACCGCAATGTCATTCTGAGAAGCCGCAGGCGACGAAGAATCTCGCCTTTGCTTTTGAGTTATGCAAAGGTCTCCTTTTGGTGGAGCAAGCGTATTACCCGGCAAGAAAAAGCATTGGGATTTCAATGTATCTCTCTGCTAATTAATCCAATTGCACCTTTACAGGTTCCATGAATCCGGTCTACCTCGATCACAACGCAACCACTCCATTGGCTCCTGAGGTACTAGCCTGTATGATGCCGATTTTAAAAGAAAACTTTGGCAATCCATCCAGCGTGCATTCGCGTGGACGGGCGGCACGGGTCCAGTTGGATACAGCCCGTGAACAAACAGCTCAGCTCATCAATGGGCATCCTTCTGAAATAGTATTCACCAGTGGCGGGACCGAGTCTGACAACCTGGCAGTTTTTGGAGTGGCCCATGCTTTAAAAGATCAGGGGCGACATATTATTACATCTGCCATCGAGCACCCGGCAGTGCTCAACCCGTGCCGCCAATTGGAGGCGGAAGGTTTTGCCGTCGATTATCTACCGGTGGATGCAACAGGTTATCTCAACCCTGAGGCCGTCAGGGAGGCGATGCGAAGCGATACCATTCTTATTTCCATTCAGCATTCCAACAGTGAAATGGGGCGGGTTCAGGATATCCGGCAGATTGCCGAAGAGGCAAAAGATCGCGGAATCCTGATGCACACCGATGCAGTGCAAAGCGCAGGCAAACTGCCGCTGGACGTGGAGACGATGGGAATTGACCTGTTGTCTCTGTCGGCCCACAAACTGTATGGACCCAAGGGTGCTGGTGCGCTTTGGATCAGGCGCGGGACGGGAGCTTTGGTGCCGCTTGTTTTTGGTGGCGGACAGGAAAAAAAGCGCCGGGGCGGAACCGAAAATGTCGCGGGTATTGTCGGGTTGGGGCGCGCTGCGGAATTAGCCGCCGAGTCACTGGAAGAAGAAGCGGGACGAGTGCGCCTCGTGCGGGATCAGTTTCTGGAGGAACTTAAATCCAGAGTCCCCGCTGTCAAGGTCCATGGTGACCCCGGCAAGGGGCTACCCAATACGCTCAGTTTTGCAGTGGAAGGTGTGAGTGGACAATCCCTGCTGGTTCGACTGGATGTCGAAGGCATTGCTGTTTCTACGGGTACCGCCTGCTCTTCAGGGGTGACGCAACCGTCGGAAACCCTCACCGCTCTTGGAATCTCAGAAGACCTGATAGAAGGTACACTTCGGATGAGCCTCGGGAGGGAGACCACCGGAGAGAACATGGAATATGTTCTGGAGGTGTTTTGCGGAGCCGTCGAGGCTATCCGGGGGAGGGTTGCTAAGATTTAAAAATGAGCCCGGATTTTGCCAGTGCGGTTACCGGAACAGGTATTAAATTTGTTTAAATTTGTTTAAATTACAAATTGACAAAAACAATCAGAATTTATACAATAAAGTCAATTGATAATGGGGATTCACCCCTTTTGGAGCCCATCATGTCTCTCAATATTTCCCGCCTTATTTCCCGTTTTACCCTCGTTGGCCTTTGTGCCCTTGCCTTGACCGTTTCCGGATGCAGTTACGTTCCCTGGATGGGTGATGATGAAAGTGAAGAAGACCTGGCTTTTGAACAGGAGTTTGGTGACGAAAATGCTTCTGAGTTTGATGAGGAACAAACGGCATCAAGTGAAGAAGATGATTTTTTCGCCGATGATTCCGAGGGCGGAGGATCTTCCGATGATAGCGGGTTTGATGACTCGGGGTTTGATGATCCGCCCAGTGATGGAGGATCAGGGGACGGCGGGTTTTCCAGTGTGAATCAGGGAGCGGGTTCCAATGAATTACGCACCGAGGTTGAAACATTGCAGGCTCAGCAGGAAGCCTTGATCACGCGGGTTCGTGAGTTACAGGAAATTATTCAGACCATGGAGCCTCGGCTTGCCGCGGCGCAGACCCAGTTGGAAAATACAATGGGAGGTGCGACCGGACAAGCGGGAACCATCCAGCCCGATATTGAACAGTTAAAAAGTGAAGTGGGACAGTTGAATCAGGAAATAGCGCGATTGAAGTCGAAGGAAGGGTCCATGAAAATGGCCTCCGCTTCCAGGTCCTCGCGCTCACATTCACGGTCCAGAAGGTCTGGCGGGGGTAAATTGCCAGCGGCCTATTCGCAGGCGTTGAGTGCGTACCGGTCAGGAGATTTTGACGGTTCAATTTTGCAGTTTCAGGAGTTCTCGCAAAAGAGTCCACCCAGCCATCTGAAAGATAATATTCTGTTCTGGATTGGTAGCAATTATTTCAAGCTGGATATGTATGACGATGCGATCGCTCAATTCCAGTCGGTCATTGACAATTATCCTCGCGGCAACAAGGTCCACGATTCGCGGTATATGATGGGTGTGAGTTATTTTAAAAAAGGCGACCGGGGGCGGGCACTGGACGTTCTGGAAGCGGCCTTGAAAACCAATCCTCCCGGCGAAGTGCGCGATAAAATCCAGAAGCAGTTGATGGAAATCAAGTAACTATTCCTCCTGCACTAGATCACTTTCCGCATTTACCGGATAATCTTGTAATAAAATCCGGTTGATGCCTGTTGCCAATTGAGCTATCCTTCCCAGTGAAAAGACAGAATGGTTCTTTGTGAATTTTTCTGTCAGATTTCCACTCCACGATTCTTACCTGGGGCCTGTGCGTCGGGCTTTAATCCCTAGAGAGCACATCCCGGTTGTTTGGTTTTGCATTCCTTTTATGTTCAATGACGCATAAGGCTAAATGCCGGATCATTCTGCCCAGGATGTTCTCTGACCTTTTACTTGGCCGCAAAGTATGATCAGGAAACCCCGGGTGGTTGGCATTATTCCAGCGCGTTGGGATTCTTCCCGGTTTCCCGGGAAACCCTTGGCAGAGCTTGCTGGCAAGCCGATGATCCTTTGGGTTGTTGAGGCTGTGGGCCAAGCCGCCAGTCTGGATCAGGTCATCGTCGCCACAGATGATGCCCGAATTATGGATGTTGTGATTGAATCCGGTAACATGGCACGCATGACTTCATCGGAGCATACTACTGGATCGGACCGGATTGCCGAGGTAGCAAATACCGGGGACTGGGACATTGTGGTCAATATTCAGGGAGATGAACCCTTGATAAATCCAACGGACATCAATCACGCGGTTGAAGGATTGATAGCCCATCCAAAAATATCGGTGTCTACCCTTAAAGCCCCCATCACATCAATCGAAGAATTTGACGATCCTAACGTGGTCAAAGTAGTTACCAATGCGAAAGACCGGGCCTTGTATTTTTCCCGATCCGCGATCCCGTTTGACCGGGATGGGAAAAATAAAAGTAAAGGGGAACTCGCCGGCCTCTATCGGCACCTTGGACTTTATGCATATCGCAGAAAATTTTTGCTGGAATTTACAGACATGCCAGCCACCTTTCTTGAGCGACAGGAAAAACTGGAACAGTTGAGGATTTTGGAATCCGGGCATTCCATCCTGGTTCTGGAAGCTTCCTCAGTATCCCCTGGGGTGGATTGTCCTGAAGACCTGGCCCACCTTGAATCATTAATCACTGACCGGGAGTAACGTCTTAATGTCCGCAAGTACCCGCAAGAGGGCGAATGTGAAAAAAGTCAAATACATCTTTGTCACTGGTGGGGTGCTGTCCTCATTGGGCAAGGGCATTGCCGCCGCTTCCATAGGTTCCCTGCTGGAGGGTGCCGGGCTTAAGATCACCATTTTGAAACTCGATCCCTACATCAATGTTGACCCTGGAACCATGAACCCCTTCCAGCATGGAGAGGTTTATGTCACGGATGACGGAGCCGAAACTGATCTCGACCTCGGGCATTATGAACGGTTCACCTCCGCACGTATGACCCGGCGGAACAACGTGACTGCGGGTCGTATCTATTACGATGTTTTGCAGAAAGAGCGGGAAGGCGAGTACCTTGGATCAACGGTGCAGGTTATCCCGCATATCACGGATGAAATCAAACAGCGGGTGGTCGCCGTCAGTCATGATGTCGATGTTGTCATTTGCGAAATTGGTGGGACGGTTGGGGACATTGAAAGCCTGCCGTTTCTGGAAGCCATCCGCCAATTCAGGTTTGATGTTGCCCCTCGAAACGTCCTCTACATTCATCTGACGCTGGTGCCCTATATCAAGACCGCCGATGAACTAAAAACCAAACCCACTCAGCACAGTGTCCAGAAATTGCGAGAGATAGGGATTCAGCCTGATATTTTACTGTGTCGGGCGGAGAAAAATTTGGGGCAGGACATCAAAAAGAAGATCGCTTTGTTCTGTAATGTGGAGCGGGAAGCCGTCATCAACGCCGTCGATGTGAAATCTATCTATCAGGTTCCTTTGCGATTTTACGACGAAGGATTAGATAAAATTATTCTCGAAAAATTGGGGCTTCCCTACAAGAAGCCGCAGTTAGAGGACTGGCTCCAATTCAATGATGTGTTGGAGGGGACTTCTGATGTCATCAATATTGCGATTGTCGGCAAGTATGTTGAGCTCAAGGAATCTTACAAAAGCCTGTGCGAAGCTCTTATTCATGGAGGAGTCGGTAACAGTGCCCACGTCAACCTGATATGGGTTTCAGCGGAAGATCTGGAAAAGGACGGGGGAGTCGAATGCCTGGTCGGGTGCGATGGCATTCTGGTGCCTGGGGGATTTGGTGACCGGGGGTTTGAGGGAAAAGTCAATGCCGCCCGTTATGCCAGGGAAAACAAAGTTCCGTATTTTGGGATTTGCCTCGGGTTGCACTGTGCAGTAGTTGAGTTTGCCCGTAACGTTGCAAATTTAGCCGGAGCCCACAGTACAGAATTTCAACCGGATAACGAGAACCCGATCATCGCCCTCATGCAGGATCAGGAAATCAACGGAAATAAGGGCGGGACCATGCGGCTTGGGGATTATCCCTGCCAGTTGAAGAAAGACTCCTTCGCGTTTCAGGCTTACGGGCAAAGGGAGATCAAAGAGCGGCATCGCCATCGCTACGAGTTTAACAACAAGTACAGGTTTGAACTTGAAGAAGCGGGGCTTCGCATCAGCGGTATTTCTCCTAGCGGCAATCTGGTCGAGATTATTGAAATCTCCGATCATCCCTGGTATCTGGCAGGACAATTTCATCCCGAGTTCAAGTCGTCTCCCAGAAAACCGCATCCCCTGTTCCGGGATTTCATCGCCCACGCCAAGGAATATCAGGCGACGCGTCAATCCTGACCAAGTGGCAGGCTCACCACAATCCCACCGATCACATCAAACAGTTTGAAATCGTGCCGCGGACTTTCTGCATGTCCGTTGTGGCAGGTAACGCAGGCCGGAGTGTTTGCAATATCTGGATACAACGCCTGAAAATAGTCTCGGTTGCCAATGCGGGTTTTGCTGATGTAAGGGCGCAACGGTTGACTGGCAACAGCTTTCAGGCCGGTACTTTCAAATTCGTTGGCGGCGCCGTTGTGCGGATTAATCGGCCACAGACTGATCAACTTAAAATCTAGCCCCGGTTTACGATGGCGAATTAACTCCGACGCATTGAGCAGGAATTGCGCTGGAAGTAGTAAGGTATTTTCCTCCCACCAGTTTTCTGTCGCATAGATCACCTTTTTTTTCTGCAATCGGTTCACGACGCTACCGGCGTAAACACTGCGGTCAGCATCCAGAATCGCGTGAACGTAATCCGCCACGACTTCAGGAGCAACCGAAAACTTTTTTTCCTGACCGCTACCTCCCGTGCGCTTTTGCACCGGAAAAGAAATATGGATTCCTCCCATGACATCCCCTTTGGAAAAATTTTTTCGGGGACTTTCGGGATGGACGTTATGGCATTCGGCGCAGCTTCGGGTCACCGCCCGGTCGGGATAGATTGCATTGAATCGGGTTTTGCCGTTGTATTTACCGATCCAGACAAAGGGCTGATCCGGATTTTGAGCCACCTGCTTCAGCCCTGATTTTTCCTTTTCAGTCGCCGGACGGTTTTGTGGGTTGATGGGCCAAAGACTCATCAGCCGATAGCGCAGTCCCGATTTATTCTTTTCAACGTGCCTGGAAGCATTTAAAAGAAATTGCGCTGGAAGCAACAGGGTGTTGTCCTGCTTCCAGGTTTCGGTAGCGGGTAAATTGGCCGCTTGCGCCAGTCGCTCGACAATGAATTCAGAGTAAATGGTTCGGTCAGCTTCGATGACCGCATGGATGTAGTCGGCGGCAACGGATGGGGAAATCTGCGCCCGAGTCTGACTCTGGGCGGGATGAGGGGACAAGAGTCCGGCGGAGAGAAGGGCCAGAGTAAAAATAAAAACAGGAAAGGTTCTCACAGTACACCTCTCATCAAAGTTTTTTAAGGCTGTGTTTTATTATCTACTTTTAAAATTAGAATGATAGTAAAAACGGGAGAGAAAGAGGGAAGGGTGTTTTACACAAATCAATTTCGATGAGATCAGGTTTGACCGGTTTTGATGTCCCGCACTTTTTTATCAAATATCTCTCTGGCTCGTTTGTCCAGTTGCTTTTTTCTTAAGGCCAGATGCTGACCGCGAAGATTGTTGCCGTTATCGCGAACTCCAAGGTTCTGAAGCAAGTGTCCAACCTTTTTTGCGAGATTGGAAGTGATGTCAATGATCGTGTCCAGAATGACAAATGGGATTTCCTTGTGGGCTTTGTAGACAACAAATGCCATAAAGATTCCAAGAAAAATGTCGGGTATCCAGACGGATAACAGGGCAGGCAGTTTTCCCGAAGATCCCAGGTTTTGCGTTGATACCAGGCCAATGTAGTAGGCCACAATAATCAGGGCACACATGGCAAAGCCACCGGACTTTCCTGATCGACTGGATTTTACCCCAAGCGGAGCTCCGATCAATGCGAAGAGGAGGCAAGTGAGCGGGATGGAAAACTTTTTGCTGAGTTCCACCTCTTCTCTAAAAACTGTGTGACCCCGTTTTTTCTTGTCCTTTATCTTTTTCCGGAGTTCGCTCAGTGACATCTCCCGATTATTGGCCAGTAATTCATGCTCGATAATGCCCGTCTTGGGCAGAGCCAGATTCACATCGTACCGATCAAAACTGAGGATTTGGTAATTACGTCCGTTCTCGGTGGTATTGTGAATGGTTCCGTTGGTGAGTTGCAGTTGGATTTTGAAGGAATCGGGATCGGTGACGATGACCCCTTTTTTTGACAGAATAATTCGATTGGATCCTGGAGTTGAGGTATCCGCGACAAACAGGTCGCCCAGTTCAGAACCGCCTTTGCGCGATTTGGCGTAGATGATCAGGTTGCGGAAGTCCCTGTTAAACACATTGGGTTTGATGTCGAGGTTGGCACGGTTCCGGACAATATCAAACACCATTTTTTTAAAGGAATAATTTCCCCAGGGGAGTGCGTAAAAAATCACTGCGTTGTTGAGGATGTAGGCGATCAGGGCAAAGGTCATGACCGGGCGCATCAAATAAAGAAAACTCCAGCCGCTGGCTTTCATCACCACAAATTCATTGTCGGCGGATAACTGATTGAACACCACAACGGTGGCGACAAGAACACTCATGGGAATGGTGATGGCGAGAAATGCCGGAGAGATGTAGAGCATCATCCGACCCATTTCAACGAAGGTCACCCCGCGACTCAAAATAAGCTTGGCAATAAACAACAGCTTGTCGAGAAATAAAATGCCTGTTAAAAACAGGGTGCTGAGCACAAAAATTTTCAGCAATTCCCGGACAATGTATCGGTGGATGATTTTCATAAGGGTTGTTACAATCGCCGGGGCGGGCTTCCTTTGTTTGAGGCTGGGGCAAGCCCAGGTTGGAAGGGGGAGCTTTCCTGTAACTGGTTTTGATTATACTATTGGTATCCACTGAATTTAAGGAAAATCCGTGACACAAATCCGAGACCAAATAATTCGCCGACTACCGCCATGGCTGAAAACGCCCTTGCCGGGTGGGGCTGATTTCACGCGCCTGAAATCTCTTGTTCAAGAGCATGGACTGAATACAGTTTGTGAATCGGCCTCCTGCCCCAACCTTGGTCAATGCTGGAACTCGGGGACCCTGACCATCATGATTCTGGGCGATCACTGCACGCGGGCCTGCCGATTTTGTGATGTGCCCACCGGCCACATTCAACCGCCAAGGAAAGAGGAACCACAGGAAGTCGCCGCTCTGCTGGCAAAAATAAAACTGCGCTATGTGGTCATCACTTCAGTGGATCGCGATGATTTGTTCGATGGTGGAGCCGGACTTTGGGCTGAGACCATAAAGGAAGTGAGGCGTGCCTGCCCGCAATTGAAAATCGAAACACTCATCCCGGATTTTCGTGGTGATGCTGGTCACATTGCTTGCGTGTGCGAAGCGGGGCCGGATGTCCTGTCCCACAATATTGAAACCGTACCGTCTCTGCAAAATACTGTTCGGCCCCAATGCAGTTACGACTGGTCCCTCAAAACGCTGAACCTGTCATCCAAAGAATTTGGGTTGATGACCAAAAGCGGGCTCATGCTCGGTCATGGTGAAACTAAGAATGAAGTCATCACCACCATGCAGGATTTGTACGATGCCGGTTGTCGGATTCTGACCCTTGGGCAATATTTAAGGCCTAGCCGCGAGCACCTGGAAGTGGTCGACTATGTGCATCCTGATGTTTTTGCGGAACTGAAAGAGATTGGAAGCTCGATAGGATTCGATCATGTCGAATCCGGGCCCCTGGTCAGAAGTTCCTACCTTGCCGATCAACAGGCCAAACTCGCCGGCATATAAAATTTTCAGGCGACCGCGTCAGTAAAATGTCGCCCGGAACTCCGGGGGAAATCAGAGTACCTTCAAAGCTTTTCTATTTGCAGAGGTTAATGACCGAACCCATTTTTGGCACAGGGCTTGCTAACTCTTTAGCATGTTCACTCTTCGCCAAAAAATGGACGGTCATGTTTCCTGAAAAAATTGGAACGATGGAGCTTTTAAAGGCTCTCATCAGCGGTTCGTCGGTAAACAACAATAAGCGAATCGCACAGGTATTCGAGGTTTTTTTGCAGAAAAGCCGTTCTGGATTGTCGAATTCCAGTCCCGCTTCTTTGTATCCAAAAGGTTTATTGCAAGGAGGGACGCTTGAAGGACAAAGTAACCCTCTCGAATCAATGGCGCGTCAACTGGGCCTCTCCAAGCAGTTTGACAAGAAGGTGATTTCTGTTCAGAAGTCTGGAGAACTCGCTCTTAAGAAAATAAACGCCTATAAAAATAATATTCCAAGGTCGGTCCCGCTTCTGGCTAATCAGGCGGCTAGGAAGCATGGTGTGCCTGAAACTCTTTTCCGGAAAATGATCTGGATTGAATCGGAGTTCAATCCCGGTGCCATGAGCCCCCGGGGAGCCATGGGCCTTGGTCAATTGATGCCGGAGACAGCGCGTGAACTGGGACTGCGGACCGGGTCAGATAAAAATGAGGGCTCGGTCTGGCATGCGGAATCGAATCTGGATGCTTCTGCTCGATACATGAAATGGTTGCATACTCAATTTACAAAAAAGGGTATCGATGATGGTGAGGCGTGGCGATTTTCTTCAGCCGCCTATAATGCAGGGATCGGAAATATTTCACGGGCCATGGAGAGGGTGGATAGCGAGAACCCGACTCAATGGGATAACGTAGCCCGGCACCTGCCCGAGATCACGGGGCGAGCCTCAAGGGAAACCCTCAACTACATGTCCCGCTTGAATATCAAGGTGTGATGTTTATTGCCGGATAAGAGGCAGGACGGTTTTCACAATCCGTTCTTTCCAATCGAATCGAAACCGGTTGGCATCTTCTTTTGTGTGACGACAAATTTCTGAAAAATAATATTTTTCGTTTACAGCGCGGTTGATCATGTGGGCCAACCGTTCGGCATCGTGAGGCGGGAATTGTTGATCGTGACGTGTGATCACTTCCTTGTTTTCCGGGATTTCACTGACGAAACAGGGCACCTCGCAAGCCATCGCTTCCAGCAGGGAATTGGACATGCCTTCCTTGAGTGAAGGCAGGATAAACAAATCGGTGCCGGGTAAAAGCGATGTTATGTCATCGCGCCAGCCGGAAAAAATTACGCGATGCCCGATCTGCATTTCCTGAGCCAGTGCCTTTATTTCTTCCTGCTCGTCACCATCCCCCAGCAGAAGCAATTTTACCTGTTCGTTTTCTATTCTCGAAAGACACGTCAATAAAATTTCAATATTTTTGCCTTTGTGAAATCGTCCCGTGGTCGTGACGATGAAGTCTTCTTCCTTAATTCCAAAAATCGTATTTAAAAAAACACGCGCTTCACTTCTATTGATTGAAATGTCAGGCAAATGATTTGGGAGCACCGCCGTAATTTTAGTGAGTGCGTCGTACTTTTTCTGAGTCTCCGCAAGGACAGTTTTTGAATTTGCGATGACCATGTCCGCGAGGAGCAGTCCTTTTTCATTCAGATAGTGTTCCACTCTATTGGCCCAGTTTGCTCGCTTGTAGGAATAGAGCGGGTCGTTCGGAAGGGTTCGGAGGAAAACCACCAGCGGGATTTTCAGGTACCGCTTGAGGAGTCCGCAAATCCAGGCATATGGCGGGGAAAACACTGATATGAAATCTGGCTTAATGGATGTCCCAACAAACAATGTGAAAAGTGGCGACCCTATAAAGAAGCTTGCCCAAAACCACGGTGTGTCGTGCCGTTTAAAAGGCAGGGGCAGAATGTGCGGGATCAATCTCTTGTGTTTGTAAGGGTAGGGTGTGACCGCGATGTAATGCACAGTCCAGCCCTGTTCCAGGTAGGCTTCGATTTTCACCTGCAGACGATGGGAGTAACCGCCGGGCTTGTGCTTGTAATTGACTACGAGAATATTGATCGTCGGCATACCAGTTATTAAAAATCAAATTGGATGGGCTGTTGCTGTGTGAGGCAATGCGGACCGCCCAGTCCGCTCACCAGAACCCGGCCATTGATTGGCACCACTTCACGGTCGATAAACAGACGATTCAGTATGCTGGTGGCTTCCTTGTCATTTGAATGACCAAACACTGGCAAGAGAATGACATTATTTCCGATGTAAAAATTGGCGTAACTCGCGGGCAGTCTTGCATCACCTTCGAGGATGATTCCGGGCGTGGGGAGAGTAACAATATTAAATTTCTTCCCATCCTGATCGGTCGCCTGCTTGAGTGTTTCCAAATTATTTTTGATGCAGGAGAAGTTTGGATCGTAGGGATCGTTTTCATCCAAAACAAGCATCGTATGTGAATCGGTAAAACGCGCCAGGTTGTCGATATGACCATCGGTGTCATCCCCTTCCATTTGACCATCGCACCAGATGACGTGGGTCACTCCGAGGAAATCCTTTAGTCGTTGTTCCATGGTGGACTGATCCGCATCCTGATTTCGTTTGGTATCGAGAAGGCACTGGCGCGTGGTGATGAGGGTGCCGCGACCATTGATCTCGATACTGCCACCTTCAAGCACAAAGTCTGGCTCGAAGGTCCGTACCTTCAGGTTGTCTGCAAGGGCGTGCCCGGCTTTGGCATCCAGCGAAGAATCGTACTTGTTGCCCCATGCATTGAATTGCCACACGGCGGCGGATGTTTCCGTACCGCCGGTTTCAGTTTCTCGCGAGAGAAATGTGGGACCGTAATCCCTGATCCATGAATCGTTGGTGGGAATCTGGAAGAAGCTGATTTTTTCCAGATCAATCTGTTCCGCTTTCAATCGCTGAATGACTTTTTCCTGCGTGGAGTCATCGTTGACCAGTAGGTTGACCGCTTCACCGGTCACCAGGGCTTTTATCATTTCGAGATAGACATCCTCGACTTCGCCCAGGCTGTTGCCGATCCAGGTTTCCGCATTGTGAGGCCAGGTCATCCAGGTGGCTTCATGCAGTTCCCATTCGGCAGGCATGGAAAATCCGCAAGACTGTGGGGAGGAATGTTCTGTCATGGGGTATCCAGAAGAATTTGATTTAACCCTGCATAAGCATCCACCCGGCGGTCTCTTAAAAACGGCCAACCCTGCCGCGTCTCCTCTATCAGGTTCATGTCACAAGTAGCGATAAGAATCTCGGAGTCGGTTGTAGAAGCCTGAGTCAGAATTTCCCCGAAGGGGTCGCAGATAAATGACTGACCCCAGAAGGTGATGTTTTGTTCTTTACCGACCCGATTGGTGGCGGCGACGAACACTCCATTGGCGATGGCGTGACTGCGTTGGATAGTTTGCCAGGCTTGTCTTTGTTTATCGGCCACCGATCGATCCTCTTGCTGAAATCCAATAGCCGTTGGATAAAAAAGAAAATCAGCACCAGAGAGGGCGGTTAACCGAGCCGCTTCGGGAAACCACTGGTCCCAGCAAATGAGAACACCGAGGTTGCCGTACTTTGTATTGAATACCTGAAACCCAAGATCGCCGGGAGTAAAATAAAACTTTTCATAAAAACAGGGATCGTCCGGGATGTGCATTTTTCGATAGCGACCCAGAAGCGTTCCATCTGCGTCGATCACAACAGCGGTATTGTGATAAACACCGGCAGAGCGTCGCTCAAACAAGGGCGCGATTATGACGGCATCAAGTTCAACTGCAAGTTTGGAAAGAGTGTTTGTGGCAGGACCCGGAATAGATTCGGCCAGCGTGAAGTTTTCTGTATCTTCCGTCTGGCAAAAGTAGGATGTTTGAAATAATTCCTGAAGACAAATAATCCGCGCACCCTCTTGGGCGGCTTCACGGATTTTTAAAATGGCCTCTTCCAGATTTTTTTCGGAACTGCCAGAATCCTCCATCTGAATGAGTCCGATTTTTACCTTGGATGTTGACTCAGGATTGGACATCTAGTAGGGCCTTTATAAGTCGGGCAATTATTTTGGGAAAACTTGCAGGCCCATTTGTGATAAGTTAGATGGGACCTCCCAATTCAGCAATTTTTGCGGTAATTTTTGTTTGGTCGAGCAGAGCCACTTTTTGAGTCATAATGGCCCAATGAATCACCGCAGTTGGCTCTTTGCCTGATGTGAATTTTAGAGGTCCCTGTAAAACAGACAGGATAGCTTGAGTATAATTAAACTCCCTCAAATCATCAAGTCAACCCTTGCAAGCTGTGGGTGCGAGGTTGCCGCCGTTAGCACCATGTGTTATAAATCAATAGGTTGAGCCGAGGTTTTCCCCGCTTGTTTCCTGCATAAACTTTCAGTCAAAAGAACCCATGTCCGATACTTTCACCAGCATTCAATGGATCAAAGACGCGTTTCGTGACTATTACAAGCCTCGCCTCAGAAAGCAATTGAAGCGCGATGCCAGTCAGGAAGAATTAGACCAGCGCTTCTTCGAGATATACGAAAAGCTCCGGCTCACGCTTTTGGTCGGCATCAATCAGGGTGTGGGCATCCAGTTTTATGAAATTGCCCAGTTCACACTTGAAGAATTCAACGAGTTTCGTTTCACCACCGAAGATTATTTGAAAGATCGTTTCGGCGGCGGTAACTTTAAATTGAATTTTTACGAGATAGATTCTTTTGTCGTTACCGTCAATTTTAAAATTTACGATGTCGATTCCAAATGGGAACATCTTTTGCCGCAGGGCACAAAGGTCTGATTTGCGCCTTTTCCTTTCATGAATTCTTCTGTCACCTCAAAAGAAATATTTAAAGAAGCCCATATCGAACGATTGTCTCGATTGATAGAGGGTGATCCTTCGCAATTGACGCTCGAAGGTTTGTCCGGATCTTCTCAAGGGTTATTCCTGGCGCAATTCTGGAATGCCTTTCGCCGTCCCCTTACCATCGTGGTGCCGGACACTCTTCACGCCGAAAATTTATTGGGGGACCTCCGGTTTTTTTTGAAACATCTGAAACTCCGTCAACAGCCCCGGCTTTTTCCGTCTTGGGAATTACTGCCCTTTGAGCCGTTGTCCCCGCTTAGTGAAGTTTCCGGCGAGCGAATTGACCTGCTGTATAAACTGAGAACCGGTCAATGTCCGATTTTGATTTTGACTGGCGAAGCGGCTTTGCAAAGGTTGATCCCCCGATCGCTGTTAGAGCAGATGACCTACAGTTTGAAAGTAGGAGACACGGCAGACCGGGAGCTTCTGGAAATCTGTCTCACCGACAACGGCTATGAACGCACCGGACTGGTCGATGGACGTAATCAGTTCGGGATTCGCGGCGATATTCTGGATGTATTTCTGCCGTCTCACAATTATCCAGTGCGACTCGAATTTTTTGGTGACGAGATTGAATCGATCCGGCATTTCGATGTGACCTCGCAAATTTCCATCGAAGAGATTCCATCCATCGATATATTGCCAGTCCATGAAATTGTCCTGAATCAAAAAGGGAGTGACGCTGGAATACAAAAACTTCAATTGGAAGCTACGCGCCTGGGAATTCCGTCCAGCCGGATCGATGAACTCACTGAAAAAATCAGTTGTCTAAAGTCGTTTACGGGAATGGAGTGGCTGGCTCCCTTCTTTTCAGAAAATATGGAAACGGTTTTTGATTATCTGCCTAAAGAGACGGTGCTGGTGGTGCAGGAGCAGGATATTCTCAAGGAAAAGTGTGACGAATTTTGTGGTCTTATCGAGGAAGAATACGACCGTTGTTTAAGTCGGGGAGATATGACCGCCTCGCCGGAGCAACTGTATCTGAATCAGGATACGCTTTTTGATCAGTTGCAGAAAAAGCCGCTTTTGAAGCTGGAGTCCCTGAAACTGCACGATGCAGATCAGGATTCGGTGATCGCCTTCGATATTAAGACTCTGCCCAATTTATACAGTCATTTTGATGCTTTCGCTGATGCTTCCAGACAATGGCATGAAAATGAACAAAAAGTCACAGTAGCCGCGCCGACCAAGGGTCATGTTTCCCGCATCAATGAACTGATTCTAGACAAGGAGTTATCCATCGGCGCCGAATCGGGATTGATTCATCAGGGATTTCATTGGCCGGAACTGGGCGTTGTGTTTGTGGCGGAGCATGAAATTTTTGGGCGTTCGCATAAACACCGGCATCGCAGACGCGCCAAATCAACCCGTTTTGCCAAAGGTTTTCAGGATCTTCAAACGGGCGATCTGTTGGTGCATATCGAGTACGGCATTGGTAAATACAGTCGGACGAAAGAACTCACAACCGGCTTGGGCAGTGGTGAGTTCATGGAGATTTTGTTTTTTGGCGACGAGAAACTTTATATTCCGATGGACGGTCTGGCGGCCCTGCAAAAATATTCAGGAGCCGGCGATTCGCATCCCCCTTTAAGCAAACTCGGGTCGGTAAGCTGGAAGCGTCAAAAGAAAAAAGCGAAAGAGTCGATCCTGAAGATGGCGAAAGAACTGGTCAAGGTGTATGCCGCGCGGCAACTGGCCGCCAGCCATGTGTACAGTCCGGACCCTGTTATGATGCAGGAATTTTCAGACAGCTTCGAGTATGTGGAGACTGAAGATCAGGTCAGCGCGATTGAAGATGTGTTGAACGATCTTGGTAATGACAAGCCCATGGACCGCTTGATTTGCGGCGATGTTGGTTATGGAAAAACTGAAGTTGCCATGCGTGCGGCGTTCAAAGTGGTGCTGGATAAAAAGCAGGTGGCGGTGCTGGCCCCTACCACGATCTTGGCGCAACAGCATCTCAATACCTTTCGCGAACGTTTTCGCAGTTGGCCCATTTCAGTGGACATGGTGAGTCGGTTTCGTTCCGCCGCTGAGCAGAAGAAAACTTTGCAGAAAGCAAAGGAAGGAACACTGGATGTTGTCATCGGGACGCATCGTTTGCTTTCCAAGGACGTCGAGTTTGCCAACCTGGGGTTGTTGGTGGTCGATGAAGAGCAGAGGTTCGGAGTCAAACATAAAGAGCACCTTAAAAAGTTGCGCGCTTCGGTGGATATCCTGACATTGACCGCGACTCCGATTCCAAGAACACTGCATTTTTCCCTGATGGGAGTGCGCGACCTGAGTGTGATAGAAACGCCCCCCAGCGATCGGCTTGCTGTTAAAACCTACATCCGTAAGTTTGATGTTCAAATCATTCGCGATGCTATCCTGCGGGAACTGGATCGCAACGGGCAGATATTTTTTGTGCACAACAAGATTCAGGGAATTCATTCCATCGCCAAATTAATTCAAGAAGCGGTGCCACAGGTCCGGATCGGTATCGCCCACGGTCAGTTGCAGGAGGCCATGCTGGAGAAAACCATGCGTCAGTTTCTGGATGGGGAACTGGATTTACTGTTGTCGACCTCCATTGTCGAATCCGGCCTCGACATTCCAAATGCCAACACCATCATCATTAATCGGGCGGACCGTTTTGGGCTTGCCCAGTTGTATCAGTTGAGAGGAAGGGTGGGGCGCTACAAACATCAGGCCTATGCCTATCTTTTGATCCCGGGAAATACCGTCAGCGATGATGCACGCAAACGGCTTGAGGCGATTGAAGAAATGAGCGGCCTGGGAGCCGGTTTCCAACTGGCCACGCGTGACCTTGAAATTCGTGGGACGGGAAATATGCTGGGGAAAAACCAGTCAGGTCAGATTGCGACTATCGGTTTCGATTTGTATTGTCAAATGATGGAAGAGACGGTTCGGGAATTGAAAGGTGAGAAAATTGAAGCCCGAATCGAAACGGAATTGAATTTGCAAATCAAAGGTTTCATTCCTAAGGACTATATCCCGGAGCTCAACCAGCGCCTCGATTTTTACCGAAGATTGCAAATGGTTGTTCGCGAGGAAAGCCTGGGTGGAATCATAAAGGAAATGAAAGACCGTTGTGGCAAACTCCCCGAATCTGTAGAAAAATTAAAGGCCCTCATTGAAATCCGTTTACTGTGCCAGGCACTGCATTTTTCCAGTGCGCGTTTGAATCGGGATGAAGTAAGCTTTAAAATAGAAAAGGGAACACCTGTTGATCCGGCGAAATTAGCAGTGCTACTCGGCAAGCGGCTCAGCATGCTGGGGGAGTTTCAAATGATATTAAAGATTGAGGTTGCCGGCTGGAAAAAGAATGCGAGGCAGATTCTTGGTTGCCTCAAGCAAATCAAAGAGACCTTGGGTGATGAATGAGAAGCGAGTCAACATGAAAACCGTTAGCCTGGTGGCACTCCTTATTTTTGTTGTTTGCCAGGGATGTGATGAGCCGTCCGGGATATTGAATCCGGTTCCAGCAAACGGAGGCGTTGCCCAGGTGAACGGAACTGAAATTTCACTGGATGAATTATCCCGAAACTTTATATTAGCCAAAAAAAAATTCAGGGTGGGCCGTAACGAACCCCTGGGACCTGACAAGGTGTTATGGTTAAAAACGAATACGCTCAACCAGATAATTGAAGAGATATTGTTTCAACAGGAAGCGAAGAACCACAATATATCCGTGTCCAATGAGGAATTGAGCGCGACCCGACTTCAAATAATGGAAGGCTATCCACCGGGCACCTTTGAGAAATCCTTGGAAATCGTAGAAGTTTCGGGAAAGGAATGGGACCGGAAGCTTGGAAACCGTCTTCTGATAAAAAAATTGATCCAAGAAGTGGTGAATAGTAAAGTAACTATTAGTGAACAGGAGGTCGAAAAATATTTTGCAGGCCATCCTGAAGAATTCAAAAAAGGCGAAAGAATTCGCGCTCTGCATATTCTGGTCACCAAAGAAGAGTTGGCTCAAAGGATCATCAAACAGTTAGAGAAAGATACGGATTTTTCCGAACTGGCGCGGGATTTTTCCCAGTCGCCTGAAGCCCTCGAAGGCGGTGATATGGGGTATATTGAAGAAGGCACCCTGCCAGAGGAATTTGACCCTGTGTTCAAACTTAAAATCGAAGGGGTGAGTCAGATTATCAGGACCCCTTACGGGTTCCATGTTTTTAAAGTTGTCGATAAAAAACCCGCCAGTCAAAAGAGTCTGGAAGAATCCCGTGAAGGGATTTATGCAAAATTGCTGGAAGAATCCCAGGAAGGGGCCTTTCGCCAATGGCTGGACGGTATCCGCAAACGGGCTAATATTGAAATAGACCAAAATGTCCTTGCGCAAATCAATTAATCAAAAACTGGTGACCTCACTTATCTGCCTGCTCCTGCTGGGAGGGCTGAGTTCCGCCGTTATGGCGAGGGTGCTGGATCGCGTGGTGGCAAAGGTTAACGATGAAATCATCACGCTCAGTGGATTGGAGGAACGCTTAAACGCCGAAGTGAATCGGTACCGTCAGGCAGGTATGCTGGACAAGCTCCCGACTGATGGGTTGAAAGAGAAAATGCTTGACCGGATGGTTGATGAAAAGCTTCAAATCCAGGATGGCAAAAAACTGGGGATGAGTGTCAAGGAAGAGCAAATTCTAAAAGCTTTGGACGATATAAAAAAAACAAATAGCATTGATGATCGTCAGTTGGAGGAGATGTTGCAGAAGGAATCAACATCCATTGAACAATATAAAGAAACCATCCGAAATCAGATTCTTGTTTCCAAG
>JAJDBF010000073.1 GCA_029261535.1 Nitrospinaceae bacterium | reverse complement strand
ATCGTTGTTCGTGGGTAAGTTGCGTGTAACCTCTCATCGGTGCACCTCTCGCTTTGGTCGGTGGGAAAAACCACGATGTTACCGCAGCTTATCCACTTTCCCAATCGATAGAAGTTGCACTTACTATTTGAATCTAAGTGACCCTATGATTCCTCGTTCGTACCGTATAAAGAAAAAATATCAGGAAACCCACGACACGGTGACGTTGGATTTGGAACCAGAGAATCCGGAGGAACACGTCAGCTTTGCTCCAGGTCAATTCAATATGCTGTACTCGTTCGGCGTGGGAGAAGTTCCTATTTCCATAAGTGGACCCTCACAAAGGTCGAACAGTTTTCTTCAAACAATTCGTGGTGTGGGGCATGTCACTCAGGCATTGAATCGTCTTAAGCCTGGGCAGAAAGTGGGATTGCGCGGACCTTTTGGCAATCCGTGGCCAATAGAGGAGGCCAGAGGCAAGGATGTTGTCATCATGGCCGGCGGGATCGGGCTGGCCCCTTTGCGCCCGGCGGTATACTCCTTGATTTCCCAGCGCGATCAATTTGGCGACATTGCTCTGCTGTATGGCGTGCGTGACCAAAAGGATTTACTTTTCCAGCAGGAGTTTGAAAGCTGGCGCGGCAAATATGGGATTCAGGCTAAGGTGACTGTCGACACCGGAGACAGAGATTGGAAAGGGAATGTCGGGGTGGTGACCAAACTGGTTTCAAGAGTTTCTTTTGATCCGGGAAATTGCATTGCCATGATCTGTGGCCCGGAAATTATGATGCGTTTTTCTGCTTCCGAACTGAATCAGGCAGGAGTGAAGGATGATAATATTTATATTACGATGGAGCGCAACATGAAATGCGCGGTGGGGTTTTGTGGGCACTGTCAATTTGGCCCCGCCTTTATCTGCAAGGATGGTCCTGTGTTTCGATATGATCGAATCAAATCCTTAATCTCAATGCGCGAGATATAAATATGACCGACAAGCCAAAACCAAAACTGGCGGTATGGAAATTTGCTTCCTGCGATGGTTGCCAACTCAGCCTGCTGGATTGCGAAGACGAACTGCTTGCCATCACGGAGGAAATTGAAATTGCTAATTTCCCCGAGGCTTCCCGCGCAGTGGTCGAAGGGCCCTATGATCTGTCGCTGGTTGAGGGATCCATCACCACTCCTCAGGATCTGGAGCGTATCCAGCATATCCGGCGACAATCCAGACACCTGGTCACTATTGGCGCGTGCGCAACTTCTGGTGGAATCCAGGCTCTGCGAAACTTTAAAGATATCGATGAATTTATTTCTATCGTATATGCCAGCCCGCAGTTTATTTCGACTCTTGATAAATCAACGCCCATTTCCGCCCATGTGAAAGTGGATTTTGAATTGCGCGGATGCCCGATCAGCAAGGTTCAGTTGGTCGAAGTGATTTGCGCCTTTCTCAGTGAGCGAACCCCGAACACACCTGCGCACAGCACTTGTATGGAATGTAAACGCAGTGGAACGGTTTGCGTCATGGTAGGCAAAGGGACGATGTGCCTGGGGCCGGTCACGCATGCGGGTTGTAACGCGCTCTGCCCAACGTACAATCGGGGTTGCTTCGGATGTTTTGGCCCCAAGGAAAACCCGAATACCGCTTCGCTTGGCTCCTGGTTGAGAGAGCAGAATATTGAAAGCGGCGAAGTGATGAGAGCCTTCAGGAGTTTTAACGCCGGTTCAGAAGCATTCCTCAAGGAAAGTGAGTTGCATGAAAAAGAAAACCCGCAACATTAAAGTCGACTATCTTGCCAGGGTAGAAGGGGAAGGCGCTCTCAGTATAAAAATTGAGGACGACAAGGTAAGTGATGTTAAGTTGAAAATATTTGAACCGCCGCGATTTTTTGAGGCTCTCCTGAGGGGACGTGATTATAAGGAAGCCCCCGACATCACGGCGAGGATATGCGGTATCTGTCCGGTGGCTTATCAGATGAGCGCGGTGCATGCCATGGAAAACGCCTTGGGGATAAAGGTCGAGGGTCCCCTGCGAGATTTGCGCCGATTAATTTATTGCGGAGAATGGATAGAGAGTCATGTGCTTCATATTTATATGTTGCACGCTCCGGATTTTTTGGGATACGAAGATGCCATCCGAATGGCAAAGGATCATAAATCTGTTGTTGAGCGTGGATTAAAATTAAAGAAGGCGGGCAATCAAATTGTGGCCTTGTTGGGAGGGCGGGAAATCCATCCCATCAATGTCCGGGTCGGCGGATTTTATAAAGTATTCTCCAAAACTGAACTGAACACATTGAGCGAAAATTTAAAATGGGCTCGTGATGCCGCATTGGAAACGGTGAGATGGACCGCCACACTTCCCTTTCAGGATTTTGAACAGGACTACGAATATGTTGCCTTGAGTCATCCGGATGAATACCCGTTTAACGAGGGCAGGCTGGTGTCAAGCAAAGGCTTGAATATTGATGTTGCGGACTATGAAAAATATTTTGAAGAGGAACATGTCGAGCATTCCACTGCCTTGCATTCGGTATTGAAAGACAGCGGTTCTTATTTCGTAGGGCCGATGGCACGGTTCAACCTGAATTTTGATCGACTCTCGCCCATTGCAAGGCAAGCGGCTGAAGATGCCGGTTTGAAGGGGAAATGCAACAATCCTTTTAAAAGTATCATCGTCCGAAGTGTTGAAACTCTTTATGCCTTCGATGAAGCCCTGCGGATAATTGAAGCCTATCAGGAGCCGGACCGGCCTTTTGTAGAACATGCGCCGGAAGGGGGAGAAGGGTTCGCCTGCACTGAAGCTCCGCGCGGGACTTTGTACCATCGTTATAAAATTGATAGCGATGGAAAAATTCTGGAGGCAAAAATTGTTCCGCCAACATCACAGAATCAGAAAACCATTGAGAACGATTTGCGGGAATTTGTCCCTCAATATATCCACCTGCCTCAAGATAAATTAACCTGGCAATGCGAGCAAGCCATCAGAAACTATGATCCGTGCATATCATGTTCGACTCATTTTCTAAAATTAGACATTGAACGTGTCTGATAAACCAATAAAGCTATTAGTCATCGGTGTTGGAAATTTATACAGAAGGGACGATGCCATAGGGGTCGTGATCGCCAGAAAAATTAAGGAAAGAAACATTGAAGGCGTAACGGTACTGGAACAAAGCGGTGAAGGAACGGCCCTGATGGAAACCTGGAAGGACCATGAACAGGTTTTTATTGTCGATGCGGTTTCCTCGGGATCGGCTCCGGGAGGTATTATTCATCTGGACGCTTCCAAGGAGTCCATCCCGGCAAAATATTTTTCCTGTTCCACCCATGATTTTGGCGTTGCCGAAGCGATTGAAATGGCGAGAGTCCTCGATCAGCTTCCAACAAATATAAAATTATTTGGTATCGAAGGAAAAAACTTTAAGCCAGGGGAGGGGTTGTCTCCTGAGGTGGAGCTTGCCGCCGAAGCAGTCATTCGGGAAATAATTCAGCTTGTTTCTTCCAAATCTCAATGAGGTCTTATGCACGAACAATCTCTGATGGCAGATTTAATGGCAAAGATCCACGCCATTAGTCAGCAACAAAAACCCAAAAATATTGTACGGATTAAAGTCAAGCTCGGGGCCCTCTCCCATATTTCCGCTGACCATTTCAAAGGACATTTTGTCCAGGCGGCAAAAGGCACTGACGTTGAAAACGCGCAATTGGATGTTGAGGTCTTATCGGATTTGAACGATCCGCATGCTCAGGAAGTCTTGTTGGACAGTGTCGATGTTGAAGAATAAAAATTATGATTGATACGCCGACTCAAGTTCGAGTAAGTCTTTCCCTCTGTGGCCTGTTGCAAGGCATTGGGTTTCGTCCCTTTGTTTATCAATTGGCTAACGAAATTGGATTGAAAGGCTGGGTTCAAAATTCGCCTCAGGGGGTTTCGATTGAGGCTGAAGGCGATCGCCAGGCGGTTCAAGGTTTTTTATCGCGTTTAAAGGATGAAAGCCCGCCCAACGCAGTTTTCCACAATATGGAATCTTCTTATCTGGATCCTCTTGGTTATGAGAATTTTGAAATAAAGACAAGCATTGGCACAGGAAACCAATCGACTCTGGTTCTACCTGATATCGCAACTTGTTCTGATTGCCTTCAAGAATTATTTGATCCATCGAACCGACGCTACCTGCATCCCTTCATCAATTGCACCCAATGCGGCCCCCGCTTCAGCCTCATCGAATCCTTGCCCTATGACCGCCCCAATAATTCGATGAAAAATTTTAAAATGTGTGAAGCCTGCGAGGTCGAATATAAAAATCCTAATGATCGGCGATTTCATTCCCAACTCAATGCCTGCCGTGAATGTGGTCCACAACTTGAATTTTTGGATTTCTCATGTTTGTCCAGGATGGATGTGGCGTTGGACCAAGCAGTCAGTGTTTTGAAGGAGGGTTCTCTCCTTGCGGTTAAAGGAGCAAGTGGTTTTCATTTAATGGTCAACGCAAGTGATGGCCCGTCGGTACAGCGACTTCGTGTTAGAAAAAACCGGGAAGCGAAACCATTTGCATTAATGTTTCCAGATATCTCAAGCGTAAAAGCATTGTGCGAATTATCTTCCCTGGAAGAAAAATTGTTACTGTCTCCGCAGGCTCCCATTGTTTTATTGAAACGCAGGCAAAAGGCAGATGACGTAATATCCAGTGCCGTCGCGCCTTTCAACCCTTATCTGGGCGTGATGCTTCCATCAAATCCTTTGCACCATATTCTAATGGGCAGGCTCGGTGCTCCAGTCGTCGCGACCAGCGGAAACGTTTCCGATGAAACCATTTGCATTGATGAGGATGAGGCGTTTTCCCGACTCGAAGGCATCGCTGATTTTTTTCTTGTGCATAACCGGCCCATAGTGAGACATGCGGATGATTCCATTGTCCGGGTGGTCATGGGCACCGAGCAGGTCTTGCGTCGCGCCAGAGGTTACGCGCCTTTACCGATTATCCTCAAAGAAAAAATTCCTGCATTTGTTGGTGCCGGAGGATACCTGAAAAATTCTATCGCCATGTCAAAGGGACATCATATTTTTATAAGCCAGTACATTGGCGATTTAGGCAACGCTCAAACCAGATCCACCTATGAAAATACTATCGAATCTTTTATGAATCTTTGTGACATTCAACCCCAACAGGTTGCTTGTGATTTTCATCCTGATTTTGCATCCACTCAATGGGCGGAAAGAAAATTCGCCGCCGCAATTCCCGTCCAACACCATATCGCCCACGTTTATTCCTGCATGGCAGAACATGATTTGGAGGGGCCGCTATTGGGAGTGGCCTGGGACGGGTCGGGGTACGGTTTGGATGGGACGGTATGGGGGGGAGAATTTTTTCACATCACGGCCGAAACAATTCACCGGGTCGCCTGTTGGCGTCCCTTTCCATTGCCAGGCGGTGTTGCCGCAGTGAATGAACCTCGGCGAAGTGCTCTCGGGCTTCTTTATCAAGTTTATGGCGAATCGATTTTTGATCAGCCCGAACTTCTTGAGTCATTTTCTTCCAAAGAGACCGCCGTCTTAAAAACCATGCTTGGAAAAAAATTAAACTGCCCGATGACCTCCAGTGCTGGGAGAATATTTGATGCTGTAGCCTCGATGACCGGCATGCGTCATGTAAATTCATTTGAAAGTCAGGCGGCGATGGAACTGGAGTTTTCAACCTTGGACAATCCAAGTGATGCTTCCTATCCAGTTGAGTTGATCGAAGGGAATTTTGTAAAACCTCATGCCTCACGGGCAGATAACATTCCCGAATACTATAATTTGCAATTAAAATATCAACTGGACGAAGGCCCGATGGTCCAGCAAATTTTGAATGATATTGGGCAACAACGTGATCTTAATCTCGTGGCGGTAAAATTCCAAAATACGCTTGCCGAGTCTATCGTTACCGTCGCAAAACGTGTTGGGGAAGAGCGGGTGGTCTTGTCTGGCGGGTGTTTTCAGAATAAATATTTGACGGAGCGGACAGTCCGGCGATTGTCGCAGGAAGGTTTTCAACCCTGTTGGCATCAAAAAATTCCCCCCAATGACGGCGGTCTTGCCCTTGGGCAGGTTTTTGCCGCAACGAGATTTGTTAAAAGAAAGGAGCTGTCTGGTGTGCCTTGCGGTTCCTGGTAAAGTAACGAAAATTTCTAGTGCCGATCCTTTAATGAAGATCGGTCAAGTCAACTTTGGCGGCATTGTTAAAGAAGTCAATCTGGCTTATGTGCCAGAGGCGAAAATTGGCGACTATGTGATCGTTCATGTGGGCTTCGCCATTAGCATTCTTGATGAAGAAGAAGCCCAGCGCATTTTTGATACGCTCGATCAGTTGGATAATATTCAGGACCATCCGCTATGAAGTATGTCGATGAATATAGAAACGAGAAGCACGCTCGGCGGATCGCCAGTGCCATTAGTGAATGCGTCACCAGGCGGTGGACGCTGATGGAAATCTGCGGCGGTCAAACGCACGCCATCGCAAAATATAATTTGCAGGAATTGTTACCGGACAAAATTTCTTTATTGCACGGGCCCGGTTGCCCCGTTTGCGTGACACCGGTTTCATTGATCGATAAAGCCGTTTACATGGCCGCGCAACCCAATGTTATTTTTTGTTCGTTTGGGGATATGTTGCGAGTCCCCGGCTCTACGGAAGACCTCTTGTCGGTTAAATCGAGGGGCGGCGATATTCGAATTGTTTATTCTCCTATGGATACGCTCAAAATCGCAAAGGACAATCCGCAGAAAGAAGTCGTATTTTTTGCCATCGGGTTTGAAACGACCGCGCCTGCCAATGCCATGGCAATAAAAAAAGCCAAATTGGATGGTATGAGAAATATCTCATTTCTTGTTTCGCAGGTGCTGGTTCCTCCAGCGGTAAAATGTCTCCTCGATTCTCCAGAAAATTGCGTGCAAGGATTGTTAGCCGCCGGGCACGTTTGCGCGATTATGGGGACCGAAGAATATCAGCCCATCGCCAAGGACTACCATATTCCAATCGTTGTTACCGGGTTTGAACCCCTGGATATCCTGCAAGGCATTTACCTTTGCGTCAAACAATTGGAGGAAGGCCGGTCGGAAGTAGAGAATCAATATTTACGCGCTGTTCGTAAGGCGGGCAATGCGTCAGCTCAAAACATTATTCAGGAAGTGTTCGAAATCATTCCCAGACAATGGCGCGGAATTGGCGAAATTGCGCAAAGTGGGTTGGGGTTAAAGAAAACCTACGCCTTTTATGATGCAGAGAAAAAATTCCCATGCGAATTTGATGATAGAGAAAAATCATCAGAATGTATCAGTGGTCTGGTGTTGCAGGGGATAAAAAAACCAAATGAATGCTCAGCCTTTGGCAAGTCTTGCACGCCAGAGTCGCCGTTAGGAGCCACCATGGTTTCTACCGAAGGGGCCTGCGCGGCTTATTATCGTTACCAACCGGTATCGTGATGAATAAGGCAAAAGACAAAATCTCTTTTGATGGGATGATCTGTCCCCTTCCCATAAATTTATCTTCAGTCATCAGCATGGCGCATGGTGGCGGCGGAAGAATGACGCAACAATTGATCGAAAAAATTTTTAAACCTGCATTCGACAATGCCGATCTTGAAACCCAGCATGACGGCGCAGTGCTTGACGTCCCCTTTGATAAACTCGCCTTCACTACAGACAGTTATATCGTCAACCCCCTCATTTTTCCCGGTGGAAATATTGGCAGTCTGGCAGTGAATGGAACCGTCAATGACCTTGCCATGTGCGGTGCCCGGCCTCTTTATCTCTCCGCAGGTATTATCATTGAAGAAGGTTTGCCCATGGAAACTTTATGGGCCGTCGTGCAGGCCATGAAACAATCCGCAGACATTGCTGGCGTAAATATTGTCACGGGTGACACCAAGGTGGTCGATAAAGGAAAGGGCGATGGGATTTTTATCAACACCTCAGGTGTCGGCAAAATCGAACACGACTTAACCATTCACCCAAAACAAATCCAGCCCGGCGATGCGATTCTGCTCAGCGGCGATATTGGCAGACATGGGATCGCTATCATGGCGGCGCGGGAGGGACTGGGTTTCGAAAGCCAGATCAAAAGCGATTGTGCCGAAGTCTCCAATCTTGTTCAAAAAATGATCTCAGCCAACATCAAAATTCATTGTATGCGCGACCTGACACGCGGTGGCCTGGCGACCGCCTTGATTGAAATTGCGCAAGCATCGGGGATGTCCCTGAATATAAATGAAAATGAAATTGTGGTTCGCGAAGATGTTAAAGGGGCCTGCGAGATTTTAGGGCTTGATCCCATGTACGTCGCTAACGAAGGCAGATTTGTGACCATTGTGAAAGCCGATCACGCAAAAAAGGCCTTGAAAATTATGGAAGATGATTCGTCGGAAAGTCAGGCGAAAATTATTGGAGGCGCGCAAGAGGCTCCCAAAGAAAAGGTGATTCTCAGCACAAGGCTTGGCACCACTCGAATTTTGGATATGTTGAGTGGAGATCAATTGCCGCGTATCTGCTGAAGGAATCGGGCAAACCTTCTGCAACCCATCCAGCAAGACAGGATTTCTATTCACCCAACTTGTAGTTAAGAAAGGACTGGACCCCTTGCCCTTGGGGCGAACAAGCCAGGGGCGGCAAAGAACTTTTTACGAGGATCTCCGATAGTCCTATAGTTTATTTTGAGGCAACTCGTCCCCCTTCTGAAGCGAGGAGGACTCGTGGCCTGAATGATTTTCAGAGGTTCTTTAAAAAGTACTTTGCCTAAGCCTTGAACCAGATGGGTGACTGATGCGTACCCGCTAAGGGACGACATCCTCCGAAACGAAAACCAGGATGCGTAACGTAAAGCTCCGGCCTGTTTGAAAAGAAAATTAATCTCGAAAAGAAATCATTTTTCGAGGGAAGGGACATCTTTGTCCATTGACACGGAACCTGCTAATGGGTGCCCCTATCCCTATGGGTAGCACTTGAAAGTTGAAACCACCGTTTAATCTTTCTTGACCAGGTCCAACAGTGAGGCCGCCAATTTCGCCAAATCAGCAGAAGATTGTTGAATTTCTGTCGCTCCCTGGGATGTATTTTCAGCGGCAGTGGTCACTCCTGAAATATTCTCATTGATCTCCTGGGTTCCCCTCGCCGCGTCACTAACATTGCGGCTGATTTCGTTGGTGGTGGCTGTTTGTTCTTCCACTGCCCCGGCAATGGTGGTTGAAATATCGT
>JAJDBF010000072.1 GCA_029261535.1 Nitrospinaceae bacterium | reverse complement strand
AGGCAATTGGGGGCGTTAGCTCAACTGGTAGAGCAACTGACTCTTAATCAGTAGGTCCACGGTTCGATCCCGTGACGCCCCACTAATTAAATGTTTTAATACAGCCGCTTAGATAAATTAGCCTCGTGGCTGTGTTTATTTTTAGCCTGCCCCGAATCGAAATAGCTCTTTATTTTCAATACTCCATATTTTGTACTTTACTCGTTTTTGACTCGATTTTGAGGATTTGATGGGTATTGATAGCGAAAAAAACATTCGCAAAAAAGGTCGTCTTATTATCCATCGCAGGGAAGATTGTGGTGGAAGTTTTTATTGTCGAATGAAGTTTCAGGATGTTCGAGGGTTTACCCGAAAAAGTCTTTGGACTTAAAGGATGAAGAGGAAGCAATTGAAAAGGTAGAACGACTTTACGATGAACTCAATTACAAAGCATCAAAGGGATTGTCTATCAGTGGCAAGAAGTTCAACGGGCTTTGTAATGAGTATGATCTTCCCCGGACGGAGTGTTGCTCAATAAAGTTTCAGCCAGCCGCCCCTCCGGCGAGGAGCTGGAAAGCGACGGTGGTTTTGTCATCGTGCTGGGGGGCATCGGTGGAAAATTCGTGGAGCTTTTTTTCGAGTTGCTGCAGGAGCACAGCAGGTTCGCCTTTTTCTTTTTCCAGAAACTTCACAAGCCGATCCTGACCGAACAATTCATCGTCCATGCTTTTGGTTTCGGTCACTCCGTCGGAAAGCAGAACCACGCGATCGCCCGGCTGTAAATCTTTTTCGACCTGTTGATAGTGGCTGTGCGGCAACATGCCGAGCGGCGTCCCGGTCGCGGGGGCGATCTCCTCAACCTTGCCGCCCCTGCGTTGCAACAGCATGGGCAGGTGGCCGGCGTTGGCGATGAGCATCCGCTTGTTTTTCAGATCGAGCACCACATAAATAACGGTGGTGAACATGCCGCGATAGGACCGCTCGAAAAAAATATTATTCACTTCCTTGAGTACATCCTTCGGCTCGGAATTTTTAGTCGACACATAACGAAAGTCGCTCATCAGCCTTGCCATTTGCAAGGCCGCTGGCACCCCCTTGCCGGACACATCGCCGAGCAGAACGCCCAGGGTGGTCTCGCTCAGCCGGATAAAATCGTAGTAGTCGCCGCCCACGTTTTTTGCCGGAATAAAGCCTGCGGAAAATTTGAATTGCGGATGCTCCGGGAAATTCTGTGGCAGAAAACTTTCCTGCACCGACTGGGCAAACTCCATGTCCTTTTCCAGCCTCTGCTTTTCCATGAGGATGTGATGCATGCGCGCGTTCTGGATCGCCAGTGCGGCACTGTCGCACACCAGCTTGAACAGCGCGAGATCCTTGCGGGTGAACACTTTCCCTTTTGCCTTGCCTTTGCCCTGACTGTGAATCACCTGACAAACGCCGATGATCTTGTCCTTGGCCTTCAGCGGTGCGCACAGGATGGACCCGGTTCTGAATCCGGTTTTCTTGTCGTAGGAGGAATCGAAATGTTTACTTTTGTAGGCATCCTTGATGACCATGGGGCGACCGGTTTTGGCCACGGTGCCGGCAACGCCCTGACCGAGCTTGATGCGTGTCATCCCCTTGATGCGCTCACCGACGCGGCTCAACGCCACCTGGAACACGAGGTCGCCGTGCTCCTCATCAATCAGCAGTAAACTCGAGGCATTGGCCTTCATCACCTTTTTAGCGATGTTCATGATGGTGTCGAGCAGGACCGTCTGGTTCAACTCCGAATTGAGCAGTCCCGTGATGCGGTAACAGGTTTCCAACTGGTGGATACGTTCCTCATACTGCAGGAACTTATCCTCCGGTGGCACCATCTCGGACGGAGTCAGTTCTTCCACTACCACTTTTTTCTTCTTTTTCTTCTTTTTCTTAATTGTAGCCATGGTCATAAAATGAATTCATCAGTTAACCGGTTTATATAAAATACGGACCGTAAACTCCTCGCGGAGGGCAACGTACTCTTCGCGGAGGGCGATGTACTCCCCCGACAAGAAATATCATTTGGGTTGGAATGCACTACGCTTTATCCAAAAATACCTGTCTGAAAACAAGAGAATGAATAAAGCCCCATTATAAGGTTGGTGATGCACGTCAACATACTCTAAAATAACCACAGGGGTCAAACGCTATTCGGGCTTTCGATATATCCGGCTCTGTCTAGAGACATTTGCCCAAGTGGTTTTTTTAAGGTTCCCTTACAATACTTTTTCAGGTCGGGTACTCTCTATGCGTTCCTGGAGTCCGTTGGATAAGGTGTTATCAAAGGCTACTGAAAATATTCCCAACCTTCGGGCTGATGAGTTGGCCTGGGTTACGTTACAATGGGAAATAGCGGTCGGTCAGGATCTGGCAATTGTGTCGCGGGTGGAGCGGTTGGCCTCTAAGACCCTGTATATTGAAGTGGCCGGGGCGAACTGGGTGAATGCTCTTAAACCGCTGGAAGCGCGACTCCTGACTGCCATGAACCGATCGTTTGGCGAAGAACGGTTTACCCGCATACAATGCCGGGAGAGTCAAAATTTCGCGCCGGAAAAGGCCTCAACTAAAATAAAGACAATTAAAAACTCCGTCCCCTTGCCAAGTGATGATCTGGGCCGGGACACCGAAGGATTGGACATGATTCAGGATTCTCATCTAAAAGAGACACTGGCCCGCATCGGGCGACACCTCAAGCACAGCGCGAGCCTGTTGACGCTGGTGGTTTTATTGACCAACTGCACCAGTCTACCCGCCCCGCAAGAGGGAAGCGGTGCTTCTGGCAGTAGTCCGCAAGCCCAGACCCCGGTGCCGATCACTATGGGCCCGTCCTATGCAGTCGAAAAAATCCGGAAATTAAAGGAAAAGAATCCTGAGGCCGACCTGCGCGACCCGCGCGCCTATTACCATTACCTGATGGGACTGCAAAGTTTCCGGGAAGCGCGGTTTGACCTGGCGCGTGACCACTTCACGGAGTTGGTCAAGTACGAGCCCGGTCGTGAGGGGTTTGCCCAACGCGCGGTGCGGCTCACCTTAAGGACGGGTCGGCTGGACGATGCCGCCACTATGGCTAAAAAGGCACTGGAACGGTTCCCAAACAATCCCACCATCCGTATGGTTCTGGCAGATGTGCTGGTAACACAGGGCAAGCATCAGGAAGCTCTCGACCAGTACGGGAAAATTTTTGATCAGAATCCGAAAAATGCACGCTCCAAATTGATGATGGGCAACCTGTTTGAAAAAATGAAACGACCGCAGGAGGCCATTGAAGCTTATCGTGCCATGACCCTTGCCGACTCGCACAATCCGCTGGGCTTCTTTTACCTGGGCCGCGTCCTGGCTGAGGAACGGCAGTTCGAAGAAGCAGAGAAAGAGTTGAACAGTGCGCTCAACTTAAGGCCCAGCCTGTTTGAAGCACGTAAATATCTGGCGCGGTTGATGGAGCAACAGGGCCAGTATGAAAACGCACTGGAACAATACAGGCTCCTCAAAAAAGTCCTGCCGACTCCCGAAATCAAAAAGCAATATGACGCGGTCGAGAAACTGGTCGCCAGTTCCAATTCGATGGACAGCGTAAACAGCCTCGCCCCGCTTGAGATCAAACAGGTCCCCCTGCACGCTTTGCTTGGAGCAGTTTACTACGAGCAGGCCGCTTACCTGGAATCGCTTGATGAATTTCGCATAGTGCTGGCGACCAATAATGATCTGGAAATAAGACTCATCGTCTCTAAAATCTATGAAATCCTGGGACGTGTTGACCAGGCTATCATTGAGGTGGAAGCCTACCGTCACAGCGCGGAAGATAAGAACCGGGTCGATCTGCTACTCAATCTGGCACGCTTGTACGGGATGGATCAGCAGATGGACAAGTCGGTGGGTCTATTGGAATCAGCCCTCAAGCATGAGCCGCGCAACGACCGCCTGTACCATTCGCTGGCTCTGGCGCACATGGCCCTGTCACAATACGATCAAGCCATCATCACGATCCAGAAAGCCATCGCGCTGGACGGTCAGAAAGAAGCGTACTTCTTTGAGCTCGGTGCCCTCTATGAACGCAAGGGAAAGTTCCAACGTGCGATCGAGGCCATGGAACGCGTGATCGCCCTCAACCCGAACCACTCCAACGCACACAATTTCATCGGCTACCTTTATGCCACGGAGGGGTCGAATCTTGATCGCGCCCTCAAGCATCTGAAAAAGGCTCTCAGCATCCAGCCGCGCAACGGATATTTCCTGGACAGCCTCGGCTGGATTTATCATAAGAAAGGCGATCACGATTCCGCGTTGAAAAAAATCAAGAAAGCCATGATCTACGTTTCACCCGATCCGGTTTTGTACGACCATCTGGGTGATGTCCTGTTTTCAATGAAAAAATTCAGCGAAGCCCACGAAGCCTGGAAAACCAGCCTCGCCCTGACCCTGAAAAAACTGGAAGACCCGACCGGTGAGGTTCCCGATCCTGCCAAGTTGAAAGAGAAAATCCGCAAATCCCGATCACAACAAAAAAACCGGTAGTCCCCAAGCAACCCCGTCAGCTTTAACTGTTCCCCTAAAGGATTTATATGTTTCGTTTTTCAATACTGCTGGTTGCCCTGCTATTGAGTGCAGGGTGCCAGAGTGGACCCGATACCCTGCCGGAACACTATCAACAACAGACCATCACGCCCCAATACCTGCAGGAAAAACTACTGAGCCAGCAAGGCCGGGTCAAGGACCTCCGAGCGTTCATCAAAACTGTTGTGACCACCCCGAGGCGCGATCAGAGTTTCCGTCAGATCATCCTGCTCAAAGGCGATGACAGGTTACGGCTCGATACCCTCGCGCCATTCAACCAACCCGTCAGCATATTTATTTTGAAGGGCGAGACCTCGCGCCTGTTCGACCTGAAAAATCACCGCATGTATCAGGGACTTGAAGTCTGGAACATGATGCATGAAATACTCGGGACGGTGATCGACTTCGGTGAATATGTGCCCGTGTTTTATGGCGACATCCCCCGACTTCAGCACATGAAGTGGGCCAAAGCCGAACTCAATGAAGATAAAACACATTACATCCTGACCGGGCACGAGCGCGCCCGCCGAGTCACCTTGCGCATCCGCTTGAATGTCGAAACGCTTCTGCCTGAAACCATGCAAAAGTGGGTGGGACCGCAACCGCTTTATACCGTCATTTGGGATGACTACAAGGACATCAACGGCACCCAATTTCCACACCACATCACCGTGACACGTTCAGCCCAGAAAGATCAGTTGACGTTGATCTATTCCGATCCGGTGATCAACAAGGGAGTCTCGGAAGAAACGTTCTCGCCAAAACTGCCCGGCCTGAAAAGTCAGGACCCACTGCCCAACTCATAAAATCCGGTCGCAAATGTACGCTTGAATTTCGGATTCTATTTTTACTGAAACAATTTTCTCTGCCAATAAACTATGCGACTGTCAGTCAAAACTCCGGCGAAGATCAACCTGGGTCTGTGGATACTGGGTAAGCGCGAAGACGGGTTTCACGAATTAGAGACCCTGTTTCAGATGGTGAGTCTTTATGACACCCTAGAATTCAATACAGAATGCGACGGCTTGCGCCTGACCTGCAACCGGTCGGACATCCCGACAGACGAAACCAACCTGGTTCTTCGGGCTGGGCGGCGGCTCCAGCAACAATTCCCGGAGCGGCAGAACCTTCATTGTCAGATTCATCTTGAGAAAACCATCCCATCCGGTGCCGGGCTGGGCGGCGGCAGTGGCAATGCCGCCGGTACCCTCATGGCACTCAATCAGTTGTGGGACCTCGGCCTGACGCTGGAACAACTCCTGCCCTTGGCGGCGGAACTGGGTTCGGATGTGCCTTTTTTTCTGGTCGGTCCCAGTGCTATTGGCAAAGGACGCGGCGAACTATTGACTCCGATTGAACCGAGTCGCCAGTTCTTTGTGTTATTGCTCACGCCGCGCTTGTCTGTGAGCACTGCTGAAGTCTATAACCATTTGAATTTAAAATTGACATCACCCCAAAATAATATTAAGATTTTGTCCAAAATTTTTTCTAAATCGGATGTAGCCAGCTTGGGCGCGCATCTCCACAATGACCTGGAACCTATTGTTTTAGAACGGTTTAAAGAAGTTAGGGTCGTATGGGAGTATTTACAGACCCAAAACGCCCTAGGAGTGCTTGTGTCCGGTAGTGGGTCTACGGTATTTGGGATTTTTTCTGACTCCAGGCAGGCGAAGCAGGCGCAAGCCCAAAGTGTTGCGGGGAATTGGGATACATTCTTGACGGAAACAGTTGCCAGCGTCGCCGAGTTTTTGCCAGAGTCTGTTCTTAATTATCCCAAGGCTGATCGAGCTTGAGCCTTGGTGCAACAGGGCGGGTCAATATCGGCAGGAATCTCCGAGCCAAACTTGTTTGTTCATCTTCGATTGTTCGGGGATGGTATTTATTTACACGATTTAAGTGACCCGAGGTTTTTTTCCACCAGAACTCAACTCCCCTTTACTACATTTTCTTCCGGCTGTGATTTCCAGTGAGCGGTATTTTTGACAGGGAAAGAAAACGCACCCTGTCCGGGAAAAAGAACATCAGGAAGAAAAAATAACAGGGACATTGGGGCGTCGACAAGTGGTTAAGTCACGGGATTTTGGATCCCGCATTCGGAGGTTCGAATCCTCCCGCCCCAGCCAGTTTATGAATCGAGATCAAGACATGAGTGATAATAACAACCGCTTATTAGTGTTCGCCGGGCGAGCCAGCCAGGAGTTAGCGGCTGACATTTGCCAGTACATTGGCATTGAAACGGGCAAGTCGATCCTCAAGAATTTCTCCGACGGAGAGAACTACGTCCGCATCGAGCAAAATGTTCGTGGCGGAGATGTTTTTGTGATCCAGTCGACCTGTTCACCGGGCAACAACAACCTGATGGAAATGCTCATCATGATTGATGCCCTGAAACGCGCGTCGGCAAAACGTATCACTGCGGTCATCCCCTATTTCGGTTATGCCCGGCAGGACAGAAAATGCGAGCCGCGCGTGCCGATCACCTCCAAACTGGTGGCCGATCTCCTGCACACGTCCGGTGCCAATCGCGTGCTCACGGTCGACCTGCACGCCGGGCAGATTCAGGGGTTCTTCAACATGCCGGTGGATCACCTGTTCGCCATGAATGTTCTGGTCAACTACATCAAAGGGCTCAACCTGCCGAACCTCATGGTGATTTCACCTGATGCCGGCGGGGTGGAACGCGCCCGCGCCTATGCCAAAAGGCTGGGATCGCCGCTGGCTATTGTCGATAAACGGCGGGAGTCGATTAACGAGGCCAAGGCGATGAATGTTATCGGGGACGTTACAGGAAAAACGACGGTCATCGTCGATGACATGATCGACACCGCTGGCACCCTGATGGAATCCACCAACGCTTTGCTCAAAGCGGGAGCGCGCGAGGTGCACGCCTGTTGCTCGCACCCGGTATTGTCTGGCCCGGCAGGGGAACGCATCGAAAGTTCGCCGCTGAAATCTGTTATCACCACCAACACTATTCCATTGAGTGAAAACCTTAATTCGATAGAAAAAATAAAAGTATTATCCATTGCCCCTCTTTTAGGAGAGGCACTCATTCGAATTCACAGTGAAACGTCAGTCAGTTCCCTGTTCGATTCGGAAACTGACTAACAATAAATAAAAGCAGGAGAAGGACTCATGACAACAATTGCCAATCTCAATGGGCGCATTCGCGAGGAGCGGGGCAAGGGCCCCAATCGTCGACTGCGAGTAAAGGGTGGACTGCCCGGTGTGATCTACGGAGGGAAAGACAATATTTCCTTCATCACCAACCCGCTCGACCTCACTCGTATTCTGGACAAGTCAGGCATCAATGCTCTCATTGACCTTTCTATAGAGGGCGATTCCGTACCGAAGCGCACGGTTCTTTTAAAAGAAGCGCAGATGCACCCTTATAAAGATGTGTGGATACACGCTGACTTTTATGAAATCAATCTACAGGAAAAAATCAAGGTAAAGGTTCCCATCCGGCTGGTAGGGCATTCCCTGGCAGAAAAACAGGGTGCTCTGGTCGAGCATTTTGTGCATGATCTGGAAATCCAATGTCTGCCGGGTGACATTCCGGAATCCATTGACGTCGATATGACCGGCATTGAGCTGGATCAGGTGGTCCATATTTCCGACCTGAAGACTCCTGAAAATGCCGAGGTTTTTGGTGATCCCAAAACCGCCGTGGTTTCCGTGCATCTGGTTAAAGTGAAAGAAGAAAAAGCGGAAGAGGAAGAAGGCACTGAGGAAGAGGGCACTGCCACGGCTGAGGAAGCCAAAACAGAAAGCTGATCCGGAGCGTGTACTGGGTATTGGGGCTTGGCAATCCGGGGTACGAATATGCCAATACGCGGCACAACGCGGGGTTTCTGGCGATCGATCTTTTGGCCTCAAAATACGGGCTTAAGGTGGATAAACAAGGTTGTCACGCTATCGGCGGCGTCGGTAAAATCGCCGGGCACGAGGTTCTTGTCGCCAAGCCGATGACCTACATGAACGAAAGCGGTAAATCGGCGCGAGCTTTCATGAGGAAACGGGATCTCGATCCCGGACAGCTCATCGTTCTGCATGACGACATCGACCTGCCGGTGGGCAAGATCAAACGCAAATTTGGCGGCGGTCATGCCGGACAAAAAGGCGTACGGTCCATCATTGAGCGGCTGGAGACAGACCTGTTTTACCGGGTGCGGATCGGCATCGGACGGCCCGATAACAGCGATGACCTGGTCGAGCATGTTCTGTCCGGATTCACCGAAGACGAGCAGGCGGGATTCAATCTGACGCTGGACCTCGCAGTGGAAAGGGTCGAAGAAATCCTGATCGAACTCCGGGCCGGGGGGCAGGCTGAAGGGCTCTCTTAATAAAGTGAGGTTTGCACCAATTCTTTTTCAGGTCAGCAATAGGGAGATCGCGTTTCGACTAGCAAAGGGTGACACCAGTAACCACTGCACTGTCATTCTGAGCAAAGCGAAGAATCTCGCCTTTGTTTTTGATTTTAGGGTTTGCCAAGGTACTCCCTGAATGAGGTCGTCTGGCGACCAGAACAAAATAAAAGAGTTTCTTTCAATAAATGTTTTGCACAAAAATAACACGACACCTGAAACGATAGAATCGCATTTGGATTCTTGACAATACCATTTCGAATTGAAGATAAAATAAATCAACGGAGGAATAAACAGCATGATGCAGGAATATAAGGGGGAGATGATTTTCGTCGGTCTCGCCATGGTCATTTACCTGATTTGTACAGCGGCTGATGCTTCGGGCAACTTCGCCTATTTTGGCTTCCTGTTTGGAATCTTCGGCCTGATCGTGGCCTGGAAAATTTTTGAGTCTGTCGACGATCAGCCGGAAGGCAACGAGAAGATGATGGAGATTGCCGAATCCATTCACGAAGGCGCCATGGTGTTCCTCAAGCGGGAATATAAAATCCTGATGTATTTCATCATTGTCGTTTTCTTCCTACTGCTCGCGGTCATCACTGCGACCAAAGGCCTCTTTATAGGATTCTGGACAGCTATCGCCTACTTGCTGGGCGCGGTTTGTTCCATGGCCGCCGGTTTCTTCGGCATGAACGCGGCCACTTCGGCAAATGTCCGCACCTCGCAAGCGGCCAACGACGAAGGCCAGTCCAAAGCCCTGGATGTTGCGTTCAACGGCGGAGCGGTGATGGGACTTTGTGTTGCCAGCCTCGGCCTGGTCGGTGTTGGCGGACTGTTCCTCCTGTTTGCGCGGGGTGACTCGATCAGTGTTATCAGCGGGTTCGCCATGGGTGCCAGCTCCATCGCCCTGTTCGCTCGTATCGGCGGCGGCATCTACACCAAAATCGCTGACGTTGGTTCTGACCTCGTCGGTAAAGTGGAAGCGGGTATCCCGGAAGATGATCCTCGTAACCCTGGCGTTATTGCTGACAACGTCGGCGACAACGTTGGCGACACGGCGGGTCTCGGCGCGGATATTTTTGAATCCTATGTCGGTTCCATGATCGCCACCATCGCCATCGGTGCCGGCATGATGACCCAGCAATTCGAATACATGGCACTGCCTGTCGTCATCGCCATGGTCGGCCTCGTTGCCTCCATCGTGGGCATCCGTTCCATCAAGGTCCTGTCTTCCATGGACCCGGCGGACGCATTGAGAAACTCGACGTTCATCAGTGCGGCGGTGATGTTGTTCGCTTCGTTCATCGTGGTTAAGTTCATGGGACTGCCCATGGGTGTGTTCGGCGCATTGGCGTTCGGTTGTTTCGCCGGTATCATCATCGGTCTCATCACCGAATACTACACCGCTGGCGCACCGGTTAGAAAAATCGCTGAATCCAGCCAGACAGGTGTTGCCACCGTTATGATTACCGGACTGGCTGTGGCCATGGAAAGTTGTGCGGCACCGGTGCTCACCATCTGTATCGCCATTTTCGCATCGGTCAAATTTGCCGGACTCTACGGTGTTGCCCTGGCCGCTGTTGGCATGCTGGCAACGGTGGGCATCACAATGTCTGTTGACGCTTACGGTCCTATCGCTGATAACGCCGGTGGTATTTCTGAAATGGCGGGTCTGGGTGAAGAAACACGCAAGATCACCGACAGTCTCGACCAACTCGGCAACACCACAGCCGCCATCGGAAAAGGTTTCGCCATCGGCTCTGCCGCACTCACCGCGCTGGCCTTGTTCTCGGCCTACACACAAGCCGCAGGAGTCGAGGTCATTAACATCACCAACGTCTATGTCATCATCGGTGTGCTTATCGGCGGAGTCATTCCTTTCTCCGTTGCGGCACTGACAATGACCTCAGTCGGGAAAGGTGCGTTCATCATGGTCGAGGAAATCCGCCGACAGTTCCGCGAAATTCCAGGCATCATGGAAGGCACCGGCAAGCCCGACTCTGCACGTTGTATCGACATCTGCACCACTGCCGCCCTGCGCGAGATGATCGTACCGGGTGTCATCGCAATCGTAATGCCGATCCTGATCGGCTTCACCCTCGGCAAGGAAGCACTCGGCGGCATGCTGGTTGGTGCTACGCTGGTCGGTGTTTTGCTCGCCCTGTTCATGTCGAACGGCGGCGGTGCCTGGGACAACGCCAAGAAGTATGTCGAAGCCGGTGCACTGGGCGGTAAAGGTTCCGATGCCCATCATGCCACCGTTGTCGGTGACACGGTCGGTGATCCGCTGAAAGACACGTCCGGCCCAGCAATGAACATCCTCATCAAACTGATGTCGATCGTATCGCTGGTGCTCGCGCCGATGTTCTTGTAATCCAGTAATCAAAAAACTGGAGTTAAGCCGGGGTGGGGGTTTCCCATCCCGGTTTTTTTTTGTTTCTGCGATAAAGGACGCTCATGGCCTCCCACCGCATTCGTCTGGGAATTCACGATTTCATCAACGCCCAGCCATTGGTCCTGCCTCTAAAAATGGATGCCGGTCGACTGAACCTCGACCTCGTGCTCGATACCCCGGCCCGGCTCTCAGCCAAACTCAAAGCCAGTGAACTCGACATCGCCATGGTGCCCACCATCGAGTACCTGAAGGATGCCGACGCTTACCGGCTCATCCCGGAAGTCTGCATAGCGTCGCGCGGACCGGTCGGCAGTGTCCTGCTGGTCAGCAAAAAACCGCTGGAAAAAGTACGCACCCTCGCCATGGACAATCGTTCGCGCACCTCCGTTGCCTTGCTGAACATTTTGTTCAATCGGCGACTGTCACCCTCCGTCATCAAAGGCGGGGCCGACCCGGACCCGGAACGCATGCTGAAAATGAACGATGCCATCCTCATCATCGGCGACCCATCGTTTCTACTGGAAGAAGGACATCCGGATTTAACCGTTTACGATTTGAGCGAAGAGTGGTTCCGCCTCACCGGGAAATCTTTTGTGCACGCGGTCATGGCGGTTCGGCCGGAAGTACGCCTGTCACCCGAATTGATTCAGTTCCTGAAAGGCGCGGCGGATATGGGCAAAAATATGATCGATGCCATCACCCTCCTGCCGCAAGTTAGAAACGTCGGACTCTCTCCCGAGGCCTGCCGCGAGTACCTGACCCACCGCATCCTCTACCACCTCGGGGAACAGGAGCTCGACGGCCTGATGCACTTCCGCACCGCCTGCCACAAAGGCCACCTGCTCAACCACCAACACCCCATCGAATTCATTTGACCACTTCATGATGGCTGACGAAAACCTCCTGCGCGGACAGCTGACATCATCTGGCGGCCCCTAGCCGTGGAGGCAACTTGACGGCAAACCCTAATCGCTACTCATGATAAGATGTTAACTATTTGCAACGATTAAAAATTCATACCAAATAGAACCAGAGATTTTATGTCTGACCTTACGCTAATTGAGAAACGACATCTGGAAAAAGCCTTTGGAATGGAAAGTGGCTATGTTTTAAACTTTTCTAACAGGACTTTTTCTGAATTTATACTTGATAGCATCGGCTTAGATATTTGGGAATCAAAATATGATTACGCAAGTGGGTCAAAGGCAAATCGATTGAGAGAATTTTGGAAAGTTGAGAGTAATTTTAGGGTTGAAAAATTACTCTCTGATATTTTTGAAGCTTGGGAAGATCTAAATAATGATGGCACTGTGTCTCAGCCACCTGAAAATTGCCTTAAAATTCTTCAGCGACTTAAAAATAGTTCACCTGTTCCTGAGATCGGTGTTGTTACTCCAAATTCAAATGAAGAGAGTTTTGAAAATCTAGCGAAATCAGTGCGAGAAGCAATTGACAAAAATGAACCCGAAGCTGGTTTGGATCGATTGCATACATTTTTAGTAAAATATTTTAGAGTGCTATGTGGCAAACATGGAATTGATGTAGTCCGTGAAAAACCACTCCATAGTTTAGTGGGGCAATATGTAAAAGCTCTCGGCGCTAAAAACCTAATCGAATCTGAAATGACAGAGAGAATTCTAAAATCTACGATATCAATAATGGAAGCATTTAATAAAGTCCGCAATGATCAAAGCTTGGCTCATGCTAATAAGGTATTAAACTATGAGGAAAGCCTACTAATTTTTGGCCATGTTACCAGTTCAATAAGGTTTATTCAGTCATTAGAAAGTCGTCAATATACAATCTCAAAACCAGATGTTTCAGAAAACACGGAAATACTATTTTAAATTTGTCTTGTATGAAGAGCTTTTGTCCATCCAAAATATTATTACGAAGATTTTTTAAACGGGCCGCAGACGAGGGCGCGCTGGATATTGGGTTTCAGTGCAGTCAGTCCGTCCATCAGTTTTTCCCGGCCCAGTAACACGTCTACAATTTGCCCGGAATAGCGAACGGCGGTCTCTTGCATCATGCCCATCATGGGCCATCCCCACAAGGCCGATACGGTCACACCGTCCTGCACAAATGAAGGCTCGGTCAGAAAACTGCAATTGATCACGGCTTCCACCGGGCTCCGGTTGCTCGCACTGCCGCCAACAAGATCGATCACCACCGATTGATCGGGAATAATATCCTTGAGGTGCTGGTTACTGATCAAAAAGTTTTTGCCGCGCAACTGGGGCGATTGTTCCGCACCGTTCACCACAAGATCCACATCCTTCAGCCAAAAATCGATCCGGTCTTTGACAGTATGACTGCGACCCAGCACATGCACCGTTTGAATGCCTTGGCTGTAAAGTTCATGCAGTGCCCCTTGCCCGACGTTGCCATAGCCCAGAATAACTACTTTGGCATGCGCAATGTCTAAGTCCGGTTTGTTGGCTTTCAATAACTCAACACCATAGCGCGCACCGGCCCGACCGGTCTCATGCAGACATTGGATGCGGCGCAGTCCAAATTCCGCTGGCGGGTGGGTAGCACGGTAATCTGCAATGGCTTGCTCACCTTTCTCCTGTTCAAACTCAGCAAGATCAAATAGGTGAGTGCCCTCGCTTTTCAGTTTGGGCAGAATACCGTGACGATCTTCAAAGTGGGAGCTGTCATAAAAATATAATGCGTTGGGTCCAGATGCGGTCAGCTCTTCAAAGGTAGATGAAGTTTGAATGACCTGCAACGAACCGGGGTCGCGATTGCCACAACGGCGGATGGCACTGCGTAGGCGCGGACTCCAGCCAATGACCCGGACCTCAAGGCCACCTGCGGAATTGGTTTCCAGAAAGGGTTGCAGGGCCGCGACCATGGCCTTGCGTCCCAGAATTTCCCGGTCCGTATTGACCTTGGGCGATTCGTAAATTTCTTCCATCGCGATTACGTTGATGCGCTGATCCTCCAGCAGTTTGGCCCGATCCGGATAGGAGTGGAAATGCGCCATGCAAAACAAGGTGCTTCCCTCCTGCATCTCTTCAATAGATGCAAGTGATGGGCCTTTGAACTTGATGATGAACTCCTTGTTGCGATAAATTTGCTCTGCCGTTTGCATGATGGCGTTGTTTTTTTCGTACTCGCTGTCACTGAATCCCACACCCTCACCGGCTCCGAATTCAACGTACACTTTAAGGCCCGCTTCAGTCAGTCTGCCAACATCCGTTGGCACCAGGGCAACACGTCTTTCCATCGCTCCCGGATTTTCCGGAGATTCAATTTCTTTTGCGAGTGCGATGGATGTGAATTTTGCTGAGGATAACGTCATGGAAATACTTTCGGGAGGACTGCGAGTAGATAAAAAATTACAATCTGCTGTTCTGCGGCAGGGCGAGTGTGATGTGGCGGTTGCCTTCTTTATAGATCAGGCGTTTGTCGATAAGGTCCTGCATGATGGATTCAAGGTCGGTTGCAGATTCCCCGCCTTCCTGCACGTTGGCTCGTATTTGTTCGAGTGTGCGCGGACCTTCGTTACAAAAATCGATCACTCGCGCAGACGCGCCTTCGAAGCGGTGTTTGATCCCCTCCTCCGGTCGGTTATCGTAGACAGTGACAAAGTCGAGCGACTTTGAATAAAAAAGAAATGGCATGTTGTCGGACTGGTGCCGCGCCTTCCAGTAATCCACCGTCTGCTGTAGCTCTTCCGCCACCGCCGGATTTATTTTACGCTCGGTTTCAAATTCGAAATCGTACGCGACCTTCATCAAGTCGAGTTTCTCTCCATCGTACACATAAGGGTACGCCTCGCCGGGGCCGGTAATGCTCACGCCGTATTCTTCCGGTCGGGAAAAATAAGGACTGAATCGTTCCAGCCAGATGTTGCCGACAGAGATCGGAGGTTGCAGATGAATGATCGACTTGATTAGTTCCGTCTGTTGGCGAAAATCGTCATCCGTTTCCATCGGGAAACCGGTGAGGATGCTCCACGTCACGTCCATCCCATAATACAGGGCCCACTTCAGGCAGAAAATATTTTGCAGAGGTTTGACACCCTTGTCCATTTCGCGCAGTTGGTTGAAGCTGAAACTTTCGATGCCGGGTTGGACGACGTTCACGCCGCCCTTCGCCAACAATTCGATCTGCTTTTTAGTGAGGTTGCTTTTGACCTCGATGAAAAATTCGAGATCATAATTTTTCTTGGCAAATTCTCCGAAGACACCTTCGATGTAACCGATGTCTAAAATATTGTCGACCAGCCGGAAGCGATAGGTGTCGTAACGCTTTGACAGGTGCGCGATGTCGTGATGCACCTGCTCCATCGAGCGCGAACGGAACTCCATAGTGGAGGCATTCAACCCGCAAAATGTACAGTGATGTTTCTCGCCCCACCAGCAACCGCGCGCCGTTTCGTACAGCACGATGGGGTTGTCAAGCAATGGCGACTGCGGATCGATCTGCCGCACCTGTTCAAAATAATCGTCGTAGTCCGGCGGACCGTAGTCCTTGAAGCCGGTAAAGTTTTGATGGTTTTCTTCGTGGCGGATGTCGCCACCCACGCGATGCACCACACCCGGCGGGATCGGTCCGCTGGTTTCCAACGCCTGCATCAAGGCAGGCAGAACATGCTCCGCCTCACCGGAGACCACGTAGTCGATCCAGGTGAACGCGCGAAAATATTCGAGTCCCATTTCAGAATCGAAATTAGAACCGCCAAATAAAATATCAACCTGCGGGTGCCGTTCTTTAATCAGTTTGGCAAGGGTGACGCTGGCGAGGTTCTGGTTGAAGGTCGAGGTGAAACCGACGCTGTCGTACTGGCCCCAGTCGATGGCACCGACCGCCCAATGAAGAAACTCGGGCACCATCTGCTCCTTGACCTCCAGCAGAAAATTCTTAGGACGACCGAGAGTGCGGGCGATGTTGGTCAGGTGAAAGTGATACTGCTCGGCATACTCACGATTTTTTGGCGCGTCACCAAACAACAAGTGCGAAAACAGCCACTCGCCGATGAGAAAACGTTCCTCGCACAACTGTTTGTAAACATCCATCCCAACCTGATGCGCGAAGTGCAGGTTGAGGTAATAGCTCTTCGCATCGTGTCCGTTTTCCTTCAGCAGGGTGGAGACCGTTCCCAATTGAATCGACGGATAGATATGGAAACCAAACGGCATGTTGATCAAAGCAACGTTTCTCAGCATGGGCCAATAGTAGCAATTTCAACGCCCTAAATGCTAACGAAAAAGAGGAGTATCAGTAAAACTTAGGGACGTTTATCAATGGGCATCCCTCAACAATATTATTTTTAAAATAGTAACAATCTTATGATGGACCTTTATCGATATCTGAAAAATCGCGGCGGACAGTTTCGATGCGTTCGCGATAGCCTTCGGCATCGCCGAAATTCAAAAAGTATTTATACCGACTGTGAACGCCACGCACCCGGCGGGCGTGCTTGATCGGGCACCAGTACTGCTCGGTGCGCGCGGCGATCTCGCGTGCGTAGCCGATCACGCCATTAAAATAGGCACAGTAAAAACAATTGAGCCGTTCCATAATATTCAGGTAGGAAAGAAATCCCCGATCGAGCAAAATATAATCTCCGCGCTTCACTTTTGGAATATTGTACACAGGGAAACAGACGAACTGGAAGAAACTCATCACCGCATCCAGCATAACGGCGGGGATCAGGCAAGACCAGATCACCGGTGCTGTGACGACGTTCAGTATCGCCGCATCTTTTAAGTAATGGCGGACTTTTTTTATCAGCTTGCGATGGCGTTTGGTGACTTCGTCCTGAAATCGGACGCGGGTCTTGTCGATTTCATACAAAAACTCCTTCTGCTTGTTCTTCATCTCTTGCAGAAGTTCAAATTCGAGCGCGCGGATTTTGTCGAGCAGGGCTTCGAGGCGGTCGTCCAGCGGCGAGGTCATGATGTCAACTCCTCATGCAGATGAAAGAATAATTTTCCATCATACCACCACCTTGCGGTGGGGCTGGCGTACAACCCGCAGGCGATACCACTGGAGTTTGAAAACGTTCCCCGTTGGCTGACCACCTTGCGGGTGCTCCGCGCACGGCGAACAGACCTCGCGGTCAGCTAACAGAAAACCTTCAAGGGTTTTATCTTTTTCGTTGTCACCCTGAGCCTGTCGAAGGGCGGCAACGAGGTTTAATTTTTCTCCTGATTTTTCACCTTAGCTTCGCATCCCACTTGACCCACGCCACTTTCATAGGCATCCTTACTCCTTAGAGTCTCCAAACTATATATAGGCGAAGGCACCGACAGTACCCCCCCAAGGCCACTCCGCAAGATGAGCCCAAATCAAATCGATTAGTTTTTCATAAACCAACGCACAAGGCCGGATATGGTCCGAAAAATAATTTTGCATGCTTTTAAGAGTTTGTTGGACAACAGCGCAGCTTTGGCAAAAGCCCTAACAATTCCTTTTATATTATTTTTATTTCTTTCTGCATTGCAATGGTTTGACCTCTATATAGGGATTCATTATCTCCTGTATTTTTTGGGGATTGGCTTGCAGCTAGTATTCGCTATAACTACCCATCGAATCATATTAATCGGGCCAGATGCAATTCCAAAATGGGGTCTAAATAAATGGACATCACGGGAAACAGTATTTATTTTCCATGCCCTAGCGATCATGCTTTTCAAATTGATTATGAATTTTGCACAATATCTTCCTGAATCAATCAGAATCGAAGGAGGGTGGGTATGCATGTTAATTGCATTTTGGCTTATTGGCAGGTTATCACTTGTTTTGCCATCCATAGCCATTGACCAGAAAATTTCTTTTGACGATTCATGGAAACTAACGCGAAACTACCAGGGACTGATGATTTTTATTGTCGGTTTCTATCCACTGTTGGTGGGCACCGCTACGATAATGGTCACTTTTTCCTCGTCAATAGTTTTTCCAACCCTTCTAAACTTTTTTCCATTTGAATTGGAAACGCCTCTGGCCTCTTTTATTCTGGAGATATATAAAGATTTATTAACTAGTTCCCTCCACATGATTGCCTTGGTGTTTCAAGTTTCTGCATTATCTGTTGTCTTTAAAGCTATTTATCAAGAAAACCATAGGAATGAAGATGAGGCAAAAAAGCGCTCTACGAGATAACTTATTTTCGAAAAAAAATATTCTTCGAAAGTTAATTTTTAAAGGGTCGGAAATTGTTATTTAAAATAATTTCCAGGGCCGCAAATAGTGTCTGGGAAAATCGCGCCGTGCTGGTGCGGGCTTTGATCACATTGTTTGTGCTCCTGATCATTTTATACTTCGTGCAGATAAAATTGACCGGTTCATACCTGTGGATTTTGTTCAGTGTATTTTCAGCGGGAATCCAGACCCTGTTCGCCATCACCGTGCACCGCGTGGTTTTGCTGGGACCAGAGGCCGTGCCTCAATGGGGCTTGTGGAAATGGACCCGGCGCGAAACGGTTTTCATCCTGCACTTTTTTGGCTTGATGTTGATGATGCTACCACTCACCCTCTTCACCCGTGCCGGCCCCGTTTCCGAGCCGTCTGCGATCTCCGGAATGCTGGTAGCTTATGTCGGATTGTGTTGGCTATGGGGCAGGTTGTCGCTGGTGTTTCCCGCCATCGCAACCGATGCAGATGTCTCGTTCAAATATTCCTGGGAACAAACGAAAGGTTATCAAGGTGTGATGTTTGGCGTGGTCATGATTTTCCCGATCACAATTTCTGCGTTCACAATGTTTCTGAACTTCCTGCCGCTAACGCTCGACAACCCGGAAACTTATTTGGAATACATTACGTTCATCAATTTTGCCGCCCACATCGTCACCACCCTGACCACCGTGTTCGTGATCGCCGCCCTGTCCATTGCCTACCAGGAAATTTGCGGAGAGTTCTGAGGCGAAATTTATTTCTTCGCCTGCTGATTCTCAAAATGATATATCTGGAATTTAATTCGTTTTAACCTCCAGGTTTCTCCTACAGAGGACCCTCCTTTCTGCCATTTCCCCTGAATCATAAATTCTAGTAACCACTTGAATTTTAATGAGTTAATTGCTAGATCAAATTTCATCCTATAGCCCATAGGGCCATATTCATTTGAAAAATAAGCCTTTAGGCCCAATTTTAATGGACTTCCCAATTAAACTATTGTATTTTAAGGCGTTGATGAGTTTTCTTATTCACGCCGGGGTTTTTCCCGATCACCCTCCCAACTGCCGCACAGGTTAAAGGGTGCAACGGCCCCCGAGACACGGGATACACCGATGAAGGTCCAACAATCCGATTATTACCAGGTGCTTGGCGTTCCTAAAAACGCATCGCAACAGCAGGTGGAATGGGCGTTTAAAAAGAAACGCGCCATGCTCGACAAACCCGCCCTCAATAAAAAATCCACGCCCAGTCTCACTTCGTTGCAGGAACAGATCGAACAGGTGAAAGAGGCGTTCGATACCTTGTCCGATCCTAAAAAACGCATGACGTACAACGCGTGGTTGGAAACGGAAAAAGCCGGTGTGGAAGATAAATCATCGGAAGCTCCGTTGGTGGAGCTACCGAAAAACCCGCGCACGCAAAAGAATCGCAAGTCGCAAAGTGTGTACCTCGATTTTTACGGCTTCGCAGAAAAGCCGTTCGACCTGACACCGGATCCCAAATACCTGTACCTCAGTGCGAAGCACAAAGAAGTGCTGGCGCATCTCGTTTTTGGTCTACAGGAAAACAACGGCTTCCTGAAAATCATCGGCGAAGTCGGCACCGGCAAGACCACCATCATCCGCAGTTTTCTGCGCGAGTTGCGCGAGGGTTTCAATTTCGCCTACGTCTTCCACCCTTGCTTAAACTCACTGGAGTTATTGCAGTCGATCAACGAGGAGTTGGGACTGCCTGCTGAATCAGAAAGCAAGCGGACACTGATCACGCATCTCAGAAAATTTCTGGTGAAGGAACGCGCCCTCGGTCACCGTGTGGTGGTCATCATTGACGAAGCGCAGAACCTCGATCCCGCTGTGCTCGAAGAATTGCGACTGTTATCAAACCTTGAAACCGAAACGGAAAAGCTGATCCAGATTGTGCTAATCGGTCAGCCGGAACTCGAGGCCCTGCTTGCTCGTCAGGAACTGCGCCAGCTCAAGCAACGCATCACCATTCAGTGGGAACTGTTGCCACTCAATCTTGAGGAAACACGCGGCTACATACAGCATCGATTAAATGTTGCTGGCGGCAAGGGAAAAATCCGTTTTGAAAAAGCGGCGGTGGATATGCTGTACCGTTATACGCAGGGCATTCCGCGCATGATCAACGTGATGGCCGACCGCGCTCTCCTGCTTGCGTACACACAAAATTCAAAACGCATCACCACAAAAATAATCCGATCAGCCTCGCACGACATCGGTGGCCTCGAAAGAGAATCGCACCTTAAAACCGCCGCGTGGAAAGTGTTCCTGCCCGGCCTGTTGTTGGCAGGCATGCTGTATGTCGGCATGGACCAGTGGGTGGACTTTGGTCTGCCGGATAAAAGCGGCGGCATCGTCGATTTCAAACGTCTCATTCAGGACGACCCTATTGACCTTTCCGACCCCGGTCACCTCGTTCCCAACGCGACCACAAACCAGTCAGCGGCGACCTTCACCGAAAGTGCTACGATCACCGACGCAACTAAAGAAAACCCAGCACTTGTCGCATCCACAACATTCAAGCCGGTGACCCGTGACGGCATGTTGCAAATCCGCGATACCGATCAGCTCATCACCTATCTTTCCAGTCTGAGTCTGGCGGAGAGCAAGGCGGAGGCCGCGCGTTGGGTGCTCGACCGATGGGGTATTTTGCCGGAAAATTTGCGCCGGTTCCGCGCCGACAACCTCGAAAGTATTCAACTTGATTACGGTCTTTCCCTGCATGAGCTCAACGCAAGTTTCAAAAAACTGCGCACCTTCAACCAACCGGTTCTGCTTGAGTTGACTTTGCCCAACGCGAAGGGCACCAAGTACGTCGCGCTCTTGTCACTCAATAACAAACAAGCGATGCTGGGTTCGGCGGATAAAATTTCGATTCTGTTTTCTCTACTCGAACCCTTGTGGAATCACCGGGCGCATCTTATCTGGCGCGACTTTGAAGAACTGCCGCAAATGGCAAAAGGATTTCGCGGACGCGAGGCGGTGTGGTTGCAGAAAAACCTGCGCCTGCTCGGTTTCTTCAAGGGACGCGAAGCACCGACCTATGGACCCAAAACGGTGCGTGCCGTGCAAAAATTTCAGAGGCGTTATGGCATCGCCGATCATGGCAGGTTCAATACGGAAACCCGCATCCTGCTCTACAATCTGCTCACGATTTACGAGACGCCGCATCTTGAGGACGCATGAGCACGATCTTAAAATCCCTTCGTAAACTGGAAGAGGAAAAAAAGAGGCCCGATAAAAAACTCAACCTCAAGGAAATGATGATCCGCGAGGATGGGCGACCGCCGGTGGACGAACAGGTGATGGGTAAACCGGGGCACTGGTGGACAGGGCTTACCCTTCTGCTGACTGGGCTTGCCATCGCAGGTTTTATGGCTTTTCTTCTTTGGCCTGCTGAAAAAATTCCGGCTGAAAAAAATATTTCAGCGCAAGCTTCCACTAAAAGTGGTATGCCGGGGAAGACAACATCACCGGTTAACCCAAAAACTCTGGGCGGTGTGCCGCTGTCCAGCATTCCTGATTTCACACAGCGTGGGTCGCGCGAGCTCGACGGTGTTATTGAAGACACATTTATCGAAGAAGAACTGTCTTCTGGAATAGAAACCGAGATCGCTATCGCACCTGCAGTTTCCGTGGAAGTGCCAGAACCCGTGACTGTAGTGGTATCCGAATCGGAACCCGCACCCCCAATGAAACCTGAGGCCAACGAGCAAATCATCGAGGCCCTCGGTCAAGTCCCGGCGCAAACCCGGTCCACGCTTGACCCAACGCCAGAGAAGCTCACATTCCTCCCTCCGGAATCTGGTGAATCCATTGAAGGACTCAAGCTGAAAGGCATCATATTTTTTGGCGAGGGCAGTGCTGAAAATTATTTGCTGTTCAGTTATCCGGGCATGAGCATCCACCGCTTGAAGGTCGGAGAATCCATCGCCAACGCAAAACTGACCGCCATCCATCCCGGCCTCGCCGTGTTCGAATTCGAAGGCCGCCAGATCAAATTAAAAGTCGGGTCCTAGCCAGACGGGTGCTTGCACACGGCTAACGTAAAACAGGAAACCTCAGTTATTTTTTGAGGACCGCCAGGGCTTGCCATCGATCAGCAGGTCTTTGATCTGGGCTGTGCCGGAGGGGTGAACCGACACCACGATGCTCGCCTTGCCGCTCCGTACTTTTCTATCCAAATCTTTCGCCTGATCCTCCGGAATATAATAGCGTTCTATTCCTGCATCCAATCGGTTTCGTCTTTTGCAAATTCCTTTTATCATTTGCTGACAATTGTTGATGGGAGAAAACGAAAATTTTTTCGGATTCAAACAAACGTAACCTTCTCTCAACATTTTTCCCCGACCGTTACAAATTTCCTCGACTCCGTAATCCACCTGATAAGTCAGATAGTGGCCGGACAACAGGTCGCGCGGGTCATATCCCGTGATGGGTAATATGACTTCACTGCCTGTATTCACCAGATAACTTTTGTATCCTGCCAAAAACATCAGGGCAACAATTGGAAAAACCAAAACAGCAATTAACTTGCGGTTGGATTCAATCATGTCAGCAAACCCTCCGCCCAATTCGCGATGGCTTGCCGCTTTTTATTCCACCAACTGACGAGAAAAATAATGAGTGCGCCCGAGGCGATCAGGCCGACACCTGTGGTGGCGAGACCTCCCAGCGCCTGAAAATACAGAATCAGAAAACGGATTCCGATGAGCACCACCAGCACTTGAAATATTTTGCGTTGCCTGAGGCTCGCCATCAACAGTGCCAGCAGGGTGAGGACCGACAACGTCGAAACCGCAAAAACGATATCGGATTTTATTCCCAGATAGGGGTAATGAAACGAGGCTACAAAAAGTATCAGGGCTAGTAAAGAAACCCAGTTCTGGAGTCGGTTGGAATTTTTGTTTGATATCACGGCTATTGCCAACAGGAAAACCAAGACATAACCGGGATAGTAAGCAATAAAATTGATTCCCGTATCTTTAAAATTAAATGCATTGATGGTCTCAACAACCAGGAGAGACATTAGAAAAGCCATCAAGCTCCATACCCTGAGAGCCTGGGTCTGGGCATTCTCGCCAAATTTTGCCCGGCAAACCATCGCCATCAATCCACCCAACAACGAAAGTGCCAGAACCAAGGCTGGATAGTGCTCGGAAAAAATGGGTGCCAGCCACACCGTTTGTAATCCTGCAAATAGAAGGGCTGTAAAAAATCCTGAGGCCCAGAGAAAGGGAGCGAAGGCATTTTTTGATGCGACCGCCACCCCGGCGGTAATCAGGGACCAGGCCAAAAGAGCCTGGTAGACCTCTCCACCTGTATTGTAAATCTGCGAGATCAATCCGATGGTAGCGAGACAGGTAATTTGAAAAGCGACTAGAACCATTTCAAAATAACCAGACTTGCCTTGAACATGCGTTTTGAAAACTCCGAAGGCAAGAGCCGACAGCAGTATAAAATCGGCAGTCAGTTTTGCCGAGGGTGGGATCGCATCCCAATTGGCGGCGATGAGGGAGATGATACCAATGCCAACGGTCACTGCTCCAAGGATCAGGAAACCGTTCAGAACCCACGAACCTGCCGGTTTGCGGGCTTCATAGGTGAGTAGGCCGTCTGCCGCCTTGCGACTTAAAAGGTCGGCGCGAATCCATTCCTCAATTTTTTTTTCAATGTGAGCCATAGTAATTTCAATAAAATAAATTCTCTTGAGATTGTTTTTAAAATCCAAACAAGGAGTCTATAAGTCTTGTAAGGCCGTTAGATCGTTGAATCGGATTTCGACTCCGGGATGGCCTTCGTCTATCAGGATATCGATCACCTGCTGGATCGCCGCGACATGTCTTTTGGTCGAAGCCATGCCATCGTGCTCCGGGTCTTCATTTTCAATAGTGAGGGAGCCGGGATGGAGGTAGTTGATATAGAATGCCCCCAAAGGTCGAAACAGATCGCTCGTCCCCTCTTCAGGGCAGGAGTTGACGATCACCATATGCGTGTCCTGCCCCGGCGTGGAGTAGACTTCGAACAATCCGCCGCTCTTTAAAGAATTGCGTCGGCAATAATCGAGAATCCGTACCGCATCGTCAAAGGGCACTTCCCGATGCAAAGTGTGCATCTTTTTACCTTTTGTAAGAAAAATTCACGAAGGTCATCGCAGGGCTCTCCAGCGAAATATTCATACGCTACCGCTGAAAAAGCGTGAGGCTTTTAGAGCCGATCAGGCATAAAAAACCAAATTATGGCGTTCAAATATTGTCCGTTATTTGGCCTCGCGGTTCAATCAATTCTTTGGAATCAAAGGGAATGCTATAATCCCATTTTTGCTAATTTTGAGGGTGCCATGGCCGAAGCAAAAGATATCGATGACAGTCTGGAATTTTTGCGTTCGTTCGAGAAACACAGCGAATCGCAGGACCTGATCACCACCGTCCAGAACAAACTGGAAAAGCAAAAAGACCGGCTCGAATTGTGCCTCGAAACCCTCACCGAGGAAGATTGCAAAGCTCTTGCTGATCTCGAACCTTTGTCGCGTCTGGCGCATCTCGACCTCAGGGAAACCGGGCTCACGACTGCGGGCTTGATTCACCTTCTGGGTTCCAAATATCTATCCGGTCTCCAGCACCTCAAGCTGGACAATAACAACATCGATGATGACGGTTGTTTCTACCTGTCCAAGGTGTCTGCCTTTTCCAACCTGACCGAACTGAATCTTTCCGCAAATGAAATCGGTCCGCTCGGCATCAAATTACTCTCCGCTTCCAAAACTCTTACCCGGTTGGAGACGCTTGATTTGTCTTACAACCGCATCCAGAGCCAGGGCGTTCAGGCATTGGCTGAATCGAATTTGGGCAATCAGTTAACACGGTTGATCCTGACCGATACCGGGATGGGCGATGCCGGGCTTGATCAGTTTGGTCGCAAGGCATCTATGCAGGAACTTGTCACGCTGGAGTTGTCGGACAATCATCTCACCGACAAGGCCATCGGCCCACTGGCGCGGTCCAGCGGCTTTCCAAAATTGAAGCACCTCATCCTCGACAACAACCACCTTGGTGACGATGGCGTTTATGAACTGGTGGACGGTGTACTTGCGGAACACCTTGAAGAACTGCGCCTGAAATGTAATGAGCTCACCACCGACAGTGCCATCTCTATAGCAAAGTCCGGGACCCTGACCGGCCTGAAAGAACTCGACCTCAACAACAACGATGTCCGGGCTGAAGGAACGCACGCCCTTTGCCAATCAAAAAATATTCAGCATCTGCAATCCATTGACCTCGGTGAAAATCAGTTAAATACTGAAGGCGCACAGGCACTGGCAAAAAGTCCTTATCTAAAAAACCTGAAGGAGCTTCGCCTCAACGACAACAACATCGGCGATGCGGGTGTGAGAGCCTTAGCCGAGTCCGCCAACCTGCCGGAGTTGGAATCACTGTATCTGGAACAGGGCAACTGGATCAAAGCGGAAGGTGCCAAAGCCATCGCCCACTCGCAACATTTTTCTAAATTAAAAACCCTGGTGCTTGGCTTGAATGTCATCGGCGATGAAGGCGCACGCTATCTTGCCGAATCGAAAAATTTACCCGGTTTAGTCTTCCTGAACGTCATCGGCAACAAGCTGACACCCTCCGGAGAAGACGCACTTCGCTTCTCTTCCCACCTCAAGAACTTGAAAACTCTCGAATTAGTCTAATTTTTTTTCTCCGATCAACCGATAGGGGTTCTGAAATCACTTGAAAAAAGCCCACTTAAAAAAGGCTGTTTTTTTTGACAGTCCCCAAATGGGGTATTTTGCCCAACCCCTATTGAAATAAGGGGTTACAAGTAATACCATGCCCTTTCAATTAAAGGTTTATTTTTGAAGACTGTTTTTGAGTTGAGAGGCAAAATATGCCCCTATTAATCCGGGACATTCCAATGAAGACCATTAGAGAATATCTAGTTCATTTGATCGGGCGCTTCAGTGAAGATGACGACGGTTTTCTGAACGAAGTGGATCGCCTCATCAAATCGAAGGGGGATGATGTCTACCCGGTCCTGCTCAATTTGTTCACTCAATTGGAATTCACTGGGGACGAAGCCAAAATGGTGTGGGATGATATTCTGCGTCACCACTATAAATTAAATTCTCTTGTGGGCCGCCAGGTAAAACTACTGACTTCCCTTTGCGATTATCTACTGTCAGTAAAAAAGTCGTTCAAGAACCCGACCATGGTCGAGTTAAAATTATTTGAGGAAGCCAGCCACCATTCAAAATGTGATGCGATGACCGGGCTGTTCAACCGCACTTATTTTACCGAAGCCCTGTCGGGTGAAATTTCACGGTCCAAACGACAGAACACCGAATTCAGTCTTATTTTCCTCGACCTCGATAATTTTAAAAAGGTGAACGATCTGTACGGTCACCTCACCGGGGATACGGTACTAACGAGCATATCCGGAATGATCCAGAAAGAAAAACGCGCTGAAGATACCGCCGCCCGTTTTGGGGGTGAGGAAATGATCATCCTGCTACCGGGCACCAATAAAATGAACGCGATGATAAAGGCAGACCGCATCCGGGAAAAAATTGAGGAGCTGGAATTTGAATATGAAGGCAAACGGTTCAAGGTTACGGTGAGCGGAGGCGTTGCCACCTATCCGCTGGATGCACAAACCGGGCAGGATATGATCGAATGTTCGGACAAGGCCATGTATCGCGCCAAGGCAAGCGGAAAGAATTGCATTGAACTTTATTCGCAGGACAAACGCCAGTTCATGCGCATCGACTTCAGTGGTCCTGTTAAAGTCCAGCCACTCGGTCATCGCACCACATCGCTCAGCCAGTTCAAGGTCAAGTCCAAGGACCTGAGTCTGGCCGGCATGTTGTTTGAAACCCACCAGAGTCTGGAACTCGGGACGCGGGTACAGCTCGCAGTTCCTCTTAACAAACCAGAGCACCCGATGATTGTCATCGGCACGGTGGTTCGTCTGGAAAAACTGGACTCCTTCAAATATGATGTGGGGATTTCTTTCGTACAAATGGACCTCGATGAGCGCAACGAGATCCATAAATTCTTCGCAAAAAATCAGCCCGCCGGATCACCGCAGTTCAAACAGATACAAGAATCCCATTAAGCATCCGCTTTCTTTCCGATCCCCATTCCTTCAATTTGCGATCAACCTGCGAGCCCTGCTTGCCAGATCGTCCTTAAGGCTTACGACCAGTGCCCGGTTTCCGGCAGGGCTCCAGTGCATATCACCATTCGGCATATACAGTTTCTCCTTTAACTTTGACGCTTCCTCACGCAGACCGATTATCGGGTCCAGGCAATCCAGCCCTTCTCGTTGGCAAAATTCCATGATCCTCCGATTGGGTATCGACAGATCAAAACAATCGGGTTTCAGCATGTATTCCGTCACTGCGGCCTGCCAGTCCTGTTCTTCCACCTGAAACCGCTGGGGAAAAATCATAAACCAAACGGGGATATTTTTTTCCTGCATCATCTCCTGATATCGCTTCATTAAATCGAACAAATCCTGATAGGCCTGCTCAACTTCTTTCGGCGGGTTTTTCAGAAAAAGACCTAGGGCGTGCAGACCGTCGAAAATCAGCGGTTGGCGGTATTGACCAAATTGGGAAGCTATCGCCCGATTCGGTTTTAAAAAAAGACGTGCCACCCGGACGTGAAACCGACCATAGTTGGTCCACCACTTCACCTTGTTCCACCAGGTTTTTGGGACCTGGCATTGAGGTGTCAGACGCATGCTGGTCAGTTCGTTCCAGTTTTGATTATCTTTTATCGTAATCGTCAGCAGGTCGTTCCCCAGGGTAACTCCCTGCAACACGGCATGCGGGTGGTAAGCCAACCCATATTTCTTTAAATATTGCACCGATGTTAAGGGATCGCCCATCAGCGCCAGAGGCATTTCCACTTTAATGCCCGCCTGATTCAGGGCTGTTTCAAACAGGTGGGTGTAGGTCTGATCCTGTCCCAGTCTATAGCCGCCGCCGAACGAATCGCCAAGAGATAGAATCCTCAATACCCCCTGGTCCGTTTGCAACGCAAATTCCCTGTCGTTCCTGAATCCCACTGAATTGGTTTTAAACCTGACCAGCCGACCGTTTGAAGCGATGATCTTTTCATCAAAGTTTTTTTTAAACTGGCCTCCTGGATTCAGTCCTTTTCGTTCGAGGGCGTTGCCGTAATCCATGTACATTTTTTGCGGCAACTTTTCCAGAACACGCAGGAAGCCTTCGGTGATCAGCAGACAGACAAATAAAGCAAGCGACACTGTGATCGCGGCGAATTTGCGTTCACGTGGTGACAATTTCATGGGCGGGGATCACCCTTCAATCAGACTGTTGAGCACCAGCTGGACATTGGCATCGCCGGCATTGGACTGCATACGTCCTTCAATATCGCCGGGAGACGGACGCACGGTTCCGTCCTGATCCAGGCGTACATGCAGTTCGATCGATCCTTCAAATAACGCACCGGGTAGCATGGTGTTGGATTGACCAATAGTGAAATCCAAGGGGAAGGTGGGCGAGGTTAAACGCTTGACCGCCAGCGGCGGACCACCGGCAAGAGCCCCTGCCTTGCGCGCGATAATAAAGAGCGATGCCCCTTCCGGTGCTTTGGACTGCAAGGCTTCGGACAGAGTGATGGTCCCGGCGACCTGCATTGCGGGGTCCGGCGCGATGAGGCTGTCGAGAATCAGGGTCACATTTTTGGAACCCGGTGTCACCGCGATCCGGCCCTCAATATCTCCCGGCCCGGATTTGGGTGAGCCGTCAGCATCCAGCCGGGCACTCAGGGTGAGCATGCCTTCAAAAGGAATTCCTTCTATCATGGCATCGGCCGGACCAATAGTGAACTCAAAGGGAAGGCGGTAGCTATCGTAACGCTTGACCGCCAGAGGTGGGCCGGAACTCTGCCCCTCCGGCCTGACAAACACAAACAGACGCGCCCCCATTAGTTGATCCAGGGTACGGTCAGGGTGAAGCTCAATCGTCCCGTGGATTTCCCTGGCCTGCGCCTCCGGAGCCTGTTTTTTTTTCATTTTGGCCAGCTCCTGCTTTATCTGACCGGTTACCTTATGCTCCTTGAGCTCCTTTTCACACCCTGCAAGCATAAAACCCACTGCCAAAACTGAAAAAAACACTAAAGGTTTCAAAACAAAACTCCGAAAAATTGAGTAACAGACTCACAAATGAGCGGATGACTAGACATCAGGTATTTTAAGTCCGTCGTGGGTTTGAGAGCAACAGGATAAATAAAGGTCCGGGAAGTATAGGACCACTCCAACGGATATCTTTAAGGGCTCTTCATAATTATTGTTTCTGGCCGCGAGGTGCTGGCGCACTGCCAACAAACAACTCCATTGTGAAACAAGGGAAAGTGAGTTGCCGGAACAGAAATTTTTGAATTAACAGAGGCCTCAAAAAAAATCTGGAGGTGCCCATGTTTTTTCCCGTAAGGATTTTGGATGCCGGAGGCAATTTGAGACAAGTGGTGTCCAGCCGTCAGTTAAGCCAGCTTCACTGGAAAAAATTTGACCAGTTGGTTGGCAGTGGATTATTCACCAGCCAAAAAATCCCGGCAGAACAAATCAACACCGGGGAAGCAGAAGGCGATGACGCAACACTGGGCCCTGATCCAATAATACGAAAACCTGCTACGGGCAGCAGGTTGGGGAAACGATACCCGTCCTAATCCTCCACCAAGAGTTGGACTCAAGTATTGAATCCCCTTAGAAATGGGGAGTGAAGCAGAGATGCTTTGCTCCCCATTTTATTTTTAGGGCACCTCTAAAAATTGCTTTTGGCCGCGAGCAGACCTTGATTTCAGAAGATCTGCGAGTTGCCGGAACAGAAAATATCGAATAAATAGAGGTCCTGTTTAGATTTGCTCTTGAATGATAATCAGGCGGAATGTTTCAGGCGGGGTTTGGCTCGCGTGTGCACCACAACATTGGGACGGTAATCCTCTCCCTCCAACTTCACAAACCGACACATTTCAGTCAGGCGGGAATAAATTCTCGGACCCAGCCGCTCGGGCAGTCTGGTCGGACTGGCTTTGTCGGCATAACTTCTCGATAGATTGACCCGACCCTCGCTGGAAGCTGTGGTGTTCGGGTCCGCCTCGGCAGGATTATCCTCATGGTTCGTGGTGAACAAGGTGACGCGATCAGCGGCATTGTAACGGCTGGTGATGATCTGGTCGAGCATGGCCTGCTCCCACTCGGTGTTGCGTCCCTTGGCAAGCTCATCGATCACCAGCACCGGCGCATTCACATAAGGGTTGATGAGTGCCTGCTCGGACAGATCATTGGAATAGCCGTGGCGAATGTCTGATAACAGTTGAAAAAAATCCACAAACTTGCATTCAATTTCCCGGTCCATGATCAACGCTTTGATGATGCTCACCGCAAGATGCGTTTTGCCGAGGCCCGGCTGGCCCATGAATAACACGCCCTTCACCTCCGGCCCGAAGTCCGTGACAAAATCTTTTGCCATGCGCAAGGCCAAACTCTGGGAATCGTCAAACGGCTTATAAGTTTGAAACTGCGTGTCGGCAAATTTACCAGGAATGCCAGCATCGTTGAGCAGTTTGATTCTGCGCATGAACCCGGCACAGCCGCAGGGCACCTGAGTGGAATAACCACGCTCGTCTTCCTCGATCGTGTGACCAAGGCCAGCGCAAACCTCGCACTCAAAGCCTTCCTTCAAGCCAGCATGCAATCTTCCATCGAGATTATTCAGCACGATGGGCGACGAATTTTTTATTTCAGCTTGTGGATGATTCATTAGACTTCCGGACTTTCCATTTCCGCTTCTATTTCTTCACGCAACAACTCGAGAGACAAACGCACCGACCCACCGCGAGATTCCCGCCGCACTTTCTGAACGGTCACTTCAATCGCAAGGCACAACCGGTCGACGGGCACGCCTTCTTTTTCCCAGATAGAAACCCGATGGTAATCCTGCGCCGACAATGCCAGCCCCGACCCTTTTTGAGCAAGAAAAAACTGCTCAACCTGGGTCAGGTAATTTATGTGACCTTTATGTATATAACTCATCGCTAGCCGCGAAGGCAGATTATTGATCTTTTAAGAGCTTGCCGCATTTTTTAAGCACATGGCTAAAGTTTTTTCTGTTGGCCCCTTCGACAAGCTCAGGGCAGGCTCCGCGCAAGCACCGCTCCTGGCGGAGGGCTAACGTGCTAACCCTTTGTGAATTTGAAAAATTCCTTGAGCATATCGCTCCTTGCGAAGTTCAAGAATCGGTCCTCTCGTTCTTGAATGCATAGGGCTAACGCGCTGACCCTTCAAAAGTTATCAGAAATTATCAGGTGCATCGCTAAAGTTTTTTATGTTAGCCGACCGCAAGGTCCTAGGCTTTTATGTCGAGGACGGTGCCGGTCATTTCATCGGCAACGCGGATGACATTGGCGTTGGCTTTGAACGCGTTGGTCGCCAGAATTTGACTGACCGCTTCTTCGGCGATGTCCACGTTCGAGGTCTCGAGGGAACCCGACACCAGTTGACCCAGTCCACCGGTTCCCGGTGCGCCCAGTATGGCCTGACCGGATTCCGCCGATGGTGCAAACAGGTTACTGCCCAGCGGGGTGAGTCCTCCCGGATTATTGAAGTTGGCCAGGCTGATTCTGCCCAGAGTTTGAGTGGTGCCGCCCACCTCGGCCGTGACTTGTCCATCCGACCCGATATTGAAAGAGGAGATACCGCCGGGCAAGGAAATTTCCGGCTGGACCGGGTTGCCGGTGCCGTCGACCAGACGTCCAGAGCTGTCGACCGAAAAATTACCGACGCGGGTGAAGGCCGTGCCGCCGCCGGGGGTGCTCACCTGAAAAAAACCGTTGCCGGAGATCGCCGCGTTGAAGGCATTGCCAGTCTGGATGATGGCACCGGAATTGAGGTTCGCGGTGGTCCCTAACAGACGTGATCCGCCGCTTTGGACATCAGAGGACACGCTCTTGCTACCTTTGAAACCGGGCGTCTGTAAATTGGATACGTTGTTGGCACTGGTTTGCAAGCGGGAGGAGGCTGTCCTGAGTCCCGAAAGCGCGCTGGAAAAAGCATCAAGCATGATTACCCCTCCCTTTTATGATCAGTCTTCGAATGAAATGGCCGGGTCCGAACCGGGATCGCGCAGGGCACCCGGCAGGTCTTCTACCTTTACGGTGACAAGGTCGCGGATCACGGCGGTTTCGTCGCAATTGTTTTGTTTGGGACAGCTCTGGCAATCTTTCCAGATCTTGTCCGGTAACTCACTCACGTTGGCCACGTGAAATCCCAGTTTAACAAAAACCGGGACCACATAGGTAAGAGCAAAAATACGTTCATAACCGAGTGCCAGCGCATCGTCGATGCAGGCTTGAACAAGTGCCGTGCCCAGGCCTTTTCGACCGAACGCGGAATCCACGACCAGCGATCTGACTTCAACCAGTTTTTCTGCTATGTGCACCAGACTGCAGGTACCGAGTACGCGGCCCTCGCTTTCATAGACAAAGAAGTCTCGCAGACTGGATTCAATATCCTCCCGGCTACGAGGCAATACTGTGCCTACTTTGGCTCTGGGGGCCAGCAGAGACTCGATGACATCTACATCCTGAAATGTCGCTTTTCGAATCATGGCAACAGAAAGTATGAAATTATGGATCGACTTTAGTATTAAGGAAGGGGTTACAGCTTCACGCTGTTCAAAACAGGTTAGCAGGTAACGACCCGTTTCCCATTTGCCCTGGCCTGGCTCAATGCCCGCGTTGCCAGTTGGGTCAGGTCCGATGGCTGGCACATACTATCCAACGCGAAACTGGAGACACCAAAGCGGCATTCCATACACGTGCTTTCGCCATTCGGGGAGGCGAAACTCTCCAGCGCGGCGCGTATCCTTTCGGCAACTTTCACAGCGGCATGACTTTCCAAACCGGGTAGCAACATCAGGAATTCGTTGGACTCGGTGCGGACCAGACTATCGCCTCCCCGGCTGGATTCAGCCAGAACGCGGCCCACTTCCTTGAAAATTACATCTTGCCGGGAAACGGCCTCAGTATCGCCGGGAACCGAGGGTGTGTCAATCCGCATTTTAATGAGGGAAAGCTGTTTTTTGTAGCGGCGGGCGCGGTCAAACTCGCGCTCCAGAACCGGCTTCAGGTATGAGGCGTTGAACAGCCCGGTTTGCTTATCGAGCACTGGCTGGCGACGCAGACTGTCCAATAACATAATATTATCGATAGCCATTCCCAGTTTCTCCGCCATACGCATCAGGTAATCCGTGCGCAGTCCTTCATGGAAGTGAAAGGGCTCCTGACTACCAAGACAAAGAGCACCAGCAAGCTTGCCACGAATATGAACCGGTATCAGGGCTTGCGATCGGATAGTGTCGCCCCCCTCAGTAAAAACACTGGCTCCCGGCTGAAGCTCACCACTGAGGGTAGGCTCCTTCGCATTTGGGAACCACATCTCCAGCTTTTCCGGGGAAACAAAGTGCAAGCTATCCTTCAACTCATCCGGGTTGATCAGACTGCAATCTATCAGGTGCTCCGGACTATCGGAAAGGCAGATTTGCACCCTTTCGAGAACAAAGCGGGTCAGGATATCGCCCGTCAACTGCCGTATCATTTCCGATAAGTCGATGTGGCTCATGATGGCACGCTCAATCTCAAACAGGTGCTCCTGAATTTCCTCATTGGCCTCGGTGATCTCCACAAACCACTCCAACTGACTGCGCATGTGTTCCTTGTCATCGTTGGCGCGTTTCAGGATGCGATCAGCGATGCTCAAAGTCTTGAGCGGCTGAATGGGCAGGTCCTCGTGGTCGATCTGCTTGAACTTGTGGAGAAGCTCCGGGTAATCGTTAAAAAACTCCGGGTGCTCGTTGAGGTAAATGGCGATCTGATCTTTATTCATTTGGGCGACCCTGGGAATGGGTTGGTGACACCTGGCTCCGAGCAATAGGCTGGAAAATTTCCGGAAAAAACTCGCGCTCGTCAGGCGACTCATCTGAAAACCGTTGAATCAGGCGAAGTTCCATTAACCTACTGATAAAAGGAGACTTACACCTGATGTTCATTTATACCATAATCAGAGCCAAGAATCCCACAAAAAAATGAGAAATAACAATATAATCAAAGGGTTATTTGGCAAGCGAGGCGTATTTCAGGGCTTTTCAGTATTACAGCCGGACACGGCGGTGGGGTGGGGTTTTTATTTTGCTTTATTTTTTCTGGCTTCTCCATACGACACGGAATAAGATGATTCCGTTTTTTGCAATTGCCTCTGCAAGACCTTCATTTATTTCACTTCAAACAGCGGTTAATCATGCCCGTCATTATTTATCACAATCCGCAATGCAGTAAATCTCGACAGACTCTGGAATTACTGAAAGAGCAGGGAATCGAACCGACCCTCATTGAATATTTGAAAACGCCGCCCACCCCGGAAAAGCTGAAAGAGATACTGGCGCAACTGGGAATGGCACCGCGTGACCTCATGCGCAAAAAAGAGGATGTCTATACGGACCTGGCAATCGATAATGCTTCCCTGACCGACGACAATCTTATCGCCCTGATGATTGAGCACCCTGTGCTGATCGAGCGCCCCATCGTGATGGCGAACGGCAAATCAGCACTCGGTCGACCCCCGGAGCAGGTGCTCGCTATTCTTTAAAAGGGTCCTCCGCGGACCACCTGGCGGGTGCTTGCGCACGGCTAGCGGATCTTGCGGGTGCTCCGCGCGGAGCCAGCCCTGAGCCGGTCGAAGGGGTGAACGAAAAAAAACACCGCATGTCATTCTGAACGATGCATAGCAGAGTGAAGAATCTCGCCTTTGCTTTTGATTTCAGCTTTTTCACTGTCACCCAGAGCTTGTCGAAGGGCGACAGTGATACAAGATGGGTGCTGGCGCGGAGCCTGCCCTGAGCCTGCCGAAGGGGCCAGCAAAGAGCAGGGTGATTTGAACTTACCGAAAAGACTCACCCCAATCCCTATTGGGGATTGGGGTGTAATGGAAAGTTAAAACCACTGTTTAATCTTTCTTGACCAGGTCCAGCAGTGCAGTTGCCAGTTTCGCCAAATCGGCAGAGGCTTGCTGGATTTCTGTCGCCCCCTGGGATGTACTTTCAGCGGCAGTGGTCACTCCTGAAATATTCTCATTGATCTCCTGGGTTCCCCTCGCCGCGTCACTAACATTGCGGCTGATTTCGTTGGTGGTGGCTGTTTGTTCTTCCACTGCCCCGGCAATGGTGGTTGAAATATCGT
>JAJDBF010000071.1 GCA_029261535.1 Nitrospinaceae bacterium | reverse complement strand
GGGCCTATCAGGTGTGCCGCTTCAAAACTTCCAACTTTGCCGGGCTTGGACCTGAAAAAAACGAGCCGCACAAAAAAACATCCCGACTCAACACTTCTCACAACCCTTCCGGCAACAGGCCCCTTTCTTGACTACAACTTGAATATATTTTCTTTTGGCAAGAACACCGCATAAAAGAATGTTCTGGTTTGTTAATACTGTATTTTTTCTGTGCGAACAGAAATCAATCACCCTGCTTCGCGTCCCTCTTCGAGGAAGAGGGAATATTGTATTACATCAAAAGCAAAGGCGAGATTCTTCACTTCGCTCTGCTTCGTTCAGAATGACAGGCGATGATTTTATTTGTCACCCTGAGCTTGTCGAAGGGGGTCTCCACTTTTCAGTCCCTCAAAAAGCACTTATGTAAAGGTCTCGTTATCAAGGTCATACTTCCTTTCGACTTTGCTCAGGACAGGCTCTAGGCTCAGGGTGACAACGGAAAGGCTAAAACCTAAACAATAAAATCCAGGGCGAGATTCTTCACTTCGTTCAGAATGACATGCGGAGGTTTTTGTTGCCCCTCCGGCAAGGAGTCAGAATGACATGCAATGGTTTTCTTTTTTGTTCGCCGTGCGTGGAGCACCCGCGAGGTCTGCGGAGTGCTAGATAAAGGCGGCGAGGGTGTCTTCGAGTTTGTCGTTCATTTCCCCCCAGACTTTTTTGAGGGCTTTTTCATCGAGCTTAAGTAGTTTTTTAGCTCGGGGGTCCAGCTCAGGCGGGTGCATTTCTCCGCTTCCACCGAGCCCCATTTCGTAAGCCAGGTAATCTGCGAAGTGGACGATGGAAGCCTGCATTTCCCATTTGGGGTCACGGAACGGATCATGGTGGCCTTTCACAACGGCCTGCAAAAAATCCGGCAGGTTCCATCGGTGGAACAATGCCGCGCCTACTTCCGCGTGGTTGCAATCGAGGTGTGCCTCTTCAAAGTAGGTCATGGGTTTGTCGCCCTGAGAATGTTCTTCAAAAATTTTCAGGGTTTCGTCGGGAACTGACAGGCACAATACGAGTCGCCCGAGATCGTGCAGAAGGCCAGCGACATAATAACGCTCGGGTTTGTCTTCATTTTTTATGTCCGCGATCATGCGGCTGGCGAGGCCCACCGCCACACTGTGCCGCCAGAACAGGTTCATGTTGAACAGTTCGTTCGGGATGCCACGAAATTTTCCGAGGATGCTGGTCGCAACCACCAGTTCCATGAGTTGGTCCATACCGACAATGGACAGCGCATGTGTGATGGTTTCCACTTTGGACTTGAAGCCGTAATAGGCACTGTTGACCACACGCAAAAGGCGGGCGGTCAGGGAGGAGTCGATACGGATCAGGGACTCCAGTTCCTGGAAACTGGTGTCCGGATGGTGCATGACTTTCTGTAGCTCACAGTAAATATGGAGGGGGGAGCCGAGGAGTCCATTAGGAATGGTATCGAGATTAAACTTCATGGCGTTAAGGATAGTCTATTTCCTGGATTAAACAATGTTTTTACCACCGGAATACTGGTTGAGCAGGGCGATCAATTGAGCCCTGGAATGAACGCCGCATTTACGGTAAATCCTCTTCAGGTAGGTCTTGACCGTGTGTTTGCTGATGAACAGCCGGGTCGACACTTCTGTTGGATCGAGGCCGTCATGGAGAAGACTGCAAATTTCCACTTCCCGCCAGGAAAGCCCGACCCGCTGGGCCAACCGGTTGGTTCTGCTGAAGGCATCGAGAGAAGGTTGTGAGGTGATCGCCCAGAAGGGTTGAAAGTTCTGGGTCGTTTCCCCGTTCAATAACCGAACCGTCACTCGGTAGTTTTTATTATTCCAGTTGAAAAAATTATAGTCGGTGGTGATCCGGGAAAAATCTTCCATGGGACTCGCCTGAACTTTGGCCGCCGGTTTTTTCTTGACGAGGCGAAGGAGTGCATCAGGAAGGACACCGCCGATTTTGATTTCAAATTCTTCGCGCATGACCGCGTTGCAATAGTTGATCTCCATGTCCATGTCGATAAGGGCAAACCCAAGGCCAGGCTCCACCAGTATTTCCAGAGCGACCTGAAATTTCCTGGCCTCTTCCAATAATTCAACCTGATAATATTTTTTAATCAGAAACAGGGAAATGCAGTGCTGAAGCCAGAGAGGCGACTGTTTGTCTTCATTGGGTGAGTCTAAATCTTCCGCCAGCAATTCCTGGATTTTTTCTGAAAGACTTTCGATATCGTTAGATAATTTTTTCAGAGAAGGGTTTTCCTTTTTATTTCCCCGACTCAGCAAAAATTCAAACTCCTTGTTTCCGGAGAATTCAGACAGCTCCAATAAGGTTTGGGAGAATTCCTTTAATACCTGGTCGTAAGTATTGCGAGTCCTGCAATCGGATAGGGCTTTAACAAACTTTTGCAAGACGGGCAGGTTCATTGAAATCGTAGCGGGCTTAACCAAGGGGTCCCCTAAAATTATGTCAGATTTCCACCCATTCCCATTTGGGGATAGTGGGTCAACTCTGGAATTATGTTAATCGTAAAATAACCGTTAAATTATATCTAAAATAGGCATTCACGGCTTGAAAATTTTCACTTTTGAGGTCGTTTTATTGGGGAGAAAATATAAATCGGGAGGTCGATACTAAAGGGCTAAGGGGGCTAAAATCACTGCTTTTGGTCTTTTTCAAGAAAGGCATTAACGATAATAAAATCAATAATATTATTTAAAATCACCGAAAAGTATATATTTGGTCAGGGTAAAAAATACCCCGTTTGGGGTATTGTGAACAAGTTGTGATTGTAAATATAATGGCACCGTCTCAAAGAGAAGTTTTCGGGTTCGTATTCGCATTTTCAGGATTGTTCGGATTAAAGCAAAATCAGGGAGATTATGATGAGTAGCCAGCCAGTCAAATGTCCGACCTGCAAAAGAAAAATTCAATACCTGAATGACGATGGATTGTTCGTTACCAAAAATTGCAGTGTATTGGAATCTGACCCTGAGACGGGGGTTACTTTAGGCACCTGCAAATTTTGTAAAACCCGTGTGGAGTTGCCCAATCTTCGAATGGTGTTCGATGAGGTTTGCGAGGCAGGGGTTTCATTTTAAATATATACAAGTGTTGGCTTGATAAAATAAGCAAGACATTCAGTTTGAGAATGGTCCAAGAGGGCAAGAGGTCGAATCAAAAGCGACAAAAGCCGGGGCCGCGCAAAGGAGTAATATTTCTTTGCTGTGGTCCCGGTTTTTTTATTCACGCACCTTACTAAAGAATAGAGCCATGAAAATCCAAAAGGATTTATCCCAGCATATAAAACCGCAAAGCAAGTTGAGGAAATTTGCCGCCCTGGCAATGTCGCTCAATGTTGTCTTGTCGCAAACCTTCTTTCTGGTATTGCCCTTTGCGGTTCTTCCCACGGCGATGGCCGAGGAAGTTGTCGGAAATAATGCGCTGGTCAATCAAAACGGTGCCAGGAACTTTGGATTCCTTACCCAGCAGGGCGGGGCGGGAAATACCGCCGAGATCGACCAGCAGGGTAGCTTCAATGAGGCCACTGTCGATCAGGACGGGTCTGGCAATCAGGCTTTTGTGAATCAGTTCAATACACTGGAAGAGGATGATCAGGGCACACTCAGGGATTTGCTGATTATTGATCCGTTAGCCCCTGGTGGCAATGGTAGCGGCGGTTTTCTCGGCAACCTGGCCGCGAATACTGCCAATGTTTCCCAGGTGGGCGATGACAATTTCGCCAGCGTCGATCAGGATGGCATGTTGAACGAAGTTAATCTTGAGCAGACCGGGCTCTCCAACTTTGCCTCGATTTCCCAGGTGGGTGATAATTTTTCTGTCGATGCAACCCAGACCGGAGACAACAACCGGATCAATGCAAGTCAGGCCTCCGGCAGTCGCAACGCGGCCACAGTGATTCAAACGGGCAACGACAACATCGCCAACATCGATCAGGTCAACTTCCAGAACGACATATTTATCACTCAACTCTCAGACGACAATGAAGCCACGGTCAATCAGGATGGCTCGATGAATACAGCGACCGTTTTGCAGGATGGTTTGGGAGACAACTTTGCTTTGATCGATACCTTCGGTGTCCGCAACACCGCTGACATCATGCAGGACGGTTCCAATAACAGTGCCACCATCGATCAGATGGGGACATTCAATGAGGCTATTATCTCCCAGACCGGCAGTGACAACATCGCCAGTATTGCGCAGGACGGATTTCGCAATGAAGGTCTGATTGAGCAAATTGGCATTGGCAACATCGCCAGCATCATTCAAAACGGATTCAACAATCTGGCATCCATTCTACAGACAGGTAGCGGACATAATGCCGCGATCACGCAGAACGGAAACAACAATAATGCAGAAATCATTCAGGAAGGTTCGCCCAAATCGATTGCTATAACGCAGACGGGCAACCAGACCTTTTTCATTCATCAGCAGTAGGCTAAGGAGTAACTGACGATGAAACACTTACGGAATCTCACGCTGGCCACAGCCGCTGTTTTAACGCTGGCTCATTCCGCCGCCGATGCTGGTAACAGCGTGGTGGTGAAGCAGAGCGGTGGCGGCGTGGCGGAAGTCACGCAAAGTGGGAACAATAACAAGGCGACCATCGTTCAAAAGAAAAGCAAGGCCCAAAAGGCCGACGATAAAAAAACGGGCGACTCACATGTCGCCATCATCCGGCAGGACGGCGAAAACAACAGCGTTGTCCAGGAGCAGGAGGGCGATGACAACGTCGCTCTCGTCGACCAGGCCGGAAAAAGCAATTCAGTAGTTCAAAAGCAGAATGGCAGGGAAAACCTCGCGCTCTCGATTCAAGAGGGTGAGGACAATGTCATTGCCCACACGCAATCGGGTGACGGGCACTCCCGCACCGTGACGCAGTCCGGTCGCGGAACAAACATGATCATTACCCAGTCCGGCAGTAAGGATTGACGGGCTGGATCTCGTTTTAGTTTTTTTAAGGTTTTTTAATCACAACACTCTTTAGGAGAAATCAAAATGGCTAAGAAAACTTTGAAGGCGATTGCGATCCTCTCATTGCTGGCGTTCCTGAATGGAACGGCAATGGCGGCTAACAATGCTACATCGACCACCACGGGCACAGGCAACCTTTCGACCATCGACCAGAGCGGCGACGGTCAAACGGCTGATGTTACCCAGAATGGTGACGACAACACTTCTGATGTTGATCAGTCCAACCTGAACAACACGGCAACCATCGATCAGGACGGTGATGACAATCTGTCTGTCTCCGACCAGAGCGGTGTGGGCAATGATGCAACGGTTAACCAGATCATGGACGACAACGCCTCGGATGTTGATCAGTCCGGTGATGACAACATAGCTAACGTTGACCAGGACAACAACAATCAGTCTACTGTTGATCAGAGTGGTGACCGCAATAGTGCTGATGTGAACCAGTCCGGCAACGCGATTGCCACGAACATCGACAACATTTCCAATATCGATCAGTCTGGTGACGACAACATGGCGACGGTTAGTCAGGACGATCGCAACCAGTCCAATGTTAACCAGAGCGGTAGCGGCAATACTGCCAATGTTGATCAGACCGGTTTCTCCGGTTTTGATGACAATGTGTCTGACGTTCAGCAGTCCGGTGATGACAACATGGCGGATGTTACCCAGAACGGTGACCAGAATAATTCTCTGGTAAATCAGGAAGGCGACCTGAACGACGCAACCGTTGCTCAGAGCGGTACCAACAACAACTCTGTTGTGAATCAGTTTAACGATGATAACTCAGCGGACGTTAGTCAGTCTGGTACCGACAACATTTCTACTGTTGACCAGGACAATGACAACAGCGCGACTGTTGATCAGACCGGTGACCGCAATGTCTCGGACATCAACCAGAATGATCAGGCCGCTTCTTTCGCTGGCTCCGGTGGCAACGATGCTACCGTAACCCAGGATGGTGACGACAATACGGCGACTGTTAATCAGGATGATCCTACCGGCTTTGGTGGTTCAAAAGGTAACGTTGCTGATATCGATCAGAGTGGTGACTGGAATACGGCCACTGTTAACCAGAACCATGGAGCAATTTTCAATCTAAACTCGTTTGATAACACTGCTAACATCGATCAGAGTGGTGACTACAATGTGGCCACGGTTAGCCAGGACGATGACAACATGGCCAACGTTCTGCAGACCGGTCTTGGTACAGCATTAGACCCGAACACCGTTGACATCAACCAGCACAACGATGACGACCTGGCCAATGCTGAGCAGCATGGTGGTGAAGGCAACGTGATCACTATCGATCAGGACTTTGTGCCTGGTGGTGGCCTTGCTACGGGAACCAACATTAACAATGCAACGGCGATCCAGACCGGTTCGTTCAACACGACCAACATTACACAGCAATAGTTGTTTAAATTTGATTCCCCGGTGCCTGTTGGCTCCGGGGAGTCAGTTAATTCATAACAAGTTTTTGAATCTGGAGAAATCAAAATGGTTAAGAAAACTCTCAAAGCCCTGTCGGTACTGGTGGTTTTGGCGTTTATGAGCGGCACTGCATTTGCCGCTAACAATGCCACTTCCACGACCACAGGTCTGAATAATATCTCGGACATCGCCCAGACGGGTGACGGTCAGACTGCTGATGTCACCCAGAACGGTGACGACAACACCTCTGATGTTGATCAGTCCAACCTGAACAACACCGCGACCATCGATCAGGACGGTGACGACAATCTGTCCACTGCGGACCAGTCCGGAGAAGGCAATACGGCAAATGTCGATCAGGATGACACCAACCAGGATTCTGATGTTGATCAGTCTGGTGATTTTAACCAGGCTGATGTCACCCAGTCCGGTGATGGTCAGACCTCTACGGTTGATCAGAGTGGTAACAGCAATCTGGCGGAAGTAACGCAGGAAGACAATGACAATCTGTCTTCTGTCGATCAGAGTGGTGATGAAAACTACGCTGATGTTGATCAGGTCGGTTCTGATCAGGATTCTGATGTTGACCAGTCCGGTGACGGCAACCAAGCTTATGTTGATCAGTCTGGCGCGGATCACGATTCTGATGTTGATCAGTCCGGTGATGACAACATCGCTGAAGTGACCCAGACGACCACCAACAACACCTCTACCGTTGATCAGAGTGGTGATGGCAACGAAGCGATTGTCAATCAGGTCAATAACCTGGACTTCTCTGAAGTGTTTCAGTCTGGTGATGACAACCTGGCGACTGTTGATCAGGACCGTGGCAATCAGTCCACGGTTGTTCAGTCCGGTGATGACAACACGGCTGATGTAAATCAGATCGGTAATGTAGTTGGCTCCAATGTTGGTAACGAGTCTGATATTCTTCAGTCCGGTGACTTGAACACTGCTGTCGTCAATCAGGACGACAACAACGAATCCACCATTGAACAGCAGGGCGACCTGAATCTGGCGATGGTTGATCAGACTGGTTTTGTTGGAACCGACACCAATACGTCGAACATTCTGCAAATTGGTGATGGCAACATCGCTGACGTGACCCAGAACGGTAACCGCAACGAGTCCAACATCATCCAGCGGTTTGGTAATGATGCTTTCGTTCGTCAGTCTGGTACCGACAACGTTTCCAATGTTAATCAGGGCGATTCCAACACTGCGGATGTCACTCAGTCTGGCGACCGCAACCTGTCTAATGTGAATCAGCATTCCCCGCTGTTTGAATCTGATTCCAATGATGCGACGGTTCTTCAGTCTGGTAACGACAACGTTTCAACTGTAAACCAGAACGGTCTGGCTAACGGTCTGTCTCTGGATAACTCAGCAGATGTTGAGCAGTCTGGTGACTGGAATGTTTCAACCGTGGCGCAGGACGACTTCAATACTGCAACTGTCCTGCAGACCGGTATGGGAACTGGTGCCAACCCGAACACGGTTGACATCACCCAGCACAACGATGCTGATTTTGCCGAGGCCGAGCAACATGGCGGCGAAGGCAATGCCATCACCATCAATCAGGAAGCTTGTTGTAATTCAAATGTAGCTCCTTTTGGAGCGGACAATTTTGCAACTGCGATTCAGACCGGCACGTTCAACACGACGGCCATCACGCAGCTTCCGTAGTTTCTGTTAAAAGCACCTGTTTCCCCGGAGCGTGAGGTTCCGGGGAAGCATCGGGTGTTGATCCAATATTTAGTGATTTTGAATTTTTATTCAAAGTTGAATTTTTAAAAAAATCTATTTAAAGGAAATAAAAAAATGGCTAAGAAAACCTTGAAAGCACTGGCTATTCTCTCATTGCTGGCGTTCCTGAATGGAACGGCAATGGCGGCTAACAATGCTACATCGACCACCACGGGCACAGGCAACCTTTCGACCATCGACCAGAGCGGTGACGGTCAAACTGCTGATGTTACCCAGAATGGTGACGACAACACTTCTGATGTTGATCAGTCCAACCTGAACAACACGGCAACCATCGATCAGGACGGTGATGACAACCTGTCTATCTCCGACCAGAGCGGTATGGACAATAACGCAACGGTTAACCAGATCATGGATGACAACGCCTCGGATGTTGATCAGTCCGGTGACTTGAACACGGCCAACGTTGACCAGGACAACAACAACCTGTCTACTGTTGATCAGAGTGGTGACAGCAATGTTGCCGATGTGAACCAGTCCGGCAACGCGATTGGCACGAACATCGATAACATTTCCACGATTGACCAGTCTGGTGATGGCAACATGGCGACGGTTGATCAGGATGATCGTAACCAGTCTAATGTGAACCAGAGCGGTAGCGGCAATACTGCCAATGTTGATCAGACCGGTTTCTCCGGTTTTGATGACAATGTGTCTGACGTTCAGCAGTCTGGTAATGACAACTTGGCAGATGTTACACAGAACGGTGACGAGAACAACTCTCTGGTTGAGCAGTCTGGCGACCTGAACGACGCAACGGTTGCTCAGAGCGGTCATAACAACGATTCTACTGTGAATCAGTTTGGTGATGACAACTCAGCGGACGTTGACCAGTCCGGTACCGACAATGTTTCTGTTGTTGATCAGGATTTGCGCAACACGGTTACCGTTAGCCAGTCTGGTGATCGCAACAGTTCAGACGTTAATCAGGAAGGTCCTTTTGGAGCCCGTGACAATGACGGCACCATCACTCAAACGGGTGACGACAACGTGGCGACCCTCAACCAGGACGGTGGGGTAACTCCGAACGGCATCTCAATCGACAACACTGCTTCCATCAATCAGAGTGGTGTCTGGAACGTGGCGACCGTGTCTCAGGATGATTTCAACGACGCGACCGTAGTCCAGACCGGTGCTGGTACAGCCTTAGACCCGAACACCGTTGTCATCACTCAGTGGGATGATGGCGATACAGCATCTGCCGAACAGCATGGTGGTGAAGGCAATGCTATCACCATCAACCAGGATCAGCTGGCCTTCGGTGGGAACGGTCCGGTCAACAACGCGACTGCAATTCAGACCGGCTCGTTCAACACGACCAACATTACACAGAACTAAGGGTGGTTTAAATCCGTTTCTCCGGGGCCTTTGGGCCCCGGGGGCCGGTTAATAAATAGCAAGTTTGAATCAGGAGAATAGAATCATGTCTAGGAAAGCCTTGAAAGCCCTGGCAGTGCTGGTAGCCTTGGCGTTTATGAGCGGCCCTGCATTAGCCGCCAATAACGCCACATCGACCACCACGGGCATAGGCAATACATCAACAATCGACCAGAGCGGTGATGGCCAGACGGCTGATGTCACTCAGAATGGGGATAGCAATAACTCTGAGATTGATCAGTCGGTGCTGGACAATACCGCAACGGTACAGCAGTTGAGTGACAGCAGTGTTTCGATTGTCACCCAGAGCGGCAATGTGACAGGTGGGAATACCGCTGATGTGTTGCAGTTTGCTACCGACGTTTCGACCATTGATCAGTCGGGGGATAGTAACGCGGCAACCGTTCTGCAGGACATTTCCAACAGTTCGTCTGTCGACCAGAGCGGTGACGGTAATACCGCTTTTGTAGGTCAGGTCGGTAATCCGGATCCACCAGCCAACTTTGCCAACGTCTCGATCATCGATCAATCGGGTAATGATAACTCTGCGATCGTCCGGCAAGACGACTTCAATAACTCCAATGTCAATCAGACCGGTAATGGCAACTCGGCCACTGTAGATCAGATCGGCTTTGTCGGGTTTGATTTCAACGGCTCGGATGTTCAGCAGTCTGGTGACGATAACACAGCCGATGTTGACCAGTCTGGCGACCTGAATAATTCTCAGGTGGATCAGAGCGGTGACAATAACCTGGCCAGTGTCAGCCAGAGTGGAACGAACAACTTGTCTACGGTTGATCAATTTGGACCGGGCAACAGCGCGAACGTTGATCAGAGCGGATTCTTCAACGAATCCACTGTGCGTCAAGAGGACAACAACTCAGCAGTTGTCAACCAGTCCGGGGTTTCCAATTCATCCACCATTCTGCAGGACGGTAGCACCCCGAACGGTTTTTCTACGGGCAATGCGGCGAACGTCAATCAGTCGGGTGAATGGAATATCTCCAACGTCGTTCAGGATGACTTCAACTCCGCATCTGTTGATCAAAGTGGTATGGGCACAGCGGTTGACCCGAACACGGTCGACATCACCCAGTTCAACGATGGGGACGTTGCGACGGCGACTCAGTTGATCGGTGCGGGTAACAGTATCGTGATTGAGCAGGAGCAATGTTGTTCGAGTTCGTTCCCAACCGGTACCGACAACTTTGCTCATGCAGTTCAGGCGGGTGATAACAACACCACGACCATCACCCAGTTGCGGGACAATCCTCCAATTGGTCCTGGTCCTGGTCCGCAACCAAACTAGAGTTGCAGTATCAGGTCTTTTTTAAAAGCGCGAACGGCTTGGCAAAGTTTTATGCAGTCCTGAAAAGTGTCGCCGTCCGCAGTGAAGGTTTTAAAGATATCATGTTGTTGCACCTCCCCCAGGTTGTGTCGCATGATAGGCCAGGCTTTCAAGGCCATTTGACACCGGTCTCTGGAGTTTTCTCCAGAGGCCGGGGTTGATCCGATAAAAAGATTTACTGGACTCTGGGGCGGTGGTTGTGCCCGGCAAAGTGTTATGGCATCGGGCCGGATAAATACTCAAAGGAGGTTGCTATGAGGCAATCATTTTCTATTGCGCTAATGGGCTTGGCATTAATCGGATTCTGTTCCACCCCGGTTTTCGCAGATAATGTCGCGGAATCTGAATCAACGGGCGATCACAATGTATCGACTATTACTCAGACTGGTGACAACCAGGATGGTAAAGTCACCCAGACGGGCGATCATCTGACATCGACCATCACGCAGGTGGATTTCAGCAACAAGTCCACCGTCAAGCAGACGGGCCAGCATAACGTCTCCACCATCATGCAGGAAACAGGCAACACAGCGATGGTGGATCAGGGTGGCAACCACAATACTTCAACGGTCAATCAGGACCCGACCACTAATAATCTTGACAGTTCATTCTCTGAGGGAAACACAGCGGATGTGACTCAGCGCGGTGCCTGGAACCAATCGACCGTGAACCAGTTTGTGGGTAACAACGCGGAGGTCGATCAGACGGGGACCGGTACCAGTGATGATCCCAACACGGTTTTGATCAACCAGTGGAAGAATGAAGATGTCGCTGTCGCCGCGCAAACGGGTGGCGCGGGCAATTTGATCGAGATCAACCAGTCTGTTGATTGCTGTGGTCTGTCGCAGGATGGGCACCAGAGCGGGCCGCAGGGTGGGCTGTTTTCTGATGTTCAGAATTTTGCCACGGCAGTTCAAAACGGGGAATTCAACACAACCCGGATCAACCAGCGGGCTTTGCAGACGTTTCAGCGTGAGGAATAAGCCTGGTTCCCTTCACCTCCTTACAGGAGGATGAAATCCGGGCCCGAAGCCGCACACCCACACACGTCAATGGATTGGGAAACGGGGCGGAGCTAAAATAGGTTTTTAGTGGTAAACAGGCCGATGGGAAGTTCCTGTCCGGCCTGTTTTTTTTTGTCCGTAAATGCTGGTTGGTTAAGAAATATCAAGGGTTTTGCGATTTTTAATGTTGACAGCAGGGGCGATTGAAAATATCATAGTCCCCACTGCTTGATGGTCGTAGTGGCAAACAGCCAATGTTTTCAAACCTTGTTGAGTCGGGTTGTGTGGATGGGTAAGAAGAAAAAGTCCGCAATGTTTCGACCGCTACTCACTGTTGCCTGTGTGCTGGTACTTTTGATAGCACCGCTGGCGCAGGCTCAGATGGCAGGCGATGAGGGGCTTGAAATCACCGGCCTGGTGCTGGATGAAACCAAGACCAAGGCGGGGCACGATTTCTACGATTTTTTTAATATCAACTGGAATTCGGTCCCAGGATTGCAATACACGATCCATGTAGCTGAACAGCCGGATCTGGGTCGTGGCAGTTCCATCAAGGTATTAATAAACGAGACGCAGGTTTTTTTTCAGAGGCTGAACCCGCGCACCGATGCCATTGAAATTGCCGCCAGTAATGCAGTGAAGAGGACCCGCATGATTCTGGTCAGGCGATTACTGGTCCGAAAGCAACTTGAAGGCGCACCATAAATAACGTAAAGTTCAATCCGTTGTGAAAAACGGGAGACACAAATATGAAGAAAAAAATACTACAGGCCATTGGGGCAATGCTGGCAGTGGGTTTTCTCGGTTCCCAGGTGTGGGCCGGGGAAATGGCCTACGCACCGGTCAACCCAAACTTTGGTGGGAACCCGTTTAACGCCACACCTCTGTTGAGTAACGCTGGAGCCCAGAACGGATTCGAGGCACCGCCTCGGGAATCTCGAAATTCAGCGGCGGATTTTGCGGAGCGGTTGGATCGGGCGATCCTCAGTCGATTATCGAGGTCTATCACAAATAATATTGTCAATGATGACGGAAGTTTTGAAGTGGGGACTTTTGTTACCGGAGTCAATACAATTGTTGTTGAAGAAGCTGGTAATGAACTTATTGTGACAATTACAAATAATGCGACAGGTGAAATTTCCGTTATTCGGGTGCCCAATCTTAACTAGAGTACCTACATCTTAAAATTTTTCTGGAATTTTCTGGTGAACCAAAACCATCGTTTTAAATTCATATTTCTCTGCTTGGCCATCCTCCTGTTTTTTGGCGGTTGCAGTCATAAAATCCAGCCGGTCAAATCTGCCAAGGCCCAGCTTGGGTACAAAACCCAGTCTCATCTTGAGTTGAGAGCCCTGCCGGAACCTGTCTCGCCAATCATTGTCGTTGTCTACAAATTCCGCGATCAGACCGGTCAGTACAAGCCGGGCACCGGCACCACCGGTTGGTCCACCGCGGTCACCCAGGGTGCGACCTCCATGCTGATTAAGTCCCTGCAGGATGCGGGCGATGGCAAGTGGTTCACCGTGCTGGAACGCGAGTCTCTGCCGAATCTGCTCAACGAGCGCAAGATCATCCGGCAGACCCGAAAAGAATACGACGCGAAAAAGAAAGGTAGCCGAGTTCAACAGCTACCACCTTTGCTGTTTGCTCCCATCATGCTTGAGGGCGGAATCATTGCTTACGAGAGCAACCTGATCACTGGCGGTCTGGGTGCCCGTTATCTCGGGATTGGAGCCAACACTAAATACCAGCGCGACATGGTCACCATTTACCTGCGTGCGATCTCGGTTAAAAAAGGTCTGGTTCTGAAATCAGTGACCACCAACAAAACCATTTTTTCCATGGGAATGGATGCCGGCGTTTTCAAGTTTGTCGGTTTCCAGGAACTGCTGGAAGTGGAAGCGGGTTTCACCACCAACGAACCACCGCAAATGGCAGTGCTGGAAGCGATTGAAAGAGCAACTTACAGCCTCATCATGGAAGGCGTTAGCGAAGGTCTCTGGAAATTCAAGGATCCCAAGATGCAGGCCAAATTGATGCGAAAGTATCTCAAGGAAAAGTCTGCAATCGTCACTGCGGAGTTCGACCAAAAGGGGAATCTTATCGCGGTGCGAGACCCCTCCAATCCAAAATATGGCAAACGGTTTAAACGCAAAGGTCCGCGTCGCCGGTAAACGATAATAAAAATTATGAAAAATTACCTCAAAAAGTTATCAGGGTTTTCAAAAGTTATTGCCATGGGATTGGCATTTTCCTTGTGCTTTGTTGTGCAGGTTCAGGCCGGGGACTATGGTAGTTCAGGCCAGCCCTATTTCAGCCTGTCCACCCAGATGGTCTCCGCTGATGCTCCGGATGCCAGGACCAAAGTTAGTTTTCCCAGGGCGGCAACGGTACTCACATTTCCTAATGCATCACTGGATTCTGAGGTGGGTTGGGGGGTCACCGGTGCTGTTGGCTGGCTGTATGATTCCAACTGGCACTATGAAGTGGAACTGGCGCACAAGGCATTTGATCTGGCGGATGCCGCAGTTACTGGCAATCCCCAGCCGGTAGTGGGCGAATGGAATATCGAAACCTTTTTCATTAATGGTGGATATGACTTTCGTTCCGATTCCTTTATCACGCCTTATTTAGAGTTGGGTGTGGGGGCCTCCCTGCATGAGTTGACTATTAACTCCGTAAACAGTATTGCAATTGCACTTCAAGAACAATTTACCGTCACGGCCGCTTTGCAAGCTAGGGTGGGGGTTAATCTTGAAGTGGCCGATGATATGGACATTGTTGTGGGCTATCGTTTCGTGACCTTGATCGACCCTGATTTTAATGCAATTACTTTCAGTCCCGTAGACATCCACAATTTTGAATTGGGACTCAAATTCTATATCGAAGACTGGATCAACTGATAAGCTCTTTTGAGTCGATCCCTCCACAGCCTGATGGGCTGTGGTTTTTTTTTGCCTGATAATTCCAAAAGGGGCTTGATTTTCAATATTTTGAAGTATAATGCCTGTTATCTTTTGTTACCTGGGTGGGGGATGAAATGGGACACGGTTCCATGCTGTTTGGCGAATATTTAGTTGGAAAAGGTCTGGTGGACGAAGAAACCCTGGTGATCGCTCTGGATCAACAGCGCCAGCAAAACAGTCCGCTCGGTCAAATCGCCCTGAAATCTGGTCTGATCAACAAAAAAGATCTGTTTAAAATTCTCACCGAGCAAAGAAAACCTGAATCAAAAGAAAAAAGTTTTGGCCTGATCGCGCTGGAGCTGGAAATCCTGACGATGGAACAGGTCGATGGCCTGGTCGCTTCCCAATCCGAGTCCAATTTTTTGCTCGGCGAAATTCTGGTGGAGGATGGGGTGCTGAGCAAGAATCAGTTGAATCAATGCCTGCAAGATTTTTATGATGCGGACCCCGACGGCAAAAAGTAGGATCGTTTTTTTAATATCCCTGTGAAAATTTCAGATGAGGTGAGTGGGCGGGCAGAGGAAAATACTGGGCACTACAGGTTAGGTACTATTCAATCACTGAATATCGATACCGATCATTCGCCAGAAGACCGGTTCAGCCAGAATCCTGATTCCCATTTCCTGCGCTTCCTCTAAATCTTCCGTACTGTTTTCCCGGTCCGGGACCACCAGAAAATCAAGCTCCGAACTCAGTTGGGTGAAAACCGTCATTCCGTTTTCCGCCGCTATCGATTGTGCAAACAACTCGGACGGCACCATGCCCCGCACCTTGCACAGCGGCGGACCGGCAAAGCAGACCGACATCCCCTGGATTTTTTCCCGCGAGATAATAAAGTCGGCCGGTTCGGGTGACGACTCTGCCTCCTTTTTTGCGGTCTGCATCAATTCGGCGTAATCCGGGAAAGAAATGGACAGCAGTTTTCTCACCAGTTCCAGGTCCTGTTTTTCTCCAGCGGTGATTTTCCCATCGCGCCAGGCGGCGAGAAACAACTCTTTCATATAAGCTTTATGCGCCCGCTCAATTTCTCTACTGAATAGGTTGAGCTCCTGGGCCAGTTTGGTCATGGCCGCAGACTCATCATCGGTGATGATGCGGTCTTCCAAAATTTGGTCGAGTAAAATTAAATATTGATCCAGATTCACACTGTCCTGATGTTTACCCTTTGCCCGCTCCACCAGATTTTGCATGCTGTCCGGAGTGGAAGCCGGGGCTGGTGCCGGAGTGTCGTCCACCTGAGCTGTGGGCAGGAACGATTTACCCATGGGGGTGATTTCAGGCCACAGGTCTTTTCCCGGTGGCTGGCTGGTGATGCCGAGGTCTTTGACCGATTGTATTTTGAGTTGTTTGAGTGCCTGGAGAAAAACCAGGCGCGTGGCTTTAGCTTCCTCCAGCGCACTGCGGGCACCACCATAAGTCAAACCCAGCTCGTGGCAGACATCCGGCAGTCTGCGGCTCTTGGGTTCGGGAACCAGACGCCGGGCCAATTCGAGTGTGCAGATTGAAGACAGCACCGGCAGGGTGTGCTCGAGGCGTTTGAACTCTTCCTTGACGAACAGCAGGTCGAACACCACGTTGTGACTGACGAGCACGGCACCAGCAAGAAAGTCGATCACATCCCCTGCGATATTCTGAAATGTGGGAGCCTGCTCAAAATCAGCATCGGTCCACTTCCGACTGCGCGAGGGTGGCAGGGGCCGATCGGGATTGATGAGTGAATGAAAAGTTCGCAGAATTTTCCCGCGGGTGTCGAGGCGCAGGATGGCGACTTCGACCAGACGATCACTTTTCTCCGGAAAAAACCCGGTGGTCTCGGCATCAAATACAGCAAATTCCAAACTCATCTTTAATAATGCCTCAACAGTTCCCCGGCGATTTCAGGGAAGTTCGTGATAAATTTTTTGGCGATATGAGTGACACGCTCGTGCCAAGCGACCTGCCATGCCATCAGAGAGTTCTGTTAAATTATAGAACAACCGGGACTATTCAGTTACGAGAAAATCAAAAAAATAAAAGAGCAAATAAAGGCGATCATGCATTTCTTTTGAAATACCGGAAAGGCATTCTTTCACGCCTTTCCGGTGCGGAACGTGGCAATTGAAAACAGATGGCCCTTAGTTCAATTGCGAGACGGCAGGGCGACGACCCGAAGATTTTGACGAGGGGCCGGATTTTTTTGGAGGGGTTTTCTTTTTTGGATTTTTGAAGCCACGAGTAAACGACAGGGCAATGACTTCATCCATATTTTTTACCGGATGAAACGTGATTTGCTTGCGGATGGTTTCCGGAATTTCCGGCAAGTCCTTTTCGTTTTCAGCAGGGATGATCACATCCTTGATGCCGATCCGGTTTGCCGCCAGAGCTTTTTCCTTGAGTCCTCCGATCGCCAGCACGCGCCCGGTGAGCGTCACCTCGCCCGTCATGGTGAGATCGTTGCGGGCGGGGTTGTTGGTCAAGGCAGAGATCAGGGCCACCGCCATGGTGATCCCGGCGGACGGCCCGTCTTTCGGAATGGCCCCTTCCGGAATGTGGATGTGGATGTCGATCTTCTGGTAAAAATTCTTGGTCAGTTTGAACTGGGCGTAACGTTTGCGGACATAGCTCAGGGCGGCTTGCGCCGACTCTTTCATGACATCGCCAAGCTTACCGGTGAGTACCAGTTGGCCCTTGCCGGGAGTCAGCACCACCTCAATGGAAAGTAGTTCCCCGCCAAACTCAGTCCACGCAAGACCGGTCACCACCCCCACTTCAGGATCTTCCCGTTCGAGGTCAGGGGAGAATTTGGCGACACCCAGTAATTTAGTCAACTGCTTGGGCTTGATATCGACGACTGTTTTTTTGCCCTTCTCGACCACCTGCATGGCAACCTTGCGACACAGGGTTCCAATTTCCCGCTCCAGATTTCTGACGCCGGATTCGCGTGTGTAGTTACGGATGATATCCTTAAGAGTTTTCGAGCTCAGTGATAGATTTTTTTTAGTCAGCCCGTGGTCTGCAATTTTCTTGGGGACGAGGAACTTTTCAGCAATGGCCAGTTTTTCAGGTTCCGTGTAGCCGGGCAGGCGGATGACTTCCATGCGATCCTTGAGCGGTTGCGGTATCGCCTCCAGCACATTGGCGGTACAGACAAACAACACCTGCGACAAATCGTAATCTATTTCCAGAAAGTGATCGTTGAAATTACAGTTTTGTTCAGGATCGAGAACTTCCAAAAGAGCCGCCGACGGATCGCCCCTGAAGTCCATGCTCATTTTGTCGACTTCATCTAAAAGAAAAACCGGGTTCAATGCTTCGGCTTTTTTCATCCCCTGAATAATTTTTCCGGGAAGAGCCCCGATATACGTGCGCCGGTGTCCTCGTATTTCAGCTTCGTCACGCACACCGCCGAGGGAGACGCGGACAAAGGGCCGACCGGTAGCGCGGGCGATGGATTTGCCCAGCGACGTTTTGCCAACTCCCGGAGGGCCCACCAGACACAGGATTGGGCCTTTCATCTTCTTGACCAGCTTCATCACTGCCAGGTGTTCGATGATGCGTTCCTTGACCTTTTCCAACCCGTAATGATCTTCATCGAGAACCTTCAACGCTTCGGCCAGAATAATTTTGCTGGATTTGACTTTCTTCCAGGGCACATCGACCAGCCAGTCGATATAATTCCGCACCACCGTTGCTTCGGCGGACATCGGCTGCATGCCTTCCAGCCGACGCATTTCCTTCATGGTTTTTTCGTGAACATCCTTGGGCATCTTGGCTTTCTTGATTTTGGCCATCAACTCATCAATATCGCTTTTGAATTCGTCGCGCTTGCCGAGTTCTTTCTGGATCGCTTTCAACTGCTCGTTGAGATAGAACTCGCGTTGCGACCGTTCCATCTGTTTGCGTACCCGACCATGCACGCGCTTTTCAATTTTCAGGATGTCCATCTCCGACTTGAGCGAGTTGAGAATTTTATCCAGGCGGTCGGCCGGGTTGTAGGTTTCCAGCAGGTCCTGCTTGTCCTGCGTGCCGAAGGTCAGATAGGATGCGATGGTGTCTGCAAACTGATGCGGTTCCTTGATGTTGACCACAGCCGATACCGCCTCCAGCGGAATCTTCTGGTTGAGCTTTACATACTGTTCAAACGTAGTTTCGATACTGCGCATGAGTGCCTTGACATCCGCTGTGACCTTGATGTTTTCATCAATGCGGGTCACTTCCACTTCAACATACTCACTTCTTTCAGTGAAATTGTTGATACGCGCCCTCTGCACCCCTTCGACCAGAACTTTCATGGTTCCATCGGTGAGCTTCAGAACTTGCAGGATGTTGGCGATCGTCCCTGTCTCGTAAATATCAGTAGGCGACGGATCGTTATGCCCGGCATTTCTCTGGGTCGCCAGAAAAATATTTTTATTCTCTTCCATGGATTCTTCAAGAGACTTGACGGATTTGTCACGCCCCACGAAAAGAGGAATGACCATGAAGGGGAACACCACGATGTCCCGCAGGGGAACCATCGGGAGTTTTACTTTCTGACTTTCAGCTTCCGACATAATTAACTGGCCTGTTTCTGGTTGGTGTATACCACCAGCGGTTGTTCGTGTTTATTGATGACCTCTTCCGAGATCACCACTTCTTCGACATCGTCACGCGATGGCAGATCAAACATGATGTCGAGCATGATGTCCTCGAGGATGGAACGCAATCCGCGCGCGCCGGTTTTGCGGGTGAAGGCTTTGTCGGCCACCGCCCTAACGGCTCCATCGGTAAATTTCAATTTCACATTTTCAAACTCGAACAGTTTGCCATATTGTTTGGTCAGGGCATTTTTTGGTTCTGTCAGCACCTGAATCAGGGCATCCACATCAAGTTCACTGAGAGTCGCCATCACTGAAAGGCGACCAACGAATTCTGGAATCAAGCCGTACTTGAGCAGGTCCTCAGGTTGCACCTTCGCAAAAATCTCAGACGAGTCGCGGTTGTCGGTGGACACCAGTTCCTGACCGAAGCCCATGGTTTTTTTTCCAATACGGTTTCGAATGATTTTGTCGAGCCCGACAAACGCGCCGCCACAAATGAACAGGATATTGGTGGTGTTGACCTGCAGGAACTCCTGATGCGGGTGCTTGCGTCCGCCCTGGGGCGGAACACTGGCCATGGTGCCCTCGATGATTTTGAGGAGAGCCTGTTGCACACCTTCGCCGGAAACATCGCGTGTGATCGATGGATTCTCCGACTTCCGGCTGATCTTGTCGACTTCATCTATATAGATGATGCCACGTTCAGCTTTTTCGACATCGTAATCCGCCGCCTGCAATAATTTAAGAATGATATTTTCCACATCCTCGCCCACATACCCCGCTTCCGTGAGGGTGGTCGCATCCACTATGGTGAAGGGGACATCGATGATGCGCGCCAGTGTCTGCGCCATCAGGGTTTTGCCGGAACCGGTAGGCCCGATCAGCAGGACGTTACTTTTCTGTAGTTCGACATCGTCCATTTCAACCGCTGAATCGACTCGTTTGAAATGGTTGTGGACAGCAACCGACAGTATTTTTTTGCAACGATCCTGACCGATGATGTACTGGTCGAGGTGCTTGAAAATTTCCTGCGGTTTGAGCAGGTGTTTGAAGTCCTGGCTTTTTTCCTGAGCCCATTCTTCCACCATGATCTCGTTGCACAGTTCAATGCACTCGTCGCAGATGTAAACGGTGGGGCCGGCGATCAGTTTTTTAACCTCTTCCTGGCTTTTCCCGCAAAAGGAACAACGGTAATTACCCGAGGCAGTGGTCTTTTTCGCCATGTGATCCTCCAGTGTGAGTTGGGGGGGGATGGATTAGTCTTTGTCTTTATCTTTTTTCAAGCCGGGTGCTTCTTCGCGGCTGACGATAACATTATCGATCAGGCCGTAATCCTTGGCTTCCTGTCCGGTCATGAAGTGGTCGCGCTCGGTGTCCTTGCGGACCTTGTCCTTTTTCTGACCGGAGTGTTTGGCCATGATGCTGTCCAGAACATCGCGCAATTTTTTAATTTCTTCCGCCTGGATCTGGATGTCCGTGCTCTGACCCTGAAACCCGCCGGAGGGCTGGTGGATCATGATGCGTGAATTGGGCAGGGCATAACGCTTGCCTTTGGCACCCGCCGCGAGCAACAGCGCGCCCATACTGGCGGCTTGGCCGAGGCAAATGGTCTGAACATCCGGTTTGATGTATTGCATGGTGTCGTAAATGGCTAATCCGGAAGACACCACGCCACCGGGGCTGTTGACGTAGAGGTAGATGTCCTGATCCGGCTCGTCGGATTCCAAAAACAACAGTTGAGCGATGATCAGGTTGGCCATGTGGTCTTCCACCTGACTGCCGATGAAGATAATCCGGTCCTTGAGCAGACGCGAATATATATCGTACGAACGCTCTCCCCGACTGGTTTGTTCAACCACGATAGGAACGAGCTGGCTGGTGATTTGATTGTGAATTTGCTGAAGTGAAGTCATAAAGGCTGTTGCTCTCCTGAGAGTTTGATTCGTGGCTTTTAAGCCTTAAGAAAAAATCCCCGCATTCCGCCGGAAATGGCAGGCTGGGGGGAGCCTAAATATAAGCTTTATAAAGGGTTTCACACATTGTCATTATCAACTTTCGCAGGTTCTCTGTCAACCATTTCCTCCTTTACGGAGATCTTCTCGAACAGGGCATCCAGGGTTTTTTCCCGGCGCAGACGGGTGTGAAGCCTGAGTAGCGCACCGGATTGGGCCCAGTCTCTCTTGGTCTTTTCCAGATCACCGCCGCCCATCAGGCTGAGAAACCCTTGAATTTCCTGATCCAATTCACGGTTGGTCACATCGAGATTCCAGTTTTCAGCTAATTTGCCGATCACCAGCTCCTGCTGTAACAGTTTGATGGCATCTTCGCGATGCTTTTTCTCATCCTGCGGTGTGATGGGCACCTCATCGTTATCAACATCCTGACTGGCTTCGGCTGACCCTTCCGGCGACTCTTTTTCGCGCTCCCTTTTGACCATGAATCCGATCTGCTCGCTGACCAGCCGTTCGGGGATATCAATCGGGTGCAAAGCACCCAGTTGAGCGGCGAGATCGACCCGTGAATTTTTCTGCGCCTGCTTTTTCTCAAATTCCTGCAATCCCTCACGGATACCCGCTCGCATTTCGGCAACATTTTGATAGTTTTTGGAAGGATCAGAGTTTTTGGCGAATTCGTCATCAATCTCAGGCGGTTGCTTGATCTGAATTCCTTTTAAAGTGACGCGAAAATCCATGTTGGTTCCGGCCAACATCTTATTGGGGTGTTCGTCTGGAAGTTTGAGATTGAACTCCCGTATCTCCCCTAGCTGCGCGCCCATCATCTCCTCATCGAAACCTTCGATGAGATTTTTAGAGCCGATCTGTATCACGTAATCCTCAGCCGCACTGCCCGGCACGGGCTTGCCCTCCTGGCTTCCTTCAAAATCGATCTTGACCAGATCGCCTGTTTCAACTCCCCGGTCGGTTATCGGGACGGATTTGGCACTGCGCTCACGGTAAACTTCAACCACCTTGTCGATGTCCTCATCGGTTACTTTTGTGACTTTCAAGGTGAGGTCAATTTTGGAGAAGTCCTGAATTTCAAACTCCGGCACCACTTCGAGATCGGCGGTGACGGTGATATCCGTCCCCTCTTCCGCTTCAATATTCAGAGTGCGCGGTTCCCCGATGGTTTTCAGGCCCTTTTCCTCAATGGCCTCAGCAATGCTGTCGGATACCAGTTGCGTTAGCACCTCTTTTTTGACCTCAGGCCCGAAACGCTTTTCCAGCATGGCCTGTGGCACTTTCCCCTTGCGGAAGCCGGGTATGTTGACCTCGTTTCCGAGTTTCTTGTAATAAGTTTTGAGGGCTTTTTGATAATTCTGGAGAGGAATCTCCAGCTTCAGCTTGCGGTTGCAGGAATCGATGGTTTCAATGTCGACTTTCATAAACTCTCAGATGGATTTCAGGATATTAAAAACCTGTCTTCACAGGCATTTTTCCAGGGATCATTATGCAGATTCTGACTAATAAAACCGTTGGAAGGCGAAAGCAATGCAAAGGCCTCTTTTTTTATCAGAATAGGTGGAATTTTTCCAAGGGAAAGGTTGGCGGCAACGCCACCGGGAGCCAAAATTCCCGGAGCCCTAGTGTAACCCAAAAGGTAGCAAAGAGGCTATCTGATCTTCCTCATCCAATGAATGACAGGGCCAGTCTTCATTGGTGGTTTTGCTGGAAGGGTTTTGACGATTTCTGCTCATAGAGTTTTCGATATTTTTTTAAAAGCCATTACTGCCTTGTCGAGGTCCGAGGTGTGGTGCGCGGCGGAAACCTGGATGCGGATGCGCGCCGAGCCTTTTGGCACCACCGGGTAGCTGAAACCGATGACGTAAATTCCCTCGTTCAATAATTGGTTCGCCATAGTATTTGCCGCCTCAGCGTCGCCAATCATTATGGGAATGATGGGGTGGTTGCCTTTCAAAATTTCAAACTCCGCCTCAGATAGTGCAGATCGCATATAGCGCACGTTATCCCGGAGTTTTTTTAATAAATCCATGGAATTGGAAACAAGGTCAATCGCTGTGAGAGTAGTCGCGGCAATAACGGGCGACAGGCTGTTGGAAAATAAATAGGGGCGGGACCGCTGACGCAACAGGTCGATCATTTCCTTGCGACCCGTGGTGAACCCTCCTGACGCTCCGCCAAGAGCTTTGCCGAAAGTTGAAGTGATGATATCGACGCGGTCCAACACCTGCTGGTCTTCGATGCTTCCGCGACCGGTGGCACCAAAAAAACCGGTGGCATGCGAGTCATCAACCATGACCAGCGCGCCGTATCGGTCCGCAAGATCGCAAATTTTCCCCAGTGGTGCGACATCGCCTTCCATGCTGAACACGCCATCGGTTGCGATGATTTTGTGTCGATATTTTTCCGCTCTTTTCAACTGAGTTTCCAAATGATCCATATCAGCATGGTTGTAACGGAAGCGGTTGGCCTTGCACAGGCGCACCCCGTCGATGACGCTGGCATGGTTGAGACGGTCGCTGATGACGGCGTCTTTTTGTGTTAGCAAGGTTTCAAACAGACCGCAGTTGGCATCGAAGCATGAGGAATAAAGAATCGTGTCTTCGGTTTGCAGGAACGCTGAAATCTTTTGCTCCAGTTGTTTATGAATATCCTGCGTTCCGCAAATGAAGCGCACCGAAGCCATGCCGTAACCATATTGTTCCAGAGCCGTTTTTGCAGATTCTAAAATTACCGGGTGGTTGGCCAGCCCCAGATAATTATTCGCGCAAAAATTGAGGGCTTTTCCCTGGGCGGTTGAAATATCCGTTCCTTGTGGGGACAGGAGTACGCGTTCATTTTTAAACAGACCGGCATCCTTGATCTCTTCCAGTTCAGAACGAATGTCTGTGTAAAAATTTTTAGTTTTATCAGGCATATTTTAAAATAATTTTAGGGTGTGAGGTGATGGCATTTTCAAACCGCGTTTCATCAAAATCCTTGAACGGTAAAATGGTATCTTTGCCCTTATTCAGAATGACATCATAAATTTTGTCTTGCAGAGAATTGCCCCGCGCCATCAGTAGATTGCTGAGAATATACCAAGTCTGGAATACCTTGCGTCCAATCACGCTGTGCATGGATTTCCCGTACATGATGATATTTTGAAAATCAGTCAGGGTGTAGTCGCCCGAGGACAGGCCGAATAAAATAATATCGCCGCCGGCACGGGTTGATGCAATCGCCGTATTCAAGGCCTGGTTGCTACCCGACATTTCAAAAGCCACATCGACGCCTTCGCCGAAACAGAGTTGCTGGATTGTTTCAGCCATATCGACATCTGGTGCAGGAGGGGATATTTTTTCCGAACCTCTGAGGACTTGCAAGGTGTGGTCTGCACCCAGTGTTCCCGCCATCTCAAGATGGGCTTTTCCGGGATCAATACCAATGATGGTTGAGGCTCCCATGGCTCTTGCGACCAGGATGGTGAAAAGTCCGATGGTCCCGCAACCGAATACCGCCACCGTCTTTCCACGAATATCTATGCGACTACAGGCATGGACTGCGTTTCCCAGTGGTTCTTGAATGGCCGCGACCTCTGGCCGGATTTGGTTGAGGTCGGTTAGCCACAATTCTTTTGCAGGCAGTTTGATGTGTTCCGCAAAACATCCATCAAGTGAAATGCCGATAATGAGGTGGTCGGAGCAAACATGCGCGTCGCCAATTTTGCATTGGTGGCAACGGCCGCAGAAAATATGGCTTTCGGTGGAAACGATATCGCCGGATTTATACCCGTAATGGTTTTCGGCGTAAGAGCCGGCCTCTACAATTTCTCCAAGGAGTTCATGCCCGCATATTCTATAGTCTCGTCGTTCCTGGTCCAGCGAATCGAAAATCATATCCTTGAAAGAGTGGCGAAACCAGATGCCTTTGTCTGAGCCACAAAATCCCGTGTAAAGCGGTTTGATAATACATTTATTGGAATCGGCAGGTCGACACGATTCATCAAGCTCCGGTTCGGGCACATCCATCAGGCTCATGCCTTTTGTGGCCTCCCATTGATCACGTGGGATATCAAGGGCCAAAGCTTTCATCGGATTTTCTCCAGAATATTTATCGTACCATTAGGGTTCAATTTTTTAATTTATGTTTTTTACAAGCTCATCACATAATTGTGTATCCCTTGGGCCGCCTTTTTGCCTGCACCCATGGCTGAAATAACCGTTGCGGCACCCGTGACGATATCGCCTCCTGCAAAAACGCCGGTCCGCGATGTCGCATTGATGTCGGGATCGGCCAACTCGATATGACCGTGGGAATCCGTTTTTAAATCGGAATCACTTTTCGCGAGTAACGGGTTGGACCCACTTCCGAGAGCGATGATGACGGCATCGGCGGTTATGGAAAATTCGCTACCTTCAACAGGGTAAGGGCGTCTTCGATTGGAGCTGTCGGCTTCTCCCAACTGCATTTTTTGGCAGACGATTTCGGATACCCAGCCGTTGGAGCCTTGGATTGCTACTGGGTTGGCAAGATATTCAAACTCGATTCCCTCCGCTTCCCCATGTTCAATTTCCTCCAACCGTGCGGGCATTTCTTCCCGAGTGCGCCGATACAGCAACGTTACTTTTTCAGTTGTGGGCAACCGTAGAGCGGTGCGTGCGGCATCCAGGGCGGTGTTGCCGCCACCAATAACGATAAAATTTTTATGAGGATGAACGGGTGTGTCGAAATCAGGAAACTCCCAAGCGTGCATTAAATTTATCCGGGTTAAAAATTCATTTGCCGAGTACACACCATTCAGGTTTTCTCCAGGGATGCCTAAAAAATAAGGCAGGCCCGCCCCCGTGCCAATAAATATGGCGTCAAATCCATCTTCATGCATCAACTCGTCCAGAGTTTTTATTTTGCCGATTACATAATTGACTTTGATCTCGATACCGAGCCGTTTCAAGTAATCCAGCTCCGCTTCCAATATTTCTTTTGGAAGGCGAAATTCCGGGATTCCGTAAAATAAAACACCGCCGGGTTTATGCAACGCTTCGAAGATGACAACTTCATGTCCCCATTTAGCAAGATCACCTGCGGCCGCCAAACCTGCCGGGCCAGCCCCTATGAGGGCGATTTTTTTTCCTGTGGGTGGTGCAATTTGCAAAGGTTTCACTTCCCGATGGAGGCGTTCGTAATCGGCAACGAACCTTTCCAGTTTGCCGATGGCCAACGGTTCGCCCTTGATGCCGATCACACAATGTTTTTCGCATTGATCTTCCTGCGGGCAGACCCGCCCGGTAACGGCGGGCAACGCGTTGGACTCTTTAATTATCTGCGCCGCTTCGATGAAATTACCATCTGCTATTTGCTTGATAAAATCCGGGATGGCCACCCGCACCGGGCACCCGATCACACACTTTGGCTTTTTGCATTGGATGCAACGCGACGCTTCCAGTTGAGCCATGGCGGGGGAGTAGCCCAGGCTCACTTCTTTAAAATTTTTTCTCCTCACCTCGGGAGATTGCTCCGGAGCCTTGGTCCGTGGAGCTTTGTTTTTTTTAGAACGCGTGTTGTCAGTCATTGCTATCAACCCATTTTAGGAATCAAATGACTCCCGATGTTTTTTCAAGTCGGCAAGTTCCCTTGGTTTCTGATAAAAATTTTTCCTTCGCTTCTGCTTCTTCTGGAATATAAGATTTCAATCGGTTCAGCAGGCCCTCAAAGTCAACTGCATGACCGTCAAATTCCGGTCCGTCAACGCAAGCGAATTTCATTTCCCCGCCGACCATCACCCGGCAGGCGCCGCACATCCCCGTGCCATCAATCATGATAGGGTTCATGCTGACCAGGGTGGGTATCTTGTGAGGGCGGGTCAGGTAGGCTATCGCTTTCATCATGATCAACGGACCGATGGCGATCACCCGGTCGATCAAAACTTTTTTGGCAATCAAAGTCTGAAGGATGTCGGTGACCCGGCCTTTTGTACCGCGACTGCCATCGTCTGTAACCACCTGAACTTCAGTTGAAACCGTTACCATTTCATCTTCAAGGATCAACAATTCCTTGCTTCGAGCACCCAATATGGAAATGGTTTTATTTCCCGCTCGAGTCAATGCGCGAACGATGGGATGAATGGCGGCAATGCCAAACCCGCCTCCCACAATAACAACGGTCCCGAACCGATCAATTTCTGTTGGGTTTCCCAGGGGTCCGACCACATCCAGAATCATGTCACCGGAATTCATTCGGCTCATTTCTAAAGAAGTTTTTCCAACGGCCTGAACAAACAAGGTGAGCGTCCCGCGGACCGGGTCCGAATCTGAAATAGTTAACGGAATGCGCTCGCCGGTTTCATCGAGGCGAATAATAATAAATTGCCCCGGTTGTGCTTTTCTGGCGATGTCCGGTGCAAGTATGACAAACCTGAATACTTGCGACGCTAAACAATTTTTTTCCAAAATCTGATACATGTCATCCACCTCGATACTATTAAGTTTACCACGCTCCCTTTCTGTTTTTGCGGTTTATCCTCTCTCAGTATCGATAGCTTGATGGGTCAAAATATTCCATGTTCATGCGCAAAAAAAATGGAGTCTATTTAAATTTTTCTTTGTAAAGGTTTTGTCTGGGAATTTTTCGGATAGATTTTGATCTATGGCGAAGACGGGTTATGATTTAAGGGACGCGTTCACTTTTAAAGGCACCTCTGAAAATTACTTTTGGCCACGAGTAGACCTTGGTCTGCGAGTTGCCGGAACAGAAAATATCGAATAAACAGAGGTCCTCTTAAATTATTTTTTGGCAGGTCACATGGAACCTATACTCACTGTTGCTAACAAGCTGGGGCTGACAGAAAACGATCTGATTTTCTATGGAACCGATAAGGCCAAAGTCAGGTTGGAGGTGCTTGATAAATTTGCCCCGCGTGGCAGACTGATTCTGGTTTCCGCCATCACCCCCACCTCTGCCGGGGAAGGGAAAACCACGACCACCATTGGTCTGGGGCAGGCCCTGTCGCAATTGGGAGAATCCGTTTGCCTGGCTTTGCGCGAGCCATCTCTCGGGCCGTGCCTTGGTATGAAGGGCGGTGCCACCGGTGGAGGGTTGAGCCAGGTGTTGCCGAGAGAAGATATCAACCTGCATTTTACCGGTGACTTTCATGCGGTGACTTCTGCGCATAATCTTTTGTCTGCGATGCTGGACAACAGGATTTATCACAAGGGGCTCTCCGATATCGATCCTCGTCGCATCCTTTGGAAACGGGTGATGGATATGAACGATCGGGCCTTGCGCAATATTATTGTCGGCCTGGGCGGAGTCAAACAGGGCATTCCCCGTGAATCCGGATTTGATATCACAGCGGCATCCGAGATCATGGCTATTTTATGCCTTGCTGAGAGTTTTGAGAATCTCAAAAGCCGTCTGGAAAATATATTGGTGGCTTTTACATATGATGGAAATCCCGTCACTGCAAAATCATTAAACACAGCCGGAGCGATGATGGCTCTTTTGAAAGATGCCTTGTTGCCAAACCTGGTGCAAACAACAGAGGGCGTTCCGGCATTTATCCATGGTGGCCCTTTTGCAAATATCGCGCACGGATGCAATTCAGTTTTAGCAACCAAAATGGCGTTGGCTCTTTCCGATTGGACGATCACAGAAGCAGGATTTGGTTTTGACCTTGGCGCGGAAAAGTTTTTTGATATCAAATGTAAAAGTGCAGGGCTCGATACCGCCGCGGTTGTATTGGTCGCCACATGCCGGGCTTTGAAATCTCATGGCGGTGTGGACAAGCAGGGCCTTGAGCGATGCGACCCGGAATCTGTGCAAAAAGGATTGCCCAATCTGGACAGGCACGTGGAAAATATCAAGCAATTCTGTGAGCCTCCCATTGTATGTCTCAATCGTTTTGCAGGTGATCATCCAGAAGAAATTGCCATTGTCCAAAAACATTGCGAACAAATTCTCAAGGTTCCATTCGCTGTGAGCACTGTTTTTGAGGACGGGGGAAAAGGTGGTGTCGATCTTGCCCGGCAAGTCATCCTCCACGCAGAAAAAAAGAGCTCGCCGTTCTGCCCGCTTTACGACTGGGATGAAGATGTGAAAACAAAAATTTTCAAAATTGCCAACAAAATGTATGGTGCGGACGAGATCAAATACACGCAAAATGCCGAAAGGGATTTGCGGTCCATTGAAAAACTTGGATACCAGAACCTTCCTGTATGCATTGCCAAAACTCCAGCCTCTTTATCTGACAATCCAAAGCTACGTGGTCGGCCTGAACATTTTAGCGTTACCATCAGGGAGATACTGATTGCCGCTGGAGCCGGATTTCTTATCCCTTTTACCGGCGATATTCTGCGAATGCCGGGGTTGCCAAAATCCCCGCAAGCGGAAAAAATGGATTTAACAGGAAAACAGATTACGGGATTGAGATAAAAAAATCAGGGATGACTTGACTGTTAGCCGGTAACCTTCAATCCCATTCCACCGGGCCCTCGTTCGCTTGTTTAATGGCGGAATATTTGCTTTTAAAAAACCTCTTATATATAGGGGGGAATTGTCAACGCGCAACCCCTTGCCAGGGTAATAAAATTTCCAAATATGCTAAAATTTTATTATGAATGAATCTTCGGTTATTGATAAAAACGGACTGGACCTGCTGATCAAAATCCTTGCGGGAAAAGGCTATCTTGTGGTGGGCCCGACGATCAGAGATGAGGCCATTGTTTATGACACGGTGTCCTCTATTGCCGACCTGCCCATGGGCTGGACGGATGAACAGGAGGGCGGTATCTACAGGCTAAAAAAAAGATCGGATAACGCTTTGTTCGGTTTTACGCTTGGGCCGCATTCCTGGAAACAATTTCTTCATCCTTCGGAAAAACGGCTTTGGCAAGCCAATAGAAATGATTCCGGGTTTGAAATCATTCCCGAAAAAGCGGATGAAAAAAAATATGCTTTTCTGGGTGCACGCTCTTGCGAACTGCACGCGGTGGCCATTCAGGATAAGGTTTTTATCGAGGGTTCGCACACGGATCAGCATTATCAGTCGCTCAGGCAGAATGCCCTTTTTATCGCAGTCAATTGTGGGCAGGCGGGCAATACCTGTTTTTGCGTGTCCATGCAAACCGGGCCGAAGGTTGAGGCAGGACATGATCTGGTTCTCACTGAAATATTACAAGACGGCGACCATTATTTTCTGATTGAGGCGGGTAGCGAAGCGGGAAAAAATATCTTGAAAGAATTGAAAATAAAACCTGCAACAAACGATGAAACAGAAAGAGCAGAAGCGATTGTCGCCAACACGGCTAAACAAATGGGCCGGACCATGGAAACCAAAAATATAAAACAACTGTTATACGATAACCTTGAACACTCTTCCTGGGATGACATCGCCGGGCGTTGCCTGTCCTGTGCCAACTGCACCATGGTCTGCCCGACCTGCTTTTGCTCCACTGTTGAAGATGTCACCGATGTTACAGGAGACCATGCCGAACGCTGGCAAAAATGGGACTCTTGTTTCACGATGGACTTTTCAAGTATCCATGGCGGGGCCGTTCGTAACACAACCAAGTCGCGATACCGACAATGGATGACTCACAAATTGGCGAGCTGGCAAGATCAATTCGATTCTTCCGGTTGCGTAGGGTGTGGACGTTGCATCACCTGGTGTCCGGTGGGTATTGATCTGACCCGGGAGGTGAGCGTGATTCGCGAATCAAACACCAGGCAAAAAGAGAATCCTTCAGGAAGTGAGGCGCAAAATGAAGACTCTTGAATCTGTTCTCACAAAACATCCGTTTTTTGAAAACCTTGACGAAGCCTATTTGAATCTGGTGACGGGTTGCGCGAAGAACATCAAGTTTGATGCGGGTCAGTTTATTTTTAAGCACAATGAAGATGCTAATCAGTTTTATATTATTCGGCAAGGAAAAGTGGCTCTGGAAATTTGCCCGCCGGGCAAGCCGCCGGTGACTGTGCAAACGGTCAGCGATGGAGAAATCCTGGGCTGGGCATGGTTGGTGCCGCCTTGCCGCTGGCATTGTGATGCTCAAGCCATTGAGATGACCCGCGCCATTGCATTGGATGGAAAATGTCTCAGGAATAAATGTGAGGAGGACAATACTCTGGGGTATGAACTGTTAAAACGTCTCCTCCCGATTATGGGGAAAAGCATGGATGCCGCACTCCTGCAACTGGTAGATGTGTACGGGAAAAGGGATTAAGTAATTCGCATGGAGCACTTAATTCAAAATGAGGTGGATTCAAGTTTGAAGTGCAACGGTTAGTGGTGGTTTCTTTTTGCAGAATAGTTCATGTGGTGTCTTATACCCAAGCGTTTTTCTTGGTCTGT
>JAJDBF010000070.1 GCA_029261535.1 Nitrospinaceae bacterium | reverse complement strand
CACTGACAAACAACTGAAAATCATCATGGACCGACTCAATCACAGACCAAGAAAAACGCTTGGGTATAAGACACCACATGAACTATTCTGCAAAAAGAAACCACCACTAACCGTTGCACTTCAAACTTGAATCCACCCTATATTGAAAAAATATTTCCAAAAAAATATAACTGTGAGGACGCAATGGATTTCAGGCCTTTAGTGAGCGTAATCTTGATTTGGGCTTTTGCGACGGGGTGTGCGAGTGTTCCGGACTCGGTTTTGATCGCCATCAAGAAAGAAGGAGAAGCGATTCAAAGGGTAGAGCAGGATTATCAAAAGTCTGTTGATACTTATCATAAGGAGTTACTAGCCCAGGTGGACCTCAATTTGGATCAGGTATTTGAATATGAAATAAAAAAAATGGCACGGGAATCCGGTTCGCCTTTGACACCTGAAAAGGTACTTGAACTGGACATGCTAAGAAAGGAACAACAGAAAAAACTTTATCAAGAAGCTGATCTGGTCAAACAAAGGTTTCTGGAGAGCCAAAACCTGAAAATATTAAAAACCCTGCACCAGAAAGTCGAAAATTTTGTTGAGTCGGACCAGGTCGATTCGAATGACCTGGGACGATTGCTTGAAGAAATCAGGCCTCTTATGGTGCAACTGAAAAGCCCCTGACTGTCAGGGAAATTAATAGATTCAGGAGGTTGAAATGAATGATGTCGAATTGAAAAGCAAGATTGCAAAAGATTTTAACAGGCTGGTCGCTGATCTGGCGGCGGCAGAAACACTGTCCGACAATACTAATCCGTTTAGCCGGGTTAGTTTCAGCGCGGATTTTCTAAACGCCGAGCTTACAAGCCCTATTATGAAGGACGATGAACTGAAGATTCTCATGAACGACGTGGACAAAGCGATTGAGCAAAACGACACGCTAAAAAATATTGTGGCACTGGTTGGAAAAGGCTTAAAGCTGGCGGCCAAATACGCGGTATAAAGTTGTTTCCGGAGAGTTGCAGAAAAAATCATTTTACTCCCGATCATTCCCAGAGGGCGAGAGCCGTTACCAACCGGTCCATGTCTTTTTCTGAGGCGAGTTCGGTGGTGCAGAGGAGTAGGCAGTTGGCAAGCTCCGGGTAGTATGGCCCAAGCGGCAGGCCGGGGATGATGCCTTCCTGCAACAGTCGGTCCTGTACTTCCTCCGCCGGGGCCGGGCACTCGAGAACAAATTCGTTGTAAGTCGGTGCGTCAAATTTCAGTTTGAAATTTTTTAGTCCCGCCAGTTTCTTTTTCAGCATATCCGACCGCTTTACGTTTTCCAGTGCCAGTTCGCGCAATCCTTTTTTCCCCATCGCCGACAACCAGACCGTTACCGCCAAGGCGCACAGTCCTTGATTGGTGCAGATGTTGGACGTGGCTTTTTCGCGCCGGATATCCTGCTCGCGGGTTTTGATGGTGAGGGCAAAGGCACGCCTGCCTTCCCGGTCAACCGTCTCGCCAACGATGCGTCCGGGAATTTGCCGGAGTAATTTTTCGTGTGTTGAAAAAAATCCGACGTAGGGCCCGCCATAGGACACGGGCAGTCCAAATCCCTGCCCCTCTCCAGCGACGATATCGGCTCCCCGCTCACCCGGTGGTTTGAGGATGCCAAGCGAGGTCGGTTCGGCAACGGTGGCGATGAGCAGTGTTTTTCTGTCTTTCAGAAAATCGCCGAGTCCGCCATATTCCTCCACCACACCGAAGAAATTGGGGCTTTGCACGACCACCGCGCAGGTGTCATCGGTCACTTTCTTTTGCATGGCTTTTAGATCGCTCTGCCCGTTGGCTTGCCAGGGGACGCTGGTGATTTTGATATCCGACCCGTGCAGGTAGGTGGCGACCACCTGCCGGTACTCAGGGTTGACCGCGTCCGATATCACTACCTCATTACCACCCGCGACGCGATGGGCCATCAACACCGCTTCTGCAAGAGCCGAAGCCCCGTCGTACATGGAGGCATTAGCGATTCCCATGCCGGTGAGCAGGCTGATGAAGGTCTGGAATTCAAAAACCGCCTGCAAGGTGCCCTGGCTGACCTCCGGCTGATAAGGTGTGTAGCAGGTGGCAAACTCTCCGCGCAGGATCATGTGATTGACCAGCGACGGTGTGAAATGTCGATACGAGCCTCCACCGAGAAACGATGCGCAATCGTCGGTACTCATGTTTTGCCGGGCAAGGTCTTTCATCACCACAGTCATTTCCGATTCCGGCAAGGCCTCCGGCAGTGCCAGCGGCGCAGTCAGGCGCAGGGGTTCCGGGATACTGGCGAACAGATCGCCGACCTCGGCAATGCCGATCCGGTCGAGCATGGCGCGGATATCATTTTCAGTGTGTGGGATATAACGCATGGTGTTTTAGTTGGGTAAAGTTGCTATAAAAAAAATCCTGCCCGGTCACTCACTTGCGTGAGGGCCGACTAAAAAACTTTTCTGTTCAGCCGAATGGTCCAATCCCCCTGGCTTCGCCTCCCCCTTCGTGGAAGGGGGTGCTTGCGCACGGCCAACTGGAAACATTTAGCGATGCGCTCAGAAAATTTTGTTTGCTCTTACAAGGTCAGCTATTTAGCCCCACCGGACCTTGCGGTCGGCCAATGTGAAACATCTCGGCGATGCGCTCCAGCCTTGTTGATAGCTCAAGAAAGTTGAGCCAGTTACCTCACCGGAAGGTGTGGGTCAGTCCTGGCCTTGTTCCTTGATGAAGGCGCTGTAGGCCTCCGCTGTCAGGAGTTCGTCCAGGTCCTTGCTGTTGCCGATTTCCATTTCAATGATCCAGCCGTCGCTATAAGGCGACTGGTTGACCAACTCCGGTTTGGCTTCAAGCTCGGTGTTGACTGCCGACACCTTGCCACTGATCGGAGCGAATAAATCGGAAACGGTTTTTACCGATTCAACCACGCCAAAGGTGGCATCCCGCGTCAGTTCAGTACCGGGCTTGGGTTGCTCGACAAAGACCACATCGCCCAGTTGATCCTGAGCGAAGTCGGTGATGCCGATTGTCGCTTTATTATCTTTTACGCGGACCCATTCGTGTTCACGAGTGTATAAAAGATCGTTTGGAACCTCCATGAACTACCTCCTTTATTTTTTCACGTGACTTGGAACGAAAGGCAACGGCACCACTTCCGCCGGAACCCCGCGCCCCCTGATTTCGATCTCAAAAGTTTCACCGGTTTTTGACTGCCCGGTGGGAACGAATCCGATGGCAACCCCGGTGTTGAGCGAGGGTGAAAAAGTGCCTGATGTGACCTCTCCCACCTCTGCGCCTTCTTTCAGAATTTTATAGTGCGGACGCGGAACCCCGCGTTCCAGCATTTTCAATCCGACCAGCCTGCGCTTCAGGCCATCAGCTTTCGCCACCTGCAATGCGGATTTCCCGGTGAAGTCGTTTTCTTTTTTGAGTTTCACCACCCAACCCAAACGCGCTTCCAGCGGATTGATGTCGGCGGTGATTTCCTGTCCGTACAGGGGGTAACCCATTTCCAGCCGCAGGGTATCGCGCGCACCCAGCCCGATCGGTTGAATACCGTGCACGGCCCCGGCATCCAGAATGCGTCGCGCCAGGGCTGTGGCATTTTCGGACGGCAGGTACAATTCGAAACCGTCTTCCCCGGTATAGCCCGTTCGGGCGATAATGCAATTTGCCCCGTCTACCTCGCCTTGAATAAAATGATAGTAGGCGATGGATTCAATATCCTCACCGGTTATTGATTTTAAAACCTCGATCGCTTTAGGGCCTTGCAGTGCCAGTTGTGCAGTCTGTGGGCTGATGTTGCCAAGTTTAACATCAAACCCCTTTGCTTGCCGGGTGGCCCATGCAAAATCTTTGTCTGTATTGGAAGCGTTGACGCAGAGGAAATAGTGATCCGCCGAGTGCCGGTGCACCAGCAGATCATCCACCACGCCGCCATTCTCGTAGCACATCAACGAGTACAGGATACTGCCATCGGTCAACCCCGAAACATCGTTGGTGACCAGAAACTGCAGGTAGTTGAGCGACCCCGGTCCGCGGACTTCGATCTCGCCCATGTGACTGACATCGAACAGACCCACTTTTTCACGGACGCACCGATGCTCTTCCATCACTCCGGCAAACTGGATGGGCATACTCCAACCAGCGAACGGCACGATCTTGCCACCGAGCTCCCGATGCAGATCGAGCAGTGGAGTGGTCTTGAGCGATGTGTTTGAGTCGGTCATAAGTGCTCGGCGGACCTTGCGGTCGGCTAACGTGAACCAGAAAATAATTTAAGCAGGCTTTGATATGCCCTCTTTTAAAGAGGGAAGCGAAGCCAAGGTGATTTTAAACTCTGTTATGAGCCAAAACTGTTGACAAAAACCAACGCCTGATTTCTTCAAAGTTTCTAAATCCCCCCTGCCCCCTTTACAAGGGGGGGGCAACCTGCCACGCCCATTAGCCCCCACGCAAGTGGGCTAGTGGGCCTCCCTGTATAATCAAAAACAGGTGGGAGATCAAGAGACAATCGCCTGATTGGGTCGCATTGTAAGGCGACAAATCGTTTCCATTTTTATATAATGAGGCTAAACACTTGAACTATGAACCCCTTGAACGCTTCAACGAACAATTCACCTCAATTTGATGCCATCCTGCTGGCGGGCGACGGCGAGTCCAGCTATAAAGTCCTGAACCAGCACAAGGCTTTTCTGCGTCTGGAAGGGCGATGTCTGGTCACGCATGTGATCGAATCCTTGCGTCAGGTGCCTTCGGTACGGGCGGTGTACGTGGTTGGTCATCAACAGCACCTGCACAAAACGCTGGTCGAGGACGGGATTGATCTAAAAACGCCCAAACCGGTACACCTGCTGGAGCAAAGAGAGAATCTGTACCAGAATATCTGGCACACGTTTCTTGCCACCCTGCCGGGCGATCGCAATGAGCAGGCTTTAGAGAGCGGGCCTTATCGCGACCGCGCGGTTTTGATCGTTCCCTGTGACGCGCCTCTGATCACCCCGCACGAGATCGAATATTTCATCCACCACAGCGATGTCAATCGTTACGACCATATACTGGGGATCACCCCCGAGGCCACCCTTGAACCGTTTTACCCGCAAGCGGATCAACCGGGAATTCGCATGGCCTACCTGCATCTGAAAGAAGACAATTACCGGATCAACAACCTGCACCTGGTCAAGCCCCTCAGGGTCGGTCACCGGCATTACATTCAGCAGATGTATCAGTACCGTTATCAGCGGAACATCCGCAACGTGATCCCATTTGCCTTCAAATTGTTTTGGAAAGACAAGTATAAAGGGTATCATTACTACCTTGGTCTTATCCTGAGCCTGTTGTTCTCCAAAATCAATTGCCCGCCATTGGTCCGGTTCTTCAAATCATGGGTGCCGCGCCGGGGGCTGGAAGAATGGATATCCAAAGGGCTGGCGACCCGTTTTAAAAGCCTGGTGGTTCCCTATGCCGGGGCGGTGCTGGATATCGACAACGAGCCGGATTTTTCAGCCATGAAATGCCGGTATCAGGAGTGGCGGACCGTATTGGAACAAATGGAAAGAGACCCGGTACCCGGTAGCGCGCCTCTGACTGCGGTCAAGCCACAGTCCCCCTTGACGTTTCCCCAACTCACCAAAACCTGAGGTCGAATCCTTAGTTTGGACTGCGACCACAGATTCCCCGGTAGACTCGCCGGAAATTACAAGTCAGGACTTATTCATTTATGAACCAGAAGCAGATTCGTAACTTTTCCATCATCGCCCATATCGACCACGGCAAATCGACATTGGCAGACAAACTGATGTTGTCCAGCGGGGCGGTGACCAACCGTGAGATGCGCGACCAGTTGCTCGACAACATGGACATCGAGCGCGAGCGCGGTATCACCATCAAGGCGCAAACGGTCCGCATTGATTACAAGGCACTGGACAAGAAAGACTATATCTTCAACCTGATCGACACACCGGGTCATGTCGACTTCACCTACGAGGTGTCGCGCAGTCTTGCCGCCTGTGAAGGCGTGCTGTTGGTGATCGATGCCACGCAGGGGATTCAGGCGCAAACCATCGCCAACGTTAACCTGGCCATGCAACACGATCTGTTCATCATCCCGGTCATTAACAAAATTGATTTGCCTTCAGCCGATCCGGATCGGGTGAAAGAAGAGATCGAAGATATTTTACAGATCGAAGCGTCCGAGGCGATTCTTGCCAGTGCCAAAGAAGGTATCGGCATCGAAGACATTAAACAGGCGGTGGTCGAACGCATCCCGTTCCCGCAGGGCGATGCGACCAAGCCGTTGAAAGCCTTGTTGTGCGATGCGTGGTACGACATGTACCGTGGCGCGATCATTCTGGTGCGGGTCAAGCAAGGCATCCTCAAGACCGGTTCCAAAATTCTCATGCTGGCGACCGGGCAGTCTTACGATGTGGAAGAGGTGGGGGTGTTCACCCCCGCTCCCAAAGTGGTTCAGCAACTGGAACCGGGAGAAGTCGGGTTTGTCGTCGCTGGCATCAGGCAACTCGATCAAACCCGCATTGGCGACACCGTGACCCTGGCCGACGCGCCTACCGATCAACCGTTGCCCGGTTACAAGGAAGTTAAGCCGATGGTGTTCTCCGGCTTGTACCCGATTGACGGCGTGGATTTTGAAAACCTGCGCGACGGCCTCAAGAAACTCAAGCTCAACGATGCCTCATTCAGCTATGAACCGGAAACTTCGGCGGCCCTTGGTTTCGGATTCCGTTGCGGATTTCTCGGACTGTTGCACATGGACATTGTGCGCGAACGGCTGGAACGCGAATTTGATCTGGCCTTGCTCACCACCGCCCCCACGGTCATTTATAAAGTCCACACCACCGATGGCGATATGGTGATGCTGGACAACCCGGTCAAGCTCCGTGAAATCTCCAACCTCGACCATCTGGAAGAGCCGTTTATCAAGGGCACCATCATCACTCCGGAAGAATATGTAGGCACTCTGATGCAGATTGCCATTGACCGGCGCGGACTGCAGACCAAAATGGAATACCTCACGCCACAAACGGTGCGGCTGGAGTATGAGTTCCCGTTCAATGAAATTGTGCTCGACTTTTACGACGTGTTGAAATCACGCACCAAGGGTTACGCATCGTTTGATTATGAATTTATAGATTTTCGGTCGGCTGATCTGGTAAAGTTGGACATTCTGTTCAACGGGGAGTTGGTCGATGCCCTGTCGACCATCGTCCACAAGGACAAGGCTTACAACCGGGGCCGGGACCTGACGAAAAAGCTCAAGGAGCAGGTTCCCCGCCAGATGTTTGAACTGGCGATTCAGGCGGCCATCGGTGGCAAAATCATTGCCCGTGAAAGTATCAAGGCCCTGCGCAAAAATGTGCTGGCTAAATGTTACGGCGGTGACATCACCCGTAAACGTAAACTTCTGGAAAAACAGAAAGCCGGTAAGAAAAAGATGAAGCAGATTGGTAAAGTCGAAATTCCGCAGGAAGCTTTTCTCGCCGTGCTGAGGACCGATGTCAAATAAAACTGCCAGCAAGGACATTGCCGAAGAGACGGAGAAGCCAGAGAAGGGCCAGGTGCGGGAACTCATCGAAGCCCTGCTGGTGGCATTTTTGCTGGCGATGTTTATCCGCACTTTTTTCGTGCAGGCTTTCAAGATTCCTTCCGGTTCCATGAAAGAAACCCTGCAGATCGGTGACCATATTCTGGTGACCAAGTACAGTTACGGGGTGCATGTTCCCAATGAAATAATTGGCCTGAACATGCGTTTGTTTTCGGACATCGTGTTTTTTGAAGAAACTCCCGAACGTTACGATGTGCTTGTCTTTAAATTCCCGAGAGATGAAAGCAAGGATTACATCAAGCGGGTCATCGGCCTTCCCGGTGAGGTTTTGGAAATCCGCATGCAACAGGTCTATATCAATGGGAAAAAAATCGAGGACCCCTTTGCCAACCACACCGAGTCCGCAGGCTTTGAAGAACCGCGCGATAATTTCGGGCCGGTCCGGATTCCTGAAGGCCATGTTTTCATGATGGGGGACAACCGTGAAAACAGTCAGGACAGCCGCTTCTGGGGATTCCTGGATATCAAAAAAATTCGGGGGAAGGCGCGCCGGATATACTGGTCCTGGGAAACTACGGGCGATTGCTTTTTCTGTGGTGATGTGCGCTGGGGCCGACTCTTCAATGCGATCGAATGACCCCGGATAACGAACCTTTAAATTCGCAGATAGTGACCGACCGACTGGAAGCCTTGCTGGCACCTATCGAGGCCCTCGTTCTCGATTTCGATGGCTTGCTTGCCGATTCAGAACCCTTCCATTACAAAGCCTACAATACCGTTTTTGAACGTTACGGACATTCGCTGGACCCGGACGAGTATTGGCTGGAGTTCACTTCCAAAGGCACCGGCATTCAAGGCGAGATTGAGCGTCACGATCTTAAACTGTCAGCAAGTGTCGATACCATCCGGCAGGAAAAATTTGTCGAGTATTCAAAGTTCTGTAACAGCGGAGCCATTCCTCTGTTCCCGTCAGCACGCCGGTTTCTGGAATTGGCAAAAAATCGTTTTACGTTGGTGATCGCTTCCGGTTCCTGGGAGCATGATATCCGCGCCATCCTCGAACATGCCGGAGCAACGGGTTTAGTGACGACCCTTTTCGGCAAGGCACCGGACAAGCGTCAGGAAAAACCGGCACCGGATATTTTTCTTGATGCGGCCAAAGCTCTGGCTCTCCCGCCGAAACGGTGTCTGGTGATCGAGGATGCCTTGAAAGGATTGAACGCCGCCCGGGGGGCTGGCATGCCTTGCCTGATCGTGCGCAATGCGCTCAATGAGGGGATTGATTTTTCGGCGACCGATCTTGTCATTCCCGGCCTGGAACATCTGGTCGCCCACCTGGAGCAGAAGGCATAAAAAAAAACGGGGAGCGTCAGCCCCCCGTTTCTTAATCGATATGTTACCGAGATGGGTTATTTGCTTCCCATTTCCTTGACACCGATACGCTTGTAATCTTCATCGGTCAGCATGAAATTTCCACTGCCACCACTTGAAGAGGGAGCCTTACTGGCAGTAGACCCAGAGGAGGCTCCGCCGGAACTTCCCTGACCTTGAGTGGCACAGCCAAGGCTCAAAACGACAAGAAGCACCAAGCTTGTTCGAATTATCATGTTCATGTTTAACACTCCTTCATGTTAGTCAAAAGAACAAAGAATAACCATTCCCTCCTGAGGGCAGGGCAACCGTCCAGGTTTCCCCAAAACTAGTTTGAATGGGTTACATAAATAAATATGCTGTCCGTAACCGCAGGATTGTAAGGCACATGATTTCCCTGGGCGAAGAGTGCCCGGATCGTGTGCACACCGGCACCGAGCTGGATGGTTTTGCATTTGGACCCGTCACCCATGTGAACATGCTGTGCGTCCTTGGGAATAGATGATCCGAGATTCGGCAGTGCGGTGTCGATGATCAGATGATGATGACCCTTACCCGCGTTGATGCCATTTTTTGCAGGCTCAACCGTGTAACCACTGGTTTCCATACAAAATGTTACAGGACCCGCTTTATGACTGCTTGCGGTGGCAGGGCTCACGATGGTCACTCCGGTGCCGCTACTATGACTACTGCTTGACGAAGCTTTGGTGGACCCGCCACCGGACCCGTGATGCGTGGTCTCACAACCAATTAAAAATACTGCCATTCCGACCATAAAAATTCGCGCGAAGATTTTCATTAAACATTCCTTTCTAAACAATTAATTCCCGGATGCACTGGGGGGCTTTATTCTGTCATTGGACTGAACCGGATCCCGTTTCCCCACCCCTGTATCAATTTTATTGTTTTGTAATCGGTTAACGGGATAAATTATAATGGAAATAGAGCTAAAATCAACCAAAGTGGGTAATTAATATCCTATGGTGATCTCCGATCAGACATTTTTATCTGGCCCGATCCATCGTCCCCCGGTTTCCCATGGGGATACCGGTCATAAAATTCCTTTAAAAGCAGGGTACCTTGCTTTTTTACTAGCGGTTATCGTACTTTTTGCGCTGTGGCCCGGGCGTATGGTTTGGGCTGGTGATCCAGGTCCAAATTGGCAAAATATCGAACCCGGCCTGGAACTCGCCACCTTTTCTGCAGCGGGTGTGGTTCGACCCGCCACAGCAACTTCCATAAAAGTTCTCAGGATCGATCCGTCCCGTTTTGAATTTCGCCTGCTCAACGCCTCTCGCCTCAAGGGCGGCAAACCCCTGTCGGCACGGCAATGGTCGCGCCGCCACAATCTGGTCGCCGCTATCAACGCCAGTATGTATCAACGCGATCACATGACCAGCGTCTCTTATATGAAAAGCGGCAAGCACGTCAACAACACCTGGTTTTCCAAGGACAAAGCCCTGCTGGTGTTCGACCCGCAAACGTCCGCCTTGCCGCCAGTGCAGATTCTTGACCGCGATTGTCAGGACGTTCAGCGTCTGCGCAAGCAATACCGATCGTTGGTGCAGAGTATCCGGATGGTGTCCTGCCAGCGCGAAAACGTGTGGGCACAACAACCGCGCAAAAAATGGAGCGTTTCAGCCATCGGCGAAGACCAGCAAGGACGCATCCTGTTCATCCATTCACGCGTACCGACCTCGGTGCACGACCTCATAGAGCACCTGCTCAAACTGAAATCCGTGCAACTGAAACGCGCCATGTATGTGGAAGGCGGACCGGAAGCGCAACTGTATGTGAACGCTGGGGAGAAAAGGCAGGAGTTTGTCGGCACCTTCAAAAACTCTCGGGCGGATAGTGCTGGAAATACCATCGCCTGGCCCATCCCCAACGTCATCGGAGTCGTGCGGAAGTCGGGCAAATAAAAAATGCCGAAATCGAAATCCAGAAACAAGCAGGAGGCCGCCAAGTGCAGGCCCAGAATTCGCATCACCGTGAACGGTGAGATCGCGCTTGGACCGGGCAAGGTTGATCTGCTGGAAGCTATCGACAACGCGGGATCAATTTCATCAGCCGCCCGCGATCGAGGCCTTAGCTACAAACGGGCGTGGGATATGGTCGCCACCATGAACCAGTGTTTCAGCAGTCCGCTGGTGTCCCGCGAAAAAGGTGGGGCCGGGGGTGGCGGAGCAAGTCTCACCGACCTGGGCTTGGAAGTCATCAAGCTGTATCGCGCAATGGAAACCAAATCACAGAAAGCCACCGACAAGGAATGGTCGGCGATTAATAAATATTTGAAAGCTTGAAAAGGATATCTAATGATTTAATCCTAAATAGGCCAACTCTTAGGGAGGTGCCTGATGCAGGAAACTTATATCGAAGATAAAAGAACACAACGTAAACAGATTCTTATCGTTGCCAAATCTTTTTTGTTATTCGGTCTCCTTTTTCTTCCATTAACTGGATTAACCCAGCTGTTGTATATTCTTGTGGGTGGGTTACTGGTTTTATATTTGTTTGTTAAATTGCTGGCTTGGTTTTTGCGATGGGCATGGGCGCAGGTACGCAATCAGCCTTTTTCCTATCAGCATCAATGGCTTGGATTAGTTTCGAGCTGGGCAGTTTATGCAATCATAGTTTCGGTTCATTTTTATGCAATGAATCAGGCCGATCAATTAGCTTTGAAGATTGGAACCAGGATTCAAGCGTCCTGCGATTCGGGTAATCGTTGTTCTATTCCGAATGAATTCTTAACCGTGGGTTCGCAGACCACTCCTGCGACGTCTATACAAATATCCGCCACATTTTTAGGGCAAGATTATCCTGTGAGGGTGAGATTGGTGGATGAGAACAGGCAATTTCAAATTCTAGTATTTCACACCTTCCAGATAAGTTATCAAGTAAATGGAGGTGTGGAAAAAAAATATCTTTTGGTAACTTCTCTGAATAGATTAAAGTTGTTTGTTTTTCTATTTGATTTGTTTGTAGCGGAAGCAGGATGTTTCGTGATCGTTGACCATCCCCACCGCCTGCATGAATGCGTACAGGATGGTTGAGCCGACAAATCGAAAACCACGCTTCTTGAGGTCCTTGCTGATCGTGTCCGACAAGGCCGTTGTGGCGGGAATTTCTTTGAGCGATTTCCATTTGTTTCGAATCGGTTTGCCTTCTACGAACCCCCAAATAAAACTATCGAAACTGTCGAATTCTTTTTGAATTTTTAAAAAGGCTTTGGCGTTGGAGACCGCCGATTCCACTTTCAAGCGGTTGCGAATGATACCGGGGTCCAAAATAAGTTGTTCGATTTTTTCCAGCTTGAACCGCGCCACTTTTACGGGATCAAAATTGGCGAACACTTTCCGGTAGTGGTCGCGCTTTTTTAATACCGTGTCCCAGCTCAAGCCCGCCTGCGCCCCTTCGAGAATCAAAAACTCAAACAGCAAACGGTCGTCATGCACCGGCACCCCCCACTCCTCGTCATGGTAGGGAATACTCCGTTCATTGACTGCCCAGGCACAACGTTTTATTTTCATGGTCCTAAAGATTGTAATTTGGTTTGTAAATTCTGGGCACCTCTAACAGGTTGCTGAAAAACTATTTTCGAATGCAAAACTGGATTACATGAATCTGTCAAGGCCCGCTGACAGCTTTTATTATCAAGGGCACACTTCGACAGGGTAAGAACAGGTGCTCCTGTTCAAGAACCGCTATTCGCGTTCTTGAATGTGACATCCAGGGGAATGCTCGAAAAAAAACACTTTTTCAGCAACCTGTTAAACATTGCTTTTGACCGCGAGGAGGTACTTGCGGACCTTGCGGGTGCTCGCCGCGGGCGACTGGGAAAAATTGTGATGCGCTTGGGAAATTTTACTAGCTCTTGCAAAGCAGACTTTGCAAAACTCAAAAAACAAAATCCAAGGCGAGATTCTTCGTTCCACTGGTCCTCAGAAAGACATTGCGGTGGTTTTCGTCGCCCCTCCGGCGAGGAGTCAGCCTGCATGAAACCACATTAGATCAATTGTGAAAAACTTGAATTTATGATGAGAAGTTATATTTTTTAGCGGGGTACCCTGATATTAAATTGCGGCCTTTAGCTTTTCTATATAGCCTTGTATTGTTTCCTTCTCTTGAGGGAACTTGCCGATCAATGATTCAAGTCGATCAACCGCAGGTAATATCTGCTGTTGCTGGATCATATGATCTACCAGAAAATATTCGCTTTCCAGGTTTGGGGGCAAATGGGTTAACTCCATTTCTAAAACGCGAATACCTTCAGCGGCCTGGTTGTTTTTGGTCATGTCGTCCATTTTTTCCCTGATTCGGAAATGAAGGAAATCCTCTTTTTGAATCAAAAACCGCCCGTAACTTGTTCTGGGAGAAAATGAAACACAATGTTCTTGTTTTGAAAATGGCTTGATTTCCTCCAACTCCCAGAAAGACAAGTGACGCTCGTGTTCATTGCCATACACTTCTCCCTGCTCCCAATCGGGACCAATCGGGAGAAAAAGAAAAACCGCGCGATTGCAATGCCGAACACATTTTTCCAGCATTTCCCAGGCCTTCGATTTTGGAAAGTGTTCCAGCACATCACCCAGGATCACCACATCGTATTGTCCCAGGGTATCGATGACCTCAAATCCATCGCCAAAATGTATGTCATTATAAATTTCATGATGGTGTGGTTGGATGTAATCGGGAAACACCTCAATCCCATCGATCTTGACTTTCCAGTTTTTCTTTTGATAATCACCGTGCACCGCGTTTTCAAGATATTCACGGGCCAAAAAACCCAACCGTCCAAACCCAACCCCTATATCGAGAATGGATTGAGGTCGAACCTCATCCAGATAATTCAAAAAACATCCTATTCCTGCGATAGCACTTGTCGGCATTCCACGTCCATATTTTAAATAGATAATTCAGGATCAATTGACATGATCACTCTAATCACGCATCGGGAAGTTTTCTGAAAATCTTTATCAAAAAAGGCATGAAGAGTTAAAAAATTACGAGGAGGTGAAAAATATTGATAGAAAACCGGTGGCTACTGGTTAACGACCGCTATCAACCTGCGGCGGTGCTCCACTCGTTTCTGACTGCGCTCAAAAAATAATAAAGCTTTTGCGAGGGTCAGCCATTCTACCTGTAGCGCAAGCTACTCCCACTCGATGGTGCCGGGGGGTTTGGAGCTGATGTCGTAGCAGACGCGGTTGACACCTTGTACTTCGTTGATGACGCGGTTGGAGATTCTGCCGAGCAGTTCGTAGGGCAGGTGGACCCAGTCCGCCGTCATGCCGTCGGTGCTGTTGACCGCGCGCAGGGCGATGACGTTTTCGTAGGTGCGGGCATCGCCCATCACGCCGACGGTTTTCACCGGCAGGAGGACGGCGAACGATTGCCAGATGGCTTTGTAGAGTCCGGCTGATTTGATTTCTTCGAGGATGATTTTGTCGGCTAAACGGAGGATGTCGAGTCGCTCGCGTGTGACTTTGCCGATGACGCGGATGGCGAGCCCTGGTCCTGGAAAAGGCTGGCGTGAAATGATTTCATCCGGTAGACCGAGTTCTGTGCCGAGGGCGCGCGCTTCGTCCTTGAACAACTCGCGCAAGGGTTCGACCAGTTTCAGACTCATCTTCTCCGGCAAGCCGCCGACGTTGTGGTGCGATTTGATCATGACCGAGGGGCCGCCTTTAATGGAAACCGATTCGATCACATCTGGATATAGCGTGCCCTGCGCGAGGTATTCGAAATCCCCCAGCCGGTTGGCCTCTTCCTCGAACACTTCGATGAAGATGTTGCCGATGATCTTGCGTTTCTTTTCCGGGTCTTCAACGCCTTCAAGTTTGTCGAGAAAGCGATCCACCGCGTCTACCACGATAAGATTTATTTTGAAATGTTCGCGGAAGGTTTCGGCAACCTTCTGCCGTTCTCCGGTTCTTAAAACACCGTTGTCGACGAAGATGCAGGTCAATCGGTCACCGATGGCCTTGTGCAGGAGGATGGCGACCACCGAAGAATCGACCCCGCCGCTCAATCCGCAGAGCACGTTGCCGTTGCCGACCTGTTTGCGGATGTTGTCGATGGAAAATGTTGCGAGGGATTCCATTTTCCATTCGGCCTCTACCGCGCAAATTTTGAAGAGAAAATTTTTCAGAATGTGCAGACCCTCTTGCGTGTGCATGACTTCCGGGTGGAATTGTAGACCGTATAGTTTGTTGAGGGGATGCTCCATCGCGGCGATGGGTGAATTGTCGGTGAACGCGGTGGTGCGAAAACCCTCGGGCATGCGCGAGATGCGGTCGCCGTGGCTCATCCAGACGATGGACTTGTTTTTCACGCCATCGAACAGATGGGAGAATTCCTTAACCATCAGTTCGGCGCGACCAAATTCGCGTTCCGGCGAAGGGTCGACTCTGCCGTTGAGCAGATGAGTCAACACCTGCATGCCGTAACAAATGCCAAGCACCGGAACTTCTAATTCCAGCACATTGCGGTCGATCTGCGGTGCTTCTTTTTCGAGGACGCTGGCCGGGCCACCGGAGAGGATGATTCCTTTGGGATTGAACTCGCGGATTTTTTCCAGCTCCCAGGTGCAGGGGTGGATCTCACAATACACCTGGCACTCGCGCACTTTGCGCGCGATGTTCTGGGTGTACTGTGATCCGAAATCGAGGATCAGGATTTTATGATCGTGCAGGCTCAATGACTTCCTCCAGGGCTCCCTGATTTCAGGACGGCCTTTATTAGTGGTTGGGAATGTTGCCGGTAATAAAAAAGATGCTGGTGGTGAAAGATGGTGGTCCGCCGTTGTGCCGGTCTATTCGATATGATAGTTGGGGGCTTCCTTGGTGACGATCACATCGTGGACGTGACTTTCGCGCAGACCGGACGGAGTGGTCCGGATGAATTTTGATTTCTTGCGGAGGTCTTCGATGTTGGTGCTTCCGCAGTAGCCCATGCCGGCGCGTAATCCGCCCAGTAATTGGTGGACGGTGGTGCGCATGCCGCCGCGATAAGGGATGCGTGCCTCGACCCCCTCCGGCACCAGTTTGCTTTCGTTGAGGCCAAGCTCCTGAAAGTAGCGGTCGGAACTGCCTTTTTGCATCGCACCGATGGAACCCATGCCGCGATATTCCTTATAGGATCGTCCCTGATACAGGATTTTTTCTCCCGGACTTTCCTCGGTACCGGCGAACAGCGAACCGATCATGACCGCACGCGCTCCTGCCGCGATAGCTTTGGTGATGTCACCCGAGTGGCGGATGCCGCCATCCGAGATGATGGGCACGCCTTTTTTCTCGGCGACCTCGGTACATTTCATGACAGCCGTGATCTGCGGCACACCCACGCCGGACACCACACGGGTGGTGCAGATGGAACCGGGGCCGATTCCTACTTTGACTGCATCGGCCCCCGCTTTGATGAGAGCCTCCGTGCCTTCGGCAGTGGCGACGTTGCCGCCGATGAGTTGCAGTTCTGGAAAGTTGCTCTTGATTTCGCGTATGGTATCCAACACTTTTTCCGAGTGACCGTGGGCACTGTCGATGACCAGCACATCGAGCCCGACGGTGACCATGTCCTGAATATGTTGCATCGTGTTGGTGGAAACCCCTAGTGCCACACCGACGCGCAAGCGACCGTGGTCGTCCTTGGTGGCACCGGGATACTCCGTGGCTTTGAGAATATCTTTTAAAGTGAGCAGTCCCTTGAGGGTGCCGCGATCATCGACCACCGGTAATTTTTCGATGCGGTTGTCATGCAGAATGCGTTTGGATTTTTCAAGCGAGGTGCCATCGGCGATGGTCACCAGGTTTTCACTGGTCATCAACTCCGAGACTTTCTTCAACATCTTCGTTTCAAAGCGGATGTCGCGATTGGTGAGGATGCCGACCAGTTTACGGTCGCGTGTGATCGGGATGCCGGTGATGTGATACTTGTCCATGATCTCCAGCGCCTCACCGAGGGTTTTGTCCGGGTCGAGGGTGATGGGGTCCGGAATGATGATGCTCACCGACCGTTTGACCTTGTCGACCATCTTGCGTTGGACTTCAGGCTGAAGGTTGCGGTGAATGATGCCGATGCCGCCTTCCTGCGCGAGGGTGATGGCCAAATCGGACTCGGTGACCGTGTCCATCGGGGCCGAGACCAGTGGACATTTCAATTGAAGGGTTTTGGTCAACTGGGTGGAGATGTCCACTTCAGACGGCAACATGGTGGAATACGCCGGTAGCAGGAGAACGTCATCAAAAGTCAGGTACATTTCAGGGTCTTGTATTTTGGCCATAATGTCGCGTGGTTACCGGATGTTGGGGGTGTGGGTGGTGACGTTTTAAAAACGCCTGAGACTGCATCATAGCACGGTCCAACCGGGGGGTGGGAAGGGAAAATTGAGCCCTTTTTATTTCCGTATTTTACACGATAGTGAGTGCCGCTTTCCCCGTCTCAGGATGTCGTTGATAAGATGACATGGGATTGATTTTGATTTACTCCCCAGAACATGGGACAATTTCTATGTAACACTTGATTGCTCAAAGTTTTCTGTGCCCGACAGAGTAAATTTTTCAGGAGATTCTTATGATCCGTTGGTTCATTGCTTGTCTGATTTTTGTTGGGTTGATTTGTTCCGCACCGGCTCAGGCCGGTTTCTTCGACGACCTGCTGGGTGGTCTGAGCAAAAAAACACCGGCGGTGGAGTCGGTTCTTTCCCTTGAAAAAATCGTCTCGGGTTTAAAAGAAGCACTTTCGGTGGGAACGGGAAATGCTGTGTCGATTTTATCCAATCCGGGCGGCTACCTGAAAAATGAAGCGGTGAAAATCCTACTGCCGGAGAAAGTCCGGAGCATGACCGACATGTTGAGGAAGGTAGGTTTTGACGGGCCGGTGGATGAATTTGAATTGAGCATGAATCGGGCGGCAGAAGCGGCGGCAGACAAGGCCGCGCCGATCTTTCTGGATGCGGTCAAGCAGATGTCATTTGAAGATGCTAAAAAAATTCTAGATGGCAGTGACACCGCCGCCACGCAATACCTCAAGGAAAAAACCGAGGGCAAGATTGCCGAAGCGTTTCGCCCGATAATTTCCGGCACCATGAATGATGTCGGGGTGACGCGGACCTACCAGACTCTGTTGGACAAGTTCAATACCATCCCTTTTATGAAAGCGGATTCTTTCGACCTCGAACCCTACGTTACCGACAAAGCTCTGGACGGTGTGTTTCACATGGTGGGCGAAGAGGAGAAGAAAATCCGCACGAACCCGCAAGCCCGCGTGACCGACATCCTGCAAGAGGTGTTTAAGTAAACCCGGGTTCTCCGCAGACAGCTTGTTCAAGAATTGCTATTCGCTTTCTTGAATGCGGAAGGCAGATGGGGAATATTCAAGAACGTGAATTTCGGTTCTTGAAAGAAAACCGTCGCGTGTCATGCTGAGTGAAACGAAGCATCTTGCCTTGGACTTTTGTTTTTGAATTTAAACCTTCGAGGCGAGATTCTTCACTCTGCTACGCGTCGTTCAGAATGACAGGCGATGGTTTTATGTTTCCCCCTGAGCCTGTCGAAGGAGCGAAAGGGGAACTTTTCGGGATGCGCTCAGAAATATTTTTACTCTTCCAATAGTCAGCTAACTGCCCCACCGGACCTTGCGGGTGCTCCGCGCACGGCGAGCGAGAAAAACTCTGCCATGCGCTCATAAAATATTGCTTGGACAATACCGATAAGCCCGTTAGCCCTCCGCAAGGAGCGCACGGTGGGTGGTTTTGAGTTCTTCGCGCAGGGGGGTGAGATTGCCTGCGCCGTATCCTTTTTGGCTTGCCAGTGATTTCAGTTTGGCGATGCGGTCGTGGTCTTCGGGGTGGGACACGAAAAACTTTTGCAGTTTGCCAACCTGATGTTTTTCCGACATGGTTTCAAAGAACTGGGTGGAGCCGGAGACGTGTCCGTATCTGCATTGCAAAGCTTTCAGTCCGAATTTGTCGGCCTTGGATTCCTGTCCCCGCGAATACGCCATTTGCGAGAGGGTCAGGGAAGAACTCATCCAGTCGTTGAGCATGTTGTTGGGTCCCATTAATAAATTGGACAGGACGATCAATACGAGGGCGCGCCCGATGCCTTTGAGGTGATCGCGGTTGTTGAAGTGACCGAGTTCATGGCCGAGCACCATCATCAGCGCGTTTTCCGATTCCATGATATCCAGCAGGCCGCCGAAGACGAGGATGGTGCCGCCGGGCAGGGCCATGGCGTTGATCATTTTGTCCTGGATGGCGTAGACCTTGAATTTTATCGGCAGGCGGGTGCAGTCTTTATTGAGTTCGTCCACCATGCGTTGCAGGATGGCGGATTTCCGGACATCATGGTCTTGCTCCATTCCCAGGTCAAAGGTGAAGCTGTCGAACACCCTGGCCTCGGACCTCGGGTCCATTTTTTCGACTGCCCAGTCGACCGCAAAGCCGAGCAGTAGGAAGGCCATGAAAATAATCCCCAGTAATCCGGAGAGCAGGATCAGGAAGTCCTTGAACGGGGACGAGGAAGAAACGTTGTGGTTTTCCTCGGGTAATTTGGGGATGTATTGCACGGATCAGTTGGCTTTGGTCAACGCGGTGCCATAGGCGAGAACTTCGACACTGCCGACCGCACCGCGACCGGCATTTTTTGAGATCGAGGTGGTTTCGATGCGGACATTGAAAATCTGCGTGGCCCTGGGTTTTTGCGCCTTCATTCTAAGAATCGCTTCGCGTCGTGCCCGGTCGATCAGAGATTCATACGCGGTGACATGTCCGCCAAAAACATTTTGCAAGCCCGCCAGCATCATTTTGAAATAATCCACAGAGATCACCACCGAGCCGGTCACAAGTTCCAGTCGAACATTTCCCGGTGCTATCCCTAAAGGCTTGCGGGTGTTGGTGATGGGTAGTTTCAGTGTGGCTTTTTCCCGCTCCCGGATGGAAGTGTAGTGTTTGTTTTCGGCGATCTTGCCGGTGACGAAACCGACCGCTGTGAGGACGATCACCAGAATCAGGTTTTCCATGGTGGCCTCTTTAGCTCAGGGTGACGGCGGTGCCGTAAACGTATAACTCGGCGGCCCCGGAGGCGACCGAAGAAGTTGAAAACCGGACGTTGATGACAGCATTGGCTCCCATTTGCTTGGCTTGCGCGGTCATCCGCTCCATGGCTTCCTTACGCGATTCACTCAACAGTTCGGTGTAACCCTTCAGCTCTCCACCGAAGATATTTTTCAAGCCGGCCATAAAATCGCGCCCGACGTGTTTGGCTCTTACCGTGGAGCCGGAAACCAGACCGTGGAATTGCGTGATGGTTTTCCCCGGAATGATCTCGGTATTGGTGATCAGCATTGCCACCTCCTCAGAGTTTGGGTCCACTATTTCGGAGACCCAACGGTTGTGTTCCTGAAAATATCATTATACGCGCTCCTTGCGGAGGGCCAACGAAAAACCTTTTCCTTTTCGGTCAGCCAACTGAAAACCTTCGGCGATGCACTCAGGAAATATTTCTGTTCATCGCAATGTCTAGCTCGTTAGCCCCACCGTCAGGTGGTCAGCCTGTCAGCCCTCCGCGAGGAGCTTGCGGGTGCTCCGCGCACGGCGGACGGAAAACAGAAAACCATCGCATGTCATACTGAGTGAAACGAAGCATCTTGCCTTGGACTTTTGTTTTTGAATTTAAACCTTCGAGGCGAGATTCTTCACTTCACTTTATTTCGTTCAGAATGATATGGCGGTATCTGTTCTGGTTCCGTTAAGACGTTTCTGCCCTTTAAGGGTTATGTGTCGCCCCACCGCAAGGTGGTCAGCCCCACTGGACCTTGCGGTCAGCCAACTGAAAACCTTCGGCGATGCGCTCAGGAAATATTTCTGTTCATCGCAATGTCTAGCTCGTTAGCCCCACCGCCAGGTGGTCAGCCCCACGCTAGTGGGGAGCTTGTGTTTTTTGGTGACTCCCTGTTAATCTGGTTCCATGAAAAATATTGCGCTGTTTACTATGATGGTGTTGGGTTTGGTCGTTTGTTCGCCGGTGCAGGCTGATTCTCCGTTGGCTCTTATGGAGCGGGACGAATGGGCCGGGACTTATTTCAAAGGCCACAAACTGGGGTTCACCCACGGGCGTGTCGAGAGGCAGGGGAAAGATGTTGTGGTGCACACCCGTGTGTTTTTCCGATTGAAGGCGGGCGGAGAGAATCAGACCACCATCATCACTCAGGTCACAACGCTCGATGAAAAGCTCAGGTTAAAAAAGTTTTCTCTTTTGCAGGAGATCATGGGAAGCCGCCAGCGGGTGCTCGGGCACTGGGTGGACGGCAAGCTGGAGTATGAAGTCACCACCAGCGGATATCAAAAAACGAAATCGATGGTGTTTCCACCGGATGTGGTGCCTTCTTCCACCGCGTGGTTGAATATTCTCGATCGCGGACTGGAAGTCGGGAAGAAGGGAACGCTCAAGCTTTTTATCGAACCTTTTCAGATGATCGTGCCGATGACCTATGAAGTCCTGCGCCGCGAAAAAACGGACATCGCTGGCAAGAGTCATGATGCGTTTGTGGTGACTCAGGAATACGCCGGGATGAAAACGACCTTGTGGGTATCGCCGACAGGATCGGTATTGCGCGAAAGTACCCAGCAGGGATTTGAGTCCCAGCAGGAGGACAAAGTTAAGGCACAGGAAATGGGAAAGGAAGTTATTTCGGTATCCAACTTCATTACGCTGAGTCTGGTCACGCCGAATCGACCGATAAAAAATCCGGGTCGCCTGAAAGCGTTGACGTTGAAAATGTCTGCACTCAAGAGAGCGGATTCGGTGCCAGAGGATCAGCGTCAGAAAATAAAAAAAGTGGAAGCGGACGGGCACGGTGGTTTTACCGCTCTGGTAGAGATCATGCAGGAAGCTGTGATGACGCAACCGGGGCCGAAGCGACCGGTGAGCGGTGTCCTGGACCCGGTGCACCTTGAGGAGGCGGCGGAAATTCAGTCGCGCAATGGCCTCATCCGCGGGCAGGCACGGGTGATCATCGGCAAGGAACCGGACGCGTGGAAGGCGGCCCTCCTCATCAACCGTTGGGTGTATGCGAATATGGAAAAGGTGATGGTCGATTCCTTCACCGCCCTCGATGCCCTCAACAGTATGCGCGGCGAATGTCAGTCTCACACCAACCTGTTTACGGCGTTGGCGCGGGCCGAGGGAATTCCCACACGGGTGGTGAACGGGCTGGTCTATTCCAGTCAGTACAAAGGCTTCTTGTATCACGCCTGGCCGGAGGTGTACGTTGGCGAGTGGCGGGCACTGGACCCGACGTTTGGGCAGGACGCGGTCGATGCCACGCATATTAAGTTGTCGGTGGGCAATTACCAGGGCGCGATCAAGCTGATGGAATTTCTCGGCAAGGTGCAGGTCGAAATTGTGGAAAATTAGCGGAACGGTCCTCCGCGGACGGCGGACGCTCCTTGCGGAGGGCCAACTGGTTGACCGCAAGGTCCGTATCGCGATAGGTTTTACATTGGCCGTGCGCCTAGCACCCGCGAGGTCCGACTAGCACTCCAAGGTCTTCAGTGTCTATCACCCCGGTAAAAAAAATTTTATTTTATTGTCTGGCTGTAGGGATTGGTTTCACGGCTACGCTAACTGTTTTGGAGGCCGTGTTACGGTTTTTCCCGGTGCGGCAGGCGATGACCTCGCTCCCTGTGAACGCAGACCATCCCATCTTCCGGTTTGCACCGAACACAGATTTCTTATGGTCGCGCGACTGGAATTTTTCCACCAAGGTGATGAAGCATTCGAATAACTACGGGTTCCTGAACGATCAGAATTATGTGCAGGAATCGGCGCACCCGTTGCTTGCTGTGATCGGTGACAGTTATGTCGAGGCGGCTCACGTAAAAAATGAGCAGGCTCATCATGGCTTGCTCTCCAGGGCGGTGGCAGGTGAGGGGAGGGTGTACAGTTTTGGCAGTTCAGGTTCTGCTCTGGCGCAGTATCTGGCCTATGCCGGGTTTGCGAAAAAGGAATTTCATCCTTCGTCCATGGCATTTGTGGTGGTGGGAAACGATTTCGATGAGAGTCTTCTGAAATATAAACGTCAACCGGGGCATCATTACTTTAAGGAGACTTCTAATAATTCGAAATTTCCTGTTCCGGCAACTCGCGCCCCCTTTAAGACCAAGGGAGGCTCGCGGCCAGAAACAATTTTTAGAAACTCCCTTGCCGACGGACCGGATGGGCTTGTTCTCACTCGTATAGATCATCGCTACAATTTTTTTAAGGAAATGCTGAAGTCTTCAGCGTTGGTGCGGTATGTGTATTTTAACTGTGGGTTTCGGATGTCTGCCATTACCAGGGTTTTTATGACGGTTGAAAATGACACATTGAAATATGTTGGCAACACCTCATCCGAGGCCGAGCCGGAGCGTTTGGTGGACTCCAAACGTGCTGTCACAGCGTTTCTCGATCAGTTGCCGGAGCGTGCCGGTTTGTCTGCACGCGATATATTATTGGTGGTGGATGGCATGCGTCCGCACCTTTACAGCGAAGAAGGGCTGGCGAATGCCAGAGGCAGTTATTTTGATCGCATGCGGCGGTATTTCATGCACGAGGCCAGGACTCTTGGATATGAGGTGGTCGACATGCAACCCCGGTTTCGCAGTGCCTACCAAAAAGAGGGTGTTCGTTTTGAGTTTCCAACCGATGGTCACTGGAATGCCCTGGGGCACCAACAGGTTGCCGATGAGATTGTTTTGTCATCCGTTTTCAAACGCACCTTCCGACAAAGATAACCCGGTGGCCTGTGATTTTACCCCCTTTCCCAAATATTCCAGCTTAAATTCAAGGGTTTCCCGCAGTCCACAGGGTTCCAAGCTGAATCTTTAAAGGTTTCCCGCTGTACCATGATATTTAGCCTGAAATATCAGGCTTTTTGGAGGATTCCCCTGTTATCAAGGCGTAGTCAAAGGAGCTTTCCCCTGTACCCCAATCTGTACCCCGCTTTTCGCTGTGGGAAACGTTTTGAGAGGGCCCAGCCTAAAAAAAAGGCACTTGATAATTAAAGACTTATTTTGAAAAGGTTTCCGAATTCTTGAAATTTGATATGCTGGTCACGCCCAAATTTATCATTGACAATACAACATGTTGTGGCCATAATTTTGACCGGTACAAAATATGGCGTATCGAGGGATATTTCCCCTGATTTTGCTTTTGAGTCAATTTCAAAAGACCTTTAAACACAATAGTTAGAAACTTTACCTGCCGGAGCATTATATGCAAATCCCCCGCTATTTCACAGGCACCCCGGAAAACCTACCGGAACATCCTCAAGGAGGCCCCCGTTTTGAAGAGCGTTCCTCTAAAATAACCAATGCAGATGGCTCGGTTGTCTCTGAAATGGACAAAGTGGTGGTGCCTGAGGGGTGGTCGCAGGTTGCGGTCGATATTCTGGCCCAGAAATATTTCCGCAAGGCCGGCGTTCCGGTAAAAACCCGGCGACGGCTGGAAGAGGGTGTGCCGGAGTGGCTGTGCCCGTCGGAGCCGGATGACGAGGCCATGGCATCTCTTGCCGAGTCTGAACGGTTCAAGGGGGAAAACGATTCGCGGCAATTGTTCCACCGTATGGCGGGTTGCTGGGCTTACTGGGGCTGGAAAGAGGGTGTTTTTTCCTCTGAAGTTGATGCGAAAAACTATTATGACGAGATGTTCTGGCTGTTGGCCACGCAGAGCGGAGCACCGAATTCGCCGCAATGGTTCAACACCGGGCTGAACTGGGCGTACGGTATCGAAGGTCCGCCGCAAGGCCATTTCTACACCGACTCCGAAACCGGTGTCACGCAGAAATCAAAGTCCGCCTACGAGCGACCACAGCCGCACGCCTGCTTCATTCAGGCGATTAAAGACGACCTCGTTGGCGAAGGCGGCATCATGGACCTTTGGACCCACGAGGCGCGTCTGTTCAAATATGGTTCTGGCACCGGCACTAACTTTTCCAAACTGCGCGGTTCCGGCGAACCGTTGTCGGGTGGCGGACAGTCCTCCGGTCTGATGAGTTTCCTCAAAATCGGCGACCGCGCCGCCGGGGCCATCAAGTCCGGTGGCACCACACGTCGTGCCGCCAAAATGGTCACGCTGGATGTGGATCATCCGGATATCGAGGAATACGTTGAATGGAAGGTAAAAGAAGAGCGCAAGGTCGCGGCCCTCGCCGTCGGTAGTAAGATTTGCCGTCGCCATTTAAAAGCCGTGCTCTCAGCCTGCTGGGCTTGGGATCAGCCTGACGAACGCTTCGATATCAAAAAGAATAAAAAGCTGAAGAAAGCCCTGCGCGATGCCTGCCGTGATTATGTTCCGGAAAATTATCTGTTCCGCATCATTCAACTGGGCCAGCAAGATGTCAAGGAAATCGAATTTGAAGAGTACGACACCAACTGGACCTCCGAAGCTTATCAAACGGTGGCTGGGCAGAACTCCAATAACTCGGTTCGCCTGACCAACGATTTCCTGCTGTCTGTAGAGCGTGATGCCGATTGGGATCTCATCGGGCGCACCACCGGTAAACCGATTAAAACGCTCAAGGCGCGCGACTTGTGGCGGCGTATCAACGAAGCGTCGTGGATGTGTGCCGATCCCGGTGTGCAGTTCGACACCACCATCAATGAGTGGCACACCTGCCCGGAAGGCGGTCGCATCAACGCCTCCAATCCATGTTCTGAGTACATGTTTCTCGACGATACGGCGTGCAACCTGGCTTCGATCAACCTCATGCGTTTCTTCGATGCAGAAGCCTGTCAGTTTGACCTGCCAGCATTTGAAGCGGCCAGCCGGTTGTGGACCATCACCTTGGAAATATCCGTGATGATGGCGCAGTTCCCGAGCCAGTCCATTGCGCAAAAAAGTTTTGAATACCGCACCCTCGGCCTGGGCTACGCCAACCTCGGCACCGTGCTCATGGTTTCCGGGACACCCTACGATTCGGATGAATCGCAAGCGATCACTGGCGCGATTTCTTCTATTCTCACCGGGGTGGCTTATGCCACGTCAGCCGAGATGGCAAAAGAGCTGGGTACCTTTCCGCGTTATCAGGAAAACAGCCAACATATGTTGCGGGTGATGCGCAATCACCGTCGCGCGACCTACAATTCCGGCACCCACGATTACGAAGGTGTTACCACGTTGCCACAAGGCATCGACCCTGATTTTTGCCCGGAATACCTCAGGCAGGCGGCCTGCAAATCCTGGGACAAGGCCCTGGAACTGGGGCAGAAGTATGGTTACCGAAACGCCCAGACCACCTGCATCGCGCCGACCGGCACCATCGGCCTTGTGATGGATTGCGACACTACCGGTATCGAGCCGGATTTCGCGCTGGTCAAATACAAGAAGCTCGCGGGTGGCGGCTATTTCAAAATCATCAATCAGTCGGTTCCGCTGGCCCTCAGAAATTTACGTTACACCCAAAACCAGGTGCAGGACATCGTTGCCTACTGCGTTGGTGCCGGCAGTTTTGAAAACGCTCCGGGTATCAATCGCGAATCTCTCAAAGAAAAGGGCTTCACCGATGCGCTGATCGAAACCATCGAATGCGAGCTTCCGAAAGCCTTCGATATCACCTTCGCGTTTAACAAATTTGTGCTGGGTGAAGACTTCTGCAAAAACACATTGGGCTTGAGTGAAGACCGTCTCAACGCGTTCGACTTCAATTTGCTCAAGGAGATCGGGTTTGCGGACTCAGCCATCCAGCAAGCCAACGATCACGTTTGCGGTGCCATGACGATAGAAGGTGCGCCGCACCTGAAGACCGAGCACTACCCGGTATTTGATTGCGCCAACAAATGCGGCAAGTACGGCAAGCGTTTCATTCGGCACGAAGCCCACATTTTCAAGATGGCGGCGGCGCAACCATTTATTTCCGGTGCCATCTCGAAGACCATCAACATGCCCAACGAAGCGACCATTGAAGAAGTCGAAAAGGCGCATATGCTGTCCTGGAAACTGATGCTCAAGGGCACCGCTGTTTATCGCGACGGGTCCAAGCTCAGTCAGCCGCTCAACTCGGTGGCACGCGAAGACTTCGCGTTCGACAATCTGGAAGAGGAAGAGGTGAGGCAGGATCCGGTCAAAGTCGCCGAGACCCTGGTGCGCTACATCGAAAAAGGCACACGCGAGAAACTGCCGATGCGCCGCCGCGGTTACACTCAAAAATCTGTGGTGGGCGGACACAAGATTTATCTGCGCACCGGCGAATACCACGACGGTCGTCTCGGAGAAATATTCATCGACATGCACAAGGAGGGTGCCGCCTTCCGCAGTCTGATGAACTGCTTCGCCATTGCAATCTCACTTGGATTGCAACACGGCGTGCCGCTCGATGAATACGCCGATGCGTTTGTCTTCACTCGCTTCGAGCCCAACGGCATCGTCACCGGCAACGGTAAGATCACCATGGCGACCTCTATCATCGATTATATTTTCCGCGAGCTTGCGATCACCTATCTCGGTCGCAACGACCTGGCGCAGGTGACGCCGGAAGATTTGCGCGCCGATGCCCTGCAAGGTGAAGGCGAGCTCGCTGAGAATTCGCCAGCAAAGAATAATGACACTCCATCGACTTCCGCGCCCAAGTTGGAGTCCACCGCCCCGGAACCAGCAACTCCATCGGCTCCCGATAATGGTAACGGGCATGGAAATGGTCATGGCAATGGCAACGGACACGCCAAGGGCGAGTCCACCACGACGGCTGTGATGAAAGCCGACACCGCAGTGGTGTTGGCCAAACTGAAAGGATACGAAGGCGATCCTTGTGGTGAATGCGGGCAGATGACCCTCGTTCGCAACGGGACTTGCCTCAAATGCGTTTCTTGCGGTGCGACCTCGGGTTGTTCCTAAGCGTTCGCCCTCATCAAAACCTGAGCCACCGCGATTCAAAGGCCGTAACCTGACTTTAACCCTGCCAAAGTCAAGTTACGGCCTTCTCTTTTCTGAGCTTGGTTTGATTGAGTGGAGTTACTTCCCCAAATGCGGTTTGACACAGCGGAAGCCGAAGGTGGGGTTGCGCATGTCGGCCAGGACCTGATGCCGCGCCGATAGAATGGCGGTTTTCGGAGTGCTCCGGTAACCGCCCCCCTTGACCAGTCCCATTCGTTTTGGTTTTAATGGCACCCCTGCCGGTTTCGCTGGCGCGAATTTTTCAGATAACGCATTCTTCAACACTGGCGTGGGTGTTGTGACCTTTGCATCACTTTGCACCCATTCCCAGACATTGCCTATCATGTCCATCGAGCCGAAGGCACTGGCTCCCGTCGGAAACGAACCCACATTAGCAGGCCCAACGGAGCCGTCCGCATCGCCGCTTAGGTTGGCGCGGTCGGTTTCAAAACGTTTACCCCAGGGATATGGCTGGTTACGCGGTCCGCGCCCGGCCGCTTCCCATTGCGTTTCCGTTGGCAATCGTTTGCCTGTTCGGGCGCAATAAGATTCCGCCTCGGCAAGCGTCACCGCCATCGCCGGGCACAGCGGGCACGGCTTGCCGCCGGTGTAGATCGTTTCATCGTAAACGGAAAATAATTTTTTGAATTGAGTGACGGTGATCTCGTGACGGTCGATATAAAATGCCGCCATCGGGATCGGATAGAGCGCACCCTTGTTGCCAAAGGGACTGCTGGAGATTTTTCCGGAGTCAGTGACGAGATAAGATCCTTTGGGCACCAGCACCATGGCGGAGCGGTCCGCCCGGTTGATCGTCGTCGGCAGTCTGGAAAGATCAGACCGACGGTAAGGCGACCCGGTGGGCAGTGCGGTGGATTTGAATGAGGCCGGACCTGAAGTCGCGGGAAGTTTTGTTTCGCTTTGTTCTGACGGCAGTTCCGCCCGCCCTTGTTCAGCTTGTTCTTTCTGCGTCTCACGACTTTCTTTCTGCTGTTGGCGGTCGCGCGCGGCAGATGATTTTGATTTTTTTGAAAACCCGCCAGCGCAACCAGCGATCAAGCTGACCACCATCACTATTGCCAGCCACCTTACTGGCTCCCAAGCCCCTTGTTGAATATTCATCCTGATTTCTGCCGTTTTTGTTCCAACTGTTTGGACATTTTATTCAACCGATGAAAGACGGCGTATTCTTTTTCTGCACCCTCTTTGTCGCCCAATTGTTCTAAGGCGTAGCCGAGGCTGAAGTGCGCATCGAAATGGGTTGGGTCGAGGCGAATCGCCACCTGGAATTGTTCGACGGCTTTTTCATAATGCTTCAGCACATTTAACACGCTTCCCAGATGATAGTACCCGTCGGCATGTTTCGGGTCGGCCTGGATCGCCTGGCGGAACGCGCGCCGCGCCTCCTGCGTGTCATTGGCTTCCAGGTGGACCAGCCCCTCGGCGATGTATTCATCGCGGGATTTGGAACTGCATTGCGGTAGAATCAGAAGCAGGGCCAAAAGAACAGGGCCAGTGCGCCAGAGGGGGGAGAGTTTCATATCGTTCCTGAATTTGAGCAAAGATCTTGGCATTACCCTGAAATCCCAAACGCGAGATGCAGTGTTTTTTCTGAGCCTGTCTCAAAGCTTCACTTAATAAGGCAAAAGATGCCATTCTGTCATTCTGAACAAAGCGTAGCGGAGTGGAGAATCTCGCCTTTGCTTTTGTTTTTGAATTTACACAAAACGTACATCAGATAGCGGACGTTCACCATCCACATGATGCTGGAAACTATATCATAATACACGCAGGTCAAATGAATATGAGAGAGAGTGATAGAACGTGAATCTGATGCTTGAAACCTGGTGGCTGTGGGTCTCTGCCGTTATCGTGCTGGGCGCCGTCCTGTGGGCGCGTTGGCAAAACCGGGTGTTTTCCCGCCTGGCTAAAAAAGATGAAGCGCGGCTCACCCACCTGCGCGCCCGCTGGGAAACGGCACCGACTCCTGCCGAGAGGCGCGCCATTGAAATCCTGCTGGCGCATGTGGACAGTTTGCAATCGCGCTGGTTTCTCGATGCCGGTCACCTCAACGCGTGGGAGTTGTCGCGCGTGATGGTCACGCAAATGGCGACCGCGTTTCATCCGGACGCGCCGGACCCGCTGACCCGCGCTCGTATTGGTCCTCTGCTGACAGGTTTCGTCGGGCTGAAAGACGCTCTGCTGGAACTGACCCGCATGCCGGGCATGGGCGGCCTCCTTAGGCTTCGCCTGCGTCACATTGAATCGTTGCAAGTCGCGTGGCAAAAAAAGAAAGCGTGGGATGATTCGTCACTCGGCCGCCTCGCCAAACGTTACAATATTTTCTTTATCATCAAATGGGCAACGAATATTGCACGTTGTGGCGATGCTCTCTTTTGGCTGTTCAAGTCCGGCGGCTTTGTTCTTTATGACATGGCGTTTAAACGGATGCTGGTGCGCTGGTACCTCGCGCTGGGGGAAGTCGCGCTCGATGTTTATGGCGGGCCGGAGAGTCGTCCGCAAATGACTGATGACGATGTACTGGAAGACCTCGATGATCTGGAAGAGCCGGAGGCAAGACTCGAAGATTTTCCGCCGGAAGTGCGCGCCCTTGTCGAGCGGTCAAGAAAAGAGCTGATGCTCGCGACCAAAAAACTTTCATGGAAAGAGATCGAACAGATCGATCGGCAATTGGTGACGGACATCGCGACCGCGTATCACCCGCAAGCGCAACAGCCGCTGAAGGAAGCGACCCTGCACGATTGCCTGCTCAGTTTGTCGCGCCTGTGCGAGAGTTTGTCGTCTATTAAAGAAAAGCGATTCGTGTCAAAGGTGCTCGACTTGCGCCTGTCGCATCTTTTGAAAATCAAGAAAGCGGCGGATACGGTGCTCGACAGTCAGTGGTTTGAATTATTGAAAAAGTACAAGGTCGGGTCCGCGGTGAAGTATTCAACGCTGGCGTACAAGACGTTTAAGAAGGGGCATCCTGCCGTACTTTTCAAAGATTTGGCGTTCACCGTGGTGAAGGAAGGCGGCAAACGCTGGCTGGCCCTCTACCTGCACGGCAAAATCGCCTGCGAGGCCGACCGCGTTTATCGTTTGCCTCCAGAACCATCACGCTCTCATAATTGACACAGGGCCTGCAAATAGCCGATTCCAATACCTTATAAAGAAAAAAACCTTTAAAATAAAAGCTGTTGAAGTATATAGTATTGCAATAGGGAAAAGGCGTTAGGGATGTGTAAGAAGACCTCGTTATAGACTCAAGGCAATCAATCTTCTATTGGTCTTGGCAAAAGTTATTTTTTTGATAGTAGTTGGAGAAATTTCAGGAGGAAACTGTGACCGAAAATTTTGATTTTATAAAAACCCACACGGCAGGTCAGGTGATGTCTGTCAAGACCATTTGTTCCTTGGAAGAGGCCACTGTGGAGGAAGTTTTGGGGAAAATGATGGATGAGCATTTATCTGGGTTTCCTGTTGTTAACTCAGAGAAACAGGTCGTCGGTATGGTGACACGACTTGACATTTTGCGGGAAATAATTAAAGGGGAAAATTTGGCAATAATTCAGGTTGGCAAAATAATGACCCGTAAAGTTATTTCGGCAGATATCAATGCTTTGCTAATTTCGGTAGTCAAACACTTTATATTGGATGGAATAAATTGTATTCCTGTAACTGAAAACCAAATTTTGGTTGGTACTTTAACCCGTCAAGATATTATTTCTCACCTGGTCAAACACCAATCCAATATATTTGAAATTTAATATCGAGCGATCTCAGTCACTCCCGGTAAATAAAGGTAAAGTAAAGGCGGCGAATTTTTACTTGAGTACAAATTTCTAATCCAAAAATATACAAGCATTCTATATCGATATCGGCTGAAAGGGTCAGTCTATATTTTGCCATTGGACATTAAACGTTTTTTTGTCGCTTTCACTATCTGCTGAGGCGTGCGCTTGCTCATGCCGCTTTGTTCGCCTTCTACGAGAGCGGCGCGGATCGCTTCGATCCCGGCTTCGCGTTCCTGTTTTTCCCGGATGGCGGCGCGAATGAGTTCACTTTCATTATTATAATTGCCGGTCGCGATCTGCCCTTTGATCCAGTCGGCCTGCTGATCCGTCAAAGAAATGCTTTTCTTCACGGTCCCCATGGTCGCGCCTTTCTTCGTGCGTAGGTGAAATTATCCTACTCAGTGGGATAGTTGATTTCTTGTTTCTTGGAAAGAAACAGGGGGGTGCAATTCGACAGGGTAAGGACAGGCTCACGGCCCGGCGTGACAAATAAAGTCAAAAGCAAAGGCGAGATTCTTCACTTCGTTCAGAATGACATGCTATGGTTTTCTTTTTTTTTGTTAGCCCCACCGCGAGGTGGTCAGAATGACATGCGCTGGTTTTCTTTTCAGCCCGCCGTGCGCGGAGCACCCGCGAGGTGGTCCAACCTATACGCCACCCGTACCCCTGCCGTATAAACATCTGCCCAGTGCGAGGCCTTTTTCTGATCGGGGGTCATTAAATCGCGCCAGCTACAGTCGCGTGTTTTGTAAGCCGACCAGTCGAGTTTGCGCCAGTTGGTTTCCAGCGAATCAAACCACAATTCTAATAAGGGTTCGGTCGGGAACGCGGTCAATGAAACCGGTTTGTCTTTATAGGGAAACGATTCCGGCAGGGTGTAATCTTTTTTGGCGGATTGGGTGAGCGTGGTGATGAGTGCTGGCAGTTGCCAGGTGTCATCGCCGACGTTGGGCAGGATAAGCGCCGCGTCTTTCCCTGCCAGCACAGCATATTTGGCGGTGAACGTATCGAGCAGAACACAGTTTCGCGCTGACCGGCACATCAGCTTGAGCAGTCGATAAGGTTCCGCCGTGTAATACAACATGCCAAAACACAGCACGGTATCGAACGCGTCCGGCCCGGCACTCTCTAGAAACTCCAACACATCTCCCACTTCAAACTTGTAGCGTGCGGCATCGACCTTGTGATTAGCAAACAGTTCGTGCGCGGTGGTGATGGTCTTAGCTTCGCTATCGACGCCGGTGGCATGATCGGCTCCCAGTTGCAAGGCAGAATAGGACATGGTGCCGATATGCGATGCGCAATCGAACACCGTTTTACCGTCAAGCACATCCGCATTTTGAGCAAGCAAAACTTGAGCGCGAGCGTTCAGGCATTCCGGGTGATATGGAATAGCCCAGCGCGTCTTGCGCGTGTCACGTTTGAAAAATTCCGATGATTCAGGAAACAGTGGAGAGGTCATGGGTCGATATTCTAACTGAGTTTTCCACAAAATACAGGGTTCATTGGCTTGAGGATTCCTTATGGAAAACAGGCCAAAATATTGATAAATATCATTTTACGCTTGCCACAGGGCAAGGAGGCCCCGATAATAAAAAACGGTGCCAATGTGCGGTCAAATCGACCCCGGCATTGTCATGAGGAAAATGGGTATGAGCACGATTTCAGAGACGACCACAATTGATGGTGCGGAGCTTAACCGGCGCAAGGCGGAGTTAACAGCTCTGAAACAATCGCTCACCGAGCAGGAGTTGGGGTTGTCAACTCTGCGCAACGAACTCAGGATTTTCGAGAGTGCCTACAACCGTATCATGGGTCATCGGCAAGTGGAACTGGACCGGATGAAAGCGCGTATTCAGGATTTTGCCGCTGGGTTTGAAGGGTCCGGCTCCCGGTTTTCTGACGAAGAAAAAATATCTTCTGATGAAAATTTTTCCTTCGATGATTTTTCCGACAAGGAAGAGGCAGAGTCCGCCGCGTTTTTGCACGATGACGAACCTTTCACTCCCGATGAATCCCTGAAAAAACTGTTCCGCGAAGCGGCCCGCCGGTTTCATCCCGATCTCACGACCGACCCCAAAGAGCGTGAAAAACGGCATGACCTGATGGCGCGTTTGAACGCCGCGTATCTTGAAATGGATGCTGACAAAATCCGCGAGTTGATCGACGAAGGCGAGGCGCATTTTCCGGAGGAGGAAAAATCTCATACGGTGCGTCAACAATTGTCCCGAATTTTAAAGCAGACCGGGCAGGTGCGGCATCGGCTGTTACAAATCGAGAAAAATTTCGACCACCTGCGGCAATGCGACATGGCGCGTTTGAAAACTTTTTGTCAAAAGGGCGAGTCGGAAGGTCGTAATGTTTTGCAGGACATGGCCGATGAGGCCGATGAAAAAATTGATTCCCTGAAAGCAAGAGTGACCCGACTGGCATCGGACTGTTCCTTATTGTGAGCTCTATGAAACGTAAAACTCAATCGCGCAAACAGCAGTCATCGGCAGACCAAACGTCCCAAACCCGCTTTCTGGTCCGGGCCGGTGCGGTTCCCACGGAAGCCCCGGTTCGTTCGGTGGACTCGCGTTTGTTGTCAGCATTGACACCGCGCCGCGTCCGCTCCTGGTACCGTCAGGCGGAAAAGGGCAACCCGACAGCTCAATACAATCTGGGTGTGATGCGCACTACTGGTTATGGCGAGGGCACCGACTACCGCGAAGCGTTTCGCTGGTTTAAAAAATCGGCGGCGCAGGAATACGCACCGGCGCAGACTTATCTTGGTGTCCTCTACGAACAGGGGCTCGGCGTTTCGCGCGATGAGAAAAAAGCGTTGAGCTGGTATCGACGTGCGGCTCAGAAAAATCACACCGAAGCGCGATTCAATCTGGCCCTGATGTATTTGCACAAGGGCGGCAATGAGGCCAGTTTGCGTCATGTGTTCCAGTTGTTTCTCGAACTTGCGGAAGAAGGGCTTGCCGATGCGCAAAACCAGGTCGGCATGTTGTTTGAAGCCGGGCAAGGCACCGATAGCGATTTGGAACAGGCGGCGCACTGGTACCATCTGTCTGCCGAGCAGGAACATCCGATGGGGCTTTACAATCTGGGGGAATTATACGAAACCGGCAGTGGCGTGACCCGCGATCCCAAAGAAGCTCTGCGCTTGTATCATCTTTCCCGTGACGCGGGTTGCGATCTGGCTGAGTTCAAACTGGGCACGCTTTATTATTCGGGTGAAGGCGTACAGCAGGATCCGGAAAAAGCACTTTACTGGATGTGCGAGGCGGTGAGCCAGGAAGATCCGCGCGCCCGCGAGTTTTTGGAAACGACCGACCTTGCCAGTTCACCGAGGGCTGAAGATATGTTCGCCCGAGGTCAGGAAATGTTTGAGCGGCGCGATTTTACCCAGACCGTTCTGTGGTGGCGACGCGCGGCAACGCTCGGTCATGCCACAGCGCAACTGCAACTGGCACAACTGCTGGAGCAGGGTGTGGGCAGTTCGCCGGACCTTGAAGAAGCGGTGCATTGGTTTCAACAGGCCGCAGATCAGGGGGCACCCGGTGCGGACTATCATCTGGGAGTGTTGTCGTTTCTCGGCGTGGGACGGGTGCAGGATTTTTCTGATGCCAAAGACCGGCTGGAGCGGGCGGTGCATCATGGGAACCCGCATGCAGAGGTGTTACTGGGCATGATCTTGGAGCACGGGTTGGCGGGGGAGGTGTCGCCGGATTCGGCCTTTGCCCGTTACCAGCATGCCGCCGAGGCAGGCGAGCCGTTCGGGCAATATCATTTGGGCCGGACACTTTATCATGGCATTGGCACGGTCGCCGATTACGGAGCGGCGCGTTACTGGTATGAGCAAGCCGCAGAGCAAGGCAACTCCTTCGGACTATACAATCTCGGGCGCATGCTCAAAAACGGACAAGGCGGCGGCGAAGACAATGGAAAAGCGATGGCACTTTTTCAGCAGGCGGCAAGGCAAGGTCACGACTACGGTCAGTACCAACTCGCAGAATTTTACCGGATTGAAGAGGGACCTTCGAAGGATCAGGCAGAGGGGTTTTTCTGGATGAAAAAAGCCGCTCTGCAAGGCAACCCGCACGCCCAATGCCGACTCGGCGAAATGTATCTGGAGGGCGCAGGTTGCCTGCCCAATTCCCGGGAAGCCGTGCGCTGGCTCAGAAAAGCCGCCGGTCAGGGAATACCATTGGCGCAGAATTGGTTGGGCACGCTCCTGTTCACTGGTCGCGGAATCGACAAAAGTTTTGATGAAGCCGCTTACTGGTTTCGACGCGGTGCCGAGCAAAATAACAGCGACCCTGATAAACGGGAGTCAGGCGGTGACCCGGTGGATGCGGACTGGCTGGCTAAAGTGGCAACTCATGGCTCGCGTCAGGCACAGACTCAATTGGGCCTTCAGCTGGAAAATTTAAATGGCGAAGGCGAGGCTGATTTTTCCCGCGCCATGGACTGGTACCGGCAAGCGGCCTCAGCGGGATGTGATGAAGCACGCTACCGGTTGGGCCGTTTGTATTACCTCGGGCTGGGAACGGCGCAGGATGTTGACACCGCGTTCAATTTATTTTCACAGGCGGCCGAGCAAGGCATCGCCGATGCCCAGTGTTGTCTGGGCCAAATGTATCTGGATGGCGCAGGCACAGAAGCCGACCCGCAACAGGCGTTTAGCTGGTATCAGAAAGCCGCCGAGCAAGGGCACCCGGAAGCACAATATCATCTGGGCGGACTCTACCTGACCGGTCGCGGCATCGCGCCCAATCCGAAACTGGCCGAGCGCTGGTTTCACCGCTCCGCCGACCGCGGCTACCTCCCCGCCTGGGCCAGCCTGAAAGTTGTTAGTGGTGTTTGAGGTTTTCCGGAAGCAAACCTTGAATATCAATAAATTTTTTCTTGATTATGATAAGTCCTAACTGGAGGCTTAAATAAGCGGTTGGGCAAAATATTATTTTAGTGTTGTTGAACGTTTTTCTTGAATAAATTGATTTGGTTGTCACCCAGGTGGTTTTCAGATTATTTATTTGTGCAAATTCCAGGATACCTTTTAACTCCTCCGGATGGTCCACTACTCTGTTGCTCCATTTAACCTCAATGGCTTCCTTGCATTTAAACTGCTCGTCAAGTATTACCATGTCGATTTCATATTTACCTCCCTTCCAACGTGCATAGTGAATTTGATTTTTTAAAATTTGACTATGTAAATGTTGCGTGAAAAGTGCGGTTTCAACCAGCAGGCCAAGTGTTTCTAAATCATTCTCGGTAACAGAACCGTAAATTGCGGTGTACATGGAAGGATTGGTCAAATAAACCTTGAAATAGTTTTCCCGCTTGAAACGCTTTCCCGTTTGGTCGACCCGCCGGACGGTTTTAATCAGAAGAGCCGCTTCCAGATAATGAATATATCGTTTGAGTGTGTTTTTGGCCACACCGGAAGTTTTGCTCAATCCTTCAAGTGAAACCTCGCAACCGGTTTGATAGGCCAAGGTTGCGAAGAGTCGGTTCAACTCCTGAGGATCCTGAATTCCATAAATTGAAGGAAGGTCTCTTAGCAATACCTTGTCAATAATATCGCTTCGAATAAATCGCCCCATATCTTCACGAATAGCCTGGTTAAATATTGCCTCTGGAAACCCGCCGTAGTTTATGTATGAAATAAATTCTTTGTTTAATTGAGTGATGTTGTTAGGAACTAATAAGTCTTTCTTTTCTTCCGTCATTGAGTGAAGAATGTCTAATAAATCGAGATACTCATAAAACGTGAGCGGCGGTAAAAGAAAATCTGTGAACCGTCCGGCACCCGATTCCTTGCTTTGTCGTGAAAGGGCACCTGCGGCAGACCCCGAGGCAATAAATTTTGTTTTAGGATGCAGGTCCACAAGAATTTTTAATTGTTGATCCCAGTTTTTTTGGTACTGAATTTCATCAAATATTATTACTTTGTCGTCCAGCGTTTTTAATTTCCAAATACCCTTGTAAATTTCTATGAGGTCTTGAAGGCTGTAAGTGTGCAGTAGAGGCGCGTCCATTGAGACGTATAAAAAATCCTGAGGTGGCTTTTTCTGGCTGATCAATTCTTGAATTGTTTGCCACAAAATAACTGTTTTGCCTACCCGCCTCGGTCCCATGAGAATCACAGCGCGTTGCACCTTGGTCTCGACCAGTTGAAAAAACAGATTAAAGTATTGACGTTTTTTTTCCTTGGTCAGGTCAGAGTCCACATACCCGGCTTCCCAGTGAGGATTGAACATTTTGAGTTTGTTCTGGATTTGGTTTTCGGTGACAGGGCGCATAGCGTATTATTTTTTAAGATCAATTGATTGATCTTATTTTACACGGATTTTATTTAAAGTCAATCGATTAATCTTAAGATTTAATATTGCTTTAAGTGGTTGAGCAATATGGGTTTAATTTTATTTTTTAATGTCTCGATGGATGATTTCGTGAGTGTTTTTAAGAAATTGTAAGGAGTTGGTTGTCCCCTCGACTTAATACTGGTTTCTAGTATTCATTTATCTATATAATTAGATGTTTGTATCTTTTGGGGGACATTTTGAGAACACATTCTGCCTGTTTTAGCTTTTGGTCTGCCACCTGCATCTTGCTCGCAGGGGGGATCGCCTGTTCCATCTTTTTTCTGCCGAGTTTTGTTATCGCCGAGGGGCTGATCCGTTCCGGTGGTTCGACGACGGTCCTGCCGGTGGTTTCCAAGGCGGCGGCCCACTATAACCGAAGCCATCCTGGCGTGCGGGTCACGGTGAGCGGTGGCGGTTCCGGAGTTGGCATTCAGGGAGTGGGCAGTGGCTTGCTGGATATCGGGCTGGCCTCACGCGAAATGACGGAAGCTGAAAAGAAAAAATTTCGCGAGCGCGGATTGCAGGTGCATGTCATCGGGCGCGATGCCGTGGCCTGTGTGGTATCGTCCGAAATTTACGAGGCCGGGGTGACGGCACTGACGCGTCAGCAGATTCGCGCGATTTATGAAGGACGCATCCGCAACTGGCAGGAAGTGGGCGGACCCAACCGGCAGATTGTGGTCATCGACAAGGAACGGCATCGCGGCACGCGCCATGTGTTCATGGACTATGTCTTCGGTGATCCTTCAGCCCACGCCGCCGGGGTCCGGCTGGTCACAGGTTCCAATAACGAGGAGCAGGCAAAAATCGCGCAGAGTCATTCAGCTATCGGCATGCTCTCTTTCGCGTGGATGAATCAGGAAGTGCGCGGACTTGGTTTGATCGAAGGCGAACGTATCATCCAACCGACGCAGGGAAATGTAGACAACGGCAGTTACCCGATTGTCCGGAATCTCAATTTACTCCTGCCCGCAAAAGCCGCACCCGAGGCACAAGGTTTTCTGGCCTTCATGCTAAGCGAAAATGGTCAGTCGATTGTTGAAGACCTTCACTACGTTCCTGTACGGCAAAGCGAAGGTTCCCACCTGGCGGGCGAGGTGCCCGGTATCCAATAAATTCCCATGCGTTTTTTGTTCGACCCCGAGGTCAACTGGAAGCATCCCTTTGTTCTGTTGACTGGATTGACGGCTGTCATCGCGTCGGGTTCCGTTGTCCTGCTGTTTCTTTTCCTGATCGTTCAAAGTCTGCCCATATTTTCTGCCATGGGCCTCGAGTTTTTTTCCGGTAGCGACTGGATTCCCGGAGAAAGTTACAGCGTGTGGCCACTGGTCTACGGATCGATCACTGTTACCGGCCTGGCGTTGGTCTGGGTTCTGCCGCTGGCACTGGGCTCTGCGCTTTACACATCGGAATATCTACCGCCGCGATGGCGAAGTGTCGTCAAAGCCACCATGGAATTGCTCGCCGGGGTTCCGGGAATCCTGTTCGGATTGCTTGGAGTTTCGTTTCTCGCCGTCTGGGTTCAGGATGTTTTCGGACTGATCGACGGCAATACCTTACTGACAGCATCTTTCCTGCTGGCTGGGATGGTCCTGCCAACGATCATGACCCTTGCAGAAGATGCACTGCGTGCCGTCCCTTTTGAATACCGGGAGATTGCCAGAGCCCTTGGGTTGACCTCATCGGAAATAACCTTCGGCGTGGTTCTGCCGCAGGCTCTGCCCGGAGTGGTGGGGGCTGTGCTTTTGGGATTGGGCCGGGCGATGGGAGAAACGGTAGCGGTGATGCTGGTCATCGGCGGATTGGACCGCCTGCCGAACCCGTGGTTTGATGTCACTCAGCCGGGACAGAGCATTCCCTCCAAGCTTGGGCGGGAAGCCGCCGAAGCACTCGGGTCCGGCCTGCACTGGAACGCCTTGATCGCCTCCGGCCTGGTACTTTTTTTGATGGTCATGGTGATCAGCCTAGTCGGCACCCGCTTACTGAATAAGGGAAATAAAATGAGTCGTGAAGATTGTTGCGGGGTAGGGGGGGGCAATGAACCATCAGTTAAAATACTGGTTGGGAAAAACTGAATGAATCGTCAGTTAAAAGACAGGATTTTGCGGTGGGTTCTTGCGTCCTCAGCCATTGCCGGTTGCAGTCTGCTGGCCCTGATTCTTATCGCCGTAATTTGGCGCGGTCATTCTGCGATCAATATTGATTTTTTGTTTGGCGCACCGGGCAATTTTGGTGAGGGCGGTATTTTTTATCAGGCGTTGGGGACGCTCCTGCTCATGCTCGGTGCCGGTGTCCTGAGTTTTCCCATCGCGTTAGGCTCCGCACTTTTTCAGACGGAAATCCTGAGGCCGGGTAAAACTGCCGAGTTGTTTCAATTGCTGATGTATTCCCTCAACGCCGTTCCCACTATTTTGTTTGGATTGATCGGATTCATGGTGTTCGGTGTCTGGCTCGACATTGGCGTGTCGTGGACAACAGGCGTTTTTATTTTAGCGGTGATGATTTCGCCGACGGTGCAGACCGTGATGCGACAATCGATTGAGGCGATACCGGAGCATTATCAGGAAACGGCGCGTGCGCTCGGTTTATCGCCCTGGCAAAGGGTGCGGGCGGTGGTGCTTCCGCAAAGTGCTTACGGTCTGGTGACCGGTGTCCTGTTGGGGCTGGCCCGCGCCGCCGGTGAAACCGCGGCCATCATGTTCACGGCGACCGTCTTTTCCGGCATTTTGTTTCCCGAAACGTGGACCGAGCCTGTGCTCACATTGCAGACGCATATTCTCACGCTGGCCCAGGAAGCGGTCGACCCGAACACGGTTGCCAACGCCTGGGGTGCGGGGCTGGTGCTCATCGGCATCGTATTTTTCCTGATCAGCCTGTCGCTGGTGATCCGTTCCCGCCTGTCTCTGGAGGCCGATTCATGAACTCCACTCTTCCTGCAATCGAGGTGGTATCGCTTGGCGTGAGTTATGGCGAGGAGCGGGTGCTCGATAGTATTAACCTCACTCTTGCGACTGGTAGCATCACCACTTTTTCCGGTCCATCCGGTTCCGGCAAGTCCACCTTGCTACGCACCCTGTGCCGGATGAACGACCGCATGCCGGGGTTTTCCCTGTCCGGTTCGATAAAAGTTTTTGGCCAAGATATTTATGGTGATGATACCGACCTGTGTGATCTGCGTCGGCGGGTCGGTCTGTTGTTTCAAAAACCCTGCGTGTTTCCAAAAAGTATTTATCAGAATGTGATCTTCGGCTTGATCTATCATCGGCCAAAAGAACGCGCCCTGTTTCCGGAACTTGCCGAGCAGGCCCTTCTGCAGGCCGGATTGTGGGAGGAGGTCAAGGATCGGTTGGACGCTCCGGCGGTGGCGTTGTCTCAAGGTCAGCAACAACGCCTGGCACTGGCACGCACACTGGCACTGGAGCCCGACGTGTTACTTCTGGATGAACCGACCGCTTCGCTGGATCCGGAATCTGCCAACGTGATTGAAGAGTGGGCGTTGTCGCTAAAATCCTGTTGCACTCTGGTGTGGGTGACGCACGATCCGGCGCAGGCCGAACGCATCGGTGATTATCAGGTGATGTTGTCCGCAGGGTCACTTGCGTGACGGCTAACAAGGAAACATTCTGTCATGCGCCCATAAAATTTTGTTAGCTATTGCAGGGGTAGCCCGTTAGCCCCCACGCTAGTGGGTCCCTCTTTAATTGCTTCGTCTGAAATACTATAATGAAAGACGAACCTTTCGACGTTGATCATGAAGCCAACCATTGCTCAAAAACCTAAAACCGTTTTCACCAGTGAGGAAGACAACTGGACCACGCTGGGCGATCAGTTGCGCCAGAAATACCCCGAACTGGTGGAACAGGTGGCACAGCAGGAATCGGATCATGTGGTGGGTCGCCTGGTGGATCAGGTGTGCGATCTGTTCCCTTATGAATGGCAGGATCGAAATGCATTTTACGAGGGCATGATTTTAATGATTCGCGGGCACAACGTCGCGGCCCTTGGCGTGTTGACGGAGATTTGTGATCAGGACCCGCAGGCTTATGCCGCGCAGTATTTTCTCGGCTACGTCTGCGGCAGTATGGGGAAGTACAAGCAGGAGGTGGAATGCTATCGCAAAGCCTTGCGTTTGCGTCCGAATATTGGTCAGGTTCATTTTGATCTGGCTTGCTCTTATGAGGCGATGCGGAACAAGGCCAAAGCCTATGAGGCGATGAAGCGGGCGGTCAGTCTGGAACCAGATTTTGCCGTGCTGGATCACTGGTTGACCTTCGCCTCGGACAAGCTGGGTCGCTATCTCGACATCTACGGAAGCGAGGACAAGGCGCAGGCGGAGAAGGCGCGCTGTGTGGCGCAAGGCTATTACCTGATGGGCAATGCCTTTCTGGAATTTGGATTAAATGTTTCGGCGCGACTTGCCTTTAAAAATTCGGTACGTGTTGAACCTGATTTCGCCTCTGCGTATTTTCAGCTCGGGGCCCTTCACTTGAAAAAACTGCGCAATGCGAAACGAGCTTCCCATTATCTGGGAAAAGCAGAAACGTTGTTCCGAAAAAAGGGGGAAGAGAAAAATATTCGTTTCACCCAGCAGGTTTCGAAAGAGGGCAAGCCACCTTTGGATCAGGAATCGGCGGCAGATGAATGGTTACAGGAAGGCCTGCGTCTTCACAAGCAGGGGCGCTATCAGTCTGCAGTTGATGCTTACAAAATGGCGATCCGGTTTCGCCCGGATTTTCTGGATGCCTACTACAATATGGGCATCGCTTACGGCTCTCTGGAGGATCAGGGGCTCGACACACTGGAGAGTGCCATTGGGGCCTTTCGTCATTCCATCCGGCTGGGGCCGGAATTCATTCATGCCTTCATCGCACTTGGCGCGGCTTACCTCAGGCAGGGGCAGGCGGAGGAGGCGGTGAATTTGCTGGAACGGGCGACTTTGTTTGCATCTGAGAACCCAAATTTGTTTTACTATTTAGGTACGGCCTATCGTTCCACCCAGCGTTATGACTCTGCGGTCAGGGTCCTGCAACATTCCGCACGGTTGGCTCCGGATTCGGTGCACGCCCGGTTCACTCTCGGATTGGTGTTGATGGATTCAGAACGGCTTGAAGAGGCAACCGTTGCGCTGAAAGAAACATTGCGTATCAAACCGGACCTGACCGATGCCTATCTTTTGCTCGGGCAATTGTACGCAACCCAACTAAACAATCCGGACGAGTGCCGGTATTACCTAGAAAAAGGCGAAAAACTCTGTGTCAAACTCAAGGAATTTCAAAAAGCCGATAAGATTCGGGAACTCATTTCCCAGCTTGCCGACTGAATTTTGTGCGGGAGTATTCGTTAGTTATCAGAGGAAATTTTTCTCTGGCGAGCAGCGCGTTTTGCTCGCAATGGTTTTTCTGGCAGTCACCCTGCTATTGTCCGGTGCCACTGGGCTGACAGGAAAACAAATTCCGCTAGTGGGTCCCTCCCATAGTCTCGCCAATCTTGAAGCCGATGAAATGATTTCAAGGGCCATCGTCGGGACCCTGTATTACGATTTCGACAAGTGGTTGCCGCCGTTTCGCCATCGCATTGCTGAACTGGAGAAGCAACCGCACACCATCGCCAACCGGCTGGAGGCGATGAAGTTTCATTTTTATCTCGCCGGTCTGCTGGCAGAGTTGTCGCATGTCTTATCGTTCACCAGCAAGTTCAAGGTCGATTCGATCCGCAATGATTTTGATAACAACAGCAAGCGTTCGAAAGAGTTGGCTGAAGAAATACTGGAGATGCCGGGCATCACAAAGGAACAGCGCGCCGAAGCGTATTTTTTTCTCGGGGCCTCCGAAGGCTATGTGGGTATTGTCGAATACGGTGCCGGGCATATTTTGTCAGCGTTGATGAACGGGTTGAGTGCGGACAATCATTTTGAAGACGCACTTGACCTCGATCCGCGTTACAACGATGCTTATTTTGGGCTTGGCGTTTATGAGTACGGAAACACGCGCATCGGAGGCATCGCCAATTTCCTGATGCAGGGAGGGCAGGACCTCAGGCTCCAGGGGTTGAAGCGGATTGAACACGCCCTCAAAGGGCGTATCCTGTCGCGTCCGCTCGCGCTCAAAACCCTCATCTGGTTTTATATTTCAGAAGAGATCAATCCGGACAATGCATCGACGGCGAGCAATCAACCATTGTCGCCAGTGGTTTGCCGCAAGCGTGCTTTGGAATTGCTGGAGCAGTACGAGGCAAGCTACTTTAAGGAAACGGCACCGAAACATTTTATCGGCAACAAAGGACTGTCGATGATGAAAGCCATCCAGTTTGTTCTCGATCGCAATTACGTCAAGGCGCGGGAGCAGTTTGAAAGAGTGCTCACAATTGCGGATTTTTTGGAAAAGAACAAGGGCTATCAGATCAACCCGGCACTGGCAAAAACGGTGAATGAAGGAATCCGGTTTTGCGACCTGATGATCACCTCAAATAAAAAACAGGGAGGTGGCCCGTCGCCGGTGTGTCCAAAAATTTCCAGGCAGATCGACTTTATCGAAAATGGCGGTAGCATGGTGGAATATGAATCCTCCAAAATTCGCGGAGAAATCCAGAACGTGTTTCACCAGCGTCTGAAAGAAATGCACAGCCACCGCGACTGCTGACATCGCTGAATCGGCACTTGCCCGACAACTTTTTCCCATTAAATATTTGCGTTTATGTAAGGAAACGATGCGCATCCCGACTTCCCAGCATGATTAATGCAAAGGCGGGTATGTGGAGATTTTCAATTGTCGGCATCGTTCTGGTGTTGCTGTTATCAGGATGGGATTTTTCCAAACACAGTATTCCGCTCAATGAAATTTTGTCCGGTGGACCACCGAAAGACGGCATCCCGGCCCTCAACGCGCCGAAATTTATTTCCGCAAAGACCGCCAGCAAAAGTTTTCTTAAAAATTCCGATCGGGTTCTTGGGCTCTTCATCAACGGAAAAGCAAAAGCTTATCCTGTCAATATCCTCAACTGGCATGAAGTGGTCAACGATGAAATTAGCGGCAAGCCGGTGTTGGTTTCCTATTGCCCGTTGTGTGGCACCGGCATGATGTTCTCTGTCGGGCGCGGACCCAATCGAAAAACCTTTGGTGTCTCCGGCCTTCTTTATCAAAGCGACATGTTGCTCTACGATAAGGCAACCAATAGTTTGTGGTCGCAAATAAAATCCGAAGCGGTGGCGGGAACATTGACCGGGCAGAAACTCACTTTACTGGCTTCCACCCACACCAGTTGGCAGGACTGGAAAGGCCGCCATCCGGGTACGATGGTGTTGTCTCCGGATACCGGTTATCCACGCGATTACACACGCAATCCCTATGCAGGTTATAAAGATTCACCCGCGCTGTTTTTTCCGGTAAAGCGCAAGAGCAATGTTCATTCACCCAAGGAAACCGTGATGGGAGTGGTGGTTGATGGGGTATCCAAGGCTTATGCCTTCGGTGAACTGGGCAAAACCACAGGTGTTGTTAAAGACAAAATCGGCAAACAGGATGTCACCGTGTTTTATGATTTAAAAAACCAGTTTGCGACCGTGCGTGACAGCGAGGGACGGGTGCTTCCTTCGGTGACTGGTTTCTGGTTCGCGTGGTATGCGTTTCATCCGGACACTCTGGTGTTTACAAAGAATAAAAACTAGCGGAGACTGGATCCCCCAAACCTGCAAGCGCAAGCTTGTCTACGGACTATCGACCATGAAGAAAAAAATCATTTTACTTGGAATCATTGCGCTGGGTGTGGCGGCGTTTTTCTTTTTTGACCTGGGGCGTTTCCTCTCCCTCGAAGCTCTGAAAACCCATCGTAACGATTTGCTGGCCTATTACGAAGCCAATCCTGTCTTGATGATTCTGGGGTATATCGGAGTTTACATCGCGACCACTGCGTTATCTTTACCGGGCGCGACCTTGCTGACGTTGCTGGGTGGCGCGTTGTTCGGTGCAGTCAAAGGAACGTTCATTGTGAACATTGGCGCAACCTGTGGCGCGACGCTGGCATTTTTTGCCGCACGATTTTTGCTGAAAGACTGGGTGCAATCCAGGTTCGGTGAAAAACTGAAAACGTTTCAGGCCGGACTCGAGCAAAACGCTTTCAACTATATGCTGTTCCTCAGACTGGTGCCGCTGTTTCCCTTCTTCCTCGTCAATCTTGCTTCTGGTATGACCCGCATCCCGGTGAAGACATTTTTTTTCGGCACCATGATCGGCACGCTTCCCGGCACCTTTGTTTACGCCAATGCTGGCAGTAACCTTGCCGCCATCAATTCCTTGAAAGACATCGCCTCGCCGCAGGTGATTGGCGCTTTTGTTCTCCTTGGATTGTTTGCCCTCGTTCCTACCCTGTATCAAAAATTCATGAAGCGTAAAAACCAGTCGTCACCCGCGTGAAGGACGACACTATTGGGTGAGAAGGATTCCTTTCATCTGCGGCAAAAAAAAATACTCCTCCTTGAAACTTTAGTCATAATCAATACACTTCAAACTCAATGCGGTGCCAGCCGGTTACGCCCGCCGGGAAGGGGTCGCGTTTATAACCGCGCTGAATGCCGCTGTAAAGATCACCCGCGCGTACCATCACGCTATGGTGACCGCGGTCAAGCGGCACGCGCAAACTCCAGAACACCCAGGAATATTCAGACATCGGCGATTGCAACCTGGCAAGCTCCCAGGTCTTCCCTTCGTCCAGAGACACCTGGACGCGGATGATCCCGCGATCTCCAGCGAAAGCGATGCCACGTATTTTATGATAGCCGCGTCTCATGGTGTCCCCCTGTCGCGGCCAATCGATGCGGGAAAAAATCTGCACACGAGCGTCGCGCGTCCAGCCTTTTTTATTCCAGTACCCCGGCAGTCTCTCGGAGGCAAGCTCCAGTTCCTGTATCCACTTCACCTGCTTGATGCCATACAGTCCGGGGATCAATAACCGTAAGGGGTAGCCGTGGTCTTTGGTTAATGGCTGACCGTTCATGTGCGTGGCCAGCATGCCGGCGCGGTGCCGCGCTTGCTTGATCGGTATCGATTCATGATAGCCATCGGCGGCTCTCACAATCATCCACTCGGCAGAATTTTTCGGGTCCGCCTGTTGCAAAACTTCCCTAAGGGAGATGCCCTGCCATTTGGCGTTGCCCAGCGCGTAGCCGCCGACCGGGTTGCCGATGCAGGACAGTGTGATGGTTTCGCGGACCTGCGGCCTTACTGCGATGGCTTGCAGGTCGAGGGTGAGCGGGGTTTCGACTTCACCGTGGATTTTAAGAACCCAGCCGGGGGCTCCGGCTTTGATGAAATCCGGTACGCCGGAAATGTCTTCGACGTAAAAGCGGGGGGTTGGTGTGATCGGCGGGGTGGCACCTTTGGGCACGGTGAAGCGGGGTGCCATGTCGGTCACCGGCGTTATTTTTAAAAAAGCCAGGGCGCGCAAGGGGAGGGCGAGTAACAGGAGAATCCAGCCTGCAAGCATTTGCAGAAACCGGGCGCGGGTCATGTTGAAAAAACTGCCAAGTCAGCTACAGCAGGAATCGGATTCCGGTTCGAAGTTTTCGTTGTCCGGGTCGATGATGCTGAACTGATCGCGATAAGGTGGCTGGCTCAGCAGGTGACCGGTAGAGTCGTCCACTTCGGTTGGGATGCCAACGCGGTACTCCTGTCCGGCGATTTCGATTTTATCGAAGGGACCGCCGTAGACGGCGAAGTATTCCTTGCAACAAGAAGGGTCTGCCAGTGGGTCGGGTTTGAAACCTTCAAGAATGTAGGAGTAAAATTTGATTCCTTCAACTTCTTTCCAGAGATAATCCTTGACCACGCCGAAGCCATGGAAACCGGACTCGCGGGCATAGCCGAGAAACTCTTCCAGGGTCAGCGCACCGGAGATACATTCGCCCCAGAGCTCGGTATTGGTGCGCATGGCTTCAGGCACGGCCCGGTCAGAGATGATATCAGCGATTACAAATCTGCCGCCGGGTTTCAGGATACGTTTTATTTCGCGGAAGACTTCCTGCTTTTCGGTCGACAGGTTGACCACGCAGTTGGAGGTCACCACATTGGCTGTGGCATCGTCGACAGGAATTGCTTCCAGGAATCCCTGCCGGAAATCGACGTTGGCGTAGCCCAGGTTGCAGGCAACTTCTCTTGAATGGTGACGCGCCTTGTCCAGCATTTCCTCGGTCATGTCTACACCGATGACACGGCCTTCTTCTCCGACAATTCTGGCGGCGATGAAGCAGTCGACCCCGCCGCCGGAACCAAGATCAACCAGTGTTTCGCCTGGGGTGATGGACGCGCGGCTGACCGGGCTACCACAACCGTAGGAAATGGACAGCACTTCTTCAGGTATATGAGACAGATCGCCAGGGCTGTATTTCACCGGGCAACACAGGCTTTCCTGGCTGGCGACAGCCGCTTTTGCATAAAAATCCCGAACTTCATTGCGGGACACGCCTTGTGGAGTTCCTGCCTGGTTGGCGGAGGACCTGTCATTCATGCTGATTTCCTTTCTATGTTTTACCCTGTCAGGATTTTAAAGTCTTTTTCAATTGTTCTTTAAACTCGGGCCGGAGTTCCTCGTTCTTTAAAACTACCGCATCTTCCTGTCCAACACAACGGGCAAGGCCTCCAAGCGTTTTGAGCTGGTCCAGATAACATTTGCAGACACCGCATAGAAGAAAATGAAACTTCAGTCTCATTTTCTGGCACAGAGACAGCGGATGATCCAGACTTTCCGAAATGAGCGGCGAGGTCTGTTCGCAGGACAGTCTCATCCATTTGACCACGCGCGTATTTAATTTTTCGAGAGGTGAAGAGCTCATTTGCCGTCCAGATTGTGGTGACTTTCAAGGCACTTTTTTAGCTGATTGCGGGCTCTGTGCAGTATGACCCATAAATTGGTCGGTTGTATATCCAATTCCTTACAAATATCGGCTGAATCAAGGCCTTCTACCTCTTTCATCACAAAAATGGTGCGAAACTTTTCATTCAGACCGTTCATGCAAGTGGCCAGTGCCTGCGCGAGTTCCGCATTTTCCGCCGCTTTTTCTGGCTCCAGGGCCCACTTTCTAGGCGGATGAATCCAGTGCCCGGTTTCGTCGTAGCCGTCTTCGTACGGGTCCGAGTCATCGTCTGGTGTCAGCTCATAGGTTCGCAGTTTCTTGACCTTGCGGAAATGGTCCAGAATTTTGTGTTTCAGAATCCCAAACAGCCAGCTTTTCTCGGTGGAGCGGCCCTGGAAAGATTTACTCGATTGAAGAGCCGCCAGCAAAGCTGTCTGCACCAGTTCCTCGGCGACATCCTGATCCTTCACCCGGACCAGAGTGAACCGGTACAACATGTCGCCATAGCGGTCGACCCACTCCTCGCTGTTCAGGGATTCGCTCATCGAAAGATCCGATATCCGGGGGGCGCAAGTTGACGTGCCACGGTCGAGTTCATATACTGATAGCCATGACAAAGCAACCCGACACAGGTGAATGCGCTCGCATCCTGAAAGCATTGGGTGACGAATCCCGGCTTCAAATCGTTCGTCATTTGTTGCAAGGGGAAAAGAATGTGTCGGAACTGGTTCAATTGCTTGCCATGCCTCAGCCTCAGGTATCCCACCATTTATCTATCTTGAGAACCAGCGGTCTTGCCGGCTCCCGCCGGGAAGGCACCCGGATCATCAATTTCATCAAAACAGAAATTCGTTCTCTACTCACCGAAGAATCTTTGGGACTGGATTTTGGTTGCTGTTCCATTCAGTTCGATGATCCAGGGACGACTCCCAAAACGGTTACCGAGTCAAAATAGAACGGTCTATTCTAACCTCCAAAGTCAAAATCTGAAAGCAGGTTAAAAGACCCTGTTTTTTTCCTGGCTGGTGATGGAGTCTGCGTAGAGGCGACGATAAATTCCATAATTGCGCATGACCCTTTTGACGTAGCCTCGAGTCTCTGGATAAGGAATAGACTCGATGAACACATCTTCATCCTGGATGTGCGCAAATCGCTTGAGCCATTTTTCCATGACATGCGGCCCGGCGTTGTAAGAGATGAGCAGGTACATGCCCTTTTTGCCAAATCGTTTGGCGAGCTGACCGAGGAACTTGATGCCAAGACGCACGTTGACTCTGGCATCGAACAGAGTTTCCGGATCGTAACCGGCATCACCACTTCCGGCTGAATACAGACGCCGCCCCGTTTCGGGCATGATCTGCATCAACCCGCGGGCACCGGCAGGCGAGACGATGTCATCGTCGAACAGGCTTTCCTGTCGAATCAGGCCATCGACAAAAAACGGGTCGACTGAATACGTGGCGGCGGGTTTTTTGATCATGTCGAAGTAGGCCAGCGGGAAAAAGTTTTTCCAAAAGGCCAGCGGCAATTCCTTTTCTCCGGAAGGTTGCTTGAAGTCGCGGTACATATAGAGCACCCGCATGGCTTCCGGGTAAGCGCGGCTTTTGATGTACAGGCTGGATGCCCATAAAACGCCGGACAGGTTTTTGCGCAGGGTGGAAACGGTTTTGCGTGCTTCCAGTCGGGCTGATTGGTAGAGCCCCATCTCCGACAAGGTGATGGCGCGGACATGATGGAATTTTTCCTGTTCAGTCAGGGAGCGACTCAGGCTTGTCGGGCTTTCCTCCGGCGGGGTGAAACCTGTTTTTATCATGCGAGGCCGGGTGTCGGGGGGGAGTTCCTGCAGGAGCAGAACCAGTTTTTGTTCGGCACGTACGCCATAATAGGTGTAGGGAAACTGTTCCAGCAGGGAGGCGAACGTCTTGAGCGCGTCCAGTTTCTTTCCCGACAATTCATAAAGCTTTGCCAACCAGAATAAATTTTTTGCCGTCCAGATGCTCCCCTGCCAGCGTGCGATGTTCTTCTGGAATTGTGCAATCCCCTCGCCAAAATGTTTTGTCCTGAAAGCGATCCACCCCAGCCGAAAGGCGGCTTTCTCAAGGTAAGAACTGCTCCCGCCTAAAGCGATCAATTCGTTGTAATATTTTTTTGCCGGTTCATACTGCCGGCTGTTCTCATGCACTCGACCCAGATAAAAACGTGAGGTGATTTTCCAGGATTTTTTCGAGGTGTTTTTTAGGACGATGCGAAAAAACTTTTTAGCCTCGCCGTTGCGCCCCAGATTCCACAGTGTGCGGCCGATTTTAAACCGGGCCTGCTGAACCTTGTTGTGATTAGGATAGGCTTTGATGAAATCTTTTAAAACGGTCACCACCAACTGGCGTTTCCGGACGCCGTTATAAGCCGTCGCCATATTGAAATACCACTTCACCGGAAGTTTTTTACCCCGCGCTTCCTTTTTGAAAGTGTTCAGATTTTGCAAGGCCTCTTTGTATCGCGCCGATTTGAACAGCCGACCCACGCGCTTTGTCAATTCACGTTCGGTTAACGAAGGCGGTGCCAAGGCCTGATTTTTCACAATCCGTTTGATGGCGTTATTGGCGATTTTAGCCGAGTCGTGGTTGGGGTATTCCACAAAAATTTTCCGGTAATTTAAATAGGCCCGACTGGGCAATTTTTCCGTTTCCTGGAACCTGCCCGCCTGCAGAATGAGTTCCGGAATAATAAATGCAAAATCTGCCTCGCCCTTGTCCCCGGTTAAACGTGTGATCGCCTCTTCCAGAAAAATTATTGCCTGTTCGGTCTGGCCCATTCCCTGCAAGGCTTTGGCACGTAATTGTTCGGCCTGGGGGGAAATGCGAGAGTGCGGAAACTTTTGTAGCAGGTAGGAGGTTTCCTCAAACGCTTTTTTGGCATCGCCAGTGGTCATGTTGATTTTTGCCAGTTCCAGCCGCGTATAATCTTCAAGCTCGGACAGGGCCGTCAGCGATTGTTGAAAATAAACCGCCGCTTCTCTGTGCTGATTTTGCGCGGACAGGCAACGCCCCATTAAAAATCCGGCGCGGGATTTTTGTTTGCTGTCGCTTGGCTCCGAGAGCAGGGGGGCCAGTGTTTCGCAGGCGGCTTTGGGTTTGTTGTATTTCAGGTAACGTGAAGCATTCTGAAGCGGCCCGGCAACAGCGGTGGTTACCGAAAGCGAGACCAGTAGTAGCAGGGTGGACAGGGAGGCAAGGGCTCCCGGAATTTTCGACAGGATTTTATTTTTTAATGTTCGCGCTGTTTCTTCAGGGCCCACGTCGATGGCTTGCGCTCCGGGACTTTTCTTGAACCAGGTGATCTGTCGTTTGGCGTAACGCCGGGTATCGCGTTTGATCTGGTCCACCGCTTCTTCAAGACCGGTTTGCTTCCTGATCACCTGGAGCAATTGGGAATAGCCGATTCCCTGAAACGGTTTGCAAGTCTCGGCAATGCCTCGATCCAGAAGCCCTCGGACTTCGTCAAGCCATCCCTGTTCGATCATTTGATCCACGCGCCGGTTGACGGTTTCGTAGAGTCGTGTCCGATCCATGGTCATGACAAAACAATGGACATCATAATTACTGGTGGAGCGAGCGTCTTCTTCATGGTATTGCGACAGGGGAATCCCGGTTTGGCGGAACACAGTCAACGCCCGTTCAATGCGTGACGGATCGGTCGGCTGGATTTTTTCTGCCATGACGGGATCGACCCGGCGGAGTTCGGCGTGCAGTGCTTCCGGGCCTTTCTCTTCGATCTCCTGGCGAACGCGGTCACGCAATTCAGGATCCACCTGAACGCCGCAGTCGAGATTTCCCATCAACACTTGCAGGTAGAGGCCGGTGCCACCGGCAAGAACAGGAATCCGGTTTTTCTGATGCAAGTCTCTAATGACAGTTTCGGCTCGTTGCTTGAAATCGTGCGCTGTGAATTCTTCCTGCGGTTCCAGGCAATCGATCAGGTGATGCGGCACCCGTGCCCGCAATTCAGCTGTAGGCTTGGCGGTGCCGATGTCAAAATGTTTGTAGACCTGCATCGAATCCGCGCTGATGATTTCCGATTCAAGCGATTCCGCCAGCTCTACTGCGGTTTCACTCTTCCCGGTAGCGGTGGGACCGGCCAGTATAATTAAAGGATTCATAGATTGATTTCATGGCGGAGGTGTAAGCACCGTCTTCTTCATAAATAAAAAAAGTGTCTTCCTCACACGGGTTATCACTTTTGCCCTGTTGTGCCAGGATCAGGAAAAATCGTGCGGGCAGTTTTTTATTTCCGCACACTTGCCGGATGCGGATGGGTTCCAGCCCCTTGTCCATTAGCGTTTTTTTGACTTCCGGCAGACGCTCCATCGGGTAGACCAGTGCCAGCGTGCCGCCGGGTTTCAGATGTCGCGCACTCCGGTCGACCAACGCTGAAAGGGTCAGGCTGATCTCATGCCGGGCCAGGGCTTTTTCGCGATCCGGGTTGATGCGTCCGCTGTTGAGTTTTCGATAGGGTGGATTGCTGATGACCCAATCAAAAATTTCATCCGGTTGTGCCTTGGACCATTCCAGAAAATCCGCGCGGATAAGTTCGACCCGATCCTGCGCTCCGTTCTCTATTAAATTAGATTGCGCTTTCTGTGCCAGAGATTCTTGTATTTCAATGGCCGTGATAAAAAATTCCCTCTGCCGGGTGAGCAGGAGTAACGAAATGATGGCGCAACCGGTGCCAATTTCCAGACATCGGCTTCCGACCGGCGGTCGGGCAAAATCAGCCAGTAGAAAGGGCTCCATGGAAAACCGATAGCCTGTCCCATTTTGATCGAGAACCAAACTCACGTCATCACACGGTAAACGGTAACCTGTTAATATTATGGGCACTGGACCTCTTTCGCGCACAGTCTAGCCCAATCGCGCCCGAGGTACAAGGTTTGTGAGAAGGAGGCTGTCGATGAAAGTGATTGATTTTAAAGAGGGTTTGTCCTTATAATCGGGTGACCGGTAAGTTATGACACACCATTCAATCAGGGCAGAAGAGGCAACGATATGGATTTTATCAAGGATCTGTTGAATGAAGGGCAGATGATGGGCGCGGGTTTTTTCCTGTTCGGCGTGTTTCTTTTGAACTGGTGCGCCAAAATGGAACGGAAGGATTTTCAGGTGATGCGGGACCCCAAGCTCAAGTGGGAAAGGATTGACAAAGATAAAAAACGCATCCAGGACATGAAAAAGAAATCCACCCGAGGCACGTTCATGACCCTCACCGGGTTGGGATGCGCCGTCTATGGTGCCTTCAAATTTTTTATAAGTGTCCAATAGGGCGCAGATAGTATTCAGTTCTCATCCCAAAAACCGGGCCCAGCGCGAATATTTTTTTGTGAGGAGCCAGACCACTGGTTCCCCGGAACAGACCAGCGGATGATGGCGCAAGGCAAACAGCACGCCTGCCTCCGGTGCTATGATTTCTTCAAGAGTTTTGCCATCGTAAAGCCCCTGCACTTCCCCTAATTTTTGCCCGCCTTGTACCGCAGTGCCGGTTGCTACTTCACTCAGAAAAAATCCAGCCTGATTACAAGCCACCACCCTTTCTGCATCGACTGCGTAGAGTGGGGTGTCGGTTTTGTCGCTTTTTTTTTCAGGATGGGTCAATAGCCCGGTAGTCAAAAGAAAATTCAGCAGGCCATCGAATAGCCTGTCTCCGCAAATCCTATCCAGTACTGCGGTGCCGCCGGTGCCAATGGCGAAAGCTTTTAGATCACAACCCTGCCATTGTTTGAGCAGTTGCAAATTTGCTAACGGGTTGTTCTCTTCCAGCAAGGCGACTTCCAGCCCAAAAGCATTCGTCAGTTTTTTCAATGTTCCATCGGATTTTAAAATACTGACATGAGGCATTTCCTGTCGCCACCGTTCCGGTCCTTTCAGGACGATCGCGGTGTCTGACCGAACTGTGTGTTGGAGAAGGGTGTTGCACAATTTTTCTGTCAGTTCGCCTTCAAGGGTTCCGGGAAACGCGACATCGGTATCGAGGTGGTCGAAATTCCAGACCGGTGCGCCGGCTTCCATCGCTCTAAAATGAACAACAGGAAACAATTGGATGTTGCCGACCAACTGGTAGCCGCTCTCATTACCAGCGGCGACCTGATCGAGAAAAGCGGCGAGACGCATGAGGGTGTAAAGTCCGGTCAGGTTGTGCCCGTGCAGACCGGTGACGATGGCAACAGACTCCGGCGATTCTTCCAATCCGGTCCAGACGCGCTTGTACAGGGTGATGGTTTCTCCCAGCGGGGAGGTGGCCTCGAACAAGGGTTCCATCACGGTGGCGGTTCCTTTTCCAAGGCGATCCGCGCCAGCAGTGACCCGGCATAAGTGAGGGGGTGCTCTCGCAGGGTGAACAGCAGGCCAGAGACAGGCGCGAGGATTTCCTCCATAACCTCGCCGCGAACCGGGTCTATAATATTTCCAACGGGTTGGTTCGCGCCAACAAATTCGCCCAAATGGGCATCTGAAATAAACAGGCCGGGTTGTTTGGAACCGATCGACACCACCTGATTGGCTCTGACTTTCAGAGGATTTTTCAATCGTCCCTGCACGGATACTGATTCGTCTAAAATACCGGTTTGCTTCATGAGGTGGATCAATCCGGCGAATACCTGATCGCGGAATTCGGGGGTGATGCGATGGCAGATTCCAGCTTCAATGACGAGCGTGGCGACTTTGGCTTTGTTCAGGTTGTAGCCCAGAGTGGCTGAGAACAGGTCGGCCATGGGATGCGTCCAGACGAGATCGGTATTCGTTGCCATCGCCAGCGGCATAAGGGAGGAAGACCATTTGTCGATCATCCGGACCTGTGGCAATTCCCGAAGATGCAGATTGCTGGCATGAAAATCCACTGCAATGTCGGCATGGGTTTTGATGTCTTCCAGTAGCTTGGCGGAAAATTGCGCGGGTAGCGTCATCGGGCGGGCAAGCCCAAAAGTGCGGTTCATGTCGGTGCCCAGGCCAGGCCACAGTCGCGATGAATGGTTCAGCGATGGCGGGTTGACGGCAGGATAGATATGCACCTCACCCTTAAGAGCTGACGGATTGTTCTCTTCAATATCGCGCAGGAAACTGAGGAGCCGATGACCAACGTACAGGCCTTCGAGTTCGTCACCATGCAAACCGGTAACGAAGGCCATCCGTTGGCGCGAAACCTTACCCTCGGCGGGAAAAAAAGATTGGCGCAAAAGCTCTGTCCGGGTCAGGAACGGGGTGTTGCAGGAAGCGATTGACTCGGTCTTCATACGGCCCCGTCATCGGGCGATCCTTCCGGTTTGTGCACACCACGATTTTTTTTCGGCTCGATATTGAGGGCATCAATTTTTCTTTTGAGCGTGTTGCGGTTGATACCCAGTGCCTTGGCGGTGGCGACCTGATTGCCGTTGAACCGCCTCAGTAAATGTTCGAATAGATTTTTTTCAAGAGCATCCACCAGCCGGTTGTATAACTTGCCGTGGTCGGACTCGGCATGATTCTGCAGGAAACCGCGCACCAGAGGATCGAGATGTTGTTCCCAGAATTCGTTGACAGCGGATTTACCGCTGACGCTTTCACGCAATGACAGCGGCAGATGCTCCAGCAATATGGCCCCGCCCGAGGCCAGCACCGCACCGCGTTTGATGACATTTTCAAGCTCGCGGATATTGCCCGGCCAGTGATAATTCTTGAACAGGCGATCCACATCCGGCGATAAAAATACCGGTTCCTGAGTCAACTCTTCCGACACCCTGCGCAGAAAAAAACTGGACAGGTGAGGCACATCTTCAATGCGTTCGCGCAAGGGGGGTAGCGGAATCTGGATGACGTTGAGTCGGTGAAACAGGTCATCACGAAACAATTTCTTTTCCATCAATTCCTGAAGGTTCTGATTGGTCGCGGCGACGATGCGCACATTGACCGTGACCGGTTCGCGACCACCGACACGGTAAAATTCGTTGTTCTGCAAAACACGCAGGATTTTTGCCTGCAGGGACAATTCCATATCACCGATTTCATCGAGGAACAGAGTGCCCCGGTTGGCGAGTTCAAACTTGCCTTTTTTGGATTCGACCGCTCCGGTGAAGGCACCTTTTTCGTGACCAAACAGTTCCGACTCCAGCAATTCGCGTGCGATGGCGGCACAATTGATGGCGATAAATTTTTCGTCCACCCGGTGCGAATAATAATGCAGGGCGCGCGCCACCATTTCCTTGCCGGTGCCGCTTTCGCCAGTGATCAACACGGCAAGATCAGTGACCGAGGCTTTGCCGATGGTTTTGAAAATATCCTGCATGTGTTTACTGCGACCGATGATGGCATCAACGGAAAAGGATTCTTCCGGTGGCGGTATCTCTTCCACAGGTGGTTGGATGCGACTGCTTTCCATTACCCGGTCGACGAGATCATAGATATCTTCAAGGTCGAAGGGTTTGCTCACATAGTCGAATGCCCCTTGCCGCATGGCTTCGATGGTGTTGTTCATCGTGTCCTGCGCGGTCATCACCACCACCGGCGGAGACGGCGTGCGCATTTTCAATTCTTTTAGCAAATCGAGGCCGCTCATGCCTTCCATGAAAATGTCTGTGAATACCAGCAGGTAGTCGTGGCGTTCAATTTTTTCGAGTGCCTGCTGGGCAGATTCTGCGGTGTGAACCGTGAGGTCGCGTTTTTCGAGCGCTTTTTTGAATACCCAGAGAATACTCTCTTCGTCGTCGACGATCAGAATTTTATTGGAAATGGTCATAGAGATTAAGCCTGTTGAAGGGGAAGGAACACCTGGACCCGGGTGCCTTTGCCCTTACTGGAAATGATCTTGATGTTACCGTGATGGTCCTCCACAATTTTTAAAGAGATGGGGAGGCCCAGTCCACTGCCTTTTGATTTGGTGGTCTGAAACGGCACGAACAGCGTCTTGAGATGTTGGTCGGAAATGCCGACACCATCATCCGCGATTTCGACGACGATGTCTTGATGCGGATTCGGATTGCTTTTGATTTTAACCGTGTAGTCGGAACGGAAGCGGGTGGTCAGGGTGATTTTTCCGCCGCTGGGCAGGGCTTCACGCGCGTTGCGGATGAGGTTGAGAAACACCTGCTTCAACTGATCTTCATCGCCGGAGATTTGAGGCAGACTGGGATCGTAATACTGAACGAACTCAACCGCTTCGCTGGCCAGGTCTTTTTCAAGGATCAAAATCTCTTCCAGGATGCGGTGAATATTGAGCGGTTGCAGGTTCGGCGGGTTTCGCTCTGCCAGACTCAGCATGCGCCCTACCATTCGGTTGATGCGATCCACTTCCTTGATGACCACATCGAGGTATTCCCGATGCTCCTCGTCTGGCAAACGCGATTTCAGTAATTGAGCCGAGCCACTGATGGCGACCAACGGGTTTTTAATTTCATGGGCCATGCCAAGCGACAGTACGCCCATGCGGGACATCTGATCGATCTGGCGCGAGGTCTCTTCCAACTCTTGCACCAGACTGCGGTCACGGATGTGCACGACCACACCCTGAAGGCCTTGATCTCCTGACAGGTAAGGCGACAGGGTGATGCTTGCCGGAAAAGAAAGGTTTGCGTTTTTCCTGCGACCAAAACATTCGATATCGCGGAAGGAAGTTCCTTCGGCACAAGTCTCTTTTATTTTGATTTCTATTTCCGGTTGGTCGGGAAAAAAATCGTAGATCGATTTGCCGTTGAAGGAATCCTGCGATTGGCGGAACATGTCTTCGGTGGCAAAGTTTCCTTGCAGGATGATCCCTTCCGGCGAGACCAGCAGGATGGCATCAATCAGGGATGCCAGAATGTGTGGGGCAAACGTGGAGTTGCCAGTCATAACAGTTGGACCCGATGGGTCAAGCCTTGGCCGCTTTCTTTTTCTTCTTCTTGCTCCCGCCAGAAAAGGGATTTTTTTCTTTGGGAGTTTTGATCGGCTCGGTAAGAGCTTTGGGAGGCGGAGCCGATTCATCTGTGGGACCTCCATCGCCTTGGGTGCCATGGCTACAACCGGAACCGCAAGTGTGACCGGCATCCCCCGCATCGGGTTTGGCGGCTTTGCTCTCCTGATCCCAACCCTGTTTGCGTGCCTCAGACGGGTAGTCGTTGGTGTACCAGCCGCTACCTTTCAAAATAAAACCGGAAGCGGATACCTGGCGTTTGGGTTTACTGCGACATCCGTCAACGATGCAGGTTTTGGGGTCGGGACTGCTCATCGAAATCATGAGCTCGAAAGCGTGACCTTTGCCACATTCGTATTCATAAATTGGCATTGAAACGTTCCTCCATATTTTTTTGACGAGCACGCATTGTGCGCTTTAAGTCGAATTTATTATTTTGGCGAAATGGGTACCCGGCAACTATTGGGCCTCCACTTGAATAAAATCCAGAAACCGGCGTGACAAGGCCTCAGCAGTTTTTCCCTTAAGAAATTTCCTTTTGAGGACTCCTGCAATTATATCGCAAAATCCTGAGTTTTGCTGAAAATTTAGGCAGAAAACAGGGGTGGGCGATTAAACAGGGGTCAGCCAATCCGGGTAGAGGTCAGAGTTGCCCCGGATAATATCGAAGAACGCTTTTTGAATGCGGTCGGTGACTTTCCCTTTGGAACCAGCACCGATGACGCGTTTGTCGATCTCCCGCACCGGGGTGATTTCGGCGGCGGTCCCGGTCAGAAAAATTTCCTCAGCAAGGTAAAGCTCGTCGCGCGTCATTTGCCGTTCAATGAGAGGGATGTCGAGATGCTCGCAGATTTTGATCACCGCGTCGCGGGTGATACCGTCCAGACATCCGCTGGCCAGCGGCGGCGTTTGCAGTTTGCCGTTTTTATACAGGAATAAATTTTCGCCGGAGCCTTCGGAGACAAAACCGTTCGGGTCGAGCAGGATCGCTTCGTCATAACCATCGCGGACCGCTTCCATTTTTGCCAGAATGGAATTGATGTAATAGCCGCAGGCCTTGGCCTTGGTCATGGTGGCGTTGATATGGTGCCGGGTGAATGAAGACAGGCGGACATTGATCCCCTTGTTGAGGGCTTCATCGCCGAGATAAGTTCCCCAGGGCCAGGCCGCAATCGCAACACGAACATCCACCCCGGCAGGGTTTAATCCCATCTTGTTATCGCCGAGGAAAATAATCGGGCGGATGTAGCATTCCTCCAGCTTGTTGACCTTGACCGTTTCAACGATGGCGTTGAAAATTGCTTCCTTGTCGAAGGGCACGTCCATGCCGAGAATGCGGGCGGAGCCGAACAAACGGTCGACGTGTTCTGTTAAACGAAAGATAGCGGACGATTTGTTGTTCTTCTGATAACAGCGGATGCCCTCGAACACTCCAAAGCCGTAATGCAGGGTGTGAGTGAGGACGTGAACCGTGGCCTCATGCCAGGGGATGAGTTTGCCATCCATCCAGATTTGTTCTGATTTTTCCATACTGCCAAGTGTCCTGCGTTGGGGGTTATTTTGGGAGTCCAGCTTGATGACCTGACTTCGTACGCCATCCATTTAGAATCTGGAAAAGGTGAGGCGGATGGGGCCTCATATTTTATGTCGTGGGAACCTTAATCAGAGGAGGTCAAACGGGGACCATTTTTCACTTTTCAGGTTACGCCAGATTCCGATCATTGTAGTGAGGGCATTGGGGGAAAATCAAGTGATAATGAGCAGTTTTTTTAACAGAAGCAGGGCGGAAGTGACTCCCTGAAGACCTTGATTTGCCGGTCATCTTCGGCAAAAAGACTGAATTGACGCGGGTCCGCATAATATCCATTGACATGCTACAATGGGTTTGATATTCAATACGTTCTCTATTTGCGGGCCGCTAGCTCAGTTGGTAGAGCAACGCCCTTTTAAGGCGTGGGTCGAAGGTTCGAGCCCTTCGCGGCTCACTACTCGCAAGAGAGCTAACGGGTCAGGCAAGGTTTGGCCTGCACCGTTTTACCGGGTATCCATTCAAGGGAACAAGTTTTTACTTCTTCCGGACGGTACATTTAATTCAAGTAGAAAGAAAATCCGGCTCCCGGCCGGATTTTTCGTGGGTTCCTCCTCGCAGGTGTCGGGTGCCGTGCGTTCATTTTTTTATGATGAGCGTATCCTTGGCAAGTATGACATCTGAAATAAAAAGGAGAGAGACTCACCCAAAGAATCAGGGCGTCCCCATCGTCTAGCCTGGCCCAGGACACCGGCCTTTCACGCCGGCGACGCGGGTTCGAATCCCGCTGGGGACGCCAGTTTTATTTCACCCTCCTAACGCCTTGAAATAGAAAAGAATTTTGCCGGTTCGGAGTCTTTCATTTGCGACCTGGATTTTCCCCCCAGCCTTCAAGCTCAACCCTCGCCTGCTCAATAAGTCCCATGTTTTATAATAAGTTAAGGTTTTTTTTTCTGGTTCAACTCCGATTGGGCCTTTTGATCCATCTTTGTGTGCCAGCGCATGGACGTTTCAAAGAGTGAGCAATAAACGTTGGACTTATAGCTCATAAATAGCTATTATTTGAGTAGTATTTTAAAAGGATATTGCTCATGAAATGGAACTGGCAACAAAAAGACTGGCCGAATTTTCGATTTGACACCAAAGCTCTCAAAGCCTTGGAAGAGCAGTTTCTCCACCGCTCGGGCCATTTACTTGGTGCCTATAAGCATATCAGTGACGAAGAGAAAAATATTCTCACCGTAGACCTTATCTGCACGGAAGCCTTGAAGACTTCTGAAATTGAAGGTGAGTTTCTGAATCGCGACAGTATCCAGTCTTCTATCCGCCGGAATTTAGGCTTGGAAACAGATAACCGCAAAATTCCTCCTGCCGAGCGGGGCATTGCCGAAATGATGATTGATCTCTACCGGAATTATGCCAAGTCACTTTCGAACCAGACTCTTTTTAACTGGCACAAAATGTTGACCAGCGGACGACGAGATTTGCAGGACATAGGACGCTACCGGACCCATACCGAACCTATGCAGATTGTCTCCGGCTATGTCCATAAACCAAAGGTGCATTACGAAGCACCGCCTTCGACCTCGATGAAAACAGAAATGAAAGCCTTCATCGACTGGTTCAGAAAAACGGTACCCAAGGGTAAAGAACCGCTTCAGGCTTTGGCGCGTGCCGGGATTACACATCTATGGTTTGTCAGCATCCATCCCTTTGAAGACGGAAACGGGCGCATGGGTCGCGCTCTTGCGGAGAAGTCTCTTTCCGAAAGGTTAGGACAACCCGCTCTCATAGCCTTGTCTCAAACCATCCAGGACAATAAAAAAGCCTATTACTCAAAGCTGGAGCAGAGCAATAAAGGCAACGAGATTACGGCATGGCTTCTGTATTTTTCCAAGACTATTCTGGAAGCGCAGGAAGAAACGCAAGTGCAGATTGATTTCCTGATTAAAAAAGTCAGGTTCTTTGACACGTTCAGAGGCCAACTTAATGAGCGGCAGGAAAAAGTTACACTCAGAATGTTCCGGGAAGGACCCAAAGGTTTCAAAGGAGGATTAAGCGCAGAAAACTATATCACCATCACCGGAACTTCCCGTGCCACAGCCACCAGAGATTTACAGGCTTTAGTGCAAAAAGGCGCATTTACCAAAACAGGTGAATTTAAAAGCACGCGATATAATTTGAAACTAAAAAAGTAATTCGATTTTTTTATCTGGAGGAATTTGGCACCAAGGTTCCGGTGTTAAATCAACAGGAGTCCCCTTGAGAATGAGAGCTTTGCATAAGTGTTTTTTGAAAGATTGAAAAGTGGAAGTCCCCCTTTCCTTCGACAAGCTCAGGGTGATACTTTAAACCACCGCAATGTCATTCTGAGAAGCCGCAGGCGACGAAGAATCTCGCCTTTGCTTTTGATTATTGGGTTATGCAAAGGTCTCCTTGAGAATGGGGAAGACTAGCCGCGCCTACAGGGGCCACCACCTCGACTAGGTTCACCCCCACGTGCGTGGGGAAGACTTCGCGCCTTCAATTGCGTCGTTGAATAGCGACGGTTCACCCCCACGTGCGTGGGGAAGACTATGAAAGAATTGGGTTTAATAATGGCTATAACGGTTCACCCCCACGTGCGTGGGGAAGACGCTTTTTTCTTCAAGAAACAGTGGATTCTAGCCGGTTCACCCCCACGTGCGTGGGGAAGACGGGCTTAACGTCTTTGATTTCCTCTTTTTTCTCGGTTCACCCCCACGTGCGTGGGGAAGACAATAGACCAAACCGTTCAGCGGTAGTCTTGAACGGTTCACCCCCACGTGCGTGGGGAAGACATCTTGTAGCCACCAAAGAACGGGATCAAATGCGGTTCACCCCCACGTGCGTGGGGAAGACGCCTCATCAAATATAATCAACGCCCTTTTGCCGGTTCACCCCCACGTGCGTGGGGAAGACTTCAAGCGTCTGATCGTAAATAGCAGGATAAACGGTTCACCCCCACGTGCGTGGGGAAGACCAATGGTGCCAGAGGAAATCTGGCCTAGCACACGGTTCACCCCCACGTGCGTGGGGAAGACTGATTCGAGATCATTCCGCGAACGCGATTGGGCGGTTCACCCCCACGTGCGTGGGGAAGACCAGCCCACCCCCCTGGATGATTCGCGTGGGTACGGTTCACCCCCACGTGCGTGGGGAAGACGCCGGGGCACCGCCAGTCGAGATAACTGTGATCGGTTCACCCCCACGTGCGTGGGGAAGACATCAGCGTCCGACCTTAAGTCATAGTCGATGTCGGTTCACCCCCACGTGCGTGGGGAAGACGAAGTGCCGGAAAGTTTTCACATGTGGAGTTGCGGTTCACCCCCACGTGCGTGGGGAAGACTTCCATCAGTAATTCCAACACTTCTTTCACGTCGGTTCACCCCCACGTGCGTGGGGAAGACGCTGGATGCTGTGCTCCTAACTCCGAACGGCCCGGTTCACCCCCACGTGCGTGGGGAAGACGGGAATCGGGGAGATTGTAATAGGAGGAGAGACGGTTCACCCCCACGTGCGTGGGGAAGACTCTTCAAAACGAGTTGCGAATTTTCGGCGTAACGGTTCACCCCCACGTGCGTGGGGAAGACCAAACAAGGCACTGGGAAGCACCAAGGAAAGACGGTTCACCCCCACGTGCGTGGGGAAGACTTATTAGCGGCACAGGAGGAGCTGTTGGGGAACGGTTCACCCCCACGTGCGTGGGGAAGACGCGTACCCCCAATCCACTCGTGAAAACAAAACCGGTTCACCCCCACGTGCGTGGGGAAGACGTTAATTTGCGGTTAATTTTAGGAACTGTAATCGGTTCACCCCCACGTGCGTGGGGAAGACTGTCTGTGAAAGTTTCTTTGTGCCGCGCAAATGGTTCACCCCCACGTGCGGTGGGAAGACACTGGAAAAAAAAGGGACCAGCGGCTGGCGTTCCGGTTCACCCCCACGTGCGTGGGGAAGACGAGGGACCTGATCGTGCGCTGGAGTGTTCTTACGGTTCACCCCCACGTGCGTGGGGAAGACCACAGGAAAATCCGGAGACATCACCGGAGACGCGGTTCAACCCCACGTGCGTGGGGAATAAGGCGTTGGCATCTGCAAGGATGAAATCGGTGGCGGTTCACCCCCACGTGCGTGGGGAAGACTCCAACATCTGCATCCGCAACCGTTGCGCCATCGGTTCACCCCCACGTGCGTGGGGAAGACGGGGAGGTTGTTATGCCCCACGCCCTCAGCGTCGGTTCACCCCCACGTGCGTGGGGAAGACATAGCAAATCCTGCGAGCGGCAACGACTGAAGCGGTTCACCCCCACGTGCGTGGGGAAGACACCAAAGTGTTGAGGGTGGGGCTTTCCCACACCACAATCTCTGGTGTAGTACAACTACTCTTTGCTGGAATTTTTTGCAATCGCTTTTTTGTTTTTTGGAATTCTTCCGGGTCTCAGGATCAGGGCCATTCCATCGAAGTCAATCATCCTTCGCTTGGGGGTGCCGCAACTGCGATAGCGGTAGCCCTGCGCCCGTCTGGAATCACTCCATATTTGAAGGGCAGAACCTTCTTTTACTTTTTCCAGGACCAATTCCCAAAGCTTGTCACGTATCCTTGCGCTCGGGTTGCCAAGGAAGACTCCCGTCCCTGGCTCGATCATCCAACGTGATAAGTTTCCCCTCAAGCTCACCGGGACTTTCTCCAAGATCATCACTAGCATCGAGCACCTCCGCTATATCGGGAAGAATACGGTTCATTAAACGTGCGCGGTGAAAAAAATCGCGGCAGGCCAGACGAACTCTGTGGCTGACTTCATGCCTGCTTTCCTTAACGGCCGCGAAGGCTACGGGTACGGCGATTTCTGTTTTATAAAGGTCGGCGATGTCATACACAAAGGACAACATTTTACCGGTATGAACAAATCCGATTGCGGGGGAATAGCCCGCCGAAAGAATCGCGGCGTGGCACAATCCATAAAGACAAGCGTTGGCCGTTGACAGGGCCTGATTCAGCGGGTCGGAACGATCCCAGTTGTTGGGATCGTATTTCCGTCCGGTCCATTCAAGGCCATGGATTTCGGCAGACTTCCTGTAGGCTTCGCGCACACGCCAGCCTTCTTTTCCTCGTATTTCTTCCAGGCTGATGTTGTCAGGCAGTTCATCGGGAAAGCGTTTGCCATACATGCGACGGACGACTTGCAAACGTTCTTCGCGATTGCTGAAAAGTTTTGCCTGATGCAGGAGCCGTGTGGAATGATGGGTGCCGCCGGTAGAGTGGGCGTACAACCGGACGCCATGTTCTCCCACCCAGGCGACCAGCGTATTGTTTGCGGCCAACTCATTCATGGCGGAGTGGGTCACGGAGGTGCCTGGACCGAGCAGAAGAAAACTGAGTTGATGCACGGGAATTTCCAGTGAACCTTCGACGGAAAAAAAGACCAGCGATGCGGACTCTTTTTCAAGTCGTCCGTGTTCAAGGTACAGGTGGCTCCAGCGATCCGAGAACCGGGGTAAAAATTGCAGATTTTTTGCCATGGCTTTTAGCCTCCAAAAGCATTTTCAACAATTTTGTTATTGCAGGTGATACGGTTTGCTTGAATCAGTCATGAATCGGTGCGACTGAAAGCAAACCGAAGCCGAAGGCTTTACCTGAGCCGATGCCACCGGCAATTATTTTTTTGAACTTTTCTGGGTCAGTGACCTTGAGTGTTCCGTCATAACGAACCGAAAACAACCGCCGACCCTTGTCTTTGACTCTGTTGCCTTCTTTGTCATGTCTTGGCTTGTGAAAATAAACATAGCCGGTCTGCATGGTGGTTAAATCTTTATCCGACAACAGGGTGAATCCGTCCGACTCTGTTCCCTTCTGCCGCTCGGGCCATTCCGCCAGCCATGGGTAGAGCTTGTCGAACGGGACGGGCACGCGTTTACCGATAGATTCAGGCTTCACCAACTCTCCTTTTTCGTCGCGCGAATTTTTGCTCAAGCGGCGGGTCGGGTTTGCCAACAGGCGAAACCGAAGGCATTGATCTTTTTTGAAAGCGGGATTAAAAAGTTTCACCTGCGTTGATGCAGACAGGAAATGACCGGCGTTGTGAAACGCATAATCCCAGTCGGGTTCCATGGCGGACTGCACCAGTATGATGGCGCGACCTCCGGGAAGTGGATCAATACGAAACAGAAACCCGGTGTCATGCTGGCGTTTAACATGAACATGGTTTCCGTCAAAATCCTCAGGCTGATAGGGCGCGAGAAAATCCGGATCATTTTCTTTTCTGGAGGCGGACGGAAAGGCCATGCAAAGTCGCTGGTGGACATGATAAAGATTACGTAACCACGAACGCCCCGGGCGCGGCCGGTCGGCATTTTCCCCTGTGTCAATCAAAAGATTGCTTAAGTACATTATTCGACCTCCCCAGATGTCCGTGTTGATGAATTGTCAAAAAAATCGAAATCGGACTTTCGCCCGGCCTTAAGCAATTTCCTGTGTCGGGCTGGTCGGGAATCCATCACTTGCTTTTCGATTTGTCCTAGCATGGCCTCGCGTTGAGCGGGGTCCGCCGGATCTATCCTGAACATTTTCATGTCATTGCCATACTCCATCATGGTGCAGGCATTGTGACAAAACTTGCAAAGAGACCTTAAGTCGGAATCGGATTCATGACCCACGTTGGAATAGTCGACGTGATGGACTTCCTTGGCGGGTGACTTGCAGAAAACACAGAGCCAGCCATCGAGTGTCAAACGGGATTTGCGTGCGTCTTTCCATTGCTCGGAACCATAGTCCACCAGTCGCACCCGAGGAGTGGCTGGCGGTTGCAATAACGGTGGGTCTACAGAAACGGTGACCTTCCCTTTCACAATCCACCGTGGGCCGTGATTGTGAAACCCGAACCCCTGAGGGACATCATGCGCCAGGCGGGCATCAGAGGGTGGAGGAGTGCCCGCGAGGTGTTCAAGATAAACAGCCAGCTCTATTTCTTTCTTGCGAGAAAATTTATTCCAGGGTTGGTATGGCTTGGAAGCCAGAGCCTCTTCCAGGGTATTGAAATTCCCGGTGCCGGTAAAAACCGGCGTTGATGGAATGCAACACTTCCGTCCAAGAAATACAGGCCAGACGGGATTTTGAAGAGCATGGGCGATATTGTTGACTTGATCCGCCGTACCTTTAAGAGCGACAAGAAAAGACGCTTCGTAAAGATATTGCCGCCGTGAAAGTTGAACTTCAAATTCACCAGTGGACTGTGTTTTTTTTATCTTTCCGTCAGCACTACGAATGCCAATTTTGGCTCCGGCGGTATGGTAATCCCACCCCAGTCTGCCAGCGCAATCCACCCGCACTCCCATTTGAAGAGAGGTGAACTCTGCGAGGGTTTCTCGGGAATCTTCCCGTTTAACCCCCATACTGCAAAGTATCAATCCCAGAACGCCAGATTTGCTAGGGTACAGGTCCGTTCGGCGCAACTGGAAACGCGAGGCCGTGTCCCACGATTGCATCCATCCGGAAAGGTTTAGAAAAACAGTATTGTCTGTCATCAGCCTACTCCCCTTTTTCCATGGAAATAATCTGGGCAACAACCTGCTTGATCAACTCATCCAGGGTATTGGCGTTGTGCTGAACCTTTAAATCAATTTCTGCAGGACCAACAGCAAAAAGAATCTGGCATAAGTCGGAAGGTGCAAACGCCTTTCCAACGGACTCGATATATCCTTTCAGGGCTTTGGCTGATTCGGTCATCAGGTTGCGTCCCGCTCCACCTTCCACTGGTTGGAGAAAAGCGTTGGCGTAAGAAATGGGCCGTTTGACTTCGGACAGCTCGATCAGGATAAGATCAGGCATCCCGTGCGCGGCAAAGCTGTTTTGCTTTCCGGTCGGGGTGGCCAACGCCATGGCTTCAATCAGCACTCCGGCCACGTCTGCCACATTTTTATGATCCAGACCCTTCAAATGTTCCTTGAATGCAGAAAGGTCGAAGTTGAGGTAGTGATAATAGACGGCGGAATTGAAAAAGGTTTCGGTTTCACCAGAGCCCAGAAATGCCGCACCCATTTTTTCGGTCTGAGTGAGGTCGGGGTCCTTCTCCTTACGATCATCCATGGCAGTGAAGTAATCACTTTCGATCAGGGTCTCGTGTGTGCTGATCGCATGCGCCACCTGACAGGATGCTTCTACGTTGATGACAAGATCACTGGTGGTCATTCGACCAAAGAGGCCGATATCTACCGTTAGCTTGTTGCTCGCCGCAGTGATGCTATCTTCAAAACTCTTCACTTCTTTTTCGAGTTTCTTTTTTTCTTCCTTTTTTTCATCTTTATCCTTTGAATAATTGATTTTGTCGCCAAGAAATGAGGCGTAAGCCTTTTCCTCTCTATTTCTCAACTCCAAAATCAAACTGGCAATTTCGTGAGCAAAGGCTTGGGGAAAGAAAACCAATTGAGGTGTATGGTCGTCATCGACTTTTTTTGACGATTTCTTTTTTTCATCCTCCTTGTCATTGTCGTCACCTTCTTCCTTCGCTTCTTTTTTCTCTTCTCCTTTAAACTTCTTGATGAGGGCTTTTTTTATTTTGGTCAATTCGTCGTCTGAAAACTTCTCGCCCATACTTTTTAATTCATCTGCCACTATCTTGGGCAGATAGGTTGTTCTGTCGGCAAGCTCGTCTCCAAAGAAGGCTTCCTTGAACTGGGTTGAATGGCGAATGTTTCGTTTAAGGCATTGACTGCTGGTGCGTGCGCGGGTCACCTGACCAAACACGCATTGCTTGGGTTGCCCGGTGTCATCGCGATTGAGGTTTCCGGGAGGTGAGCTTTTTATCATGTGTGCTTGAATAAACATTAGGTACTCCTTCAAATGGTTTTAAAAAGTTTCTGTTAATGCAATAATTTTTGTTCCGGCAACTCGTCTCTCTTTTAACAAAGGGGGATTCGTGGTCAGAAGCAATTTTAGAGGTGCTCTTTAGTTGAGTTGTTGATGGATGCTGGAACAGAGACCCGCCCAGTCAATATGCTCTGGCGATTTAGGTTGCAGATGGCGATCAAGAACCTGCCGAAGACCGGCTTCTAACCGGTTGCCCTGCGGGAGTGCTCGCGGGTAGGGCGACTGTTTACCGCCTTTAGCATTTAATTGTCGTTTTGGCAGGGACTGAAAGGGGTTGCAGGACGCGTCTGCATGTTGAGTGCGTGCACTTGCGGGAACAGTGGCCATGAGTTTCAATACCAGCCAGCACACATTTCTTTGAGGCACATGGGATGTGTTTTTCTTGTTGCGGAGCGACCAGTACAGGCCGGTAAACACATCAAACCCTGCCGGAGCCTCGCTCATTTTATGGTACTTTGCGCTCGCCAATGCAGACCAGTCGGCGGGGGTGAAAATTTGAACCGCTGTTTTGACAAAGGTCATGGCACCTTTAGTTTGAGCACTCGAGAGCTCTTTCCATCCGTCCAACCCTTTTTTGGGTGCTTCTTCTTTCTCAGGTTGTGGTACGTCAGAAAAATCGGAAATCTCTATTTTCCGGTGGTCATAGGTTTTTGCCTTGTTCGTGCAGGGAACAATTAAATGCCAACCCTTATGTCCGTTATTTTCCTGGAGTACCCGGTTTTCTATGGAAGGTTTTTTATCTCGTAAAAAATTTAAATCCCGGTTATCTATTGCCCAGGTTTCTCCTGAACTTTTTTTCGGAGTATAAGGTAGTTTGGCAGGGTAAAATGCGGAAGGGTCCTGCCAGATAAAGGGAATGGTGCCTTTTTTGTTTTTCTCTTTTTTTCTGAGCTTGGTCTTCTCATTTATTGCGTAAAAGATAGGCCCCACCGCTGTTATTTTTTCCCGACCACAACCCCAACAGGTTTGATTTTCTTCCGAGAATGGGAGGGAAATCCGTCTTGGGTTCCATGTAAATGCTTCAAGATATGGGATTTTTTCCGCTGTGTTTTTTGGATTAAAGTATCCAGTCCATGCCGCAGTATCTAGTTCACCCTGTAGGGGGATGAGATTCAAACCGAGCGTGTGAGCCAGGGTTTTTCCAGAAGCCAGTATTAAAATTGAGGGAGCACCACATACGGAAGGCGTTGATGCCCGACCACCGGCTTGGCTCCATGGAACGACTCGCAACATTCCAAGTGTTGTGCATATCAAACAGAGTCGCATCTGTTTGTCATCCCCGTGGTGGAAGTGGGCAATATTGGTTCCAGTGGCAAACTCGGCAAAAAGATATCCTGGAGATTTTGGTTCTTTCTTTGGTTCCTTTTGGATAGAGGGGTCTTGAAGAAAAGGAATGTTTTCGTCAAATAAATTAAAGCAGGAGGCTTCGCTTTTTATTGCTTTGCTGACATCCGTTGGAATCTCTTCTTTCATCAGCAAATCGCGAACCTGTTGTACTCCTCCAACTGCGTCTGCTTTCCAATAAAGCAAGGTAAGGAGAAAACGATGAACGGCAAAGAAATCCAGTGGACTGGAGAGAACAATCGAATGAATGGAACGGGCCTTTTCCAGAGCCTCGACTGGAGAAACGTGTTTTGCCTCCGCGTCCAGGGTCATTACTTGTAGCCACGGGTCGGTGAGTACGTTCCAACTTGAAATTTCTTGTGAATTCTCTTTCGTGTTTGCCATAGCGACTCCTTGCAAAGGTTTATTCAACGTAATTCTGTTTTAGAACTCGTCCATTGCGTCACCAACATGCTGACCCTAACGAGACGTTAAAAATTTCAGTCGTCATCTTTTCCTTTGAATCGGACGGCACCCGCCGAGAGAAGGAGTGCGGCCCATCCACTACCGGCAAGAGAAAACGCCAGCCAGAATAGAAGCCAGGGCCAAAAACAATCACAGGTCATTTTTTTCTCTGCTCATTACCATGCCTACTGAGTGGTCGCTGATTGTAAGGTTATCCAATATTATTCTCCTAATTAAAATGACCGTAGCTGATTTTAGTTTTATCGCCATGGTTCCTCCTTCTCACAAAACTCATCTGGCAATTGCAGGAACTACAAATAGTTGGAACTCCCGCACCGGACAGAAAAGTATTGCTTTCTATTGATTTTTATCTTGATTAATTGTGATTAAACGATATAATCATAAAACTGTCAACTAAAAAAAACATAAAAAACTATGATATTTTCTGATAAGTTAAAAAGGGCTAGAAAACTCAAGGGCTTGAACCAGAGAGAATTGGCACTTGCTTTGGTTCGTGAAGGTCGCAAAGCGTCGCCTCAGCAAATCAGTAACTGGGAAAAGGGGACTTATTCCCCAAGCGGGAAGAACCTACAGGCTCTGTGCAAGGTGCTTGGTGTAGGTATGGAATACTTTCAGGAAGATTCTGCGGATTCTGCTGGCAATATCCTTGGGTTCGATCAGGAGAAAGGAATCCCTGTGCAATTCTCCATGATCGAGAAAAAGAAGGGAGCGATCAGTGCCGGAGCCGGGTTAATAGCATCAAGCGAGGTAGATTTCCAACTGGCATTCAGGAAGGACTGGCTGGAAAAGTTTGGTAGGGAGGAGCAATTGTTTGTCATGCGTGTGGAAGGCGACAGTATGGAACCCACCCTTGTTGAAAACGATATGGTTTTGATCAATAGAAACGAAACAACGGTTGGACCCGGCGGAGGAATTTTTGCAATTAAGTGGGCCGACCTTTCTCTTGTAAAACGACTGCAGTTGAATCCTTCCACAGGAAGTATCTCCGTCATCAGCGACAACTCTAAATACAATGTTATTACAGAACCGCAGGATGTTTTTCAAATAGAAGGCCGCGTCATCTGGTTTGGCAGAGAAACCCGATGATTCATGAATCAGGGGGAACATAGAAATGAGCTTCCAGATTGCTTAACCATTTTGCAAATTTTTTTGCTGTGGGGTGTTGCGCAAATTATTGTTTACTAAGGTGTTCGGGTTTTTAGTCAGTAGGTCGGGGATTCGACTCCTCTCACCGGCTCTTTTACATTAATGGCTTGACTGATGGGATTGAGCCAATTTTTTATTTTTAAGTTTTCCAAGAAAATCGTCAGGCGAGTTGTCGTTTATATTTTAATATTCCAGGTCACCGGATCGATTGTTGCGGAGTGCCGATGTTGCTGTTGTCGCACAGGGACATGCTGGTGGCACGTTCGTCGCCCAGTGATTTTGTTTTGTTCATTCTTCAAGGCTTACGGTGTTTCGACTACAGCACCGATCCCCTGTGGGCTTTTGTTAATCAGATAACACGAGCTGTTTGCCAACTGGTATCTTGTGGACGTTAAAAGGTCGCGCCAGCGGACAGGCTGAAAACGTTTTCGACGAAGTCGTTCGCCAGCAGGTTGGACTGGCTGTTGATGTACTGGTATTGGAAGGTGATATCGAAGGTGTCCAGAACCGGTTGAATGATTTCAAACGATACCTGGTTTCTGAAGTCGGCGCGTTCCCTGCCGATGAACGGTGTGATGAACAGGTAATCTTGATAGGTATAACTGTAATTTGCGCGAACTTTTGTCTTGAGACTCTCCAGACCAGGAACCGGATGTTGCGCCCCTACAGACACGTTCTGCGCCACATAAGTGACCTGCGGGTCGCGCGTGACTTCACCCTCCGGAGTATAAACAACCCAGGCCAATCCGCCCTCGTCTCCAAGAGTGAAGTAATTTGAAATGCGCAACGAATGGTTGTGCCCATCGCGCTGACGTATATCGACAAATTTCTTGGCACTGAGGAAATAACTGAGGTCGACAAACCATCCATCCATCAGTTCAAAACTGAGGCCGGAATTGAAGGTGTGGATGAATTCAAAGTCGATTCCTCCCAGTTTAATATAGTTGAAGGTGTAACCCATATTGAGGTCGACCTCATCAATACTTTTGCTGGCACTCACGAAACCTGAATGGATTTGCATGTCAAACTGATGCAGGGAATCGTAAATATTCTGAAAGAAATCGTAACCGGTATTCAGGTTGTAGGTTTCTATTGGTTCCCACAGATAAGATCCCGAAAAAGAATAAAAAGTCACAAGGTCGCCGAGCCCGGTGGTCAGGCTGATATCCGTCAATGTGATGTTGTCGTCTATGGACGCACCAGCGCGGAACGAGGCCTGCCAGGGCTTTGGCGGTTTCTGGCTCGCAATCAAGTCGAGGAATTCGCGTGCGGTGGCAGCGGTGTCGCTTTCCGGGTCCGTTTCAATAGAGGCTTTGAATTGCGCAATCGCTTCTTCCCGCCGTTTATTTTGGAAATGAAGCAGGCCAACATTGAATTGCGCGAGTTGCTGAAAATCGGGATCGATTGACCCGGAAAGTTGAAAGCTACTGATGGCCAGATCGTGTTTTTTCAAACCCTGCAAGGCCAACCCTTGAAAAAAACGAGCGGGGCCATGGTTCGGCTCGATCTTTAAAACTTTGTTGAACGCGGACAAAGCTTCCGCATAATTTTTTTTATTGTGGTACGCGATCCCGAGGCCCATGTAAACCTCTGGGTAATTCGGTTTGATATCAAGGGCTTTTTTGAAGGCCTTGATGGCCTCATCGAATTTGCCTATTTTGCTAAAGCTTGATCCTAAAAAATACCAACCTTCTGCGGAGGAAGAGAGTGTTTCTCCTAAACCAGCTTTCAGGTTTTTTATGGCTTTGGAGTAGAGGCCTTTACTGAAATTTTCGATTCCGGAATGAATCAGCCTGTTTTCAGCCGCACCTGCTTCAACGGCGACTATGCCTTGAAGACAGATTAAACCAATAAATAAAAGGCAGATTGATAGAACTGAACCTGCTGGAATATGTCGGGCTTGCATAAAACCCCTCCACCGGAACTTAAAAAAAGATAAAGATTCCAACAGGTTAGTTGAAAATGAGATATTTGCAAGATCAAATGGCGGGGGGTTGAATTGTAAAACTTTGATTTTGTTGAGGAAACGCATTGTTTTGTGAGCCCTGATTCTTAAGGCTAATTTTTTCAATTAGTTGCTGGGGTTCGTTCGGTTGTCAAAAAATATACCTAGTGAAAAATAATATTAGAGGCATCTCTAAAAACTGTTTTTCGCCTCGGACTTGCGGTCGGCGGATATTCAAGAGTTATCTATATTTTCCCTCCCCTTGCAAGGGAAATCTTTACATAAGTGCTAAATCAAAAGCAAAGGCGAGATTCTTCAGCCCTATGGGCTTCAGAATGACAGTTTAAACTCCAGTTTGTCATGCTGAGCGAAGCGAAGCATCTCGCATTTGGATTTTTCCTGAGTTATGCAAAGCTCTCTTCTCCAAAGGGAAGTGTGACATCCTTACTTTTCGCATTTGAAGGACCTTGTTATGTATAAGGTCTCCTTTTAAATGAGACCTTTGCATAAGTGCTTATTGAGGGACTGAAAAGTGGAAGTCCCCCTTTCCTTCGACAAGCTCAGGACAGGCTATCGGCTCAGGGTGACACTTTAAAGCACCGCAATGTCATTCTGAGAAGCCGCAGGCGACGAAGAATCTCGCCTTTGCTTCTGATTTTAGAGTTATGCAAAGCTCTCCTTTTAAATAGGGGTTGGGGTGATTTAAAGAGGCTCACACCCTATGCGGATTAAGGCCGGATTATTAAAAAAAAAAAGGAACCCCAATTTCTTGGGGTTCCATGTACTGGCTAGGGAAGTTTATTCTTAAGGCCCCGGAGGTCCACCGCAAGGAGGAATCCCGCAGGGAGGTCCACCACCCGGAGGTCCACCACCCGGAGGTCCACCACCCGGAGGTCCACCACCCGGAGGTCCACCACCCGGAGGTCCACCACCCGGAGGTCCACCGCCACCCTGACCTGGGGGTGTTCCGCCGTGACCTGGGGGTACAAAGTTTGGGTTACCAACAGGGTTCGGGTTGCCGCCAGTGAGGCCGGCGGTGACCTGTACAACTTGTTTGGTTGATTCTTTAATTGATTTTTTCGCAGTTTGCAAGGCGGCAGATTTAGCGGCTTTTTTGGCGGCAGATTTTGCAGAATCTTTCGCGGCCCCTTTTACTGCTTTCTTGGCGGCATCTTTAGCCGCGCCCTTGGCGGCGTTCTTAGCGGCTCCTTTTGCGGCTTTCATGCTGGCTGACTTGTTGCCTTTATTACCTTTTCCGGCAATCTTTTTTTTGCCGCTCTTCCCTTTTTTGCCTTTGGTCTGGACTTTAGCGTGTCCTTTGGCTTTGCCCTTGGCCTTGCCTTTACTTTTCCCGAGAGCCTTTCCAAGTTTTAAGTCGCCCTGCACGGCTACCATCGCTTTAGCCATGGTGACATTTGGCAGGTTTTTCATTTTCTTATTGGGATTGGTTTTATTGAACGCTTTGTCCATCGTGGCCGCATCAGCCTTTTGCAGACCAAGAGAAGCACCTTTGTCAGAAATATCGTGCAGGGTTCCTGCGACAACAAACTCGTGCTTGCCCTCTTTACCGTTGGCCAAACGCGCGAAGGTTTCGACTTTGCCTTCAAGTCCGACGAAGCGGGTTTTACCACCGGGGTTGACGATGGTCACGAACTCCGTGCCCCGTACCCCTGCAGTGGCGACCGGGGTGATGACCTGAAACATGGAACCTTCGGCTTTACCTTTGGTGACTTTAAAACGAACCGCACCTAACGCAACGTTGACGATGGTTTTGCGGAAGTCTCGTTCCGGATCATAAATGTGCTCGGTGATGTTGACGACCGCGTCTTCACCAAGAGACATTGAACTGCCGTCATCAAAGGTAAAGGTCACCATGGAATCGAGATCGGTTTCGACCCGATCCTGCATGAACACGGGTGCCGCGATCTCAGACGGAGAATAAGCATCTTCTTCGCCACGATACTGAACGGCGCGTCCCTGTAGGCCAGTGGTCAGGCCCACATCGGCACTGCTGATGATCTCGGCTTCTTTTAGGTACTGTTTTTGTTCAAACAGGGATTTGCCTGCTGGTTGATCAGCAAATGCGTAGGTGAGTCTTACAAATTCCTGCTGGCTTAAGGGCTTGTCAGGATTCTTACCCGCCAGCACGTTAGACCCGGATTTCTTTAAATTCCGAGCGACCTGCTCATACAATTTCTCACTGGACAATGAGGAGGCATTTGCCGGGAGTAATTTACTCTGGCTCTGATTTTTTGCCATGAGCTGGATGAACTCCATGCGGGTCACTTCATCATCTTTGTCTTTGGCGAAAGAGAAGCCGGGTGCCGCTATCAGTGCGGCGACCAGAATGACTCCCAGAAATCTTTCGCGACACCTGAAACTTTTTTTCTTTTTTTGTGTTGGATTTATTATGTTCATTTTCTTCCTTGGCCTCCACCTTTGGGAATGAAAATTTTGCTACCCGGTTTTGTTTTGTATACTTGTCGCTCTCGTCCCTACTCCTGTAAGTTTAGCAATTAACATGCCGAATTGATTTACATTGAAACTTTTTATATAACTGATTGAAAAGTAATGGATTGATGATCTGGGTTTTCCTGGAAAAACCTGTGTTGCTCTTGGCCTGGATTTACAGAGGGCCTTTTTTTGTAAATACCTGCATACAAAAAGATACACTCGAGACTGCCCTAGCGGGAAGCCAAATCAAGCGATTGCTTTTTCAGCAAGGCTTCCAGCTCTTCCGGAGAGATGGGTTTGAAAAACAAAAAGCCCTGTATCAAATCGCACCCGATCATTTCAACCAGATTCTCTTCTTCCTCTGTTTCAACACCTTCGGCCACTGTGGTCAACCCCAGCATTTTTGCAAGATTGACAATGGTTCGCGCGATGGCCTGGTTGGCCTTGGTTTCAATGCCACGCACAAAACACTGATCAACTTTCAAGCAATCGATGGGCATGTCCTTTAAATATTTCATTGAGGAATAACCTGTTCCAAAATCATCGATGGAAAGGTGTAGGCCCAGATCGTGAAATGCTTTAAGTTTTTCTATAGCCTCTTCGCTATTTTCCACCAATACGCTTTCGGTCAGTTCCAACTCCAGCCCATGGTCGGCAGACTCAGGGGACTCAAGAATATTCCGCACTAAAGAGACGGCTCCTTCTTGTTGAAACTGGATGCCGGAAAAATTGACCGCCAGGGTGAAGTCATCAAACCCCATGCCATGCCACTTTTTAAGTTGAGCACAGGCTTTACTGAAAACCCATTCCCCCATGGGGATGATTAAGCGGCTTTCTTCTGCAGCAGGAATGAAATCGCCGGGAGAAACCCGACCCATTTCAGGATGTTTCCATCGGACCAACGCTTCGGCCCCTACGATTTTCTTGGTTTTGGCATTCACTTTGGGCTGATAGGCCAGATAAAACTCTCCCTTCTCCAGCCCGTTTTTAATACCACTGACCAGAGTCAGTTTATTTAGAGCCAGGGGTTCCAGCGAAGAGTCATAAAAGTTATATTGGGCCTTTCCCAGATGTTTGGCCTGTGTCAACGCCAGGTCGGCATTCTCTAAAAGAGTGGTGGCACTATTTCCATGAAAGGGGAACAGTGTGATGCCGATGCTACACGTCATGCGAATATCATAAGAATGAATGTGAAACATTGTGTCGATCAGCCGCATCATGGTTTTCGCATATTGAACTGCGCTTTCTTTAGAGTCGACATGCGAGATGAGAATGGCGAATTCGTCACCACGCAACCGGTAGAGGCTGGCTGACTCGTTGAACCTCTGTGAAAGTCGAATGCAAACCTCGCGCAGTAGGATGTCACCTCCTTGTTGGCCCAGTGAATCATTGACAGCTTTGAACCCATCCAGGTCGAGGTGGAACAGGGCGAATCGGGATTTTTCATTTTCAGCTGTTTTTGTGATATTGCTGACATCATCCAGCAGTTTGTTCCTGTTGGGAAGAAAGGTGAGGCTGTCGAAGTAGGCCAGTTGCCGGATATGCTGTTCCATTTTAACGCGTTCAGAAATGTCCTGAACAATAGCGACCACCATAAAAGATTGTTCGGTTTCCATTAGTTGAAATCGGATTTCAACGGGATAGTGACTGCCATCTTTTCTACGTTGGCTTCCTTCATAGGAAAGCAGTGTTTGAGCTTCGGAAATCAGTGGCTGGATCAGAGTACGGAAAGCCTCTTCAGATACCTCCGCAAGAATATCAACGGCGGTCAGGGTTTTTACTTCGTCCAGAGAGTGTCCAAGGTTTTCCAGTGAACGCTTGTTCATTTGGGTGATATTTAACGTTGATGGATCGAACGCATATATCTCACTGGTGGCATCATCCAGTATCCGGTTTAGAAAAGAGGTTTTGCGTTTCTGTTGTTTTAATTTTTTGTGGCCCTGGTTGAGTTCCCCCATATCTTCCCGGGTTCTGGCAACCAGCGTTTTAAGAAGTTTTAAAGCAAACTTGGAATTTGCGGAAATCAAGGCCTCGAAACTGGCTTCTCCAACTTTAAGAAGAATAGAGGGTTTTAAGGCTTTGGCATTGGCGGCCCTCGGGCTGTCATCAATCAAAGCCATTTCCCCGAAATAATCCCCTGAGCGGCGTATGGCAATTTTTGCTTCTGCCTTGTAAACCAGAATCTCGCCTTCGAGGACCACGTAAAAATGGCACTCAATATCTCCTTCCTCGAATAAAACCTGGCCCTTTTCAACTTGCACGGTTTCCGAATCGTGGAAAAGGCTTTCTGTTTCAGTCCGAGAAAGGTTCTTAAAGAGATCCAGTTTTTGGAATGGCTTTGTTTCCATTTTCCTGGCTAATGTCCTTTGACCTTTGTTCCAAGTGGTTATAATGATACGTCACTCGTCTAGTTTAAAGGGTGATTGAAGAGGTGCAAACAATTCTTTTTAGCCAAGTCACGTTTATTTCGATCGAGAAATAAGCCGGTCGGTTGGGATTAGCTATTCCGAAATAGCTATGTTAGTGCTTATGAGAAAAAAAATTAAAAATGAAATGTTAGTTGGTTTAGGGATAACGGGTCTCAGCCTTTTTCTGTATTACTTTCCTCCGGCATTTCTTAATGATTTAGAACTGTTGTATCAGAAAGCCCAGTTTCACTGGCGAGGGACGGAGTCCGCCGGGACGGATGTTGTTATCGCATCGGTTGACGAAAAAAGCCTGGATAAACTGGGCCGATGGCCCTGGCCGCGTGATGTGTTTGGTCGTATTGTGGACAACCTGACAGCCATGGGAGCCCAGGTGATCGCATTTGATATGGTTTTTTCAGAGGCTGATGAAAGCGGCGGCCTGCCCGGGTTCCTGACACTAAAAGACAAACTCGACCGGCAGGGAATAAAAGAGCCGGTAATTCGCTCCCTTATAGATGAGTCCATTTTATCAGCAGACCATGATTCCCAATTTGGTCGGTCGATCAAAAATTCCAGGCGTGTTGTTCTGGGCTATTTTTTTCATTTTAATTCTTTTGGATTGGATCATTTGACCCGGTCGGAGCTGGATCAAAACTTTCAAAATATAAAACCGACCCGGTTCAGAGGATTTATTAAATCGGAGCAATCGATTGACCCAGCCGATTTCAACATTTTGTCGGCTTATGCCGTGGAGTCGAATCTGAGCGTTTTATCAAAACATACGCGCAATGCGGGTTATTTCAGTTTCGATGTGGAAGCCGATGGCACATTGAGGCGTCAGCCGTTGCTGGTTCAATATCGTGATGCGAATTCCGGGCGGGATTTCTTTTTTCCGTCTCTGGCGATCAAAGCCATCGAAAAATTTTTGAAAGGGACCTTGTTATTTAAAGTCGGGTCGGCAGGTGTAGAAAAAGTTTTGATAGATTCCAAACAACCGATTGTTATCCCCACCAATACCGAGGGGGAGATCATGATCAATTACCTGGGAGCGCAGGGAAGTTTTCCATATATTTCTTTAGCCGATGTCTATGCACCTGATAAGGAAGGATTGAATCCGGAAGTTTTTAAAGGCAAGATTGTTCTGGTGGGTGCCACCGCCACCGCTCTCAAGGATATCCGTCTGACACCTTTTGATCCGGTTTTTCCGGGAGTCGAGATTCATGCAACTATCGTTGACAATATTTTAAGAGGACAATCCCTTTACCATCCGGCCTGGCTTGAGTTTGCTGAGGCCGGGTTTCTTGTCTTCTGGGGAATTGTATTAACAGTTCTGTTTGCACGGACCAATCCGATTTTGGGATTGGGTCTCTGGATTGCTTTGAATTTTGGATATTTTTGTATGGTGCAATGGTTATTTGTTAACGAACGGTTCTTTTTCTTTGGCACCCTTCCCACCCTGCAGAGTCTTGCGATCCTGTCCTTGATGATTGCTCATAGATTTCTTGCGGACCAGGATCAGAAAAAATTCATCCGCGGGGTATTTGACCAGTACGTCTCACCTGAAGTCGTGGATCGTTTGATCGCGAATCCGGATAATATGAAACTGGGTGGTGAGCAAAAAGAACTCACCTCATTTTTTACGGACCTGGCGGGCTTCACTACTTTCTCTGAAAATATGACCGCAGAAGCCCAGGTAAAATTTTTGAATGAATACCTGGGAGAGATGACCGATGTTTTATTGAGACATAATGGAACACTGGATAAATATGATGGAGATGCAATCAAGGCTTTTTTTGGAGCCCCGATTTTTTTCAGTGATCACGCCGCAAAAGCCTGCCTGGTTGGCATTGAAATGCAGAACCGACTGGGAGAACTTCGCCAAAAATGGAAAGATGAAGGACTTCCTGAACTCAAAATGCGAATTGGTATCAATACGGGGATGATTGTTGTCGGCAATCTGGGGTCGAAAACAAGAATGAGTTATGGCATGAACGGCGATGCGGTCAACCTGGCGGCGCGCCTGGAAGGGGCCAATAAGTTTTACGGCACCTGGTCCATGATTTCGGAATCGACTTACCTTCAGGCCAAAGAGGTGGTTGAGGTCCGGGAGATGGATCATATCCTGGTGGTGGGAAGAAAGAAGCCCGTTAAAATATATGAATTATTAGGATTAAAAGGTAGCCTTGACCCCGAGATGCGAAAGGGGGTTGCAACTTATGAGAAAGCCCTTGAGTCTTATAGATGCGGAGATTGGAATTTGGCAATCAAACTTTTCAAGGAATCGCTACAGATGAATCCTGAAGATGGCCCGTCAAAAGTATTGTTGACTCGTTGCCTTGAGCTTGAAAAAACTCCGCCGGAAGAACCTTGGCAGGGAATTTATACCCTTTCATCAAAATAATCAAAAGAGAGAAATCGCTCATCAATTTTCAAAGGTGACTGGTAATCAAATGGTTTCAAAACAGGAACTGGAAATTATACGCAATATTCCCTTTCTACAGTATTTCGAGCAGGAAGATTTGTCGGAGTTTGTGAATGGGGGAAAGAAATGCCGGTTCGAAAAGAATACGCTGATTTTTAATGAAGGGGATGCCGGCAAGACAATGTACATTATTCTTTCCGGTACCATAGAAATTTTCAAACAAAACAAGCAAATCGCAATACGGGGTTCTGGCGACTATTTTGGTGAGATGGCCATGATTGAATTGAAGCCTCGTTCAGCAAGTGTACGGGCACTGGAGGATGTCCTGTTATTTGAAATAGGGCAGGATATATTCGATTGCTTTCTTAACTCAAATACCAGTGTCGTTAAACAGTTTTTGCAAACTATTTCCGGTAGATGCCGTGTGGACCTGGATATTATTGATACAGGTTATCTGGAAATGTATAAAAGCGAAGAACGATACAGGACAATTGTTGAAACAATTTCCGATATTGTTTTGCAAATCGATCCAGAGGGGAAAATTACCTTTATCAATTCTGCTGTAATGATCCTGGGGTATTCTCCTGTAGACCTGATTGGCAAGCCTTATAAGAATTTGATGGGGTCGATTGATAATGATACTCCAATTGACAATCTATTGACCAAACGAATAGGCCCACGGGCCACTTCCAATGCCGAAACTAATTTCAAGGTAAATGAAGCATCTCCCATTTTTGAGTTTATTCAGAAAATGTCTTTTCTGGTAGATGCTCACGGGGTATGGGATGTGCGCAATGATATTGTTATGAAAAAAGGGACCCAGAAAAAATTTATGGGAACCTTGTGTATTGCAAGAGACTATACGGAAAAGAAAAACTCGGAAGATAAGCTGAAGGAAAAAAAAGAAGAGTTGGAGAAGTTAGTCAAAGAAAGGACACTGGGTCTGGAGCAAGCGAAACAGGAAGCTGAGCGTGCCAATCGGGCCAAAACCAACTTTCTGTCCAATGCAAGCCATGAATTACGCACACCCTTGAATGCTATTCTGGGTTTCAGTCAATTACTTGAATCCAGCACAGATATTTCTTTGCCGGAACTTGAGAGCGGGTTCCTGAAAAATGTCAGTCGTAGCGGAAAGCATCTTTTATCTCTTATTAATGAGATTTTGGATTTGTCTCGAATTGAATCCGAAAATATAGATATTAATTTTGAAGATTTGGACGCGGTGTCCCTTATCAAGGATCTGGTAGAGACCATCACCCCGCAGGCTCAGCAATCCCAGATCACCCTGACCTATGAGGGTGATACTGTCGGCCCGGTTAGGGTCAAGGCGGATGAATTAAAATTGAAACAGGTGATATTAAACCTGTTGTCCAATGCGATTAAATATAATAAAAAAAACGGGAAGGTAGATGTTTTTCTAAAAGTCACACCCTTTGAAACTGTGGAAATAGCAATTGCCGATAACGGGATAGGAATTGCCGAAGAAGATCATTGGAAAGTGTTTGAACCCTTCCAGAGGCTGAATTTGGAAAGCTCAGGTGTGGAAGGCACTGGTCTGGGCTTGACAATTTGTAAACGCCTGATGGAATTAATGAAGGGGAAGATCGGGTTTCGTAGTTCCCCTGGTCAAGGAAGCCGGTTCTTTATTGAATTACCCCTGGGTAAAAAACAATAAAAATTAAAAGTTTCTCCTCCCGACTCAAAAAATCGCCACGCAAAATGTTGTTTGTCTTTTGAGCATCTCTAAAAATTGTTTCTGGCCACGAGTCCCCCTTGGTTCTAAAGGGGGAACGAGTTGCCGGAGCAGGAAATTTCGAAATATTAGAGGTCCCATTTAAATATTCTAGGTCACCAGATCGATTTGTTGCAGGGTGCCAACGCTACCGTTGTCGCGCAGGAACATACCGGTGGTGCGTACTTCGCCCAAAGAATTGTTTTGCGCATCCTTCAAGGTAAACGGCGTTTCAATATGACCCAGATACAAAGCACCAATCCCCACTTCGCCGAGGGTCAGCAGTTGGGAATTACCGATTGAATCCCGGGTCCAGATGCGTAGCCGGTGGAACGCTGAATCGCCTTCATCAATGAAACCGTTGCTATCTTCATCGTAGGCGGCCAATTCGGAGAACCCCTCGTTTGTGGTCGGACCAAAAAGCTCACGACCATTGTTGATGATGCCGTCATTATTTTTGTCCAGTGCCAGAAATCCGGAACCGGATTGGGTGAACGCGATTTGATCCGGAGTTCCATCGATATCCAGATCGAACTGGAAATTGCGCTCGGTCAATTGAGCGGAACCTGCGGCGAAGTTGACCACCAGCGGGTCCGTGGCCGCGCCTTGCCGTATGTCGATATGAACGGTCTCGCGAAAACTGCGGCTCAGATTCAGTTGCAGATTGACCTGAATCTCCTGACCGTCTTCGGTGACGATGGTGCCGGTGGCGTTAAAAGAAGTTTGTTCTTCTTCGATGTATGTTTCGTGATACTGGTAATGCAGGCCGTATTGGGGTGCGGTGCTGTTTCCATTTCCATCGGCAGTCTCGGGTGTGACCTCTGGTGCCACCTGCTGGCCTCGCAGTTTTGCCATCAGTTCAGCCGGGGTTTGCAGGTGAATCTTTTTCCCGGTGAGGGCTTCCAATAATTGCTCCAGCAAGGCCAACCGTGTTTGGTTGAGGGGGTCCAACTCGAGGATGTCGTCCGGTGTTAAATCATTTTGCCTGAGTGCCTGCACATTAGGTTTGAGGGTAATGACCTCCGTCTCGGGTTCAGGAACCTCCGGCAATGAATCGGGCAGGCCCTCATTCTGACCTTCAAGAAAGTGGTTCCGCACGGCAGTAAGTCGGGTTTCATGTTGCAGACGGGTTTCGGTCTCTTCGTTGACTACCACGCCACCGTTGATCAGGTTGTCGGCTGTGAACGCGGCTCTGTCTTTGACGAAACCTTCGATGAGCGATTCTTTTTTTTCATGTTGGATAAGTTGGGTGTGTTGACTTCTCAGTGCAAGATTCGAATTTTGAATGATCATTTTCCGGCAAGCCTCCTGAGAGACCTTGCGACATAAAATGGTCATTCTTTAGCGCGTCAGAATAATTTGCGGGAGTCTTTTTCTTAACCAATTGAAAGGCGGATACTTGGCTTTATAAAAAATATGGAGGTCGGCCCGGACGTTTACGCTCAGACTTTGGGAACGGGTCTTCGGGGAAGTGTCAAGTAAGCGATGTACTTTTTATTTACGGATACTCAATAATATTAAGTGGCAAAGCCCGTGGAGGTTGAAGGAAAACACCCGAATATTTTTCACAGCCCCCACAGGCTATTCTTCATGCCATGGGTTTCTGCTCCATTATTTAGCCAAAGACCGAAGGTAGTGAACCAATTCCCAGATTTGATTGTCTTTTAACATGCCTGTTCCTGTGACACGCAACGGGTTTAGCATCAATGCTATTCATTTGATGGGGGTAACTCAGGGAAGGCAATAATAATGGGTTCGCCTTCCAAAGCCTGCATGAATTTCACGAGGTCCTTTTTCTCCTGTTGGGTCAATTTCAGTGGAGTAATAAAGGGGCTACGATTTTCTGCGACATCGCCTCCGCGGTCATAAAATTCGATAACCTGTTCCAAGGTATCTTCACTGCCGTCATGCATATAAGGACCACTCCGGGTGATATGCCGAAGTCCGGGAGTCTTGAAGGCACCTTTGTCAAAGTCATCTTTTGTAACATTGAACCGACCTAAATCTTCTTTTAGAGGTCCATGTTGCTTAACGCCAATATTGTGAAACCCGCTGTCGGTGAAGGCGGGGCCATTGTGGCAGATGGAACATTTGGCTTTACCAAAAAACAGCTTCATGCCGTTTAATGCGGAGGCGGACATTGCGGCCTTGTCCCCAGCAAAGTATTTGTCATAAGGTGCATTATTTGAAATCACTGACCGCTCAAAGGTTCCGATCGCTTTGGCTATTGTGGCTTCTTTAATCCCTGCCTTTGGGAACACATTTTTGAACAACCGGACGTACCCTGGAATGGTCGCAAGCTCTTTTTCAAGCTCCTTCATATCCTGTCTCATTTCAACGTGGGAACCAATGGGGCCCACCGCCTGCTCTTCAAGAGATTTGGCACGACCGTCCCAGAATTGAACTTTAAAATATCCGCTGTTAATGATAGTCGGTGAATGTCTATCCAATTCATTTTGACCATGTCCATTCGGACGAGGAAGCCCATCACCCCACCCCAGGCCCGGATGATGACAGGTCATGCAACTGATCCAGTTGCTTCCGGACAGCCGTGGATCGAAATAAAGCATTCTGCCAAGGTCTTCTTTTTCCTTTGACCAGGGATTGTCTTCAGGGTGTTCCATTTTGGGTAAGGGCTCATAAAATTCCTTGAGTTCTTCATATTCTCCCGCTTCAAGATTCATGGCAAAGAATAAAAAGCCCAGGATCACCAGTATTCTTATTAGTATGTTCATAGCTTTATCCTTATTTATGGAAAAGGTGCCAAATGATTTTGTTTATCGCTTACTGGGCGGGAGGAGCCGCCTGTGTTTTTTAGGTAACAATTATTTTACGGTAAGCGGGTGAAATTACCAACTCTTCTCCCTGATGAGTTTTTTGTTGGCTTTTATAAGTTCGGAAGTTTTGGAGTCTACTAAAAATTCTGATTGGGAAAACAGGGTCGACTTCTCCCACCGGTTTTGTTTTCCAAATGCCGTATTGGTGAAAACGATCTTGTTATTGGTGTCGGCGATCAAAATTGCGCTGAGGACACGCATCAAAATGGATTGGGTGAAATTATTCAAGAGGCACCTTAGTATTGAATGGTATTTGGAACTGGGCCTAGCTTAACGGAAGTGAAAAGTAGAAGGTACTGCCTTTTTCCAGTTCACTGGAAACGCCAACCTGCCCCTTATGCAAGTGAATGAGCTTTTTGCAAATGGCGAGACCCAGGCCGGTCGATTTTTCGCCACCTGTGGGGCGTGCGGTCAAGGTTTGAAACTCCTGGAACAGCTTTTGCTGGTCTCCCTCGGAAAGTCCTGGACCTTCATCGTGAACCGAAAGCCTGACAGAGTCGTCCAGCTTTTCTGTCGTGATCAGTACTTTGGACTCCGGTGGAGAAAACTTAACGGCATTGCCAATGAAATTGCCAAGAACCTGATTGATTGATCGGGTGTCGAAAGGAACTTCTGGTAGATCACCCGGATCAAAATTGAGTTTGATTTTCTTTTTATCTGCCAATAGCTGGATCAATTCGATCTGTTGTTGGGCGCAGGCGTTGAAATCCTGAAGTTCCTTGTTGATATCAATTTTCCCACTTTCGATCTGAGAAATATCCAGCAGATTTTCCAGTAGATCCTGCATGAAGAGGCTGGCGTTATATATTTTCTGCAAACTCTCCCCCTGCCTTTTATTCACCTCTCCCATGGTTCCATCTTTCATAACTTCGCTGAATGTTTTGATCAGGTAAAGCGGGTTTCTTAAATCATGCGAAGCTATACCAAGGAATTTATTTTTCAGTTCGTTCAGTTCTTTAAGCTGGTCATTTTTTTCATGAATTTCCTGTTCCCGCAAACTTGCGACGATGGCACCTGCCATGAGGCCACATATCGAGACCAGAATTTCCTGTTTCCTTATGTACCAGGGTGGATTTTTGTCGGTATATAAAAAGAGGACACCTATCACCTTGTCATCATTTTTAAGAGGAACAATATAGTGCCCGTGGTCGGTCATGCCCTTGAATGTATGCTCATGTCTGGCATCGGAAAAACAACTGTCGCTGGTCAGGAATTCTCCCGAAACGGCGGCTTTTCCGCACAGACAGGCCCCATAGGGTATTTGTTTTTCTTTTTCCATAAACTCTTCACCAAATTCACCTACCGTACATAAGAGGTTGAGAACTCTTTGCTCTGAGTCAATGAGAAAGATGCCCGCTTTGTGCTCCACTTCCAATTCCTGAAACCCGATCAGGGTGGTCAGGGCATTGGTGAGCATGGTTTTCAGATCATCGGGTTTTTGTAAAACCTTGGTGATCTCATGGAGAGTTTTGTATTCTTCAGTTCTCCTTTTGATCTGCTGTTCGGCATTTTTTAAGGAGGAGTCATTCTCTATGTGAGTTTTACTTTCCATTATTATTTCCTGTTCAAGTAATTTGTTTGCAGGGATAGACCAGAAGCATCAAGCCTCACCATCGGTTTCCACCTTCTCTATCCGGGAGCAATAAAGAAGGATGGAACCGATGAGTCTTGAGACTGAAACCTACAAGCCCACGTCTTTGCCACCAGCGATCAGGCTGTCAACAATGGCGTTTAATTTTTCTTTATCAACAGGTTTCACCAGATATTCCTTGATGCCTTTTTTCATCAGGGAAGCGGCCAGCTCTGCATCAGGAAAAGCAGTGATGACCACGATGGGGATACCGGGTGCATTTGCCTTGAGATAATCAATGCACTCAACACCATCGACATTGGGCATTCGAATATCGCAAAGAATCACGGCTACATGAATCAAGTGATCTTCCTGATTCAGGATGTTGATTGCTTCGGCACCATCTCCAGCTTCCAGGACTTGAAAATTTTTTCCAGTAAGCTGAAGTTTAATGGCTTCTCTTACATCTTCTTCATCGTCTACGATCATGATTTTTCCTGTAGGCATAACGATTCTCCTATTCATGGGTTTTAGTGGTTCACTTTAGTCGCGCTTTTTTTGTGAAGTCCGCCAATTCCTTATCTCTGTGTTGAGAAGCAACTTGGGAATTAGAGAACCAGAACTGGCGGACCGCTTCCAATTCTTAGACCCAGTATAGAGAGAGGGAGAAAATAGAGAATCGCTGTAAACACCAATGTGATGCGGTGGTTTCCTGATTTGGATGTAGTGGAATCACTACAGAGTGGACAGGATGTGTGGTGAGGAAAAGCGGAGGAGGGAAGGGAGGTTAACGTGGGCTCAAAGGGTGTGGATCAATTGACCAGGCCATTTTTGATAGCGTAGTGGATCAGGTCGGCATTGCCATCCACATTAAATTTTTCGAGGATACGCGAGCGATAGGTGCTGATGGTATTGGGGCTCAAGCAGAGTTCATCAGCAATGCTCTTTAATTTCTTTCCCTCGGCAAGCATGTGAAAAACCTGGAACTCCCGATCGGTCAATCTTTCATGGGGAGGTTTGTCCGTTTCACTATTTAGACCGGCTACCAGTTGCTCGGTCAAGGCAGGAGAGATATATTTTTCTCCTCTGGCCAGCTTTCTGAGAGCATCCACCAGTTGATCGGAGGCACTGGCTTTCCCCATATAACCGGAAGCACCGGCTTTTAAAAAGCGCGTGCCGTAATGGGTTTCAGGGAAGATGCTTAAAATCAAAACGGGCAATTCAGGTTTTATGGTTTTTAATTCAATCAACGTGTCCAGGCCGTTTTTTTCCGGCATATCATAATCAAGAACGACAACATCGGTGTCCGCTTTTTTTACGAAATCAATGACCTCATTGCCATTGCTCGCTTCACCGATTACCGTTAAATCCGAAGTCTCACCCAGAATTTTACAAAACCCCTGGCGGATTATTTCGTGATCGTCAGCAATTAATACCTTGATGGCACCTTTTGAAGATTCCATTTTTTATCGACGGGTATTGTCACCGTTACCCTGGTCCCTTTCCCTGAGAGGCCTTCAAATGTTACTTTCCCATTATATCCAAAAACCCGTTCCTGAATGCCAATCAGGCCGATGGAGTCCGGGCTGTGAATGGCTTCATTGGTTATTCCCTTGCCATTGTCTTCAATTGTAAAGGCAAGATTACCACCGTTTAAATTCAGGCTTACCCGGACTTTGGTTGCTTGCGCGTGGCGCGTGATATTAGTCAACGCTTCCTGAAAAATTCTGAATAATGCGGTGGTGAGATTTTTATCCAAATCAATATGTTCCTGCAAATGACTCAGGTCAAATTCAATACCTAACTTTCGGCTGTATTCCTCCGCTTGCCAGGCGATGGCTTCACACAAACCAAACGCATCCAGAATGGGCGGGCGAAGCTCCATCGCAATTTCCTGAACGGAGGATATAGTGGTGTCGATCAATTCAGTCATGGAATGCAAACACTCCTTAACTTCTTCCAGGTTGGGCGGGATTTTTTTCTCGATGTAACGGGAATCTATTTTTAAGGCTGTTAACGATTGCCCGAGGCGGTCATGCACTTCTCTGGCTATCCGGGATTTTTCTTCTTCCCTTGCGACCTGAATCTGGTTGCTGAAATTTCTCAATTGGTCTCTGGATACTTTTAGATTATTTTGAGTGTTTTTATGTTCCTCAATCTCCAAGGTGAGTTTTTCGTTGGTCTTTCTAAGCTCGGATGTTTTGGAGTCCACCATAAATTCAAGATGTCCTCTGTATTGCTCCAACTCTGTATCCGTTTGCTTTCTTTTGATGGCATCGGCTATCAAGCCCCCGATAGAGAGTAATACCTCCTGGCTGTGCTGGTACCAGGAGGGATTAGTGTTGGTGTAAAGAAACATGACTCCTACCAGGTGGTCCAGGCTTTTTAAGGGGATAATATAATGACCGTGCGCTGTCATGTCGTCATAAGTTCTGTCATGGCGGCTGTCCTTGAAGCAACTTTCGCTCATCAACAGATCGCCGGAAAGGGCAACGCGCCCGCACAGGCATTCACCAAAGGGAATTTTCTGTTCCATTTTTATGAATTCTTCGCTGAAGTTTCCGACAAGGGTGAATAAGCGCAGGGCTTGGTTTTCATGGTCCGCAAGAAAAATGCCAGCCTTGTTTTCCACTTTTAATTCTTCAAATTCCGTGATGACTTTCATGACATCCTGTAGCATTTCAATGAGGTCGCCATGAGTTTGCAGAATCTGGGCGACCTTGTGCAGCACCCGGTATTCATGAGTCAACTGTTCGTTTTCTTTTAACGGTGGGCTGTTTTTTTTATCGCTATTCACCAGTAGACTCACTTCAGTTTTATGCGAGATCAGTTAAGTTTATATTTTACACCTAAACCCTTATTGGGAGAACAGGGTCGATTCCTCTCAGCCGTTTTTTTTCAGGGGTTGTCGGCGAGAATTTGTTTCAACCGGAAAATTCCGACTATAATGGAGTCGGGATGGTATTTAAAAAGGAACCCATTTCCTTTTTTCATCCAGATATATTTGAGCATAGCGTTGCGCGGGTTTGATGTCCAGAAAACCGGCCTGTTCCCTTCGGTGAGTAATAAATTCAAGCAAGAAAAAAACTAGAGAAAACCATGAGAAAAATTATTTATGTTTCTGGTACGCGGGCAGATTTCGGGTTGCTTTCTTCCACCCTCAAGCAAGCTCAAATGGATTCCGCTCTTGATATCTCGGTTTGCGTCACCGGCATGCATCTTGCCCTTGAGTACGGCAATACGGTCCGTGAAATTGAAGAGGCTGGGCTAGGAGTGTGTGGTCGTATTCCCGTGGCCTTGGAAGAGACATCCGGCGCTTCCATGGCGCGGGCTCTGGCGGACGAACTTAAGGGAATGATTCCTGTATTTGAAAAAGAAAATCCTGGTCTTGTCCTGCTACTGGGGGACCGTGGAGAAATGCTCGCCGGAGCCCTGGCCGCCATCCACCTCAACATTCCGGTGGTACACATTCATGGCGGGGAACGTTCGGGAACCGTTGATGAACCGATTCGCCACGCCATCTCCAAGCTATCGCATTACCATTTTACCGCTACTGAAAATTCTAAAAAACGGCTGGTACAAATGGGCGAGGCGGAGGACAAAATTTTTATCACCGGTGCGCCCGGACTGGATGGACTGAACCATCTTGCGCAACATTCGCGTGCGGACTTGTGTCGGCAATTTAAATTTGATCCTGAAAAACCTCTCGCCCTGGTCCTGTTCCACCCGGTGCTGGCGGAACAGGGGGTGGCCGATCAACAGACAACTTGCCTGATGGATGCCCTCCGCGAGTGTGACGTTCAAATTGTGGCGTTGATGCCAAATTCGGATGCTGGCGGGAATCGCATCCGGACCGCCTTGCAAAAATACCGGGAGTTCGAGGGAGTGAGTTTGCAGGTCCATTTGCCGCGAATTGATTTTGTTTCCCTGATGAAATCTGCGGACATCATGGTGGGCAACTCCAGCAGTGGAATAATTGAAGCCGCCACCTTTGGTACCCCGGTGGTCAATGTCGGGCAAAGGCAAAATCATCGCGAGCGCAATGCAAATGTGACCGATGTTGAGGTGGATTCAAGGGCGATTGTTCAGGCAGTGCAACAAAACTTGCAAGCAGGCCGCTTTCCCCAAAACAATATTTACGGGGATGGTACAGCAGGGCAACGGATCGTTGACCTTCTTAAAACCCTTCCGCTGACTCCCGAATTGTTAAACAAAACCAATACGTATTGAGCCCACGAAAATTTGGAGTTAATTTATTTGTTGTGAAGATTGAGGGGCGGCCTTGATAGAAAAGGGCAGGGCCATGACCATAAAAAGAATCATGGCGACTTCCGTATCGTAAAAATGTGATTCAAACAGACAGGCGATCAGGAACGCAAGAACAGACCAGATACTTCCATGAATAATCCATCTGTTGGGATCATCCGGTTTGAGGGATCTCAATTTTAAAGCGGTCTGCCAGAAGAAAGCGGCCCATATCCCAAGCCAGGTCATCAAGCCCACCAAGCCCAGATCTACCGCAATTTGAACAAAATTATTGTGTAGCCCGCCCGCCCAGTACTCGAGTACTCTTTGATGTTTCGGATAGTCGGAAGCAATAAGCCTGGTGCACCTGAATCCACAGCCAACTATCGGGTAATCTTTAAAGACTTCCCAGCCAGCTTGCCACATGTCGAGCCGCAACTGAAATGTTTTCAGGTTAAGGTCTTTCATTTCCATCAAACGGTTTTGAATATTTCCAGGTAAAGCAACCAGAATAAAAATGAAGGCGAAGGGCGCGATGAGAGCCAAAATCCGCTTTCTGAATATCAGCATTGCGGTCAGGGCGACAATAAAGCCCAGCCAGGCTTCGCGAACCAGAGTGATGATCAAACAGGAAACCAGGAGGAAAAAAAATGCGCAAGAAACAATCCTTCCTTTGTGGGAAGAGTGGATTATATGCGTGCCCGCCAGGAGGGAAAGCATCATGAGAACCACGCCCCAGGAAATAGGATTGTCAAATCCACCGACTACCCGGTAGGGTCGCTCGATTCCATTTTGAAATGCCAGATAGAAACAATAAGTAGAAATCAGAGCTCCCATTCCGGTACAAAGCATCACGAGAATTTCCCCGTTGCTACTTTGAAAACTCTCGAAAATACTGCGGTAATTTTTTCTGATTTGAGAGAAGAAACTTTTAAAAACAGTTGTCGGGTTTCGTTTTCTGAGTACGTTTAGCACCCAAAAAAATATGAGGATTTCAAGAAGTTTCTTAAGGGGAGGCAGACTGACCCGCCAGTCAACAGCCAGTAATACGGAGAGGATGGAGGCTCCGGCAAATAAAGCGAACGGCAAGATAAGGGGTAGTTGAACGCGTTTCCAGGAGCGGGTTAGTTTTAGTTGAACCATCCATATTGCAAAGCCAGTGAGCGCACTGATCTGGGCCAGGGAAATGGAAACAAAACATCCAATGGAAAATAAAAACAGACAACACCATTGAACGCGGTCCAGCGTAAGACACCAGGCCCGGAGCTTGATAACTCTCTCAGGTAATGGGAGCGAATGACCCGCGAAAAATTTTTGGCAAACCTTAAACATTATTAAAAACTATCAAAGGTGATCGAAGGGGCCAAAAATCCAGCTAAATATGATTAGTGGCGTTAGATGTTTTTTTATTTACGCGCCAAGGGTAAATGTCCAGTTTGTGGGCGCGGTTATTGTACAATTTAATTTATCTGTTTAGTATTTATTTGCTGACCGGTCTGCGGCAAGGTCGCCATTGGGGGTTATTCCGGATGAGGTTCTGTGCTAAAATTTTTACGGTTTCTGTATTAGCTCCAAACCTGCCTCAATCATGCCAGTGGAATTTTAACTTCTTCCTGAACGGATTGTTTCCTGAAGATTTCTTTTCGGCTTGTGTCTCTAAAATTCAAGGCCAGCGAGTTGCCTGTCATAGAAAGAATTATTTGAATGTCCAGCTTTTCCGTAAAGCGGTTGTTGGCGGCCGGTTTTCTGGTTTCCGGTGGCCTGTTTCTTGGGCGGATCACCGGGTTTGTCCGCGAAGTCACCATCGCGTCCGCTTTTGGAGTGTCGGAAGAAGCCGATATTGTTATTTTCACCTTGATGTTGCCGGACTTCATGATCAACATCCTGATGGGCGGTGCATTGGCCGCGGCTTTGATTCCGGAATTAAAAAAACTCGATTCTGAAGCGGCTCATCACTTATTCCTGCAATCAAGCCTTTTGACGGGCCTGGGGTTTTCCTCTCTGGTAGGAGTTCTGATCCTATTCCCGGAATCCCTGGTCCATCTATTCGCCCCCGGTTTCACCGAGACGGCGGTGAACCTGTCCAGCCAGTTAATCCAATACTCTCTCTGGGTCGTTCCTCTCACGGCGTTGGCCGGAGTCACCACCGCCTATCTCCAGGCGAATAACCGCTTTGGAATTCCTGCTCTTGGGACTCTGATATTCAACTTCACTCTTGTCGTGGCATTTCTGGTGTTCATCAATGACTCAAGCGAGATATATTTTTTAGGGTGGGCCATCATTTTGGCGGGGATGTTGCGATGGATTTCTCAATGGATCGCCGCCCGGCAAAAGAAGCCTCAAAGCTCACGCTGGGCGGGTTGGTATATCAACCGCTTTTTATTGATTCGCTACCTGCAAGCACTGGGTTCTGGAAGCTTGCTTCTGACGATGCCAATCATCGCGAGAACACTTGCCTCACTGGAGGGTTCAGGTTCCTTTGCTACCATCAATTACATTACCAAGCTGGTGGAGTTGCCCATGGGGATTTGCCTCGGCGTGTTCACCGTGGTGCTGTTTCCTACCTTGTCGGGATTTTTCAGCCAGGGTAAAAATGAGGAAGGGCTGGAGATTGCCCGTATCGGGGTGACGACCCTTTTCATTGCTTCGTACGCCATTGTTCTGGTTGCCATCTGGTTCAGCGAAGACCTTACCCGGATTGTTTATGAATGGGGTAAAATGGATAACGCTGGGCTGGTGCAAATTTCAGGTCTATTACAAATTGGAATTCTGGCTGTTCCCGCACAAGGCCTGATAGCGTTGATGACGGCAGTTTCAAATGCGAAACACGACACTAGGCTCCCCTTGGTGAGTAGCCTGACCGGGGTTTTAATATTCATTCCTATGGCCTGGTTCATGGCAATACTTTGGGAGCTCGAAGGAATTGTTCTGGCGTTGGTGTTGGTGTATTGGCTGGTGCTGGGGATGCAGGTTTTTCTCCTCAGAAAACACCACGGTTTTAATTTTGTTCCGTTGGAAACAAGAAAGGATTTTCTGAAAGTCCTGGTTCTTGGATCGATTCTTTTTGTCCCCTTTGCCTGGCTTTCACAAATAATTGATGGTGGGCGTGGGGGCAGTTTTTTCCTGGCAGTTTTTGCCGCGTTGTTTGTCTTCGGAGGAACCCTGCTCTCCATAGAACATTACAGAACTTATATCCTGAAAAAATTGAGGCTCAGACTGAATGCTTGATTTAATGTTGATAACCAATAAACCGGAGTTTGCCAAAATTGCCGCGACGGCTGGCGTGGATCGGATATTTGTCGATCTTGAATTGCTGGGAAAACAGGATCGGCAAGGGCATCTGGATACGGTGATCAGTGCCCACAGTATGGAGGACGTTCCAAAAGTTCGAGAAGCGATCCCAGATACGGATTTGCTGGTTCGGCTGAACCCACTCAATGAGGGGACGGCTGAGGAAATCGAAACGGCATTGCAATACGAGCCGGAATTTCTCATGCTTCCCATGTTCCGAACCCCGGAGGAGCTTGCGCAATTCTGTCAAATGGTGAACGGACGGGCCAGGGTGATTCCTCTGGTGGAAACTCCGGAGGCCGCTGATTGCCTGCCTCAGTTGGTTGCTATCGATGGTGTCCATGAGCTTTTTATCGGGCTGAATGATCTGCATTTGGGCTTACAGCTCAACTTTATCTTTGAACCGCTGATCAACGGGATGGTGGATCGAATGGCGGCGACTATAAAGGAAGCGGGGTTGCCCTTTGGGTTTGGCGGGATCGCCCGGATAGGTGAAGGCCAACTGCCGGGTGAACTGGTGCTGGGGGAACATTTGCGTCTGGGTTCCAACTCCGTTATTCTGTCCCGGACATTTCACCGTGGCCTTTTATCCGACGACCCTTCCTTGATAAATAAACTGAAATACGAGATTGATAAACTGCGAGAGGTGGAAGACTATCTAGGCGATAGAACTCCGGACCAGGTTGAGCTCGACCGTCAGAAAGTGGAGCAGATAGTGTCGTTGATTATTGCCTCCCGGTCCAATCCCTGAGGCCCCTTGTGAAGCGCGTTTTTGATATTGCACTCAGTTTCCTGATATTGATTTTGCTCTCTCCGGTTTTTCTAATAATCTCGCTGGTCATCCGGTCGAGTTCTTCCGGTGGAGTTCTTTATTTTTCGACCCGTGTGGGTCAGTTTGAAAAGCCTTTTAAAATGTTTAAATTCCGGAGTATGGTGGCTGATGCGGATCAGGTCGGGTCGTATCAGACCCCGGTGGGTGACCCCAGGATCACGCGTGTGGGTCATTTTATCCGAAAGACCAGCCTCGATGAACTGCCTCAATTGTTAAACGTCCTGATCGGAGACATGAGCCTGGTCGGCCCGCGACCGGATGTGCCCAATCAAAAGAAAAATTATTCTGAACAGGACTGGAACAAACGGGTTGGCGTCAAGCCTGGTATTACGGGTCTTGCGCAGGCCACACTGAGGTCGGCGGCGACGGCAAAAAAACGCACCGCACTGGATTTTGAATACATCGACAACATGAGTTTGTGGCTGGACATCAAAATTCTTTTTCTTACGGTCAACCAGCTTCTCACCAAAGGGAGTCATTAAAGTTTTATGTGCGGAATTTTTGGATACTTTGACCACCGTGGGGAATCCCTGGAGGCCGAACGCTTGCAGGCCATGGGAGATATTCTTCATCACCGGGGCCCGGATGATGTTGGTGTCTACACCAGCGAAGGCGTTGGGTTGGGCAATAGGCGACTTTCCATTATTGATCTGGATCAGGGGCATCAGCCATTTGTTTCGGATGATGGTCAGGTCGTCGTGGTTCAGAACGGTGAAATTTACAACTATAAAGAATTGGCCATAGAGCTGAAGCATGATGGGTTCCCTTGCCGGACTCATTCAGATACGGAGGTGCTCCTGCGCCTTTACCAGCGCGATGGAATCGATTTTATCTCCCGCTTGAACGGGATGTTTTCTATCGCCATCTACGACAAGCGCGAGGATGTTCTACACATCGTGCGAGACCGGATCGGGGTCAAACCTCTCTACCTGTACGATGATGGCAATCGATTTTATTTTGCGTCAGAAGTCAAGGCTATCCTCAAGATGGGGGTGCCACGGGCCATGGACCTGGAAGCCCTCGATTATTTCCTGACGTTTAATTTTGTTCCGCCGCCTCTGACCCTGTTCAAAAATATTCGCCATTTCCCTCCAGGCCACCGTTTCAAAATTCAACGCGGCAAAGTAGAACAACACTGCTGGTGGGATTTATCAAACAGTCAGCCGGAGGAGGATCGCAAGGAAGAAGACTGGATTGAAGAATTTAACGCCATTCTTGACGATGCCGTCAGGCTTCGATTAAGGTCCGATGCTCCGTTCGGGGCTTTTTTATCAGGAGGTGTCGATTCCAGTACGGTCGTCGGGTTGATGGCGCGGCACATGGATCGGCCGGTCAAAACTTTCAGCATCGGATTTCACGACGAACGTTATGACGAGACATCCTTTGCCTTGCAGGCGGCGGAACGGTTTCGGACCCATCATGTGAGTGAACGCGTGGATTTCAATATGCTGGATCTTTGGCCGCTGGCAGTATTTCATTGCGATCAGCCGCATGGGGACATTTCATTTTTGCCGACCTATCGGGTTTCGCAACTGGCCACGTCTCAAGTCAAAATGGTTTTGACCGGGGATGGTGGTGATGAACTGTTCGCAGGCTACGACAAGTACCGAGATTTCTTCAATCTCCAGCAAATTGAGGCGATGGGGAAAGGAGAATTCCGGAGAGCGTATTTTCAAAATATCAGCCTGTTCGACCCGCAAGCGAAGAAAAAACTGTTTCAGGATGATCTGGTACGTCAGCTTGATGACGTGGATGCTTTCGATGTCGTGCAACCCTTGTACGAAAAGGTTTCTCACATGGACCGGGTCAATCAGGCCCTGTATATTGATATGATGCTTCTGCTACCGGGCAATAATCTGGTGAAGCCGGATCGGATGGGGATGGCAGTTTCACTGGAGGCACGCACACCGTTTCTGGATTATCGAATGATGGAGTTTGCTTTCAAGATGCCGGGGCATCTCAAGCTGAAAGATAACGAAACCAAATACCTTTTTAAAAAAGCCGCCGCGCCTTTAATAGGGCAAGAACTGGCTTACAGAAAAAAACAAATGTTCACGGTTCCCGTGGGTGAGTGGTTCAAGGGAGAGTTGTTTCAGCTCACACGAGACATCCTGCTTTCCGAGCAAGCCATCGAGAGGAATTTATTCAATGAAGCGTATGTCGATCAAATGTTAAATGATCATCGCGACGAGAAACACAACTATACAAGGGAGATCCGAGCCCTCATGGCACTGGAAATCTGGCAGAAAACATTCCTCGATTCCGAAGACCTGGTCCCGAAAGTCATCGAGGGTTTGAATGTCCAATAAAAAGAGATGGGTATCATATAGGATGAAAGAGACCATCGATATTATTGAAAAAAAAAGCATGATTCAGAAAAGAATCGGGCTTGTGATAGGCATCCCAATCCTTGTTATGGCATGTGCATTGTGGGTGCAACCCAAAGATTCATTGCCCACAACTATTTATAAGTCTGAAACTTATTTAATGCCGGTAGGGTTCCTGTCTTCCAGCGATCATGTTGTGAGTTATGTGCATTTTTTATTGAATATCGTGAACAAAAGATTGATTTCTGATTCAATCCAAAAGGAACTGATATCAAAAATGGGAGGCGAGACAGCTATCCTGGGGGCTGGTGCAATAAAAAGAATGAGCCACATCAGAGGAGTTGATGGCTATTTGATTCTTACGGTTGAAGGAAGAGATTCGTTTAATGTCCAAAGGCTTCAGGAGGCTTGGATTCTTGCCCTGGAAAAAGCCAGCAATGATTTTAAAACAAGAATCCAATATGAAATTTCCCAGGGGAGGGATGTCGACATATCCAAATATCGATTGGAAATGATGAGGAATAAGGAGATGAAAAGTAAATTGTTTGTTATTCAAAAAACGGATTCAGTTCGTTCCCTGGAGTTTAGTGGAGGGGAATTTCTTGTTTTCGGAGCCGGATTGGTGGGGGTGTTGATCGCCTTGTCTCTCGTGATGCTCCTTGAGAGATTGCAGAGAATCGAGCCAGGCAGGGCGGCTCTTTCCGGCTCTTGATAAGGTTAAGTTTTGTTTTCGACATTAAGAATATGATAGTATGTGACCGCTAGCTTTATTCCCCGTGATTTCCCTGTCGGGTATTCCGTCTGCATTAGAAAAGAGTAAACTCTCCCAAAGCAAACCAGAGAAACATCCTATTGGAAGGTCAAGTGTCTCAGGAAATTCAAAATCAGGACTCCCCCGTTCAAAGTGAAGTGAAGTCTGACCGGCAAGGCAGGATCATCTGGATCACGGGGCTTTCGGGGTCCGGGAAAACGACTCTTTCCACGCTTCTGGATGCCAGATTGCGGGAGGGCACGGACCGGGTGTATACCCTGGACGGGGATTTGATTCGGCAAGGATTGAATTCGGATCTGGGTTTTTCCGATGAAGACCGCAAAGAGAATATCCGGAGGATTGGCGAGGTTGCGCGCTTGTTTGTCGATGCCGATTTTATCGTTATTGTTGCCTTCATTTCACCGTTCAAGGCAGATCGCGACAAGGTCAGGCAAGCCACCGAGCCCGGTCGGTTTCTTGAGGTTTATCTCGATTGTCCCCTGAAGGTTTGTGAGCAAAGAGATCCGAAAGGTTTGTACAAAAAGGCTCGATTGAAAAAAATTGAAAAATTCACGGGGATTTCGTCTCCCTATGAGCCACCAGGATCGCCTGAGGTTACATTGCGGACTCACGAGAGAACTGCCGAAGAATGCGTTCAGGAAATCATTGACTGTATTAAAAAGCATTCCTGACAGTCGGGGTGTTGCCGAACGCATTTTCTTGTCCAGTACCACATGGTGAGGCTCAAGCGTGCCAGGCGAAAAAAAATTCCGTTTTTTGAAAATACTCTCAATCAGCACGTGTGCATTTCAGGAGTTGATCTCGGGTTTTATGCGAGGTGACTTTAATGACTAACTCAAACTCAAGCGAAAATCATCTGAACTATGGATATCATTTCTTATCCCAAGCCCATTGAGCTGGACCCTTTTAAACCGGACGCTGGCCCCTCACAAACCAAATATGGTTTGCCTGGTGAGGTTCGATTTTGCCGAAAATGTGTCATTTCCAATCAGCGTCCCTGCTCCAGTGTGGAATTTGCCCACACGGAAAGCAGTAAAAAGACGACCATCAATTTTGATGAAAATGGTGTTTGCGATGCCTGTCGATTAACTGAACAAAAGCGGACGACTATAAACTGGGAAGAGCGCGAGCAGGAACTGCATGACTTGTGCGACCAGCACCGGAGCAAGGACGGTTCTTACGATTGTCTGGTTCCAGGGTCGGGAGGCAAGGACAGTTTTTTCGCTTCTCATATTCTAAAAACCAAATACGGCATGCACCCCCTGACCTGTACTTGGGCTCCCCATGTTTATACAGAATGGGGATGGAAAAATTTTCAATACTGGATTCATGCCGGACACGACAATTACCTCATGACACCCAACGGCCAGGTGCACCGGTTGTTGACCCGGCTGGCAGTCGAACTATTGTTTCATCCGTTTCAGGCATTTATTCTCGGTCAAAAATCACTCGCGCCTAAAATGTCCGTTTTGTTTGATATTCCTTTGATTTTTTATGGGGAAAACGAGGCGGAATACGGTAACCCGGTGGCTTCCGCCGACAGTGCCAAGCGGGATTGGTCTTATTTTACCGCGCCCAGTCAGAAGGATATTTATCTCGGGGGTGTTTCTGTTGCCGACATCAAGGGGCAGTTTGGTCTGGAACAACAGGACCTCATTCCTTATCTGCCGGCCAACCCTGAGGATATTGAAAAGAAAAATGTAGAGGTGCATTATTTGGGTTACTACCTGAAGTGGCATCCGCAAAGCTGTTACTACTATTCGGTGGAGCACGGAGGTTTCGAGGCATCGCCCGAGCGCACTCCCGGCACCTATAGCAAGTACAACAGTATCGATGATCGAATCGATGACTTTCACTATTTAACTACCGGAATAAAATTTGGTATCGGGCGGGCCACCTACGATGCGGCTCAGGAAATCCGGTCTGGAGATATCAACCGCGAGGAAGGCGTTGCTCTGGTCAAGCGATTTGACATGGAGTTCCCGGAGCGTTTCGCGGATGAAATATTCAAGTACCTCAGTATTTCTGAAAAAGAATTTCCTGTCGCTTCAAAAATGTTTGAACAGCCGATCATGGATCGGGATTATTTCATGGCGTTGGCAGATACGTTTCGTTCTCCTCATATATGGAAAAAAGAAGACGGCGACTGGAAATTGCGACACACCGTCTGGCAGGAGTCTGTTGCAAAAAATTCATGAGTAACATCCGGCTGATACCCAGATTAGATATCAAAGGGCCCAACCTGGTTAAAGGGATCCATCTTGAAGGGCTTCGCGTTATGGGAGATCCGCAGGAGTTCGCTGTGGGTTATTACCAGGACGGTGCCGATGAATTGCTCTACATGGATATCGTCGCCAGTCTTTACGGGCGAAATAATCTCAGCGACATCGTAAAAAAAACCGTAAAAAATGTCTTTATCCCGCTCACCGTTGGCGGCGGAATTCGATCCGTGGAGGATGCGCGTCACATCCTGCGTTCGGGAGCGGATAAGGTTGCTATCAATACTGCCGCAATCAATCGTCCCGAATTGATCACTGAAATTTCCAATAAGTTCGGCGCACAATGTCTGGTGTTGTCCATCGAAGCTAAAGAGCAGGGTGCGGGAAAGTGGGAAGCGTACACAGACAATGGAAGAGAAAGAACCGGACAGGACGTTCTGGAATGGGTTCAGAAAGGCGTGGAGCTTGGGGCTGGAGAGATATTGTTGACTTCCATTGACCGGGAGGGCACCCGCAAGGGGTTTGATCTGGACCTTGTTCGGCAGGTGTCTGCGTTGGTCCCGGTGCCCCTGATCGTCAGTGGCGGCATGGGCAAACAGGAAGATTTACTGGAGGTTGTTGAGAGTGGTGCCGATGCTGTCGCCATGGCGGATGCCTTGCATTATCGGCGTATGAAACTCCCCGAGGTACGCGATTTCGCCCGTCAATCGGGCTTGCATGTAAGAAGTATATGAATTCAAAAATCACCATTATTGATTACGGTGTCAGCAATCTCCTCAACGTGGTGCGGGCTTTTGATCATTTTGATGCGGACATCACTCTGGCGGAAACCCCTGAAGCGGTGATGGCGGCTGACCGGTTGGTATTGCCCGGTGTCGGTGCTTTCTCCGGTGGGATGGAAGAGCTTCGCCAGCGAAACCTGATCGAGCCGATAAAAGAGTTTTGTACATCCGGCAAACTTTTCCTTGGAATTTGTCTGGGAATGCAGATGATGCTGGAAAGCAGTGAGGAGTTCGGTCATTTTGCCGGGCTGGGCCTCATCCCCGGACAAGTCCTGCCGGTACCAGCAGAGGGAGCGGACGGAAAGCCTCACAAAGTCCCTCATATTGGATGGAACGAATTGCAGGTCGCCGGATCACGTGATGGATGGCAAGACAGTATTTTTTCAGATGTGGAAACTCAGGCCTCCATGTATTTCGTTCATTCTTTCATGGCTGTCCCAGACAACCCGGATCACCGGCTGGCAGATTGTGATTATGACGGGCAGATTCTTTGCGCCGCCGTTCAATTGGACAATATGACGGGCTGTCAATTTCACCCCGAAAAAAGCGGAGACAATGGACTGGCCATTATTCGCCGGTTCCTCTCTTTCTGAAAAGAAGAGCCTCCCGTTTTTTTAACTCTATCGTGCTTTCCGGCTAAGCCTTGCTGGAGGTTAGTCGATTTGTTTGAATTAATTAGGGTGTTGGGTTCGCGGGCCTTGACAATAAATTGCCTCGGCGATATTATTTTTAGCTGAAGTGTCCCGGTCAATACCTTTCATTTGAAAACAGAAAGGTTGCTGTTTTCTTATCTTAAAATGCCTTCCTGTCGATAAAGAATCTGACACTGAAACAATAAAAGGAGAAGTCAATGTCATCCGTTCTCAAAGGAAATTTTAAAGCAAAAAAAGATGTGGAAATAAAAAAGAAACAAGACGAAAGCTCGGATGAAAAATTCGAACGCGAAATAATGAAGCACGTGGGTGGAAGTATTGCTTTCGTGAAAAAGAAAAAGGTTGATTGGGGAACAAAAAAATAACTCCGCACGACACCATTTTTATTCCAGATGAACTTTCCTTTCGATCAAAGTTTCAATGACCGCTAAAGACAATCCCGATCATATCCAGTCCGGAAAATGGGCTGAAGAAATTATCGCCGGAATGGACCAGATCACCTGGGACCGGATCGGTCAAATGAGTCTGGACAATGCCCGCCGCAACTTAAACGTCCAGGATCGAGGCCAATCCCTTGCCAAATTACGAAACCAGACTCTTGGTGATGGCGGAAGTTGTATCGTTGTGGCCTCCGGCCCCAGTATCAAAATCAAGGATCCCGTTAAAGAAATTAAATCGTCAGGGTATGGTGGTGCCATAATTTGTGCAGAAAGTGCTATCCGCTATCTGTTGACCAACGGTATCGTGCCGGACCTTGTGGTGACGGTTGATCCGCATCCTTCAAGAGTTGTGCGGTGGCTGGGCGATCCGGAGTTGACCGAAGAAAAATTAGCGAAAGACGATTACTTTCGGCGGCAGGACATGGACGATGCCTTTGCCAGCGAACTGGCGACTAACGAAGAAATATTAAATCTCCTCGACAAGCACGGCAAGAATATTAAAATTGCCATGTCGACCTCTTCCGGTGAAGCGGTGGTGCAACGCGTGCTGGACACGGGAATGGAGGTCTATTGGTGGAATCCCATGCTGGATGATCCTGATGAGGAAAACAGTGCCACGCGGGAGCTTCAGGAAATGAACGGCCTACCTTCTGTCAATGCAGGAGGTAATGTCGGAGCCGCCGCCTTCATGATGGCGGATGCTGTTCTTGGTATCGAACATGTGGGTCTGGTCGGCATGGATTTGTCCTATTACGATGGAACTCCTTATAGAAATACTCAGTACTACGAGGCCTTGCTGAGGCTGGCCGATGAGGAGCAGTTGGAATCTTTTTTTATTCGAATTTTTAACAAGCATATTGGCGAATGGTTTTTCACTGACCCGGCCTATATGTGGTATCGTGAGGTGTTTCTCCAATTAGCCGCAGATGCTGATTGCAAAATCTACAACTGTACGGAAGGTGGGATTTTGTTTGGAGATGATATCGAATTCATTGCGCTGAGTCAGTTCCTTGGCAACCACACATAAATAATCAGAAGGTAACCTGAAGCAATGGCTAAAGTCCTCATCATCAACCCTGTAGTTCGGGAAGAAGACGTCCCGCGTCATGTGCCGTATGGCCTGGCTTTGCTGGCGGCGGTGGCTATGGAGAAGGGGCACCTCGTTCAGGTTTACGATGAAAATGCCTGGCGGCAGGGAGACGATACCCTGCGTGAAGTGTTGCGGGCGGATAGCTGGGATGCGGTTGCCATGGGCGGGATCACCACCACCTACGGATCAATCAAGAAAATAGTCGGGATATCAAGAGAAGTCTGTCCGGAAGCGTCCATTCTGGTTGGCGGTGGTGTGCTTACATCGTTGCCCCGAGAGATGATGGGTTTTCTGCCGCAGGTGGATATTGGTTGTATTGGCGAAGGTTTGGAGACCTTTCCTGAAATTCTGGATATGATCGACCGTGGTGAAAGTGAATGGTGGAATATTCCAGGTACCATCAGTAGAAAACCCGATGGTCAGTTGGCCTTTTCTCAGGAACGTTCTCTGAATATGGAACTGGATGAACTGCCATACCCTGCCTGGGATCTGTTTCCAGTCGAAGAGGTTTATTTTAAAAACAGTGAAGCTGTTTTTTCCGAGGAGGGTATGCTCGCCCGGCGCAGGCTGGACATCAATGCCAGCTATGGATGCTCCCTGATATGCCGCTATTGCTATCACTTGGGGATCGCCGGGGATATGCGTTATGGCGAGGACAATGCCGGCGAAACAACGGTTGAATTTGATGAGCCGGGCAACTATACCCGCATCATCCGGTATCATAGCCCGGAATATATCGTCAAAATGGTGAAGCATCTTTATGATAAATACCAGGTCGATTTCATAGGGTTTCTCGATGAAAACCTGATGACGATGAATCAGTCATCAGGCGGAACCTGGCTTAAAGAAATCTGTCGCCTCTGGAAAGAAGCCGACCTCGCACCAAAACCAAAATACAACGACAAGGGGCATCTCACCGGATGGTCAGGAATTTACTGGGGCGGAACCAGCCATGCCTCGCTCTGCAACCCGGAAATTCTAAAAATCATGCGGGAAGCGGGCTGTTCCCATCTGGTTTACGGCTACGAATCATTTGCGCCGCATGTGATGAAGACGGTGGGAAAAGGTGCCACTCCCAAAAATAATTACCGCAGTTTTTTCTGGACCCTTGAAGCCGGTATCCGCCCCATTCCCAACCTGATCATGGGTTTCCCGGTGGAGGATTTTCAATCCATTCGCGATAACATTAAAGCCTGGGAGGAACTCGGTATTGTGGTGAAGCCTCATTTTGCCACGCCGTATCCGGGATCCGAGTGGTTCTCAACCTATCGCGAGTCGATTGAACAGCAATACGGTGGCAACCTGGAAGACTTCATTCTCGACTTGGGGGATGCCACTAAAATCACCGCAGTGATTTCGCATAATTTCAACATGGTCGAGCTGGTGGGGTTGCGCCAAATGATGTTGGATCGTAATTTTCGTTCCCTCGATGCATACGAAAGGATCTGGAGGAAAAACCACGACATTGCCCCCGGTGAACCTTCCACTCTTATCAAACAAAAATCTAAACCCCGACCGACTTCTAAAGAACAAGTACCTTCCTGAAATTTTCTTTGACAACGACTAAAAGCTGTCTCTTTAAAGGTTGAAGTCAGGGTTCCAAAAACTTCAAATTTTCATTTGAAACATGCGGCTCTGGACATGAGTTTGTTGCCGGTTGATCTGCATCCTGTGAGGATAATTTTATGACGACGATTGCCACCGTATGCGCACGGGGAGGGTCTACCGGTGTGCCGAGGAAAAATGTATTGCCCCTGTTGGGCAAGCCCTTGATTGTGTACACCATCGAACAAGCATTGGCTTGTCCTGAAATCGACCGCGTTTTTGTTTCCACCGATGACGATGAAATTGCCGAGGTGGCCCGCAAGGCAGGAGCAGAAGTTCCCTTCAAACGACCGGCTGAGCTGGCAACGCATACCATTTCAAAACTCCCGGTCATCGAGCATCTGGTAGATTGGGTGGTCGCATCCGGTGTCGATGTGACTCGCGTTGTTGAACTCGACCCCACATCTCCTCTCAGGGATATGTCCGATATTCTAACGTGCCTTGAAATGCTGGATGCTGAGACCGACGTGGTCATCACCGGCTATGAAGCGGACAAAAACCCATACTTCAATATGGTGGAGCAGAAACCGGATGGTTTTGCTTCCCTGTCAAAAACCATTCCCGGAGGAGTGTCGGGCAGGCAGTTGGCACCCAAGGTGTACTCCATGAATGCCTCGATATATGTGTGGCACAAAGACACACTGAAAAAAGGGTTATGGGAGGGCAAGGCGAAATTGTACGTCATGCCCCGGATACGCTCCATTGACATTGATGAGCCGATTGATTTTAAAATTGTAGAGCTTTTAATGCGTGAAAAAAAAGAAGCACTCGAAAAATAGGACAGGTTTTCTTTAATGTTATTTTTTGAATGGAAATTCTACAAGTTTTTTATAATATTTTTTACCGTCTATTTTTTTCTTCCACGACGAGTTAAAAACTTTTTTCTTCTTGGTGCCAGCTACTGGTTTTATGGGTCGTGGAACTGGAAATTCCTCGGACTGCTCCTGATATCGACCGCGGTCGATTATCAGGTGGGGAAATGGCTGGACAGTCAGGAAAGCCTGAAAAAAAGAAAACAACTGCTGGTTTTAAGTATTGCGACCAACCTGGGTATCCTCGGTGTTTTTAAATACTACGATTTTTTTATTTCAAATGTGGTCGCAGGCCTGACAGGCATGGGTTTACAACCCGATCTGCCGCTATTGGAATTGATCCTGCCGCCCGGCATTTCGTTTTATACGTTCCAAACGCTCAGCTATACGATTGATGTTTACCGCAGGAAAATTCCTCATGAGAAAAACCTGATTGATTTTGCGGCTTACGTGTCATTTTTTCCTCAATTGATAGCAGGGCCTATTGAGCGCGCAGAAAACCTGCTGGAGCAGTTTAAAAAGGACCGCGAAATCACCTTGGTCGGTTGTACGCTCGGTGTGCGGCTTTTTGTCTGGGGATTATTTAAAAAACTGTTTGTGGCGGACAACCTGGCAAGACTTGCCGACCCGATATTTAAGGACCCAGGAAATGCGGACCCGGTGGCCTTATTGTTTGGCGTTTATGCGTTTGCGTTCCAGATCTACTGTGATTTTTCCGGATACACGGACATGGCTCGGGGCCTGGGTAAAATGTTAGGGTTTGACTTGTCGATCAACTTTAATTTGCCTCATTTCGCTACCAGTGTTCGGAATTTCTGGCAACGTTGGCACATTACATTGTCCACCTGGTTACGCGACTATATTTATATTCCATTAGGGGGCAGTCGCGAGGGGTTAAACAAAACCGTAGTGAATTTAATGGTCACTATGGCACTGTGCGGGTTGTGGCACGGCGCGGCCTGGAATTATATATTCTGGGGTTTGTATAATGGGATTTTAATGGGACTTGAAAGAGCTTTGGAAGAGACAGCCTTGACCCGGACGTGGCGAAAAATGCCTGTCCCTTTCCGCATGCTCGCCACATTTCATTTAATTGGTATTGGTTGGCTTATTTTCAGGTGCCCGGATATGGCCACGCTGGAATTGTACAGTGCTCACCTGTTCGATTTAGGTTCATGGAGTCTGGCAGGATTGGAGAAAAACACACATGTTGTCTTAAAGTTTTTTGTTTTTGTGGGACCTTTGCTTTTTATTCAACTTTTACAATATAAAAATAATGAACACACAGTGGATTTTCACTGGCCAGCTTGGTTGAAAGGCCTGGTATACGCGGTTTTGGTTTTACTGCTGGTTTACATGAGTCCAATGGATGGAAAACAATTCATTTACTTTCAATTTTAGAGGGTTTGCTGTCGGGGCCGCTGTATTTTTTCTGGTGATGCTTGCCGCAAACCAGTTGATTGCCCATCTCATGGTTGATGCGGACGCTAATGACAACATTGGCCTCTCCATATCTAAAAACCCACTAGTCTACAATAATTACGATTATCTTTTTATTGGAGACAGCAGGACGCACCAGGGGGTGGACCCAAGGGTTTTCATGCGGGAAATGAAGTCCCTCACTGGGCACGAAGTCACAGCTTATAATTTGGGGCGTCCTGCCATGCAGGCACCATTTTATTACTTGGTAACCAAGGATTATCTGAACGTCACGGGGTATAAACCCAAGGCAATAATCGCCAATATCAGCTTTTATATGCTGGGCGGTACCAAATGGCTCGAGGATATTTATCTAGGATATTACAAGCCCAAACCGTGGCAGGTGGTGGATGTGGTAAAGCATCGGTTGTTAAGACCGCATCGTGCACTGCAATGGTATGTAAGAAGTTATGTTCCGATGTTGCGTTTTCGAAAACGCATAAAGTCCTTGTATTGGGGGTTATTGACCAACTTTGATGGAGCGATGCGCGGTATTAGAGCCATCGGAAAAAATAATAAAAAATACTATGACCCCGAGACTTTCGGTTATATGTCTCGTGGCTTTTCTCATATTGAGGATGAAGATGTTCCAAAAAGCAATCATGTGTTTGGTGCGGGGTATTCTATCTATAAGCACTACTTCAAAGATTTTTTCAAATTGGCGCGTGACAAGGGATATAAAGTGATCATTTACGATTTCCCCTGGCCGGATATTTGGCTGAAGAATAAGGAAAAACAAAAACGTTTCGGCCCGATTCATGCTCATTGGAAAAAAATAATCAAGGAAATAGCAGAAGGAAACCCGAATGTGATATTTTTGGACCATGATATTTATTGGCCGAAGGAAAATTTTGTTGATCCCTTGCATCTGAACCAGAATGGTGCGGAAAAACTGACCACCCAATTAGCCCGATTCGTGCATCAGCAAACAGAACCAATTCAGAATTAACTTTTAGTTTAAATGAAGGAAGCGGTGAAATGAGTAACGAAAAAACGGTGTATGTGGTTCACTGTATTGATACGGAAGGCCCCTTGTACGAGTCGCTGGACGCGACCTTTCAGCGGTTGCGTGAGCTGTTCGATGTCGATCTTGAAACTTCACACGCGACGCTTAAGAAATTGCAGAACCAGGAGATGGATCTTGGTGGCAAAGAGGAGTTGATCGCCAGAGTCGTGGACCCAAAACTTTTGTCGTACAACGACTCTTGGGAAAAAATTGAAACGATGCTGGCCGAGATCATGAGCGAGCCGTTTCGTAAGAAATTGCCGGATGCGGATGGCAATGGGTGGGTGTATTCCTGGCATTGTCTGGATCATATCGATTTTCAAATCAACCCGCGTCGCCGCGAAATGGGCTACCACAATATCCATGACCGTTATGTCGAGTTTCTGGATAAATACGATTCCCCCATGGACGCTATCGAATGGCATTTTCATCCGATGTCGACTTACAAGGAAGCGCACCGTTGCGCGACTTCGTACCTCAACTCACCACACTTGTATGAGGTGCTGGCGCGGCGTATTATTGAACGCAAATTTTTTCCCGCTGTGTATCGAGCCGGATTCCAGACGGAGCGACCAGACAGCCACTGGTTTCTGGAGCAATGGATACCTTTCGATGCGACCAACATGGCGATCGAAAATCCGGAGGAATTCGACCAGCACGGAGATTTCAAAAATGGTCGATCAGGGGATTGGCGGCGAGCCCCCAACGACTGGTCAATTTACCACCCGCATCACGATGACTATCAAAAACCGGGTGAGTGCAGACGATACATTGCGCGATTTTTGAATATTTCCACCCGCATCGCCAGCATCACCCAACGCGAAGTGGACCGGGCATTTGAAAAAGCGTCCGGGGGGGAGCCTGTTCTCATGGGCGTTGCCAGTCATGATTGGCGACACATGGGGCCGGAGGTGGACAAGGTGCGCGAATTGTTGAGTCAGGCGGCGAAAAAATACCCTGATGTTAAGTTTAAATATGCTCGCGCAAAAGACGCTTTCAATGCGGTCGTGAATGACCATAAAGAAGAACCGCTGGAATTAAAAGTAGAATTGTATGAAGACGATATGCCGCGACTCCGTGTGGAAGTGGTTCAAGGTGAATTGTTTGGGCCGCAACCTTTTTTGGCCCTCAGGACCAAGGGAGGCCGTTTCATTCATGATAATTTTGACTTCGGATTGGATGGAAAATCATGGTACTATGCGTTTGATCACGATACGGTTCCTCCTGAAGATATGGACTGTATTGGTGTCGCCTCGAACAACATACATGGCAATACTTTTGTAACTACCCTTCCTTTCAAACTACCGTGAAAACTGGCCAGGAACGAAAAAACTACTGGAACGAAAAGTACTACGAATACTGGAAGTCGCGTGTCGACGAAGCCGGCGGTGAAGTCGATGAGAGTGCGATTATCCAGGGTGATTCCAAGACCGAAGATGACTCCGTTTATGAGGAGGTATTCGAGGCACATCCGTTTCTAAAAGGAAATTTGCTGGAAGTTGGGTGCGCGTGGGGGCGGATGTTCAGGGTTTATCAGCAGTATGGGGTGGAGATTCATGGCGTTGATATTTCAAAAGCCATGATTGATGCCGCCAAAAAAATATACACTGATGATCCTCAGATAAAATCCATCCAGGAAAGCGAAGCCGAGAAGGTTCCCTTCGATGACGCTTTTTTTGACAACCTGTCCTGCCTCGCAACATTTGATGCCACCTTTCAAAAAGAAACCCTCCGCGAATTTTTAAGAGTCCTTAAGATGGGAGGGAATTTGTATTTGACCGGCAAGGGTGCGGACTATCCGGCAGACGACCAGCAGGCGATGGATGCTGAGATCGGCGCGCGCGGCAAGGGGCACCCCAATTTTTTTACGGATGTTCCGCGAATGGTGGACCTTCTGCAAAAAAATGGTCACCGGATTCAGGCCTCTTATTATTATCCAAGGCGCGGTGATTTCGGACGTAACCACTACGAAACTCAAATCCCCGATAAATTTTATGAATGGTTTTTAGTTATTCAAAAGGGCTCCGATCAAATCGACTTTGATGACTTTGCGGACTCTCATTCCAATACATTTCGCCAGACACAGAAATAACGCTTACGGAGATCAGGTTTTGAAAATTTTTATCACGGGGACTTTTCGTTCCGGAACCACGCTGGCTACTCATATCCTGAATCAAAATTCAAAGATGAGTGTCACCTACGATTCTGTGCATTTCATGCGGTTTGCCTACATGAAGTTTGGCAAGAATGAAATAGTTCGGGAGGGTGCCCTGAAACTTCTCGACTCCATGAACAAGCGAATGGTCACGCGATTTGGCAGAGGCGTGGATGAGGAGGAGTTCAAGGCGGGTGTCGCTGAGATGCCTCGAATCACCTACGCGGGCTTGTACGATTTGTTCATGCGGCTCTACGTTGGCAACACCAACTGGGGCGAAAAAACAGTGTTGCAATGGCGAAACGCGGCAGACATTCTGGAAATGTTTGACGATATTCATATCGTGCATTGCCTGCGCGATCCGCGTGATATCCTGAGTTCGTGGAAAAATGAAACCATTGCCCCGGGCGTGGATTATCTGGATGCCATTGCCAACTGTTATGATGCGATGAAGCACGCCAAATTAAATGAAAAACGTTTTCCCGGTCGTTATCACAATTTAAAATATGAGGACCTGGTTCTCGAGCCTGAAAAAATATCGCGTTCTCTTTGCGAAGGACTGGGGCTGGAGTTTGAAGCATCGATGCTGGATGTGGACCAGTTTAAAAACAAGGTCACCGATGAAAAATGGGAGCCAAATACCGCCTTTGGAGACAAGATAGAAGGTATTTCAAAAAGTCCCATTCAGCGCTGGGTGAAGCACCTCCCTGAGGAGGACTTGGTATTATGCGAGTTGGTGAACGGTGAACTGATGACCCACTTTGGCTACACACTTTCAGGTAAACTCGACAATCTCGGGATTCGGGAAGTGTTTGCCCCTCTGTCCAAGGCTCAGCAAAGTGCTTTGGTCTGGAATGGTATTCTTAATATTATTCAAAATGACGAGGGCGTGCAACGCAATCCTCTCAACGACCAGGACCCCAGCACCTGGGAAGTGGACACCGTCAAACTCTGATCAATCGATTAATTTTCTTATCAAGCGCACCACGGCGTCTGCAGAACCGCCCGGTTTGGGCAGGGTTTCCCTGGGTTTGTAATCAGGACTCAGGGCCTTGTGAATGGCGGCTTCCATCGCCTCAATTTTTTTTATGCCTAGCGAAATCCCCATTTCAGGGTAGGGCGTGAATGGCGAAGCAAACCCCATCGCGACATTGATGAGTGGCTTTCCGATGGCAACCCCTTGAAGGCCGACCGTTGAATTGACGGTGATGATAAGATCCGATGCTTGAACTAAAGCGGGCAGAAAATCATTCTGGGTGCTCAGGCTGACGCGCTCTGGCAGGTTGTCGAAACGAGTGGAGTCGTTCGGATGGGGTCTGATGATCAGTTGCCAATCCGGATGATCGGGCAACAGTTCCATGAGTTTTTTTTCAACTGCACGGTAAAGATCCCAATCATTGGGATTCGGTTGCCGTGCCCACAGGATCCGTGTTCGACCCTGCCACCCCCGCTCAACAACCATTGCTTGTGCCTGGGCTTCAAGTTCCGGGTCTGCAAGGGAATCGAAACTGGGGTTTCCAGTCACCACAATTTCCTCGTCCTTTCGCCCCATAGTTATCAGTTCCTGTTTCGCAAAATCAGAAAACATGCAAACCCGAGTGGCGTATCCCGGTTGACCAATACGGTCCTCAAATTCACGCGGGTCGAACAGGTCCATAACGCAGACGGAGGGGATCCCCAGGGTGCCTGCTGTGAGGATGGCAGCTTTTTCTGATCGGGGGGAGTTGGTCGCGATAACCAGATCCGGCTTGAACTTTTTGAAGGCCCGCTCCATGATGGACAAGGGTAAAAATGCTTGGCGACCCCTTTGCTCAAACTGGCGAGCCGCTTCTTCTTCACCAAGGCGGTCAATCATATCCTGATAGGACAGGCCAAGGTAGGCGATGGTTTCCTCAGCATTTATTTGAGATTTCCCTTGAAGAGCTGCGGCCATTTTTTTGCCGATCTCAAGGGCTTTTTCATCCCCATCCTGAACAAGGTCCCGGTACCCGTAGTGCGGGATGCCTGCCTGAGTCAGGTTTTTGGATGCAGTCGTGAGGCCAAATATCACAGGCGTGTAATCGGTTTTTCTCTGCAGGCATTGAATGACAGGGATGAGCATGGTGATGTGTCCGCCACCGTAGGCAATAAAAAAAATTCGTTTAGATATGTGCCACCTCCAGTAAATAAAACTTGTTTAGTAGATCAATTGTCCATTACACATAAACCAGAACTCATTCTAAACCAATTTAACCCGAATACGAAGAGGTGGCTTCCCGGCAATCTCAACTTTACCCGGTTATGGCTTGGGTATATAATACAGTTCTGCGGTAAAGAAGTTCTCCATCAATGCTCCCAGACAATCCAAAAAATTAATCAAGAAAACTTACCGGTCCAGACACAATGTCCTCACGGCTACCCTTTGAGCTCAGGTATGGATAACTCTTCCTGCTCAACCGCCTCTTCAGAGCCAAGCCCTTCATCCTTGTCGCCAAGAAGGGTCTGGGGGGGTGTCGCTTTCCTGTACCTGACGGCGGTGGCCTGCTCTCTGGTTCAGTTTCGGTTGTGGAATCAGGTGGTTCATCTGGATGCCGCTCATCAGCCTTTCAGTTTAGAGGCACTGCTGTTGCTGAAAAATACCATGCGTTACTACCTGGTTATGCCCGTATTTAAAATTCGGGATGCCACTGGCTTGAACGTGGATTGGATATACTCACAGTTTGTGGCGGTGATGATACTGGGAATAGGTTATTTTGTGACTCGCCTGGTGATTATTTCAATTCAAGCAGAAGAACTGTTCTGGTACTTTCTATTATTGAATACCTGTATTTTTATTGAAATCTCTCTCTTCATGAACGGAAGATTGGTCCTGGCTTTTTTGGGGATTTCTTTACTGCATTACACGCTGGATCGATGGATTCGGCGGGACATTCATCCGGCGAGTTTTGTCGTCCTGTTGTTTGTCGGTTGGTATTTTTGTTGTGTGTCATCTGGGATCATGCTGGTGGCCACATTGACGGTTTGCACCTGGCTGGTGGTTTTCATATTCCGGGGTTTTGGAAATAGCCCTTTGAGCCTTTCTGAAATCGCCATGAGCCTGTTGATTTTGCTCTCGATATATTTTATCTACCCAGTCCTGGCAGTCGAAGTTTTAAAAGAAATAATGTATTACGGCGGTAACCTGATTCACATGCTGGATCATGGGCTTGGAGAATATATTTTAAAATTGGGGATGTTTGGAATCATTCTGCTGATATTTTTGTCTCTTGCTTTTTTGTATTTTGTTTCCTTTGTTTGGAAAAAATATTCTGAATACAGACTGTTTCTTATTATCATCAGTTATTCTCTGGCGTTGGGGCTTTTTGGATATGCCACCATGCTGACGGGGCTGCCTGCTGTGATCGTTCTGACCAATAAAGGGATTGTCGAGAACCCTTCCTGTTTTTCGAAGAGGTTTACCTGAGTCTGAGGATAAAAAGGCAAGCCTCACATTTCCGGGTGCTGGGGCAATTTAAGGTTTTGTCAGGAGGCGCGATTCAACCAGGCCTTTTTTAGCGTGGGGAAATGACGTTCAAACGCCCACCAAAATAATATAGCGCTAACATTGCACACTACAAAATAGATAAGCGCGGTGCCCAAGCCTCCCTGTAAATTAAACTCAAAATTACGCAGGAAATGAACGATAGGATAGTGGATGAGATATAAAGAATAGGAATAGTCCGCCATGAATTTGGACCAGTGGTACCGTCGGGTACCCTTGTTGGTTCCAAGCCAGACAAATACCAGGAAAAAGGCTAAAACAAACAGGAAGCCGAAGCTGAAATCATAAAATTCGAAAGGCTTCCATTGAAAATGGTTTTGAATAACTGAAACCCAAACAATCCTCAGGATCATCAATCCAAGGATAAAAAGCATTATGATCCCTGCCAGGTTGGAATGCTGATTTAATTTATGAGTTGGGTATTTTCCTTGAACAGTCCATTGGAAATAGCCATAGGCCAGGCCGGCACTTACAAACCAAACCAAGGCCATGCCTTCACCGGTCCCTGCAACCATATTGAACAGTGGTGCCATTCCCACTAACGTCAATACTATAAAAAATTTAAAGGGGTGGGATCGAAGTGTGTCCTGCTTCAACAGCATCCAGCCAAACATGATGTAAATCCACCATTCAGTCGCCACCGTCCATAAGGGGCGCCCCGATCCAAATGTTGCAAATTTTAGTTGCACCCACCCAAAGATTTTGTCGGCGAATAAGCCCAGCGGGTGTTGTTGCAACATGAACAGGTTGGCGATGAACTGTTTGACCGAGACATATTGAGGGAATTCATGGTGTCCTCCGGATGCAATCAATAATGTATCAAGAAAAAGTATAAGAAACAGGCAGGGAATGTAGGGAACAAAAATTCGAAAAAAACGGTCTACAAAATATTTGCCAAAGACAAAATCAGAATTTGCCGACCTTTTTTCCAGGGTGGTGTAGCAGATCAGAAAACCCGAGAGAGTAAAAAAAATCAATACCCCGAAATTTCCTAATTTCAGGGGCTGAGTAAGGGCTGAAGCTGAGATGATATGGTTGACTAAAACCAGTTGTGCCGCAAATACGCGCAAAAAATCGAGGAAAGTGGATTGATGACCGTTCATAAGAAAATGATACTCTGTGGCGATTTTAGTATGGGGATTATTGGAATGAAATTTAAAGCACTGGATTTTTCATAGGGGATTTGTTGAGTAAAAAAAATGAAACAGGAGGTGCAATGGACAAAATAATTAAATAAATCTTGGCTCCATTTTTCCAAGATATAGTATAGTACGAATAGTAATTTCAGCCTACTAAATCTGCCAAGAAAGCAGAGTGCCCTCGAATAATACCCCGACTGGTAGCCAGAAACCAACGCAACCGCAACCCACAAGAACGTTTCAATGGATATCAAGACAATCAAGCCTCTGCCGTCAGAGAGCACGCTCACATTAAAAAATATTTGGGCCTGGACTATTTTTCAAGGATCCGACGGGCAGTTTTCCAGGGAAAAAGTTTATTTTGTCTGGACGGTTTTCCACATTATGGGCTTTATTTTGGTCAACGCTTTTTTGGAAAAAACGTTTTTTCCATTTGATCGCGTCGATGCATTTTTCAATCAGATGGACTATGTGGCGCTTCGGATGAGTTACGGAGAACTTGACGATTTGCTGAGCCCGATGAGTGCGCCGATAGGTTTCTTTGGTGTTGTTCATTTTTTTCGTTTCCTTGCGATATCTCCGTTTTATCTGAGCAGGTTTGAATTTTTTCCTCCCATTTTTGACACCCTTTGTATTCTGGTTTTTCTTCTACCAATCTTATTTGCACGGTTGCAAGACCGGCCCAGAAGCTTCTTACAGCCATTCCTGGTTTATCTGCCGTTCTTTTTTAGTTTTCGAACAGTGATGGCCATGTGCGGTATTGCCTATTTGTTTCTTTTTATTTATGGCAGAAGGAATCAGGTATTAACTTTTATTTCGATCTTCCTGGTGAATACCAGTTCAGGGGTGGTGTTGCTCTGGTTGATGATTCTAATGACCCAGTTGAAGAAAATTCATTCCAAAGGCCTTTACGTTGTTCTCGGTAGTTTTTTTATTCTGTCTCTGAGTTTTTCATGCTCACTGGTCGAAAAATATGGGTCGTTTAAATATAAAACCCACGTGAGAATCGGGGAATCGCAGTCTAACACGGTTTCTCTTTTGGAATTATCGGAAACGATAGCGGTAAGGAGCACCTTTTCCGCGTCCTTGTTACAAAATGAAATCGGTCGCCCCTTATTCTATTTTGGGTTATTCTCGATTGTCGTTGGAGCGGCGGTGATCTCAATCAGACGTTCAAACAATGTGCCGGGGTCGATGAAATGGGTCTTTATCTGTTTCATGCCGATGTTTTTAGTGGAAGGACTAGCGGCAGTATCCTCACTGATAGTCCTAATTCTTTTTTACCTTTACTTTTTTCGGCCCGTTTGGCGACTACAACTGGAAAATCGGATTAGAAGGATGTTATGTTTTCCTGAATCAGGAAAAAAATCTCGCCAATCCCATTGAGTAATAACGCAAGTGGTGCCGGAACTCCAAAAACCCCTTACCTGAAATTCAATCTCTCATAATATGCAGGCACTCATCATCGGGACCGGTTCGATCGGTCAGCGGCATATTCGCAATATCCGAACATGGGCACAAGATGCCCGTTTTATTTTCCTGCGAAAAGATGCGAGGCAGGATGTGTTGTCCGCCTCGCTTGATGCCAGGGTGGTGGGTAGCCTTCAAGAGGCCCTTGCTCTCCAGCCGGATTTTGCCGTGGTGGCCACTCCGTCAGCATTGCATGCCGATGTGCTCGCACCCCTGATTACAGCGCACCTGCCTTTCTATATTGAAAAGCCTGTCGTGACCCGACAAGAAGATATTGAGACCTTGCGTTCCCTGATGCAACGCGTCGATTTCAAAAGCCCTACTCTGGTGGGATGTAACCTTCGGTTTCTCCCCTCTCTCCAAAAAGCCAGAGAGATTGTGCAAGGCGGCGTATTGGGGACGGTTGTGCGAGCCGGTTTGACCGCCGGACAGTGGCTTGCCGACTGGCGACCTCAGCAGGACTACCGCAAGAGCTATAGCAGTCAACCAAACTTAGGCGGTGGCGTGCTGTTCGATCTGATCCATGAACTCGACATTGTCCGCTGGTTCTTTGGCGAATTTGAACGTGTCGGTTCCATTTCCGGGAAGTTCAGCTGTTTGGAGATTGAAACGGAGGATACGGTCGTTATCGTGATGGGAAAAAAGGAAGGGCCTCCCGCTGTGTCGATTCAATTGGATTATGTATCCCGAAAACCGGTCCGGCGTTACGAAATTGTTGGCGACCTCGGTAGTTTGGTTTTTGACCTGCCCGCTCAAACTTTAACGCTGGCAAAAAATGACCGCACCGAAGTTATCGATTGCGGTGAGGAGGGTTTTGATACTGCCAAAACCTACCAGAAGGCGATGGCTGAATTTTTAAAGGCCGTCGAAACCGGAACCGCGACATCGCAGGATATCCTGGATGGATTGAACAGTGTGGAATTGGCTATTCTCGCCGACGAAAAAACTATTTCCTGACCACAGGACAGGGCTTGCTTCTTTCCCCTGAAATATGTCTGATATACTAACAACCCTGAATGCGCAGGATTCTTTAGCCTGCCTCACAAACAAACTCAATTATTTCCAAAATGAAAAAACCCGATCCCGCTAAAACTCAAATCGACTTGAACGGAAAAGTGGTGCTTCTCACAGGGGGAGCCGGAATTCTTGGGACCCGTTTCGCGTGGTCCCTGGCAGAAAAGGGCGCGCGTGTGGTCATGGTCGATCGGGATATAGACAAAGCCCGTACCCTAGCCGCCGAAATCAATCAGGATGTGCCGGATTCTATCGTACCCTTGGGAGCAGACATCACGTCTCCCAAAGACTGGGCTGATATAAAACAGACTGTCGAGACAGACCTCGGCGAGGTCGATATCCTGATTAACAACGCCGCCACCAAGAGTCCGAACTTCTTCGAGCCCTTTAAAACTTTTTCGCTGGAAGATTGGAATCTAGTGATGAACGTCAACACCACCGGGGTGATGCTCGGGTGCCAGACTATTGGTTCTGCTATGGCTGAACGCGGTCGGGGAAGTATCATCAACACACTTTCCATTTACGGGATTGTGGCACCGGACCAACGGGTTTACGAAGGGTCCGAATACGAAGGCCGGGCCATCAACACGCCTGCGGTGTACAGCACCAGCAAAGCCGCCGTCTGGGGGCTCACCCGATATCTTGCCGCTTACTGGGGGGATAAGGGTGTGCGGGTCAACGCGATCACACCGGGTGGCGTGTACAGCGGGCAGAACAAAACCTTTACAGATCGCTACAGCGCACGCGTCCCTCTGGGCAGAATGGCTGACGGCGATGAACTGTGCGGAGCCATGCTGTTTCTGGCATCGGACACCTCTTCATATATTACCGGACAAAATATCGTGGTCGATGGAGGGCTGACCGTATGGTAGAGGCGACAAAATGTTTTATCATCGCCGAAGCCGGGGTCAACCATAACGGCTCGGATGATCTTGCGTTTCAACTGGTGGATGTGGCGGTGGAGGCCGGGGCCGATGCTGTTAAATTTCAATCTTTCCGCGCCGAAGCCCTGACTAAACCTGGAACCGCAAAAGCCGAATACCAGAAGGACAAGACTGGAGACGGGGATCAGCTCAGTATGTTAAAGAATCTCGAGCTGTCCACCGAAATGCACCACCGCTTGAAGGACCATTGCAAGAAAGCGTCTATCGAATTTTTGTCCACACCTTTTGATGAACAATCCGCAGATTTTTTGATCGAGCTCGGAATTGAGCGATTTAAAATTCCTTCCGGCGAGTTGACCAATCTGGTGATGTTAAAGCACCTGGCCCAGCACGACCTGCCCATGATTTTATCAACCGGGATGGGCACGATTGAAGAGATCCACGAAGCGGTGAGTGCTATTCGCGCAACGCGGGATGGTGCGGGCTTTTCCGAGCCGCTCGAGTGCATGTTGACCTTGCTCCATTGCACCTCCAATTATCCTGCGGCACTTTCCGATATTAATTTACGGGCCATGCAAACCATGCAACAGGAGTTCAACCTGCCTCTGGGATATTCTGATCACTCGGAGGGATTGCTGGTGCCGGTGCTGGCCGTGGCGATGGGTGCCTGTGTGATTGAAAAACATTTCACATTGGATCGAGCCATGCCCGGGCCGGATCACGCGGCATCGATAGAACCCAAAGAATTAAAAACGATGGTGGAAAATATTCGCGCCACCACGCAAGCCCTGGGGTCTGCAAAAAAGACACCCACAGTGTCGGAACTCCCCATCCGCGACCTGGTCCGAAAAAGTGTGACCCTCAAACGACCTGTGTCTGCGGGTGCGTCCCTGCAAGATGAAGACCTGGTTTTATTGAGGCCGGGTACCGGCATCCTCCCGAGAGAAATTGAAAAGGTGCTCACCAAAAAAGCCGCGCGTGATCTGCCTCAATGGCACACCCTGCAATGGTCCGATCTTTCATAATTTTTTCTGCTCAAAAGATAAAATCCAGTCGTTGCTTTTCCAGGGAGAATATTCTTTTTCAGCCAGATTGGCTTGTGGGTCAATGAAGGGTCTTGCTTCTTTGAAGTTGAGGGATAGCATAGTTACAGCTTCAACAAAAGGATGTGCCACTCCTTTTTTCTGGTAGCGATCCCGTAACAGGTGAGCGTACTGGAGAATCATGTCGGGCCTTCCGGCCATTTTTTTTATTTGCCGGGGTGTGAGGTCTTTCTCCATATCCGGTTGCCATTGCTTTCCGCTGTCCGGGTCTTTGACTACGAAAAATACCTTACCCCGTTTGCTCCGCAGTTTCATGTGCCAGGCATATCGATGACCCTCTTCGTTCCAACTGACATTCCCAGGATAGAGCCAGTGGCGAAAGGGCAGAAGTATCTGAATGGAGCAATAGATTCCAAGGAGTAAATAGATCGGCAAGGGTGACGTTTTCAGGATAGTGGTCTTGGTTTGTTTTTGTCTTCTTCCTTTGATGAAATCCCATTTTATCAGCCACGTTCTTACAGCTTCAGGATTGAGAAACAACACCGTGGTGCCGATCATCAGGAAGGGGAACACCCCGATGGAAAACAGGTTGTTATTGCTGAGATTGAATACCAGCACGGCAAAAATCGAAAGCAGGCGGGTCCTCGAATAAAGCAGACCGAACCCGATAAAAAGGTCAAACAGGAGCCCACCATAGGACAGGAAATACACCCACATTTCATAGTTAAGCCAACCTTCGATCAGGGGGAACATGTCGGGTTCGAGCCAGTGCCGGAGCGGTTCTCCCCGTAGCCAGTCGACATTCAACTTTGCCACTCCGCCGAAAAAATAGACGACGATCACCTGGAATTGCAGAAGAAACAGTTGCCAGTAAGGAATGCGGTTGGTGTGAATTTCCGGTTTCAATTTTCCATCGACTGAGAAACAGGCATTGGCTTTTATCACGCACAGTAAAAAACCGACCAGACAAATAAAATAATAATGATTGTTGTATTGGGTGGAATCGATCAGAAAGATATAGGTGTAGGTCAGAAGAAATATGATAGTCGCCGGGATGTAAAAAAGTCCGAGAGCGATCAACAGAGAGGTGAGACCCATCACCCCAAAGGGCAGGAACATCCAGTCGCCGGGGAGCGGTGCGACAAAACCAAACAGGGGATAGGTGAAGTGAACGGTCGGTTCGATGTAATAAGCATCAATTCGTTCGTAGATCACATAGCGCAGGGTCTCCCAAAGCATGATGGTGCCGAACACGATGCGGAAAATCGCGACGGTGGAAGCATCGACCGCATGAAACCAGCGGGAGACTTTGGGTGACTCTGATGAGGGATTGCGTGTCATGAAGTCAAGGTCATCTTATTCCAGAAACCGGTGAGCCATGTCTGGAGAGGGCACACGACAAACCTCTTCTTTTCCAAACCAGCGGTAGCGATTGCTGGATATCAGTCGGTAGCACCAGTCGCGAACAGGCTTGGGAATCAGCAGGAAAAACGACAGCACGGGCCAGAGGCCGCTCAGTTTTTTTGAGATGCGAAGAATAGATGTGGAATGGGTGTAGGCCTCGCCGTTTTCAATCAGTATGATGGTTTCAAAATTATCTTTTGGTAAATGGTATTGGTCCAGAAGTTTTTGCCCGGTTTCTGATTGCAGGGAGGCCATGCGGAAGTGAACGTCAGGGTCCCGATCGGCGACAAAATTGACAGTGCCGTTACAGAGGTTGCACACACCGTCAAACAGAACGATAGAGCCAGCTTTTACACCGTTGGTCTTTCCGCTTGAGTCGAATGATTCCATGGTGACTTGGCAAAATTAATGGTCGATCCTCTTATTCTATCGCAGGAACGGAAATTTCGACAGCCCGTTAAATGGCTTTGTCTCCTATTAGAAAACCAGCCATGTCAAGAGGGCAAGTTGCTCTTTATATTTTTGAAACGCGTTGACTCAGGGTTTGAAAAGTTTCTCTAAAAACTCTTGTGTGAAATTGGCGTAGATCACGTGACCTTCTTCACTGAAGTGGTGGTCCTTGTGTTCGCGTACCAGCGTGGTAGCGGTTAATTGTTCTTCGTTCAATCGGGTGTACAAGGGGAGAGTGTCGAGTTGTCGGATGCCGTTGGTTTCTAAAAATAATTGCCACTCCTTGTTGGGCGTGGCAGGGTAATCGTGTACCTGGTCATTCTGTGGAAACTGGATCACGGCAAGGCGACCACCCCCGGCTTCCACTTCAGCCTTCAGCTTTAGCATCAGTTTGCGAGTCACCTCCCATCCTTCTGATTCCCAAAAAAACAGGTCATCGTAGGCCGTGGACTGGTTCACATCCAATTTGATTTTATGGGCAGGCGGCGCATTGCCAGCATTTTTACTTCCTGTGGGTTCCTTGTTTACTGGGCCGGGCTTATCTGTTGGAGTCTCTGCAGTGTGCTTTTGCGCTTTCTTTATTCTCTCCCGTTGATCCTGATGCCCGGTGCGAAGCCAGATTTTTATTTTAACCTCAAGCAAATTGTATTTGGTACGAACCCACTGATACAGGGCTGAATGGTTCCACAGCCATTTATTGAAATTTTTTCTAGTGATAAGCAGTCGACTCCATAGGGTGTCAACCGGGTATTGTTCTTCAAGCGGGTTGGGTGCGCCCGCTTCCAGTTGTTTGATGTTGTCATCAATATCGTTGCCCCAGAAAAAATTCACAACGACCCAGTCGGGTTTGTATTTCGCCGCCTTCAGATGAAACATTTGTAACTGTTCCCAGGTGCCGTAACCTCTCACACCAAAATTTAGAAATTCCATCGGCCTTCCCAGTTTTTCCGGGAGCCGCTCCTCCCAGATTTCATGGAACCGTTTACCCATCGCCACCTCTTCTCCGGCGGTAAAGGAGTCGCCGAGAACCGCCACACGTATTGTCTCTGGAACCCGTTTAACCGGGTAGTTGCGGTCAATCATCCCGTCGCGATTAATTTCAAGGACCGTGTTGTGTTTGATCGCACCGGTAACTTCCGGGCAGTAATCGCGTTCCATGATGGGATGAAAACACAAGGCACGGACATTCTGGAACGGGACAGTGTTGCGAATCACCAACTCCATGATGCCAAGAAAAAGCATAATCGGGATGGCGAGGAACAGGGTCTTTTTCCAAAGAGGAAATTTTAATGTATCCGATGGGGGCATGCAGGCAGACGGTGAGAAGGATGGATAAAGAGGGGGGAGCGGCGCAGACGATAGAGCAACCGGGGTGTAACTTTATTGCAAGAGGGAAAAAACAGGAGCGGGGCCGGGCCCCGCTCTTCGTAACTATTCGATAGAAAAAAATCAGCACTATTTGACTTTGGCGTTGCACTCCTTTTCAAGGTCCGCATCAATGATGTTGCCGCACATGCTTTTCTGGTTTCGCACGATAGCGTAGCAGTATTTTTCCTTATCCTTGTTTTTGATCAACGTGCAGTAATAAAAACTGTGGTTCTTGTTCTGGTAACGGTTCTTCTTTTCCCCGTCCGAATTAAATGTGTCCCGCGTGAATGCGCGACAGAGATTGCGCTCGTCAGAGTCAGCGATTTCATCGCACTTCTTGTCTTTCTTGCTGTCTCCCGTATCTCCGGGTGCCTTGTTCATATCCGCTGGTCGAGTAGATACCTTTTCATCTGCGAAGGCGGGGCCGGTAGCCACTACCAGCAGACCTATCAGGCAGATTCCAAGGACCACTGCCATTCCTTTTTTCATGGTCGGCTCCATAGAAATTTAGATTGATGCAATTTCCCTTAAAACAGGGGCGGCTGTGCGAACCGATTGTATTTCATAGGCGCACTGATTGCAAATTTTCCAATTGCTTCTAATTCTGCCTTCCAGTCTGCCAAGGAAGAAGATGCTTTGTAAAGTTAATATTTATTAATGTCCCGTTAATTGGAACTTAATTTGATCGTCCTATTCTGAGGCCGATTCAAACTGCGGAATTGATCCGCAGAAAGGATGGAACGGCATCCCCGCTCACTGCGGGGCCAAGTTAAAAGGAGGCAACACATGAAACCATCTGTTAAACAATTCCTCGGCTGGACGGTCATGCTAGCACTTGCACTGCCCATGGTGCTGTCCGGCGGCATCAGGTTCTCAAGCGGAGTCCCCACCGCGCACGCAGTTTCTGTAGATACCGATGCTCCCCTTGGAACAAACAAAATTGTGAACATCGCCAAAGCCACCAACCCGGCGGTGGTCAATGTCCGAACCAAAGCAAAGATCAAACCGGCCAGCCGTGGATTTTCTCCGGGCAACCCGTTTGGCAGGTTTCTGCCACCTCAGCAGAGGCGGCAACAGCCTGCTCCCAAAAGGGGCGGGTCTGGCTCGGGTTTTATCATCGGCAATCAAGGCTACATCCTCACCAATCATCACGTAGTCGACGGGGCCGATCAGGTTTTGGTAACGCTGGGGCAGGGCCGCGAGGAACGTGAGGTCCCGGCAAAGCTGATCGGCTCCGATCCTAAAACCGACATTGCATTGATCAAGATCGAACTTACGTCCGGCGACACTCTGCCGCATCTTCAACTGGGTAATTCAGACAAGCTGGAAGTGGGCGAGTGGGTGGTGGCGATCGGCAATCCTTTCGGGCTGAGCCACACCGTCACCACCGGGATCATCAGTGCCAAGGGCCGCAGTATGGGCGGGCCTTACGATAACTACATTCAAACCGATGCGTCGATCAACCCCGGCAACAGCGGCGGACCGTTGATCAATATGAAAGGCGATGTCATCGGAATTAACACAGCGATCATCTCCCAGAGTGGCGGCAACGTGGGTATTGGCTTTGCCATCCCAAGCAATCTGGTGAAGGAGATCGTCCTGCAACTCAAGGAAAAGGGGAAAGTGACCCGCGGTTGGCTTGGTGTCATGGTCCAGCGCGTCACGCCAGATCTGGCGGACTCGTTTGGATTGAAAGAAGCCTCCGGGGCTCTGGTAAACCAGGTCGCTCCCCGGGGTCCGGCGGAAAGAGGTGGCATACTCAGGGGTGACGTGATCGTCAAGTTCGAGAACCGGAAAATTTCTTCGATTGATGAATTACCTCGGCTCGTCGCCTCCGTTCCACCGGGCACCCGGGTGGCTCTGGAAGTATTTAGAGAAGGCCGGGTTCAAACGGTGCACGTGACCATTGAGGAATTAACGCCAACCGATACACGCGCGTGAACTCCTGTCACTTGATCCTTAGGGCACCTCTAAAAAGCGCATTTGGCCGCGAGCAGATCCTGGTTCCAAAGGGTCTGCGAGTTGCCGGAACAGAAAGTATCGAGCTATTAGAGGTCTCATTAAAAGAGCTGTGGAGTGACCTTCCACAGCTCTTTTTTTTCTGATGTATCAAGCTGAGTTTTTTGAAAAACAAGGACAGACGGGCAGGTAGCTAAAAAAGTCAAAAACACAAGGAATTCCAAATTGTCATGCTGAGCTTGTCGAAGTATGACCTTGATAATAAGGGCTGTGTTCACACTTCCTTTCGACAGGCTCTAGGCTCAGGGTAACAAATAAAATCACCGGACTGTCATTCTGAGCGAAGCGAAGAATCTCGCCTTGGATTTTGATTTTGGGGTTATGCAAAGCTTTCCTTCAAACCCTGTGAGAGGACCGTGTCCAGAAATGATTTTCAGCAATCTGCTAGACAATGAAATTCGAAATTAGTTTTAGAGAATTAATAAAATGAAAGGCAGGCGTTGGGCGTAGAAGGTTTTTCCTGACGCGTCGGACTCTTGCTGAAAAGGGATTGCAGGCTCCACCCGCCTGCAACCCCTTTTATTTTTTTAATGCAGACAGGTGCTCGCCGCACGGGCGACAGAAAGCACTTTGCGATGCGCTCAGGAAATGTTGACCGCGCAGTACAGGTTCAGCCATTTAGCCCTCGCGCTAGGAGTGCGAGGTGGTGGTTAGTTCAAATTCAACATTTTCAGGTTAGGCAGTTTGGCCTGTTTTATCAGTTCCTGCGACTGTTCAAAGGTCACCGAGTTGAGGGTCAGGTCGAGGTGTTCCACATTTTTAAGATTAGGCGATTGCAATAACGCCTTGATACCTTCCGGCCCGATATTATTTTTATACAGGTCCAGCCGTTTGACGTTGGCAAGATGCGGTGAAGCCGCCAGAGCTTTGGCACCGGCAGAAGTCAACCCGACCTGACTCAGATCGAGAAAAGTGACGTTCGCCAGTTTGCTGGATTTGGCAAGTGCCGTGGCTCCTGCATCACCGACCTGGTTTTTCATCAGGTTGAGTTCCGTCAGGTTGTTGAAATTTTCCGAAGCGAGAATCATGTCAACACCCTGCCCAGTGATCTGGTTGTCCCACAACGACAACTTTTTTACATGGCGAAAATTTTTAGAATCGCATAGCAGTTTTAAACCCGCATCGCCGATCTTGTTGGTCTTGAGCGCGAGGCTCCGTACTTGCGCTAGCTCCGGTGAGCCTGCCAGCACCTCGGCACCCTTCAAGCCAATCTGCGAATTGTTGAGGTTGAGTCCGTGCCCGTCTTCACTGGTGCGCGATTTTACATGGGCAGGAATATCTTTCGGTGGGCCGCTCCGGCGCGAGTAATGATGTCCGCCGCCCTTACCCGGCTTGCCACCGGGATGCCCGCCTTTGGCGTGCGGGTTGTGCGGATTGCCACCATGTGGATTGTGTGGACTCGTAGCATGAGGGTTGTCTCCCCCGCCGTGTGGGTTATGCGGATTGCCATCATTGGCGAAAGCCGGTTGCCCGGAAAACAGTAATGCGATCACTCCAATGCCCAACGTAATTTTACAATTCATTTCATTACTCCAAATGTTTCAGTGTGTTCGTGTTGTATTTTAATTGTCTTCGTGAATTAGTTTAGTGCGCCGGTTTTCACGGATGCAGACCGGGCACAGCGGAACCCGATGTAGTTCATTTTCTGATTGGGCAGGGCTTTGCCCCGAACGGTGATGCGCGCCAGATCGAGATTGGAAAACCAGGACCCGCCTTTCATTACTTTGAAACGTTCGCCGTATAAATCGCTTTTCACCGTATTACCCGGATGCGGGCCGTACCAGGAATCTGTCCATTCCCAGACGTTACCGGCGAGGTCCAGCACACCGTAAGGACTTTTGCTTTCAGGAAACGACCCGACCGGCGCGACGTAGCGGAAGCCGTCACTTTTCCCGCGGAAGTTACCGAGTTTCTCTTCCGGTTTTTTGCCCCAGGGGTACATGCGTGTGTCCGTTCCCCGTGCGGCTTTTTCCCATTCCGCTTCGGTCGGCAAACGTTTGCCTGCCCACGCGCAAAATTGATCGGCTTGTTTCCAGGTGACCCCGACCACCGGTTGGCTGGTGGCCTTGAATTTTTCGCTATCGAAATATCGCGGCGGGTCTTGCCCGGTTTCTGCCATGTAATCCTTAAAGTTGCCTACCGTTACCTCGGTTTTGTCGATGAAAAAAGCATCGAGTGTGACCGGATGCGCTGGTGTTTCGTCACGGTAAAAATCGAGCGACTCCGAATAAAAAGTTTCTGCCGCCCACATGATTTCTTCATCGGAGGACCCCATGATGAACGTGCCCGCCGGGATCAACACCATGCCATTGGGATTCGTTATGGCGCTGGAGAGGCCACGCAATCCGAACACCAGCATGAGGCTGAGTAGAACGAGCAACAATCCCTGTATCCAGAATTGTTTGAATACGGTGGATGAAGAATTATCAGATGTTGTGATCGACAGAGTGGGCTCCGGTTTTTTTGCCGGTGGTTTGATCAGTCCCGCTTGATAAAGCAGAAGCATGACGCCAAAGACCAGCAGGGGTATGCCAAATAAAATCCCGAACACGCCAAGGAGAATATCTTGCAGGGTGATGTTATGAAAAAATTCTGCCATAAGTGGAGTCGGTTCAGGCTGAGACCTTTGGGCAACCAAAAAACCAAAAGCAAAGGCGAGATTCTTCACTTCGCTCAGAATGACAGTTCTTTGATTTTATGTGTCACACAGAGGTTCTCGAAGTGAGGCTTCCCTATTTGCTTTCATTTAAAAACATTTACGCAAAGGTCTCGTTCAGGCCGGGATCAGGCCGGTCTTTTTGGCGTATTCAAAAATATTACCCGCTTCGATGATATCTTTCACGTCACCCAGAGGCTTGAGAGAGTAAGTCTTGTTTTGTGTGCGATTGGTCAAGGTATTTGCCTTCAGGTCGATAGCCAGCTCGTCACCGGTGTTGATCTCTTCTGTCAAAAGTTTTTCGCTTTCAAACGGAATAAAAAATCCGCCGTCCACCGAGTTGCGGTAGAAAATGCGGGCGTAGGATTCAGCGATCACGGCCTGCACCCCGGCGATTTCCATACAGGCCGGAGCGTGCTCGCGCGAGGAGCCACAGCCGAAATTTTTACCCCCAATGATGACGCTGTATTCGGACTGCCATTTGCCTTCTTCAATGAAAGGCGTGTTGCCTTTGGGCAGTCCCGCGCCCTCTGCCGGTACGCCGGAGAGCGCGTACTCGCCGTATTTTTTGCGCTCTTCCGGATCACTCAGGCTGTAGACCAGATGAGCCGCCGGGATGATCTGATCGGTGTCGACGTTGTTGCCGAGCACATAAGCCCGGCCTTCAAACTTTTCTTTCATTTATTTAAACTCCCTTGAACCGCCGCTGAAAACCTGCGGTTGAATTGGTGTGTTCATACTTTTGCTGGCATGACCTCGCGCGGGTCGGTGATGTGACCCGTGAGGGCCGAGGCCGCCGCGGTGTAAGGCGATGCCAGGTACACGGCGGATTGCTTTGAGCCCATGCGCCCCGGAAAGTTGCGGTTGGTGGTCGAGACCACCACTTCCGTCCCGTGGGTGCGACCGAACGTGTCTTTCGGGCCGCCGAGGCAGGCCGCACATGACGGTTCGCCAATGTGACACCCGGCTTCTTCGAAAATTGTCTGCAAGGTTTTGCCATCAATTTTGGTTTCGCGGATGCCGTGCTCGACTTCGCGCGTTGCCGGTACGATATAGGTTTCGATCTTGACCTTCTGACCATTGAGGATTTCTGCCGCGGCGAGGAAATCCGTCAACTTGCCGCCGGTGCAGGAGCCTATGTACGAGCGATCGAGCTTGACGTCGGAGCATTCGCGCGCCAGAGCCTTGTTGTCCGGCGAATGTGGCTTGGCCACCACCGGTTCCATGGCGGCGGCATCGTAACTTTTGCGAAAGATATATTTCGCATCGGCATCGGAGTGTTCTATTGAATACGATTTGTCTGAGCGTTCACGGACGTATTTTTCGGTCACACTGTCGGCTTCGATCACCGAATTTTTACCACCAGCTTCGATCGCCATGTTGCACAAGGTCATGCGCTCTTCCATGGAAAACTGCATGACCGCGTCACCGGCCCATTCCATGGTGCGATAGGTCGCGCCGTCACAGCCGATGTCGCCGATAACTTGCAGAAGAATATCTTTCGCCATGATGTACGGTGGGAAGGTGCCGTGAAATTCAAAGCGCATCGTTTCCGGAACCTTCACCCACAGTTTGCCGGTGCCCATGATGAACGCGGCGTCTGTATTGCCGATGCCGGTCGAGAACATGCCGAACGCGCCGGAGGTGCAGGTGTGCGAATCGGTACCGAACAACACCTCGCCCGGCCGGTTGTGGCCTTCCTGCGCCAACGCAACGTGACAGACACCTTTATAATCGTCGGTGCCCGGATCGTAGTAATAGGGCAGGTTCTGTTCCTTGACGAAGTCGCGCAGGATATCGACATTGCGCAGAGCGTGCGGGTCTTCGGTGAAAATATAGTGATCCGGGATGATGACCAGCTTTTCCGGGTCCCAGACTTTTGCGTTTTGTCCGAAGTGCTTTTTGAATATCGCAATCGCGCCGGGGCCGCAGACATCGTGCGTCATGAGCACATCGACGTCCACCCAGATATTGTCGCCCGGCTGGGCAGAGGTTTTACCAGCGTGCGCCGCCAGGATTTTTTCAGTAATAGTCATTGCCATGGGAATTTCCTATCGTATGAAATCAGTTGAGTTTCACCAGAATTATGCCGATCTATCAATTTAGCGGGATATTGCAATAAGATACCATTTTAACCCCCTGGCCGGAATAAAAACCATGATTTTAAAGGCCTGGAGCGTTAAAATATTTTCATGTAACCTCTGTGGTGCCGAATCACCTGTCAGGCAACTCGCCTCGGAAAAACCCGAGGCTCGTGGCCAATACGTTTTTTACGTTTTTGCTCAAATAACTTGTTGCTGAACTAACTATGCTCGGATTGCTCCTCGACACATTCAATCGCCTGACCTACCGGATTCCCGGACGGCCCCGGCAGGTCCAGCTTGAGGTCACCAACCGGTGCAATCTCGACTGTCCGATGTGCCCACGCGAGGTGATGGACATCGAGCTGGAGCACATGGAATGGGATGTCTTTCAGCAGGTGGTCGACAAATTGCACGGTGATGAGGACATCACCCTCACTGGTTGGGGCGAACCGTTTCTGCATCCGCAGGTTTTCGAGATGATCCGCTATTGCAAGGAGCGCGGGCATACGGTGCGGGTCACCTCCAACGGCCTGTTCAGCAAGCCGGAAATAGCAGAGGCTATTATCGATTCCGGACTCGACGGGTTGACCTTCAGCATCGACAGCCTGGAAGGCGAAGTCGATTCCGGTCATTCCAGCCACAAGGCCCTCAAAAATATTGAACGGATACCAACTCTTCGTCGTCAGCAAAAACCCTGGTTGCGCCTGCAGGCCACCCTGCACGGCGATGGCGGCGACGCTTTGTGTGCGGTCATCGAATACGGGGCAAGGCATGGATACGACGCGATCAATGTTGGCCGGGTGGATCGCAAATACGATGCTTCGCTGACGCGGCCCGGTCCGTTGGAAGAAGAGCGCATATTTGAACAGGCCGACCGCGTTGCACGCAAGCACGGCATTCAACTGGACTGGCTACAATATGGAGTCTCGCTCGGCATCGTCCGGTTCTTCTACCGCCTGCTCCGCAAGAAATTGCACCGCTCCGGGCGTTATTGCCTCAAGACCTTCGACTACACCTACGTCACCCGCGAGGGTAACGTCACTCCCTGTTGCCTCTTGCCGGAGAAAAAAATCGGCAGTGCCCTCACTGGCGATCTCGACGCTATCTGGAACAATACCGACTACAACCACTTTCGCGAAAACTATCGCGACACCTGCGGCAAATGCGATCTGTGGACGGTTGACATGGTAGACCTGCCGTCAGCGAAGACCCCCACACCAGAACCCGTTAACTCCTGACCACCCACTTGCGTGGGGGCTAACGGGCTCACATTTTCCGAGCGGCATAATTTTCTAAGCGCATGGCAATATGTTTTCGTGTTCGCCGTCCACGGAGGACCCACTTGCGTGGAGGCTGACGGGCTGACCCGTATTGCGTATTGAGCGTATGGCAAAGTTTTTGATTTTACGTTAGCCGTGCGCCAGCACCCGCAAGGTCCGGTGGGCACCTCCCCCTTCTCCGAAAGGGGCTGGGGGGCTTCTTCCTTTTGTTTTTCTTCGATGAGTTTTTTCCTGGTCCTGAAATTTTGTGATGTAGGCGAAGTTGTTCAATCCCCCTGCTCTTTGCTGGCTGTGCGCCAGCCCTTCGCCTCCCCCTTCGGAGAAGGGGGAATACCAGAGCGCAGGAAAAGCATTTTTATTTTACGTTCGCCGTGCGCGGAGCACTCGCCATCTGCTATTATTCGGGGCATGATCAAACAGCCACCTGACATTCCGAAGATCGTCATCGACCGCCGCCCCATGTGGATCGTGGTGCTCGACCGCATGCGCCGCGGGATATTCCTGTCGGTGGTTTTTCTGTGCTTTTTCATCGCGCTCGGTTTGGATGGCCCGGCGGATCTGACACCTGAGGCTTATAAAGTCCTGTGCCTGTTCGGGCTTTGTGTCACGTTGTGGTCGACCAACCTGATCCCGTTGTCCGCCACCAGTTTGCTTGCCATCGGCATGGTGCCGCTTCTCGGCATCATGGAATCGTCGCAGGTGTACCAGTTTTTCGGCAACAAAGCCGTGTTCTTCATCCTCGGCGCGTTTATTTTGTCGGGGGCGATGATCGCCTGTGGCCTGAGTGTGCGGCTGTCGATGTGGGTCATGGAAAATTTCGGGCAGAGTCCACGCAGGTTGTGGGGTTCGATCTACTTGTTCGGTGCTGTCAGTTCCTGTTTCATGTCGGAGCACGCCGTGGCGGCGATGCTGTTTCCCATCGTTGCGGAAATCGTGCGGACGCTCAATCTCATTCCGGGCAAGTCGGTGTTCGCCAAAGGATTGTATTTCGCCATGGCGTGGGGGTGCATCATCGGCGGCGCGGCGACGGTGCTGGGTGGCGGGCGTGTGCCGCTGGCGGTCGAGATTTTAGAGAAGAGTACAAATAATACGAGCACGCTTGGGGTCTGGGAATATTCGGCACTGTCGTTTCCGTTGCTGGTCATCATGCTACCTGCGGGTTGGCTGGTGCTGACGACTTTGTTCAAGCCGGAGATATCTGATGTTTCTCCCGCGCTCAAGGAGTTACATAAGAAAAGAGAAGCACTGGGTAAAATCAGTTTTCACGAAATGGGCGTTGGCGCGGTGATGGTCGTCACGCTGTTCTTCTGGTTTGTCTTCGGCGAAGATTACGGCATCGCCAACATTGCGATCATCGCGATTGTGGCACTGTTCGTGTTCCGCCTGATCACCTGGGAGAAGGTGCAGGAACACGTCAACTGGGCGGTCATATTAATGTACGGTGGCGCGATCTGCCTCGGCGAAGTGATGGCCGATACCGGTGCCGCGCTGTGGCTCGCCAAACAGGTATTCTCCGGGGTCGTCGAGATGCCGGTGATGTTTCTGCTCACGGTGGCGGTGCTCTCCGCCGTGTTCACCACGGTGATGAACAATTCAGCGGTGATCGCGGTGCTCCTGCCGCCGGTGTTGTCGCTGTGCGGTGATTACGGGATCAGCCCGCTGGTGGCGGCGATGACGGTGATCCTGCCGAGCAATTTTGCTTTTATTCTACCGATTGCGACTCCGGCATCTGCGCTGGCCTACAGCTCGCGCTGTTTTAAATTACGCGAGATGATCCTGACCGGAAGCATTTTGACGGCTGTCGGTTTCATCGCCTATATTCTGCTACTCAAAATTTACTGGCCGCTGATCGGTCTGGTGAGTTAGGAATCCATGCCTACGATCGACAACATCAATTCCGTTGAACTCAAACGCCAGTTGGATGCGGGGGAAGTGGAATGCCTGCTCGATGTGCGTGACGACTGGGAGCATTCTCTCGTCGCGCTTCCCGGCTCGACCCATATCCCACTGAACGAGTTGGTGGACCGCATGATGGAGCTGGCTTTTGAGACGGATATTGTGGTGTATTGCCACACCGGTCAGCGTTCGCGCCGGGCGGCGGATATTTTGATCGAGGCCGGGGTGGAGACCGTGCACAATCTCACCGGCGGCATCGATGCTTATTCCCAGGTGGCGGATGCGTCGATTGCGCGTTATCGTTCGGCAATGTGAGGACGCGAGATGTTTAATGGCGATGGCATGCCGGTGCCCAACTCTCCGCTGGCCATCGAGAAAGAATTGTTGCAGGGGACCGGGTCGGTGATGGCGGACGGTGTCGCGATTTACGTCGAGCACCTGAACGTCAGCGAGAAGCAGTATGTGGTGGTGAAGTCGCCCGTGAAAGACGAACCGCCTGAAACTCTGCGTTTTCCCTCCCATAATTATGATGGCGCGTGGCGCAAATTTTCAGAATGGCTACTTGCGTAGGGCTGACGAAGGGCAATGGAAAAGTACCATTAGTCTTTAGGTGATGGGTTTCTGGGGAATGTAGGAATCTTAAGCGAGAGAACGATATATGGATGGTTTCTTGGCACTGGGTTTTACAGCAATCATGATTTGTTCTTGGAGCATCTATCATTATTCCCTTTGGTTGGTATATAAGCGATTGATTAGTTACTATCCCGAGTTATGGCAGAAGGTGACGTATATGCCTTCGGGAAATATAGAGAAAATCGTTTACAAAGCCACATTTTTAATCTTTGCTATGTCTTTTAGTGCGGTTTATAAACTTTGTATGAAAAAAATGTATCTTGAAGCAAATGATGATGTCTTGATTAAGCATGGAAGCCGGGTAAGGCGAATTCTTATTTCCTTGTATTCTTCGTTTGTTGGACTAATTATTTTTATGTGGATCAGCAGTTTATACAGGCGCTGCAATGAATATATGCCTGAAGGAATTGGGGCGGTGTGGGATTGTTTGACCGCCATCCCTTGAGCGGCTTGATTTATTGAAAATCCACTGCGAGATGCTTCGTTTCACTCAGCATGACAGTTCGGTGTTTTATGTCTTTTTGAAAACTAGTAAAAATCACGCATGTCATTCTGAGAAGCCGTTAGGCGACGAAGAATCTCGCCTTGGTTTTTGAACTGGGTTTGTTGCAAGAGGTGATTATTTTGAGGGTATTCAACGTTCCTTCAGTTTATCCAGTACCACTTGCCGCATGGCGTCGATGGGGGCGGTCTTGCCGGTCCACAGTTCAAACTGTTCCACGGCCTGATTGACGAACAGCTCGATGCCGGGAATGGTTATGCAACCTGCGGCTTTGGCCTCTGATATCAAACGCGTTTCCAGCGGATTGTAGACGGAGTCGAACACGATCATGCCGGGCTTGAGTACGCTTGCCGGGCAGGGGGTCTGCTTTACATTTGGGGTCATCCCCACAGGTGAGCAGTTGATGAGAATGTCCGGCGTTTCGCTGGCAATTGAATCGATGTGAATCAGTCGCGCCCCGAGTTGATCCGCCAATTTCTGCCCGCGTTTTTGGTTGCGGTGATAGGTGAGGGTGAGTTTCGCACCGGCGTCTTTTAAAGTATGGCCGATGGCTTTGGCGGTGCCACCCGCGCCGATGATGACGACATTCTTGCCAGCCACGTCCCCTTTTGTTTTGAGTGCTCTCAGCGCGCCGGTGCCGTCGGTGTTGTGTCCTGCCCATGTGTCGTTTTCACGGACAACGGTGTTGACGGCTCCTATGTTTTTAGCCTGCGGTGAAACTGTGCCGAGGACGGCTCCTATTTCTTCCTTGTGCGGCATGGTGACGCTGAGTCCGCCGAGGTACGGCTCGAACGCGGCGAAGAAACGCTGGACGTTTTGCACGGGAAACGGCACGTAGACATGCGGTAGGCCGGTCAGTTGAAACGCCTTGTTGTGGATCAGATACCCCATGCTCTTGTTGACCGGGTCGCCGATCACGCCGAAGATTTTGGCATCGGAGGCAATGTCGTTGACGCGGTACACGTCTTTGAGAATCCGCGCCGGTATCTGCCCCGGTGCGCTTTCCTTGCCGGTTTCCAGCGAGCCGAAGGTCAGCCAACTGCCGAAATGAACTGACAGGATGCGGCTCACTTCTCCCTTCTCCCCCATGCAGAAAGCGATTAGTTTTCTTTCTTCTTTACGCGCCCGAAAGAGTAATTGGAACAGTGCCAGATTGTCGGTGATGTCCTGCGCGTAAGTGATGATCTTGAGGATGTCGGCGGGCAGTTCGCACATGATCTCGTAAATTTTTTCGATGCTCTCGTCGGTGCGGGTGAAATCGTGATGCGACAGGATGATTTGACTGTCGCCTTTATTTTCCAGCACGGATTTCAGCAGAGGGCCGGGCGTGGAGGTTTCGATGTCGACATAGGGCGCACCGAGGTCGATGGCCTGTCGGATGGAGGCAACGCGCTCTTCGTCGGTGCCCTTGAATTGACCGCCGTCCATCTTGGCGCGGTAGGTGACGATCACCGGTTTGCCAGCGGCTTGCATCAATTCCTGCAGGTTGGCATCGGGGATCAAATCCATGCGCAACTCAATAATATCTGCAAGATTCTGACTGCGTTCGAGGTCTTGCAGGGCTTGCTGTTGCGAGGGGCCGACTATGGGAATACAGATCATGTGAAAAAATTCCGCTTTGATGAGTTAAGAGAAGGGGGATTATGCCTGTTTTCTACTCTAATAGGCAACCGGAACCTTGCGGTGGGGGTGACTTGCTCAAGGTTAAAGTGCTGGCAATATTTCCAGGGCGCGTCACAAAATGTTTCCAGTTGGTCGACCGCAAGGTCTGTTTTTCGTTGGTCCTCCGCAAGGAGCATCAATTCCAGCGGGAGTCGAGGCCTTCGCGGGCGAAGCGTGAGGACTGTTGCACGATTTGTGTTTTGAGGTTCAGAATTTCTTCAAGGGCAGACACTCGTTTTTTAACGTCGAGTTCTTCCAGAAAGAAGCGTTGTTGATCCAGTGTGAAGTCGAGCAGTTGAGTCATGCGGTCGGCGGCATCTCCGAGGCTTTGGCAACTACCGAGGTCCAGTTCGAGTTCATCGCGTTTTTCTTCCGGTAACAGTTCCCTGAAATTCCAGAAGCGTGAGGCGAGGTCATAGAAACGCGAACCTTCGTTCTTGTCAATGGGAGCGTCTTCGGTGTTGACCAGTAGTTCGACGTTGGCCTGCCGGAACGGGCTGTCGCCGATTTCTTCCAGGATACGGAAGCGGTTTTGGCCGGCAAGCACGATGTCGTATTTGCCGTCATCGTGCCGGGAATGTTTTTCGAGGAGCCCGGCGCAACCGATGCTGTGAATGGGCGGGTTGCCGTAATACTGGTTTTCCCAACCTGGTTCCAGCAGGACCATGCCGATCCACTGCCCGGTTTCGATGGAGTGTTCGACCATCTCCCGGTAGCGAATTTCAAAAATATGAAGTGGCAACAGGGTGGTTGGGAAGAATACAGTGGAAGGCAAGGGGAACAGAGAAATTTGACGGGTGTCAGTCATGGGGTCCTGATTATTTTAATAGGTTGGTCCGCAGTTGCCATTGTATCACCTCTTTGGGAGGATTCTGTTTCATGGGCAACGCGCCTTTATCTTCTGGTTAAATTTCGGTAATCTGCAACAGGATCAGGAATTTAGCATCCAAATAAAGTCAGAGCATATTTTTTCAATCCTTATGAGGGAAAGTATTTTAGTGAATTCAATTCTTGCCGACCCGATGGATCGTTGTGAACAGATCAAAGAGGACCTCACGGGCTGGGGCCTTTACGGCGAAGTACCGGAGTCTGAGGGGGACACCTGGCGTATTTCTCCCGAGCCTTTTCCTTTGCCGAAACAGGATGTGGAATTCCTGGAGAATCTCGGGCCGCATCTGCTGGCATTTTATAAGGCCCTCAATCAGCTTTATTTTGATAGCATCAAAGGCCGGGCCCCGGCCTGGGTGGCTGAATACCTGGATGCCGGCAAGCCCTCGGACTTGCTGGCACTGGCGCAAATGAAGCGTTTCAAAACGCATCTCCCCGGTATTATTCGGCCCGATATTATGGTAACCGAGAAAGGGTTTTCCATCACGGAACTGGACTCCGTTCCTGGTGGATTCGGGCGGACTTCAGGCTTGATGGCTTTGTATGGCGATCAACATAATCTTGTCGGGCAAAAGCAAGGCGGTATCCCCCGGTTGTTCTGGAAGATGATGCAGGCGTTGACGGGTAAGGAGGATTGCCGGGTGGCACTGGTCGTGTCTGATGAAGCTAAAGACTACCGTGCGGAAATGGACTATCTGGGCCGCGTCCTCAAGAGCCAGGGTGCGCAGGTCACGGTGTGTCATCCACGCGATATTTTATTCCGTGAGGACGGCCTCTCTAATGATGAAGGCAGTGGTCCTCAAGCCCTTGATGCGGTCTATCGTTTTTATGAATTGTTTGATCTCAAGAACATTCCCAAGGCAGAATTGATCGGTTACGCCGTTAAAAAAGGCAAGGTATCGGTCACGCCGCCGTATAAGCCTCAGCTTGAAGAAAAGCTCAGTTTCGGCCTGTTTCATCACCCTCTGCTTGCCGAATGGTGGGAAAAATATCTCGGAAGTGAAACCTTTGGCCTGTTATCCCATCTTATTCCAAGGACGTGGATTCTCGATGATCGGCCTTTGCCGCCACAAGCGGTGATTCCCGGATTGGAGATTCAGGGCCGGGCGATAACCGATTGGCAGGCCCTGCTCCCTCTGACGCAAAAGGAACGGGAACTGGTGGTGAAGACTTCCGGGTTTTCTCCCTTGTCCTGGGGTAGCCGGGGCGTGGTGGTCGGGCATGATGTTTCGTCCGAGGATTGGCAGGCCACGATCAAGGAGAGGCTTGAGAGGTATCCGGAGGAACCCAGCATCCTGCAGGAGTTTCACAAGGGCAAGCGTTTTGTCATCTCCTACCGGGATGAACAGCAAAAAGCTCTGCGGGAAATGCAAAGCCGGGTGCGGCTCACCCCTTACTACTTTGTGGTGAAGGGGGAAACGCGCTTGGGCGGCGTTCTGGCAACGCTTTGCCCGCAAGATAAAAAGAAGATTCACGGAATGACCGATGCGGTGATGGTTCCTTGCTCCATCGCTGAATAAAAAATTGAAAGCAGGTCGTAAGGATTATGGGACAAATTCAACTTTACAACCTTGATAGCTGTGGTTATTGTGCGATGGTTCGCAACCAACTGGAGCGGATGGGAATCGAATACGAAAAAATCGATGTTCCGTGGCCGCACCACCTGCGTTCTGATGTAATGGAAATTTCCGGGCAATCCACAGTACCGGTTATGGTCGATGAAGATATTGTGCTGAGCGATGAAAACGATATCATCGACTACCTGAAAAAAACCTACGCCAACTCCTGATTCAAATTCCCCCGAAAACTTTTTAAGGTACCTTATGGAAACCTGGCAACAGCAGTTGAGCGGTAGCATCACCAAAGTGGATCAACTCCCTTTTATTTCCCGCGACCCGGTTTATCGTGAGAAGTTGCAACGGGTGGCGGAAGTTTTCCCCATCCGGATCAACTCGTATTTTGCCAGCAAGATCAAATCTGCTGATGATCCTCTGTGGCGTCAGGTGGTGCCCACAGAAGAAGAGCTCGACGACTTTCTTAGCACCGAAGAGGCACTGGAGTCCGACCCTCTCAAAGAAGAGCGCGACATGCCGGTGCCGGAACTGGTGCATCGTTACCCGGACCGCGTTCTATTGATGATCAATAACCATTGCCCGATCATCTGTCGTTTTTGCACACGAAAACGCAAGATCGGTTTTCCCGGCCTGGTCACACGCGAAACCTTGAGCAAGGGCATCGAATACATTGCTCAACATCCGGAAGTGCGGGATGTTATCATGTCCGGCGGCGACCCTTTGCTGGTGCCGGATCGCGAGTTGGAACGCATTCTGACCGCTCTGCGGGAAATCAAGCATCTGGAAATTATTCGACTGGGGACGCGCGTTCCGGGAACTCTGCCGGATCGCATCACCCCCAAACTGTGCGAGATGCTCAAAAAATTTCATCCGCTTTACGCCAACCTGCATTTCAATCATCCGGATGAAATCACGCCGGAAGTGGAATTGGCCTGCAACCGGCTGGCGGATGCCGGTATTCCGCTGGGCAGTCAAACGGTACTGCTCAAAGGTGTCAACGATTCGGTTGACGTGATGCGTGAACTGATGCACAAGTTACTCAAGATGCGCGTCAAACCTTATTATATTTATCAGGCCGACATGACCATGGGCACGGATCATTTTCGTACCACCGTCGAAACCGGATTGAACATCCTCAAAGCCCTGATGGGCCATACTTCAGGCATGGGCGTTCCCTACTACGTGATCGACACGCCGGGCGGCGGCGGCAAGGTGCGCCTTCTGCCGGATACCATCGTCCGTCATTCCGAGGAAGAAGTGGTCGTCACCAACTTCGAAGGCAAAACCTATCGCTATCCCCAACCCAGCGCACGCTCCCGTAAACAGGAAGCCCTCGCCGATACCGCTGAAGTCTCTGCCGAACAAAACCTCTGCGGGTCCTCCGCGGACAGCGAACAAGAAACATTTAGCGATGCGCTCAGAAATTGTTGATTGCGTAATAAAGGACTGCCCGTTACCCCCACCGGAAGGTGGTCCTCTGCGGACAGCGGACCTTGCGGTCAGCTAACATAAAAAAATAATTTTGCGTGCCGAAGCTGTCGTTCGCGCAGTCAAGGTCAGCCCGCTCGTCGTCTGCGGAGGACCCGCAAGGTCAGTTGCTATTGACTTATCGATATATATATGGAAATATACCGTTATCAATGTCCTCATCAACCGCGTTCCCCGATTGGTCATGCGCCGACTTGTAGATTTATTGAGACTCCGCTTTCCGCGTTTGATCCTGACCCTGACTCTATGGAGCATTGCTTCCTCCACGGCTCTTGCGGAGGAGGTGCGCGTTGCAGTGGCTTCCAACTTTCACAATCCGCTCAAAGCCATCGCCAAAAAATTTGAAGCTCAAACCGGGCATCGGGTGCAAACCATCGCAGGTTCCACCGGCAAGTTGTACGCGCAGGTTATCCAGGGAGCTCCGTTCGACCTGTTATTGGCGGCGGACAGTCGGCGTCCGCAGTTACTTGAGAACAATGGGCAGGCGGTGGCGGGATCAAGGTTCACTTACGCTGTGGGCAAGCTGGCTCTGTGGAGTGCCAATCCAAAAACTTTATCGGAAAATGGTGCAACTGTATTACGCCGGATGAAAGTTAAACGGTTGGCTCTGGCAAATCCAAAAACCGCGCCGTATGGCAAGGCGGCCCGGCAGACGCTTCAAAAATTAAAATTGTGGGATAAACTGAGACCTCACCTTGTGCGCGGCGAAAACATTGGTCAGACTTTTCAGTTTGCGATGTCTGGCAACGCCGGGCTCGGGTTTGTCGCCTTGTCTCAGGTGCTGGATCCCAAAAATAAAATGACGCGTCAGCATTGGCAGGTGCCGTCTGATTTTCACGATCCTCTTAATCAGGACGCTGTGTTGCTGGCACGAGGTGAGAAAAATTCTGCGGCGACAGCCTTTCTGGAATTCCTGATAAGTGATTCTGCTGAAAAGATAATTCTTTCTTATGGCTACGATCGGCCTTGAGCGCACCACTCAAAATCAAAATGAATCCTCCGTGCTCGGTCAGGAAAGAAGCATTCCTTAGGATGTGCTTGAAAATCAGCGCGGGCGTTTGAGGGCCATCACTTTCATTTTAGAGGCCAGGGTGGTTGGGTTCATGCCCAACAGTTCTGCCGCACCTTCGGCTCCCGATACTTTCCATTTGCATTGATCAAGTGCGCGTAAAATATTTTGTCGTTCCAGTTCACGCAGTTCATCTAAAGTCAGCACGTCCTCACTGATATTATTTTTCGATTGAGCGGGGGAGGCTCCAGCTTCAAGAGGTTCGCTGTTTGATGGTGTCGGCAGTTCAAAACTCAGTTTCCCCTTGCGGGACAGGATGACAGCACGTTCGAGAATGTTGTGCAGTTCCCGCACATTTCCCGGCCAATCGTATTGTTTCAGTCGGCGCACATGGGCTTGCGTCAGGCGTGGGATGAGACGGTTCATTTTTCTCGAAACCTGTTCCAGAAACTGACCGGTCAGCAGGGGGATATCTTCCTTTCTTTCCCGCAAAGGCGGCACTTCTATAGGGAATACGTTCAACCGGTAATACAAGTCTTCGCGAAAGGTTCCCTGCCTGATGCAGGCTTTCAAATCGAGATTGGTGGCGGCGATGATGCGAACATTGGTTTCTCTTGTTTTTTCATCACCGATACGTTCGTAGGTTCCTTCCTGAAGCACTCGCAATAATTTGCTTTGCAAATCGAGCGGAATTTCGCCGACTTCGTCGAGGAACAGGGTTCCGCCATGCGCCAGTTCAAAACGGCCCGCCCGGTCGCGCACCGCGCCAGTGAAGCTTCCCTTGACGTGTCCAAAAAATTCGCTCTCATACAACTCTCTCGGGATCGAGGCGCAATTGACCTTGATGATCGGCATTTGTTTTCGGGAACTGTTGTTGTGGATTTCGCGCGCCACCAGTTCCTTACCCGTGCCCGATTCCCCAACGATCAAAACGCTGGCATCTGTCGGGGCCACCATTTCAATCTGGTTGACGATGCGGGATAAGGCTGGACTGTTGCCGATGATGCCGCCATAGGTGGTGGCTTCTCTATATTCCTCCCGCAGGTATTCATTTTCCATCTCAAGTCGTTGACGCAGGTCCTGAATTTCTTTCTCCGCCCGTTTACGTTCAGTGATGTCACGGAAGACCACCACCGCGCCCAACAGTTTCATGTTTTCGACGATGGGGGTGCTCACATATTCCACCGGAAAACTTGTGCCGTCCTTGCGCCAGAACACTTCATCGGACACTTCATACTTTTTGCCATCGCTGAAAGCGGCGTAGATCGGACAGGTTTCTACAGGAAACGGGGTCCCGTCGGGTCGTGAATGATGACACAGTTCATGCTGACACTTTCCGATCATTTCCTTTGCCGTGTATCCCGTCATCTTTTCTGCAGACCGGTTAACGAAGGTGGTTTTCCCTTCCGCGTCGATCCCGTAAATACCCTCACCGGCAGATTCCAGTATCAGGTTGTTCATGTACTCGAATTTTTTTAAAGATTTTTCGAAAGTTGGCGTTGAAGGTTTTTCAGGTTTTTTTTGTGCCATGAATGTCTTCCTTTTTTTGGGAAGATCTTGTGATGATATTTAATGAATTCTTTAGATAATAACATGAAATTTAGTAAATAACTAAAATTCGTTATTTAATTTTAATTGGCAGGTGTAGGCTTAGTCTTTTAAAAATAATGACTTATGATCCTGTCGCTGGTTTGGCACAGAAACTGCTCTACAGAGAGTGACATCAGGGTTGGCCTGGTGTCATCAACATTGAACAAATAAAAATTCAAACTTGAGAAGAGGCAGGGACTAAAAATGAAAAACGCTATCGTTGTTTTATCTGACCCCAAAAATGAATCTGAAGAATCTCTGGGCCGTGTCTTCAATGCATTGGCAACGGCTTACGATTTTAAAAATGCTGGCAAGGAAGTGTCTATCTATTTTCAGGGCACCGGGACCCGTTGGCCGGAAGTATTACAAAACGAAGATCATCCGGCGCATGATTTGTTTGAAGCGGTCGCTGACAAGATTGAGGGAATCTCCTGCGCCTGTGCGGATGTGTTTGGAGCGGACACCTCGGGATACGACCTGATCAAGGACAACGCGGTTCCTAATACCACCGGGCTCCCCAGCCTGAGTAAATTGCAGGACCAGGGGGTTCACGTCTACACATTTTAAGGACATCAAAATTAATCATGAGTCCCGGAGCATCGGGGCTCAAAGTTTTTTAACCGAGAGGAGGCTCCACTATGGCCCGGCATTTTATGGACTTTGCATTCAGTGACAGTGTTCGAAGCGAGCAAGAGCGTTTTGGAACACGCTCTGCTTATGAGCGGATGGAAACCAAGGAGGCGTTTCGCAACCAGCTCACCTGGCAAGAAAATTCTTTCATCAAGGGGAGGGATAGTTTTTATGTTGCCTCCGCCGGAGAAAACGGCTGGCCCTATCTGCAACATCGTGGCGGTCCCAAAGGTTTCCTCAAAGTGATCGGTGACAACCAATTGGCGTTCGCTGATTTTAAGGGCAACGGGCAATACATCAGTGTGGGCAACTTCAGGGCCAATCGTAAGTCGGTCCTTTTTTTCATGGACTACCCCAGACAACAGCGCCTGAAAATCTGGGCAGAGACTGATGTGCTATATCCAGCGGAGGAGCCCGGCCTGATGGAGCAGGTGGTCCTTCCGGATTATGGTGCGCAGGTGGAGCGAATTATTGTGTTCAAGGTGTTAGCTTTTGATTGGAACTGCCCACAGCACATCTCACCACGGTACACGCGGGAAGAAATCAAAAACGCAGTATTCCCGATGGATGAGGAATTGATCCCGTTAACTTGAATACGGATGGAGAGCAGAAGAAGGGCTGAAAATAATATTCGGCTTAAAATAAAAATAGATTTCAAGAGGGATGCGGGTTCAGGCCAAAGCGGGATTTGGCGGTGGTCAATCCAACGCAACCAAATCCCGCATCCTGTGTTTTTTCGTCCTTCCCTCGATTTTTGGAAAAGGGTGCGCTACAGGTTGTTCTTTTTTTCCTGAATTTCTGCGCGACGAGTTTTGCTCAATTTCCCGAGTTCTCCAAGTGCTTTCCGGGCGCGGGCGGCGGCGGCTTTGATGCTTTTTGTTTCGAAACTTTCGTGTTCGGCAAGGTAGGCTTCATAAGCTTCAACTATTTGATCGTGGGTTGCTGACATGTGGTACTCCAGTTTGAAGGATGGTTGATTTCAATCATTGTGCGCTTATAGAATACACAAACGTGAGGATTAAGTGCTCTATTTATCCTAAAAATTTGGTGAACGCTATAAAAATATGAAGTCCGCTATTAAATTTTCTTTGCGGGTTGCAAAAAATATAATTTTACGATCCGGTTCGGTCTGGTTGGGTCGGCAATTGATTCGTCACTTCTAATTAAAAATGCGGGAAAATAACCTCTGGTTCTCCAGTGGTTCACGGATAAGGAGGCCGTCCGACAATCAGACAAGCTCCTGTAATTCAGGCTCTTTTTCGCACTGCACGTATTTTTTGACGCAGTGGTTGTTTCTCCTATAGGTTGTCCTCATAATCTGTAAAATGAAAGGTATAGTAGTTTTCCGTGAAGTGACCAGCTTTTTGAAGGTCCAACTACAAGTCATATCTCCTACCCGTTCTTCCGCCACCCATGATGTGGAAAAAGTAAACATCCGCATGGGAAATCTATGTAGTAAAATTACATGAAAAAATACTCTCGAAATATTTTAAAAATGAAATGGATTGAATTCTCCCGTTAAAAAAAATTATAGTTTGATAATTATGAATATGGCAAGCAGATTGCTTGATTATAGTAGTGAATTTAAATGAAATTCCGGAGTCTGGTAATTGCCCGAACAATCCGTAGGTGGTTTTTTGGGTGAGGCTTAGGGGAAACCGGGATATTCAATAAAATTCAAACTCGATATATTTTTTAAATTTTCAAAGGGGGTGTCATGATATCGACTAAAAATCTCAGAAAACCAGGGGTTATTTTTGGGAGTGGGTGGTTCGTCCTGATGAGTTTTGTGCTTGGAATCGTCACTGAGGTCTCTGCTCAGCCATCTGTTAATTACGATATTGTTTACGTGAAAGCACCCCGTTTTGGGGACAATGTCATCACAAAGGTGCAGGAGGTATTCGATCCAATTAAGGGAGAGCCTGGAACTGATCTTGTGCTTCTGCATCCGGATGGTACCGAGGAGGTATTGGTTGCTGGTGGAAACGGGGTGGTCATGGACCCTTATGTTTCATTTGACGGCAAGTGGGTTTACTACGCCAGGATTCATGACCAGACGGTTCTGAATTCCCAAAGAAGAAATGCGGCTCGGAGCGGCTCGGACATTTTCAAGATCAACCTCGCCACCAGAGAAATTATTCAACTGACTTTTCAGGAGTGGACACCCAACACGGGGGTGGCGAATTGGGCGGATTCTCATCTTGAAATTTCGAATACTCAAAACTCCCTGCGCTACGGGATATACAATCTGGCCCCCTGTCCGCTTCCCGGCGGCAAGATCATGTTCACCTCAAGTCGTAACGGATTTCTCCCCAACAAAAATTTCACCTTTCCCAATCTCCAATTGTATGTGATGGATGACGATGGAAAAAACGTGGAGCTGGTTGGACATATGAATCTCGGCAGTGCCCTGCACCCAACTATTTTGAAAGACGGGCGTGTGATGTTTTCCAGTTATGAATCTCAGGGAAACCGTAGTCGACGACTTTGGGGAATCTGGTCCATCTGGCCTGATGGGCGTAAATGGCAACCCTTGATGAGTGCCTTCAACTCCCCCGGTGGTGCTTTCCATTGGCAGACTCAACTGTCTGACGGCTCTCTCGTGGTCACAGAATATTACAATCTGAACAACAACGGTTTCGGAAGTTTCTTCAAATTCCCGGCCACTCTTCCTCCGGGTGAGATCGCATTCGGTGACCCTGTGCCTGCGAACAACCCATCGGTTCAACTGGGTTATTTCAGTAATGGAAAACCTCAAAATGCACGTTATTCATTCCCGCCATTTGGAATGGAGGCGATCACCCAGTTCGCAAACGTAGGCGACAGTGCATCCCCTTTTATTTTTGGCGATTCGTCTCTTGGCAGGGCAGGCAAGGTGACGCAACCCAGTGGTGGGCCCAACAACGATTTATTGCTGGTCTATTCTCCCGGCCCTGCCAACAGTCTGAACCGTCCAACAAAGATACCTGCATACGATATGGGATTGTACATTCTTGCCGGTGGTACACCGACCAACGATCCGCGTGACCTGATCCTGATAAAAAACGATCCCAATTTTAATGAGCAACAACCACGTGCCGTGTTGCCCTATCTTGATATTTACGGGGTGGCTGAGCCGGTTGAACTGCCCTGGCTTCCGAACGATGGCAGTCTGTCGCCGGAGCTTCCGGCAGGCACTCCTTACGGGCTCATTGGCACATCTTCCTTTTACAAACGCGATACCAAACCAGGAAGTGGAAACACTGCTTTTGATGGACTCGACCCGTTCAACACCTATCAAAATGGAGCCAGTTCCAACTGGGGCATCCAGGGCTCCGATGCTGGCAAATACAATAACGGTGACATTCATGCCGTCCGCATCCTGACGTTGGAGCCGACCTCGCATCTGAGTTACGGTCCGAATAATATTGGCGGCGGCGGGCGTAATTTTCGCAACACCGCAGATGAGCGGATGCGAATTCTGGGAGAGATACCTCTGCGTAAATATGATGCGCAGGGAAACGCCATCCTCGATCTCGAAGGCAATCCGGACACCAGTTTTCTTGCGAAGATTCCAGCGGACACGCCGTTTACTTTTCAGACGATTGACAAAAACGGAATGGCTCTGAACACGGCGCAAACCTGGCATCAGGTTCGTCCGGGTGAGGTGCGTACCGATTGCGGTGGTTGTCACGCGCATTCCCAGCAACCGCTGGATTTTTCACAGACAGCCGCGGCTCAACCCGGTTATGTGATCCCGGACCTTGCCAACACGACCCCGATCGTCGCCAAGGGTAACAACGGAGAGCCGGTGTTGTGGACGGCCAACAGCGGCGCTATCGATGTTGAATATTACCGCGACATCAAACCTATCCTGCAACGCTCCTGCGTTCAGTGCCATTCCATCAACGGACCGGCAGAAGCCGGATTGGTGCTGGACGATGAATCGGTTTCCGGAGGCTATGAAAATACCTACAACCGGCTGGCCCGTGATTCGAGCGGTCAGTATGGGATTCCTTCTCTCGTCACGCCCTTTGGCTGGCGGCAGACCAATCAATCGCGTTATATTCGTTCTCTTCAATCGAGGCGCAGTCTTTTGGCTTGGAAAGTGTTCGGTGAACGGCTCGACGGGTGGACCAATGTAGACCATCCATCGGCTGTGGTTCCGGGGGATGCCAGCACCCTGCCCGGAGGTGGGAGCAAAAATGAAATCAATATTTCCGACATTGACTATACCGGAACGATCATGCCACCCCCTGGTTCCGGTGTGCCGCCCTTAAGTGATTTTGAAAAAATGTTCATTGCCCGGTGGATCGATCTTGGAACTCCCATCACCCGGCCCGAACCCGGACGCGCAAAGTCAGGCTGGTTTGGTGATGACCTGCGGCCCACCCTGGTGTTGTCGAGTCCACGAGCGGGCGCAAACCCGGCTGGATTCAGCACCATCCGTGTATCTGCCTTTGATTACTATTCCAGATTAAACGGTGCTTCAGGCGGAGTTTTTGCCAGCTTTGCCATTCCGGGATTGGGCCGTGCCGTGGGGGACAACCTCGCCGACCTGTTTCAGCCAGTTGGCGATCACATCTGGGAACTGCAATTGCCAACACCGATTGATGACCTGCCTAACGGAGAAATCATCGTCCAGATATCTGACCTGGAAGGCAACGTTACTTTGGTCAGGCGATCCTTTTCAGTCGGGGGCGGGTCTTGAAAATTCTCAGTTAAAAGGGGGAATTCCCATGTGGGGAGTGGATTCTGCACTGCGTTTAAAAAATAATATCAGGCGGTAATTCATATCATGTCCTTACTGGTGGGAATTCTTATATCTAATTTAAGGGGACCTCTAATAATTTTGAAATGCTCATTCCGGCAACTCGCTTCCTCTTGTGTTGCGAGGGACGCTCATGGTCGGACACGATTTTTAGAGGTGCCCTTAAACAGGTTCCGCCAATTTAAAGAACGGTAGAGCGAAGCCAATTAAATGAAAAAAGGCCCAGGTAACGACCCAGCTCAGGTGACATATTGCTGGCAAAAGATGAGGGTCGGGATGGTCCGACTTGTTGGCGCGTATAAAACCCCAGATCATATTCCCTATCAAGGAGAATAGAGCGAGTATCTGCCAGATTCCTTTAGAGTCCGAATGGATGAATAGGTAAGCAGGTATTGGCAGTTCCGGTCCGGGAGTTTTAAAATATGTATTGATAAGTGAATCAATCCACCAGGCTCCAAACTCAATGCTGAGGCAATAACCCGCCGTCATCAAAACCAATAATCCGTAAATCCACATGGTACTTAGTGAAACCTTCACGGAGTCTCCAAAAATTTTGGCGTGAGGTATTTCAAATCAACTAGTGGTCGGAATTAATAAATTCGACCAGGAAAAATATAGCGAGGATATTTCAAAGCCGACATGGAGGGGCGATTGGCATGACTGTTCCTATTCCTGTTTAATCAATTTTAATTCAAAGTGAAGCCGACTGAAAACAAACTCATCATGCCAAGCCTCCAGTCATTTGAAAATATTTGTGAGCATTAAAACCAATCCTATTCTTGCATCCTGAAATCCTTGGCAAAATAGGATACAAGGTCTTTGACCGACAACACACCGACTATTTTTTCCTCCTCGGTAACGGCCAGGTGACGGATTTTGTTTTTATGCATAAATAAATTAGCTTCTTCAACGGGAAGATAACGGTCCATTGATAAAATGGGCGAAGTCATAACAGATGTAATGGCAGTAGACTCAGGATCAAGCCCCTTTCCAAGCACTTTGCGCGTTAAATCTTTTTCAGTTACGATGCCCACATAATTCTCTGCTTCCTTGATAAATACCGAGCCAATATTGTTGGCATGCATATAGTGAACAGCTTCCTGAACAGTCGCTTCCGATTCAACGCTCAAAACAGAGGAGCTCATATAGTCACCAATATCTTCCATCCCTTATCTCCTTAGGTGGCAAATCTGATTCAAATCTCTTATCTCAATCTTGGATTTGCAAAAAATGCAACAAGGTCCTTTACCGAGATCATGCCTACGATCTTATCGTTGTCTGAAACAGCAAGATGCCGTATCTTTTTTTCTGCCATAAAAGAGTTGGCTTTTGTTACTGGCAGATGACAATCCAGAGAGATTATAGGCTGGACCATAATTTCAGAAACCTTGGTGGTATCAGGGTCCAACCCTTTGCCGATTACTTTGCGTGTTAAATCGGTTTCGGTTACGATCCCGATATAGTCGCCGTTTTCTTCAACAAGGACGGAACCAATATTTTTCTCACTCAAAAACTGGGCCGTCTCCTTGATGGTAGAAGCCGCATTCACGCTGATTATGGGTGAGCTCATATAGTCAGCAATTTCCTGGCCTTTGGAACCTTGATCTTTTGCAAACCTGTGGGGGGTATGTTTGGCTGTCGTCATGGTATACCTCTTTACCGCCTTAACTCAGGCGAAAAATTAATTTTTTTAGGTTCTGAATATATCAAATTTAATTTCCAGAGGCAACATTCGAATCCTTCCGGTCAATCAACGTGATCCAGATTCTAAAAATGGATGAAACATTGAGGTTGGGTGAACCTCCAAATTTCGACCTTTCGAGGATTGGGTTGGATTTAGCTACAAGGCAAAAAAAACGACCTGACGGATATTCGTCAGGTCCCTCTTTTTATTTGGTCGGGGCGAGTGTATATCTTGACTGGTAACGAGCTTTATTGACAGAATTGGTTCTTTGAAAGAGAAAGAGCCGACGCATAGCTCAGGGGAGGTGACCAAGGTCACCAAGGAGATAACTCCCGCACTGCCGAGAGAGCATCGACTCAATCCAATATTCGTAGTGCAATCTTCGGTCCGAGAAAAAACCTCCGGGCACCCATGAAGACCGGGGCCACTGCCGAAGCAGTCAAGCGTACCGGAGGCAAGCCCGGAGGCGTTTCTTTAAGAAAAGCCTGCCCGCTGGACCCCTCCAAGGGAAGGATTGAGCCTACGGGGGATGATGCCACCCAAGGGCGGCCTCGGCCCCACATAGGACGGACAAGCTTCACAACCAATATAGGCCCGGGGTTTTCAAAAATCAATCCTACGGATAAACCAAATGCCTCATGAGAATTTGATTATCAAGACCAACATTGAAGCCGGAGCTTTCGAGTTTCGGCTTTTAACCCCAAGCTTTCCTCAAGAAAAGTGATTTTACGGGTTCAATAAATTCTTTGGACTCTTACTTGAGCTTTCGTTTTCAAAGTTTCAGGAATATTTTCCCGATGATCGAAGGTGATTTTGACTGTAATAAAACGTCCGGGATTTCCAAATTTACCTTCATATTCCAGGGGCCAGGGTAAGGCCATGGGGTAAATTTTGGTTATTTCGCCTCTACCTTTTTCCCCGCTGGCGAAAATGATATCCACTTTGTCGCCCAGTAAAATATTATTTCTTTGGTCTTGCTCAAAGAAAGCTTTCAGGTGCAATTTTGATTTGTCACCTATGACCATCACCGATTCGCCTAGCTTCACACTTTCTCCCTTCTGTTTCTTAATAGCAAGAACCAACCCGTTCAAGGGAGAAAAAATAACGCTATTTTCAAGAAATTGTTGAAGCTTTTCTTTTTCCTTTGCAAAGCTCGCCTTCAATTCGGAAATCTCAAACTCCAATGTTTGGATTTCTTTTAATGTGTATTTATTTTTAATTAACAGAAGGGAAATGGTTTTTTGAATCTTTTGGGTTTCAAATTCGATCAGGCTACGAATTTCTGTGTCCCGGACATTTCGTTTTTGCCCAAGGGAATAGTTCTTAATATTTTTTAAGGAGATCTCGTCTTGTTTTTCCTTGATTTCCAGCTCAATGCTTCTCAAATGAGATCGTGTTAAAACATTTCTTGAGACAAGATGCTTGATTCTCTCCAATTCGCGTTTCAGTTCAATAATGGTGACTTCATCATTTTTAATTTCCTGCTTCAGGGCACCTTGTTCTTCATTTAATTTGGATATTTCAAGGGTCCATTGCACGGCCTTATCCAGGTTACTTGGAATGCTGGCTGTGGAAACGGTATTTGCAGAAACCAATGCCTCTATTTTAAGGTAATCGGATTGAAGGGCCTCCACGACTAATTTGTTATCATGAATCTGTTTTTCGAGAACTTCATTATTACCAATGAGAACTAACAGACTATTTTTAGCTTTGAATATTTTTTCAGTTTGATTTTGCCTGAGTTTTTGCAACTTCAGTTCCAGTTCGGACCTGTCCAAAAATACAATGGGTTCATTGGTGGTAACGGAGTCGTTGATTTTATGCTTAATATTCAAAATGCGTCCTGGAAATTTGGCTTCCACCTCTGTAACCTCTGTATCCAAAACTCCTAAGCCTTCAATATAAAATGTTTTTAAAAATATCCATTTCATCCCCCAGGACAAAATAAATAGCAGGCACCCGATATAGATAAACTTGCCCCAGGATATGGGCCTCCGCTCCTTTCCGGGGCCACCCGGCTCCACCCTGACTCTGGGTTTGTTTCTTAAGGATTTGATTTTAATCCCTCTTTTTTAAGTATTGATATTTGTGGTAATCGTGAATAGCGAACCCGGAAAACGATCCATGGGGGGCCAATAAAATATGGGCCTTTTCCATAAATTCCCTCATGTCCGTTTCCGTTTTAAACTTCTTCGCGTCAATTCCTATGCGGGTTGGGGTACTTTCCTCGGTAGCCTGATTTAATTCGTCGAGCACGGATTTCAATAATGTTGTTGGTCTTTTCGCTGAATAAGCCATGAGAGTGACTTCGTCAACCAGGCCAATTATTTTTTTCAACAAGGTTGCTGAAACCTTTTCAAAATGAACCGGTAAATCCGCCTCAAGTGGGAGAGGGATTTCTTCTTGTTCCAGTCTGTTTTTAGCTACCAGTAAAGTCTGGTGGTAGAGCTTCAAAACCTCCTTGGGAATTTTTTTCCACTGAGGAAGCAAGTGGGGCTCAACATCAAAATGAACGGCATCAAACCGACATTCCTTGCAAGCTCTGGAATTGAAATCCAGAATAACGTTGAGGCGCTCCTTCATGTTTTGGCGTTTTTTGGGGAGCACCCAGTGTTTGTCTCCAATCAATGCAGAAGTCTTGATGCCCTTTTCGTGAAGCGTTTTTATGAAGTTGGACAAGCTTTCCATGGAAAGCCCCGAGTGGTTAGCGGTTTCCATGGAAATGCTGTTGGCACTTTGTTGGTTCAGGGAAAAATAAAGTTTGTCGATGTTGTGGTCCATGCAAAATAAAATCAATTCATCCAGGGAGGATTTTTTTTCAAAAATAGGATTGACCTTCCAAACCCACAGTGCCTTGTTTTGGGAAAACTTAAGGTCTTTGGCGGGCTCCAAGGATATATTCTTAATATTCCAGCTTGAAGAGATCGTGCCAGAAAGATATAGAATCCTGAAGTAAATTTCATGAAGCTTGTACTGGGCCAGCCTTCTAATTAAAGTCACCTTTTTGATTTCAGCTGCTAATTCCAATACGCGGGCGGGATCTCCAAAGATGGAATGGGTGTCGCTCTCTACTTTTTGTTTCTCGATCCTGTGTAGCTCCAGGTTCTCCTCAATATCCTTCTGGAGCGTTTTAATTTCCCGGGATTTCTGGATATATTCTTCCAGGGCGGCGTTTATTTTTTCCTTAATAAACAATTCGGTTTCCCTGGCTTTTGACTGCCAGAAGTTGCTTTTTGAAACATGGGAGGCCTTTTTATGTTGGGCAATACCAAAAATCGTGAAAGGAAGTTTCAATCTGACTCTGGATTCAATGCCGCTACTCACTTCCCCCCTCTGACTTTCTCTAATCTGATACCCCAGGGAAAGAGTGAGGTCGATCTCGTTTAAAATGCTGTTTTTTGAATGAGCGCGTTCCATTTTTGCCAACTGATTTAGCACTTTAATTTTAGGAAGCTCAGCAAATTGAATGGCACTGAGATTCTGAATCTTTATAAAGGGCGGAGGTTCTTCTAGCTCTATTAGTTTAATTTGTTCCGGCAATGCCCTTGAGAAATCCGCCATCCATTCCTTTGCATATTTTAAGCGTGTTTTATGCAGTTCCACCTGCGCCATTGCAGACAAACGCTCTTTTTCAATGGACAGTACATTGGGTATCAGGATGTCCTTTTCATTGAGCTGGTCGATTTTTAATGTTAATAACTCGTCGTATATTTTTTGTATTTGCTCATAAAACCCAACGGACTTCCTACTTTGAAGTGCTTGAATATATTTCAATCTTAAAAGGTAAATGGCGTAAACATGGGAGTCTTCGAGCTCTGCTTTCATGGAGGCGGTTTGTGCCTCGGAGGCTTCCAATCTTTGGGCGCGGAGGCTGAACGGTTTAATGAGGTCTTGATTAATCCTGAACCGGACTTGGGACTTGGTGTTCAAATCGCCGTCATCGATTTGAGCTCCCTTGGGGAACAGGTTGTAATTTAAAATGAAATCGGGGCCATATTCATTGCTGATCTTGTTTTTGGTTTCTTTCAGACTCCTCACATTTTCCCGTAGCGCGGTAATCGAAAAATTTTTCTCAAACACTTTTGCTTCCAGGGCTTTTAAATCCAACGCAGGTCTCTGGTATTCCTCCGCCTCACTTCCAGGGGCAAGGGAAACCGTCAGACCCAGACAAAAAATGACCAAGATCCATAGCTCAATACAATGTTTAAGTGTCTTTACCATCGAATTAAATTACTCCTTACTTTTGCAGGAGAAAACGGATCCCTGTTGGAGCTCCTGAATGTCAACTCCTGGAAATAGGCAAGCACCCTATTGAATTTCAGGAGTATTTTGAACGGATTGAAGAGGGGTAGAAAAATAACAAGACCAAGATCATCCCAGCGTTTCGAAAGCCCGACTGCAATAAAAAGTTCGATAATTTCTGCAATCAAATACAAACCCAAATTAATAATTAAAACGAAAACCAGGAATTCGGGGTAAGCAATCGCAATATCTAAAATATACAAAACCGTCACCATCCCTAAAACCACATGAAAAAATGTGGTGTCTATAAATGAAAGAACATCCCGGGATCTGAAATTCTTCGAAAAAGGGTTGTAAACGTCCTTATGCTTTCGAATTCTGTTTTTGATGATATTGCGGTCCCAACGCGCCCTTTGCTTGAGCAAGTTATATAAAGAAGAGGGCACATTGGTCAGGCAATAGGCGTTGGGGGCGAACACAATTCGATATCCAAGTTTTCTCAATCGAATGGTCATATCCGAATCGTTTCCCGGACCGGGTTCATGTCCGCCCAAGCGTTCGGAATTAACCAGGTTCGAACGAAACGCTCCAAAAGCTCCCGAAATTATCGGCAATATGTTGAACCGGCCCCGGACGCGGCGCCCGATTGAAATGACAAATAGATATTCTATATGTTGTAAAGTTGTCAGTAGATTCTGGCTTCCATTTCTTGGCAGAAGATTTCCCGAGATGCCGCCGACTTGGGGGTCATAAAAGGGAGTCAATATATTAATAATTGCGTCTCTGTCAAAAGTGGTATCAGAATCTACAAACACAACAAATTCTCCCTCGGCGAACTGGAGACCACAGTTTAACGCCGCCGCTTTACCGGATCGTTCGGCCATTCTGTAAATTTTAATATTGGGATATATGGCTTTTAGATTGGAACACAATTGAGCGGTTCCATCCGTCGAACCATCGTCCACCACAATCAATTGAAGGTTCTTGTAGCTTTGCTCCTCCAGGGACCGGATGGTCCAGCGCAAGGTATCCGCTTCATTGAGGGTTGGGATAATGACAGATACTAATGGAGGGCTGTTTCTCAGGTAGGCAACAAAGTTATTCTGCTCCTGAGTTGGTTTTTTAAACCAAAACTCGTGAACAAAAATGTAAATGTCCATCAAGAAGTATCGAGGCAAATCTGTGAAAATAAACAGCCAAAATATACGAACGAACGACTCCAGGCTTTGGGCCCGTATAAAGCCAACTATATCACCGACAAATTCAGCCATAACTTTCACCCTTCAACTTTTTCTTCGACGACCAGTTTTTCATCCAACCTCGCCTGCAACTGATTGAGCAAAAGGTGATGATCCCCTTCAAAGACGGATAATTCCTGCAATGCGAACAGGCAAATAATGGTTCCTTTGAAAGATAGATTGAGCTTTTCATTTAACCGTTCCATCGCCCGATTTGCCGAGCCCTGATCGGTATGGGTTAAAACAACCAGGTTGTCCGTTGGGCTGACATCGGTGGCGATGTCTGTATTTCTGAATGTGTCCTGGAAAATCCGGATCAAATCGTGACGCAGGGATTTATAATCACTTAATTGATTTGCGGTTTTTTCTGTTTCCAATTTTCTCAGGCTAAAATGAATCAAGGTGGAGTGGCTTTTGTACCGGGTGCATCTGTTAATTTCCAGCTTGAGTATTTCCTCAAAAACTTCATATCGATAAAGGTTCAACTCTTTTCTGAACACACCCACCCAGCCGCTTTCGGTTAAAAATCCTTCCTTGGCGGCCCGATACCCGTTTCGTGTAATCTTGTATTCCTTTATAGATTTATGTACAGCCTCCTCTGAAATAAAAATGTTCGTACAATTCAAGCAAAAGCAACTAACCTGAGGTTCTGAAAAGTTCAACCCACAGGAGTCACACCAAAAGTTTTCCGTTGGTCGGTCATAATCCACGCCAATATGGTTCAGCCGTTTGAGGCATTTGGGACATATTAATTTATGGTCGCTCGCAAAATCCTTTTCTTTTCCAACATAGGCGCAACGGAAATGGTGCAGTGTATTTTCCTGATTAATCTTTATCGATTGGCAATCAGGACAGACTTCCCTGAAATTAATGTTGTACAACCCACATTCAGGGCAGGTGTGGATATTGTCTATTGGGGACCCTCGGATCAAACCTGTTTCTTCAAGGATCTCTAATCGATCAATCTCCTCTCCCATGGCAACATCGTATAAAGACCTTAAAAGGGGGTACGTGTAACCTACCTTTGAACGCGTATTTCTTTCGGGAGACAAAAAATCTTCATCTCGCGAGGACAAATAACGGAGCACACAAATATCTTTTTGCTGGTCCTCGTTGAGGTCCTCCAGATTGTTATTAAAATCCTGAAATTTTTCAGCGATGGAATTTAAAGAGTCCAGCTTATTAGAAATTTCCGAGGCTTTTACAGGGAGCAGGATTTGTTCATCCGATAAGCTTTTATAAGCTTCCAGATTTTTATAGCCCAAAACCAATAATGGTTTTAAAAATAAATTCAAATCACTTTTAATCCGCTTTAAGGTGGAAACAGCTTTCCCCTCGTCTTCGACCAAAACCGCCATATAATCAACTTCATAGAGAAACGCTTTACCAATGCTCGATTCCTGTTGCAAGGAATGACCTGTAAATCCCTGGAGGATTTCATCCCCTTGCTTAAGAGCTGTGTCTGTGATTAAACAAATTCTCATGGTTTTAAGAAATGAAACGGTTTGGAGGACTTTGATCCTGAAACCTCGTCCAAAACCCATTGAAAATATAGAGCTAAGAAAAAGCCGGGAAAAGTGAGGGGGAAATAAAAAACGCTTCCACCTAATGCTTTTTATATGGTCAGCCGATAGGAAGAATCGGGGAGTTCTGCTCTCCTCAAAGCTACCTTGTGACGAAAAAAAAAGCTGATCACTCAAGCTCATTTAAATTTTTTGGTTAACAATAGGCTAGCAAATAAAATACAATTTTTCAATTAGTTATGGTTTTTTGGTCACTAGAGGAAGACTCAACAGGCATTTTGAAAATATAATAAGTATAAATTTTTCAATTGGTTATCAACGAATAGCCATCACAATCGCTGGATGATATATTTTTAGAGAGCATGGCCTACAACTTATTGTTTTTATGAGGTGTAAACTTAAGTCTATATAACTTATTGAAAGATTTATACTTAGGGGTGCAGGAAAATGAATGGGCTTGAGTTAGAATTTAAAATAAATTTAATATTAATTAAATCAATAGGTTATATGTTTTTGCGGGGAAGCTGTCTTGATGGGAATATTATTGCCTTGGCCTTCTCCCCAAAAAATGAACCGGCAGTTGGGTTAGTATTTTTTTGAATCGGGATATTTTAAAAGGGGAGGGTTACACTAAGGGGCACCCTTACACAAGGACCGCGCCATTTTTGAATTCATATTTAAAAAAAATCCCACTATAACTGCCAACGAATCCCAAACTAATTGCAACGTCATACTAATTTCCGCTCAAACGCTACCCAAAATAAAAAATGGGCTACAGCCGAAGCCGTAACCCATTGTTTTATTTGGTCGGGGCGAGAGGATTTGAACCTGCGACCCCCTGCTCTAAAAGCAGGGGGTTTTGAAAAATAATGAAACGTCATGGACAGCCTAAGCCCTCATAAAATACCAGTTTAAGGCATTATAGCTGGCTCTTCTCTGTTCTTGCTGTTTCATAGTATTAAGGTTAGAATGCTACCCATAGTGCTACCCAGGAATTTGTGGGTAGCAGATTGATGCCTTTTCCCCAATAGACCGCCCCAGAGAACCCATAACATGAAATTCACGGACGCGAAGGTAAAGGCATTAAAGCCCAAAGAAGAACGCTATGAAGAATGGGAAGCAAACGGGAGAGGGTTTGGTGTCCGTGTCTCTCCCAAAAGCCGGAAGTCGTGGATATACATGTACCGCTTCAAGGGAGCTTCCCGAAGAATGACTCTTGGGAAATTTCCGGCAATGACTCTGGCGGAGGCCCACGCAGAACATGCGGAGGCCAAAAAAAAGCTAGACAAGGGCATTGATCCGGGTCTGGAACGTGTGAATTCTAACAGGCATGGCAGGGATGCCAGCACGATAAAGGGGTTGGTAAAGGAATATATTGAAAAGCGTTCAAAAAATAATAAGGGCTGGAAAGAGGAGAAGCGCATCCTTGAAAAGGATATTGTCCCGAAATGGGGGAACCGCAAGGCTGAGGATATTAAGCGTCGGGATGTGATTTTGATTTTAGATCAGATCGTTGACCGGGGATCGCCGGTGATGGCCAACAGGACATTAAGTGCTCTGCGCAGGATGTTTAATTTTGCAATCGGGCGGGACATCGTTAGGGGAAGCCCGTGCCACCCGATAGAAAGACCCGGAGGTAAAGAAGAAGAGCGGGACAGGCACTTAAACGAGAATGAGACTGAATTATTCTGGCTGAGGCTGAAAGATTGCGCAATGACAGAAGGCACCAAACTTGCCTTGAAATTTCTTCTTGTGACTCTCCAAAGAAAAAGCGAGGTGGCAAAGGCTGAATGGCCCGAGTTTGATCTGGAGTCAAATTGGTGGACCATTCCGAAAGAGAAAACAAAAAACGGGTTGTCCCATCGGGTTTACCTCACGCAGTGGGCAAGAGACCTGTTGAGCGAAATCAAGGCCCTTTCCGGGGACTCCTCTTTCTTGTTTCCATCCCCACGAGGAGGGGGGAGGAAGCCCATTACCACCCGATCCTTGAGCCAAGCACTGCGGAAAAACCAAGATGTATTCGGCTTTGATGAAGCCTTCGCCCCCCATGATTTAAGGCGGACCGCAAGCTCCCACATGACAAGGAACGGTATACCGAGAGAGATTGTACGGAAAATAATTAATCACCGGGAGCCAGGTATCACGAAAGTTTATGACCGCTACGGTTATGACCGTGAAAAGAAAAATGCTATGAACAAATGGGATCGTGTTTTGCGAAATATACTCTCAAGAGAAAAAACCAAAATCGTAAATATCTAAAACCAGACCTTACCCGACGGGGAACAGGCCGGGTCCCTTCACCCGGTTTGGTCTGGCCCATCATGGAAGGTGCTAGAAGGAGTGCGTATGCCATCCGAAGAAACCACAGGGTCCATCAATGAAGAAAAAAAAAGTACTGGCGATATATCCTTCCATGAAGAATTGAATAATAAATATGAAAAATGGATAAATGAAAATTATGTAGAAGGCGGTAATTTTTACAAGGCACTTAGTCTTGTTGAAAATATTAAGCCAGTGCGGAGCAAGGAAGCGCAAACGCTACTGGTGAGCACGGTCGCTCAAATCTGTTTTGCGGCGGCGAACTACTCAACCAAACTGATCCCAGACAGAGCGGCTGACCAGAGGAATCTTGTTCGACAACTACAGAAAGACATTAAGGTGCAGGAACGAGCCATTAGTGATTTCGAAAGCTTCTCACGCGACTACAGCGAAGAATTGGAAGGGATTTTTTGTTTAGACGAGGGATTATCAGGTCTCACCACCGAGGACTTCAGGTGCGTTCTCTCCGTCTTCAAGGACGGGCTTAGGAGGCTGGAACATACTCTCACTCATGATATTGAGCAATGTTGGCGCGTCATGGGTGCTCTTGAGTTCAAGAGCCCATTGAAACGTCAGGCCTACACTAAACAACCAGAGGTCAATAGTTTGCTTTTCACACTGACTCTTCTATTCCGGGGCTACACCAATCCAAAATTTTCAGACGACAACTGGCTGGAATTAACTTTCGCTGAAAACCCTGTTCCCATGCCCTCCTTTGGAGATCCGTTGTACTCAATAACAGAAGGCCTCACTCAGGCTGTGCTCACTGAGGTCGCCATGGTAAAGGCCCAAAAAGATGCTGAGTGGGCCAAGAAGAGGGTTCTCCGCTTAATGAAAAATGAAGCAACTCTCCGACACTGGTATCTCTAAAAAGGCCTTCTCTCAATCCCGCCAATAACTCCCCCCCCTCTCTCCGTTTGGGGACATTATAGAAATAAAATAAATTTCATAACGTCCCTGACACTCCAAAGCAAAGCGAATATCTTAGCCTCATGAACAAGTGGGAAGCCGCTTGAATACTTCACTCAATTTCTTGAGGAAAAAAATGGAGATTTTGCGAGAACCTGAGGTTAAGAGAATGACAGCTTTAAGTCGCGTCACCAGATGGCGGATGGAGAACGCTGGGAAATTCCCAAGCCGCGTCCAATTGGGGGCTAACAGCGTCGGCTGGAGGAAAGATGAAATTGAAGATTGGCTAGAATCTAGACCTCGCGTGGTCGGCGTTGATGGCGGTAACGCATGAAAAGTTTAGACGCGCAGATTATAAAGCAACACGCAACAGGTCAGTGGCTGTCAATCCTGCCCGCATTGGCCGTAGAGTTGGCCCCGGCAGTCGAACGCCCTGGGCGGCACGTCCCTTGCCCTGCCCACGGCGGGCGTGACGGTTTTCGATTGTTTGCAGACGCGGCGGAAACTGGTGGCGGCATTTGCAATTCATGCGGATCATTCCCGGATGGTATCGCCGTTTTGCAGTGGATCAACGGCTGGACCTTCCCACAAACACTGGAATTGATCGGGGAATACCTTGGCTTGACTGGCGAGGCGACAAGCCCTTTCAAGCAAATACAAAAACCTCCCTACCAAGCACCAAAACCGAAAGACTGGAGCCAAGAGCGTGAATGGTTATCTCGTATTTGGTCTGAAACGATTCAAGACGATGGAACTGTTCGGCGTTATTTGGAAAAGCGGGATTTGAGTGTTCCTATTCCTGAAGCAATCCGGCTACACCCCGAACTCCGTTCGATCAATGCCGATGGTCGGCGAGAGGGCGTGTTTCCTACCATGGTAGCTTGCTTTATGCGTGACGGTGAATTTGTCGGATTGCATGTTACCTACCTCGACCCGAACGAACCACTCAAGGCTTCTGTTGAACGTCCCCGGAAAATATGGAAGTGCGTTGATTCAATAAGTGGCTCCGCAATTCAACTTTTCCCTCACCAACCCGATACTCCGCTTATCTTGGCTGAAGGCATCGAGACTGCCTTAGCCGTTCATGAATTAACAAATGGTCAGCCCGTTTGGGCTTGTGGTAATGCGGTTTTGCTGGAGCGCGTAAAGCTTCTGGAGTTTGCACGGGACATATTGATTGCCGTGGACAAGGATTTAAGCGGGGCTGGACAGGGGGCCGGAGAGCGGCTTGCAGAACGATTGCTGAAAGAAGGGCGAGCGGTCCGGTTTGCAGTTCCGCCGATAGCCATTCCTGAAGGTGAAAAGGGAGTTGATTGGTTGGACGCACTGAACGCAAACAAGGCGGTGGCTCATGCAGAATAACGGGGTGGGCGCGTCAAATATTGTCATGGATTCTGCGGTGCCGGTTTTCGCGACAAACACGGATTGCGAATGGGATGACCCGTCTCCTCTGGGGGTGATTCAAACTCCAGAGATCAGGGTAGACCTCCTCCCCGGCTGGCTGGGTGAGTACGTGCAAGCCGTGAGCAAAAGCACCCAAACACCTCCGGCGATGGCGGTCATGATGGGCCTCTCGGTGGTGGCCACTTGCGTTCAAAAGAAGTTCGAGGTTTCCCCCTTTGGGATTGATTACTCCGAACCGCTTTGCCTGTGGACGCTAACGGTAATGCCTCCGGCCTCCAGAAAATCGGCGGTGACTTCTGCAATGACGGCCCCTTTACTTGAGTGGGAGTGTGAACAAGCGGAAAAAACTAAAGATGAAATATCAAAACGAACGGCTACGCGCATGGTGACACAAAAGCGAATCGACAAGCTGGAGTTAGATGCGGCAAAAAAAGAAGACCCGCATGATCGACAAAGAATTATCGAGGAGGTAGCCGAGCTTCGTAAAAATATGCCTGATGAAATCAGGACTCCTCAGTTATGGACGGCAGACGTAACCCCCGAACGATTGCAGGGGCTTCTGGTTGAGCATGATGAAAAAATGTCTCTCTTGTCAGATGAAGGCGGGATTTTTGAAATTCTTGCGGGGCTTTACTCGAACGGACAAGCAAACATTGATATTTTCCTCAAGGCTCATGCTGGTGGCGCGGTCAGAGTGGACCGGGCGGGTCGATCAGCTTACCTGGACAAACCCGCTTTAACTCTGGGGCTGGCGGTCCAACCACAAATACTCAGTGACATGGGGCAAGGCTCTAAAAAGCGATTCCGTGGACTCGGTGCTCTTGCCCGTTTTCTGTATGTGATTCCTGAATCAAATATTGGTCAGCGTAACGTAAGACAGAATTTCCCGGTACCGGACACAGTTAAAAGTGCATATCGGGCCGGGATATTCCAGTTACTTGAAATCCAGCCTACTCAAGACGGCAAAGATCATCCCTTTATCCTCACACTTTCACCCGGTGCGCTGGAATGCTTTCAGACATTCCAAGAGTTTATTGAACGCAATCAAGGTCCAAGTGGAGAGTACGAACCTATTCAAGATTGGACCGGGAAATTGCCCGGTGCGGCTTTGAGAATTGCGGGCCTGTTCCATGTTGTCCTGTACGGCGCAGGATCATTTGAAATTGGGTTGAGCGAGATGGAGGCGGCTCTTGATCTTGCAGAAGCCCTGATCCCTCATGCCCAAATAGCTTTGTCACGAACGGCGGCAGACAAAGGAAACGGGGGTGCCCAGCGGGTACTGGATTGGATCATCGAGCAGGGGGAAGAAAGTTTTACGCGAGGCGAGTGTCATTCGGCATTGCGGGGGAGTTTTCCTACCGTAGAGCGACTGATTGAGTCTCTCGTATTATTGCAGGATCATAATTTTCTGTCTGATCCGGCCTCGGTCAGAAAGGGACAAGGTCGACCTTCTATTGTCCACAAGGTGAATCCGAAGGTTTTTGAGGAAGGAAGTTGCTATGGGGTGGCGTGATTATTTAGTTGACTCAACTCTACAATTAAATCAATCAAACCCCTCTGACCATTGTTTAATTGATTTGATTGATTTAAATGCAGGGAGTCTGGCTCAAAATCTCACACCTCTGCACGAACATCTAACCGAGGTTGAGCGTCAAATCTGGTTAGATTATGTGGGGTGGGCCAACGACAATGGAGCCACCAAGGAAAAGGCCGAAGGTGAAGCAACGGATTACATTTTCCGGATTCGAAACGTACTGCAAGCACGGCAAGCGGCTGAGGATTACCGGAAGCGGGGGTACGTGCAAATCTATTCGACTGTTCTTGGCAAGGCGGTCTACTTTGCGAGAGACCGAGGTGTAATCGTGCCGGATGACCACCCTTTCTTCACGGAGCAGGATATTGCCACTTGCAAGGGACTGAGTAGGGATCAAGCCAAAGTCTTGCTTGAGGCAAAATTAATTCTTGGCGGTCAGTTGACCTCCGAACAATCAATGAGGGGACACGCGCAGAAAGGGGAATTGTGAATGTCTGTTAAAACAGGGAAAAAACAGGATACAAAGTTTAAGTCTGGGCGTTCAGGGAACCCGAAAGGACGGCCTCAAGGATCACGAAATCGGGCCACGCTGGTTTTGGAATCCATCATGGATAAGGAAGCGGAGGCCATCACCCGTAAGGTGATTGAAACTGCCAAAGAGGGCGACCTGGTAGCCGCACGTATCATTCTTGATCGGGTAGTGGCACCGAGAAAAGACCGGCTCGTGAGCCTTGCTCTCCCGGCAATCAAAAAACCGGAAGATGTTGTTCAGGTGATGGCAAAAATAACCAATGCGGTTGCTGAGGGGAGCATTACTCCAACGGAGGCGCAAGCATTGTCAGCCACCATCGAGGGGTATCGAAAGGTTCTGGAGACCGTTGAACTTGAAAAGCGGATTGCTGAATTGGAGAAATCAAAGCGATGAAGAAATTTCAGTCTCGCGTTGAGTGTTTGGAAAAACAAACAAGGCCAGATGATTCCTTGGAAAATTTAACGGATGAGGAGTTTTGGGCTATGTATGACGAGTGGGTCATTGAGCTGGCAGAAACTCATCGGTTTAGAAAAATAAACGTGCCGGAGGGTTTGGAAATCCCCCTTGGTGGGCTTTTTTTTAACCGATATGGTGGTCTTGGCCTGGAGCTCAGTGAGGCTGAAATTGAACAGCTCGATGAAAAAGCTGAATTATGTGTAATGGAAGAACTTTTGGATCACGGTTTTGTCCCGGTCGAAGGAGAGCGATTAAAAAAACTCCTGGAAGACGAGACTCCAAAAGTTAAAACGGCGATCAGTGAACGCTGGAATGAACTTTTGGGCATTGAAAAAGGGATACCCTCAAAGAATATTTTTAAAACCCCACCTTGCCCAACGCAATTTTATCAAGCGGAGTGTGAATTTTCAAAAACCAGATACAACACAGGACCAAAAAATAATAAAGACGGCTAAATAGCGCATGAATCGAACCCCAGTGTTGGTCACCGTTCACCAAGTACCCTTGGCATAGATATCGCTACTCGTTAAAACAACTAACCTGCACATACTGTGATGAGCAGGGGCTCCTCTTGTCTATCAGAGTCGTCTATCGCAGGCCATCGAAGAAAGCCAAGTGTCGTCTTGTCATTCATTTGACCTTGGGATAACATCAGCGCAGTTCAAACCCATGAGGCCAAGGAACCCATTAAATGCCAATGTTCGAGCAAACTTTTAAGAATATCGATGACGTGCTCCGGAAAGAGGCGGGCTGTACAACGGAACTGGACTACACCGAGCAAACGTCATGGATGCTGTTCCTGAAATACCTGGACGACCTTGAGCAGGAGCGCACCAAGAAGGCCGAACTGGTTGGGAAAACTTATGAATTTATCGTTGATGATGCTCACCATTGGTCGAGCTGGGCCGCGCCAAAGAAAGCGGATGGCTCTTTTGACCACGACAAAGCACTGACCGGCGATGATCTGATTCAATATGTAGATGAAAAGCTTTTCCCCTACCTGAAAGGTTTCAAACAACGTGCGACCGGTCCCGATACGATTGAATATAAAATTGGGGAAATCTTCGGTGAGATCAAAAGCAAGTTTCAGAGCGGCTATAGCTTGCGGGATGCCCTGGAACTAATGAACGCTCTGCGTTTTCGCTCGCAAAAGGAAAAGCACGAGCTATCCCATCTGTACGAAGCCAAAATCAAAAACATGGGCAATGCCGGGCGCAACGGCGGGGAATATTACACGCCACGTCCGCTTATCCGCGCCATGGTTCAAATAACAAAGCCCAAGATTGGCGAACGCATTTATGACGGTGCGGTTGGTTCCGCCGGGTTCCTGTGCGAGTCTTATGACTACATAAGAAAGGGTGATCTGACCACCAGCCAGCTTCAACAACTGCAAACCAAGACTTTCTATGGCAAGGAGAAAAAGAGCCTCGCCTACGTGATCGCGATCATGAACATGATCCTGCACGGGATTGATACACCCAATATCATCCACACCAACTCGCTAACGGAGAACCTTGCCGACATACAGGAAAAGGACCGCTTCGATGTAATCCTCGCCAACCCACCCTTTGGCGGCAAAGAGCGCAAAGAGGTGCAACAAAACTTTCCGATCAAGACTGGCGAGACGGCCTTCCTGTTCCTGCAACATTTCATCAAGCACTTGAAAGCCGGGGGTAGGGGGGCGGTGGTGATAAAAAACACCTTTTTATCGAATTCCGATAATGCATCAAAAGCACTGCGTCAGGAACTGTTGGAAAGTTGCAACCTTCACACCGTTTTGGATTGTCCGGGCGGTACGTTCCTGGGAGCCGGGGTGAAAACTGTCGTGCTGTTTTTCGAGAAAGGCGCACCAACGCGCAAGGTTTGGTATTACCAACTTGATCCGGGTCGCAATCTGGGCAAAACCAACGCACTTAATGACGATGACCTGAAAGAATTTGTCGAACTGCAAACAAGCTTTGCAGAGTCCGAAAAATCCTGGTCGGTCAGTGAGGCAGATATTGCCCCGGACACGTTTGACCTGTCGGTGAAAAATCCCAATAAGGCCGAGGAAGCCCCACTGCGTGAGCCGCAAGAGATCATCGCGGAAATTACCGCCCTCGATGCGGAAAGTCCGAAAATCCTTGATGGTATTCGGGGGATGCTGTGATCAGTTTCCTCTCATACATAAGCCCGATATCGGGTTTTATTGGAACGGTTTTAATTTTCTTCTTTGGTATTCCACGGCAAACAGATACGGGTGGGGCAACTTTTATTATTTCGGAGGAAGTGGATGAGAAAGAAAAAGTAAAAATAAAGCGTTATAAGTTTTGGGGGAATTTTGGGTTGGTGTGTATAGCCCTCAGCTTTTTTTTACAGATTACTATCTTAGCCCTAACCTCAATGGTGATGAAATGAGGAAGGGATGGAAGCAATATAGTTTAGGTCAAATATGCGATGTGATTGCAGGCCAATCTCCCGAGGGGAAGAATTACAATGATCGCGGTGAAGGACTTCCGTTTTATCAGGGCAAAAAAGATTTTGGAGCCAAATATATTTGTACTCCTCAAAAATGGACTTCTCAGATAACCAAGGAGGCTGAGGCCGGTGATATACTTATGTCCGTTCGCGCTCCGGTTGGGCCTATTAATTTTGCGACAGAAAAAATTTGTATAGGGCGTGGGCTTGCCGCAATACGCCCAAAAAATGAAATTGACCGGGATTTCCTATTTTACGGCCTTCTACAAAAGCAGCCTGAAATAATTGGAAATGAAGGTGCTGTTTTTTCTTCAATCAATAAAGGGCAAATAGAAAGTCTTCAATTCCCCCTCCCCCCCCTCCCTGAACAAAAGCGCATTGTTGCCATTCTCGATGAAGCGTTTGAGGGGATCGCGGTGGCGGTCGCCAATGCAGAAAAGAACCTCGCCAACGCCCGCGAATTGTTTGAAAGCTATTTAAACGGCATCTTCACCCAAAAGGGTGAAGGGTTGGAAATGGTTAAGCTTTCCGATTTGGCAACAGATATAACTGATGGCGATCATTCGCCGCCTCCAAAATCACCCGCTGGAATCCCATTCATCACGATTTCAAATATCCATAAAGAGACAAATAAAATTGATTTCTCTGATACGTTCACGGTTCCAGAAGAATATTTTCAGAACCTAAAACCAAACAAAAGACCCAGAGTTGGAGATGTCCTCTATACAGTGACAGGGTCGTTTGGCATCCCTGTGATAGTTCATGAAAAACGAGACTTTTGTTTTCAACGGCACATAGGTTTAGTAAGGCCAAGAGACGATATTGATGGTTTTTGGCTCTATTACTTGTTGATGTCGCCAAGTGTTTTTCAGCAAGCCAAAAACGGTGCAACTGGAACCGCTCAAAAGACTGTTTCCTTAAAAGTTCTTCGAAGCATTTTGGTACCAAAAATACCTTTGTCAGAGCAGAAAAAAGCAGTCGCCGAACTTGACGAAATATCTGCCACAACTCAATGCCTCAAAGCGATCTACCAACAAAAACTCACTGCCCTTACTGAACTCAAACAATCCCTCCTGCAAAAAGCCTTCTCCGGTGAACTGATGGTGGAGCTTGAAACAGCCATCAAGGAAGAGGCTGTCGCATGAATGAACCCATTCCAGGCAATCCTGCCAGTCACGGGTTTGCAAAGCCAAGCCGCGATATTGCCCTGATTGATGAACTGCGCAGTGCGGACGCAGAATCTACTTGTATCGAATTTAAACAAAACAATGCCGACCCTAAACTAATTGGAGTTTTAAGTTCGGCTTTATCAAATGCCGCCAGAATCAATGAGCAAGCGATAGCCTACATTTTGTGGGGGATTGATGATGCCAGCCATGCAGTCACCGGAACAACCTTCAACCCGGATGTGCAAAAAGTCGGTAATGAGGACTTTCAGTTCTGGCTGACCAAAAAGCTTAAACCCGGCCTTGCATTTTCATTTCGGACTGTCGGGCACCCCAACGGCAGGATTGTCATTTTGGAGATTCCAGCCGCAACCTCCGCGCCCGTCGAATTTTCTGGAACGGCCTATTGCCGCATAGGCAGTGCTACACCTAAACTTTCTGACCACCCTGAACTGTTCCAAAAGCTGATTAACAATCTCCGGCCCTATCGATGGGAAAAGGAAAACGCAAAATCCTACCTGGACGCGGATGAGGTTTTGAAGCTTCTTGATTATCCTAAATATTTCAACCTGACCGATCAAAATCTTCCGGACCAAAAGACAGGTATTCTGGAACGATTGGAAGCGGATCAGTTGATTGCTAAAGATGTCGGTGGACGCTGGAATATCACCAATCTGGGAGCGATTCTTTTTGCTACCGACCTTGGTAAGTTTGACAGCTCTCTTGCCAGAAAAAGTGTTCGTTTTGTTGCTTATGGTGGAAAAAATAAATCAGCTACCGTGACCCATCGTCGTGACGGAATAAAGGGCTATGCTTCCGGCTTTGAAGGATTGGTTGGCTTTATCAATGGACTTTTACCAGTGAACGAACATATTGGGGCCGCGCTGAGGGAGAGTCGGCCTCTTTTTCCTGAAATCGCCATACGTGAACTCATTGCCAATGCATTGATCCATCAGGACATGACGATACAGGGCGCAGGTCCCCAGGTCGAACTGTTTGAAGACCGGATTGAAATAACCAATCCTGGTGAGCCGCTTATACGACCGGACCGGATGATCGACCTGCCGCCACGCTCCCGGAATGAAATGCTGGCTTCCCTGATGCGCCGCATGGGTTTTTGCGAAGAGCAGGGGAGTGGGCTTGATAAAGTTGTGGCGAGCATAGAAGTCTTCCAGCTTCCACCTCTTAAAATTCAGGCAGGAGGGGGATCAACACAGGTCATTTTGTATGGTCCGCGTTCTTTTGCAGAAATGAACCATTCAGAGCGTGTCCTTGCCTGCTACCAACACGCTATTTTGAAATGGTTGAGCGGGGAGAAAATGAAAAATGCGACCCTTTGCCAACGCTTTGGAATAGAGAAGAAAAATGCCGCGCAGGCGAGCCAAGTAATTAAAGCTGCATTGGCTGAAGGCAGGATCAAGGTTGCTGATCCGGACCACCCAAGGGGTGGATATTTACCCTTCTGGGGATGATGAAGTTTCTTGATTGAGTTTTGACTAATCCGTAGGTCCAAGGTTCGATTTCGCAATAAAAAGCTAATAAAGTCAATGGGTTGCCCGTTTGCGGTGGAGGGTATTTTCTTGATTGTGTTTTGATTAATCAGGAGGTTTACGGTGCAGTCCCCTATGAGAATTCAATTAAAACAAGGGGTTATCCTCCAGTAGTGGGGCTATTCTTTCTTGACTGGGTTTTGATTGAAAGGTAACAAAGGCACAAAACCATGAACGAAGCTGAAACTAGAGCCGAATTGATCGACCCCGCCTTGAAAGAAGCAGGCTGGGGTGTGGTGGACGGTAGCCGGGTGGGACGCGAGGTAATCATTACTCTGGGCCGATTGCAGGGCGCGGGCAAACGAGCCAAACAGGATATTGCCGACTACGTGCTGTTCTACAAAGAGCAAAAGCTCGCTGTCATTGAAGCGAAGCGGCGCGACCTACCCGATACAGAAGGCGTTGGACAGGCAAAAAAATATGCAAAGAAACTCGAAACCCGTTTCACCTATTCCACCAACGGTGACGGCATTTATCAGATCGATATGCAGACCGGTGCGGAAAACTATGTGGATCGTTATCCCACGCCTGATGAATTGTGGAAGCAGACCTTCGCGGAAGAAAATGTTTGGCGCGACCGTTTTGGTGAAGTGCCATTCGAGGATAAGGGCGGCCAGTGGGAGGCTCGTTTTTATCAGCATAACGCGATCAACAAAACACTGGAGGCAATTGCTGAGGATAAAGAACGCATTCTCCTCACCATGGCAACGGGTACAGGCAAAACTTTCATCGCTTTCCAACTTGCATGGAAACTGTTTCACAGCCGCTGGAATATTAGCCGCCAGCCAACCCGCCGACCACGCATTCTGTTTCTGGCTGATCGCAATATACTGGCCGACCAGGCTTACAATGCATTTTCTGCATTTCCTGAAGATGCACTGATTCGTATTGCACCAGACGAAATACGAAAAAAAGGCCGTGTGCCAAAGAATGGTAGTATCTTCTTCACCATCTTTCAGACTTTCATGTCGGGCAGTGATGCTGAGGGCAATTCCGCACCCAACTTTGGCGAGTATCCACCAGACTTTTTCGATTTTATCGTCATCGATGAGTGTCACCGGGGCGGGGCCAATGACGAGGGCAATTGGCGCGGCATTCTTGAATATTTCTCTCCTGCCGTTCAGCTTGGACTCACCGCAACACCCAAGCGCGAAGGCAACGTAGACACCTACTCTTATTTTGGCGATCCGGTTTACGTTTATTCCTTGAGGGAAGGCATCAATGACGGCTTCCTGACACCCTTCAAGGTGAACCAGATCGCCACCACACTTGATGATTATATCTACACCTCGGATGACCAGTTGATTGAAGGAGAAGTTGAAGAAGGAAAACGTTACGTTGAAGACGATTTTAATCGCGTCATTGAGATCAAGGCGCGTGAAAAAAAACGGGTGGAAATTTTCATGGATGCCATCGACCAGAGCCAGAAGACCCTCGTTTTCTGTGCAACCCAGGACCACGCGCTTGCGGTGCGTGATCTGATTAATCAGATGAAGACCAGCAAGGAGCCGAATTACTGCGTCCGGGTGACAGCTAATGACGGTGAACTCGGCGAACAGTTTTTGCGGACCTTTCAGGACAATGAAAAAACTATTCCTACGATCCTCACCACGTCGCAGAAGCTTTCCACTGGCGTGGATGCGCGTAACGTGCGCAACATCGTGCTGATGCGGTCCGTGAATTCGATGATCGAATTCAAACAGATCATTGGACGAGGCACCCGGCTGTTCGATGGCAAGGACTACTTCACCGTTTACGACTTCGTAAAAGCCTATGAACATTTCAACGATGCTGAATGGGATGGAGAACCGTTGGAGCCGGAGCCTTGCAAGCGTTGCGACAAAAGTCCCTGTGTCTGCGAGACACCACAACCCAAAGATTGTCCAGTATGCGGTCAGCGACCCTGTGAGTGCCCACCTGAAGAATGTCCGGTATGTGGGGAAGCTCCCTGTGTCTGCAAAAAAATAAAGAAGATAAAAATTAAACTCGCCGATGGAAAAGAGCGCACCATTCAGCACATGGTGGCGACCACATTCTGGAATCCTGACGGCAAACCCATGTCAGCGGCGGAATTCATACAGCGGCTGTTTGGTGACCTGCCGGAATTTTTCAAAGATGAGGATGAACTTCGCAAGCTGTGGAGCCAGCCGGATACACGTAAGGCACTCTTGGAAAGTTTAGCCGAGAAGGGCTATGGCGGTGAGCAACTCGCTGAAATCAGGAGCATGATTAACGCGGAAAAGAGTGACTTGTTCGATGTGCTGGCTTATATCGCTTTTGCACTGGCACCTATTACACGCGAGGAACGTGTTGAAACGCATAAGGATCAGATATTCTCAGAGTATGACGAGAAGCTACAGGCATTCTTGGACTTCGTGCTGGAGCAGTATGTCAAGGAAGGTGTGAGGGAACTGGATCAGGAAAAGTTACCGCACTTACTGGAACTCAAGTACAACGCAGTCAGCGATGCCACGGTTCATCTCGGGAGTGTTTCGCGAATTCGAGAAACTTTCATTGGATTTCAGAAGAGTTTGTATCTGTAGAAAGACAAAAACATGGCGCATCAATCGGAGGATTTAAAATAAAACGGATCATTAAACTGGCCGAGTAATGAGTTTTATTGACAGAATTGGTTTTTTGAAAGAGAAAGAGTCGACGCATTGCTCAGGGGAGGTGACCAAGGCCACCAAGGAGATAACTCCCGCGCTACCAAGAGAACGTCGACTCAATCAAATATTCGTAGTGCAATCTTCGGTCAGAGAAAAAACCTCCGGGCACCCATCAGAACCGGGGCCACTGCCGAGGCAGTCAGGCGTACCGGAGGCAAGCCCGGAGGCGTTTCTTTAAGAAAAGCTTGCCCGCTGGGCCCCTCCAAGGGAGGGATTGAGCCTACGGGGGATGAATGCCACCCAAGGGCGGCCTCCGGCCCCACATAGGACGGACAAGCTCCACAACCAATATAGGCCGGGGGTTTTCAAAAATCAATCCTACGAATAAACCAAATGCCTCATGAGAATTTGATGATCAAGACCAATATTAAATCCGGGGCTTTTGGATTTCGGCTTTGAACTCCAAGCTTTCCTATAGAAAAGTAATTTTACGGGCCCATTAAATTTTTTGGGGTAAAAAAATCAAAAAACGGCCAACCGCTCCTTGGTTTCTTTTAAGTCTTTCCCCATATTGTCCAATCGGGTATTCAATGCCTGGAATTGATTTGCGTTCGCCTCCAGAATTTTGCTCAGGTGACCGATCACCTGTCCGGTCCTGTCGGCCTGTTTGTCCATTTGCAGTTTCATGGCCGCCAAGGCCGCCTCGTTATTCTGCGTCATCTGCTGGAACTGCTCCTGATTGGCAGCCACCATTGGCTCCATGTCTTGCGTAATTCCCTGAGTGCCAGGCAACATATTGCGCAGACTTCTCATCTGATCCATCATTTCAGCCTGATTGCGATGCAGGGTCGGCAATCCCTTATTGTGCAAGAACACCAGACGGGCATTGATTTTTTTTAGTTCGATCAAGACCTTTTCCCAGTTTAATTCAGGAGAACCAAAAAGTTGTCCTTTAGATTCGTTGGCTCCTAATCCATTTAGAAAAAAAAATGCCACAAAGGTTAGAATAGATATTTTTAATAAATTTTTCATTTTACCCTCCCGATCAAACTATAAAAAAACCAACGTCCGTTCACTCAGCGTACTAATCGAGCACTACCAAAAAAGTACGGCACTTCCTTATCTGCCAGTGCTGGTACTCCTGAAAAAAAGCCAAAAACCCATGCGTTATTTGACCCTTCAGTTTCCATAGACCAATACCAGTATCCACCCTTGTTTTCAAACGGGGGTGGATACCCCACTTTTTGTTGACCGTGAAAAGCAAAATGGCCACGATTTGGGTCATAGATTTCAGTTAATTCATTGAGGGATGGTAGCCTCCAATCAACATATCCCCCATATTTACTCCGGTTAATTTTTCCAACCCAGTTTTTTGCTCCCCGCCATCCACCAGGGGACCCTTTCTCTAGATTTCTAAAATCATGCGTCATCCACATTAGCCCTGTTTTAGAGTCTGAACTCACCCATTTGTTAACACGTGTCCATCTGTTTTCGTGGTTATATTGACTTCGTGTTTTTTCAGCGTTGGCTTGAGCAATTTCTAGCGTTGTAGCTTTGGGGTAATAAATGTCCCCAATGCCAGCGATGGTTTCGGTTATCATATCAACTTGGGAGCCTCGCGGCGGGTTTTCAGCCTTCCTTTTAGGATTGGGACTTTTCTCAATTGCCTCCTTATCCATGTCAGCATGTGGTTCTGGCTTGAAATCGAATTCTATGGGTTTAAATTGAGTCGGTATTCTGTCCTTAAAAGGTGTAATATTTTTCAGTCCTTGTATTCTATTCTTAGCATGATTGGAAAAATTGTTGTTACTAGGGTTGCTAGATAAGAAAAGTTCCCAAGCGTTTAATTTCTCTGCATTAGGAATTAGTTTTTCATTAAAGCCATCCATTTCTAAAAGAAGTTGGTAATCTCTATTCCGGCTTGATGTTCTCAGAAGCTTATGTATATACGCTGAGGGCATAGCGAAATTCAGATTTTGTCCATTGATGAACTGAAAAGTTGACACCCCAATTACTTCTCCCTTCTCATTGATTACAGGCCCACCGCTACTTCCTGGGGAAATTGGGGCAGTAATTTGATAATACAGGGAATCTTTTTTATTTCGGATACCACTTATTATTCCTTTTGATAGTGTCCCCTCCAATCCCTTGGGATTCCCAATGACAATTATGTCTTCTCCTATTTCTGGCACATCCCTTGAAAGCGTCAATGCTTGACCCTTTTCCGATGATTTCATTAAAAGGAGGTCATTGGCTTTATCAAAACTCAAAAGAGCCTTAACTGTGGCAATCTTTTTGTTTGGTAGTTTTATTAAAATTGAGTCAGCCCCTGAAACAACATGAAGATTCGTTGCGATTTTTGTCCCATCACCAACAAAAAACCCGGACCCTATTGCTAGCGGCTGGTTGTTTTTATCAAAGCTCATAATGAGAACAACTGATGGAGACGTATCCCGAAATAGCTTTTTCGTGTCTAAGGCGGCGGCAATATTTATTGAAATCAAGATAGAAATGAAAACTATAAGAGTTATTAGCTTCTTCATATTTCCCCTTGGTTAGTTCATTCCTCGGGCACTTCCTTAAAAAATTCCTGCTCTAAATTGTTCATGGCCTACTGGTAATTTTATCCTTCACATGAGGCAATAGCTTCAACAGGGCCAGTGCATTTGAACTTCCTAATAGATGAATTGGCCGATTATAATCTCAGGTTGACCAATTGGGCAATGAAAACGGCCCACAGATTGTCCAATTCCCGCTCAAATGCTACCCATACTGCTACCCGCAATAAAAAATGGGCTACAGCCGAAGCCGTAACCCATTGTCTTATTTGGTCGGGGCGAGAGGATTTGAACCTCCGACCCCCTGCTCCCAAAGCAGGTGCGCTAGCCAGGCTGCGCCACGCCCCGATTAGTTTCTTCTTTAGTTTTTAAGTTTTTAATGCCGCGAATGGACCTCGGCGACCCGCTTGCGTTGCTCTTCGGTGAGTGCCTTGAGCAGGGCGATCTTGGCTTCCACCATGATCTGCACCTTTTGCATCTTGAGTCCGCCGATCAGTTTTGCCATCTCGTGCATCTTGGCTTCGTTAAGAACGCCTGAGTGAACCAACCGGTCCAGCTCCATGTGAGCGATCATGAGATCGGCACCTAACTTGATGCGCTGTTTCTCCCAGTTGAATCGCATGCGCATGATGGACTTTACCTGCCCTGAGGTCAAGCCCAGTTTTTCACGAAACTTTAAAATATGGCGGAACGGGTTGGTTTTGTGCCCTTGATAGCCATGCCTCCCATGCCCGGAGCTTGCGTGGGCACTGTGACTGCCGCTTTTTTTCCCGTGATGCCCACCCATGCTATGGCCTTTTTTGTGACCGTATCCCTTGCCATGACCATATCTCTTCTTGCTACCTTCTTTGGCGTGATGTTTTTTGCCGTGGTGCGAAGAAGGACCGCGATAGCCTTTGCCATGACCATGACCGTATTTTTTGCCAGCACTGCCTTCTTTATATTTTTTAGGGTGTGCACCGGGACCATAGCCTTTTTTTGCACTGCCCTCCCTTTTGGTCGAGGGTTTGGCTTTGCTGGTACTGCCTTCTTTTGCCGACGGTGGAACCACCAACCGCAAGGCCCGCCCCATGGGGTTGCCTTCGTCCGGGCCTTTAATGTCAGGATGGGCATAACTACCGGAAGTTGCGGCCCCGACAGCTAAAGGTGATAACGCCCAGCCTGCAACGGTCAGCATTGCAAGTACCAGAATCGGTGTTCGCTGTTTTCCCTTAAACATGATTTTTTCCTTTCCTGCCTGAAGTTCCCAGGGGCTACTGGATAAAATTTCCCGATTTCGAGATGGAGTTCTCCGTCCCGAAATTAATATCCTTTTGGATTTTCAAGAGCCTCTCATGATCTGATGTCCTTTTGGATCAGGCAACTCAAACACATCACATTGAATGGGCCACGTTGTAACCAGAGGTGATTTAAGAGGCACCCTTATTCTACCTGATCGAAAGAGACGAGATCAAAACAATTCGGCAAGCATTTTGAGAACCTCATGGAGAGGCGTCAGATTTTATTAGGGATGGAAAATGAAAAAGTGGTGCCTTTGCCAGGCTCACTGGTTGCGGATAGAGATCCCTTGTGCCGGGCGATGATTTTGTCGCAAATGGCCAGCCCCATACCGCTTCCTTCGTACTGACCTCTGCCGAACAGACGTTCAAAGGGTTTGAGGATTCGTTCAAAATGGGCGATGTCAAAGCCAATGCCATTGTCCTCGATGGAAAAAACCCAATCACAATTTTCCAGCCTTTCAACATTCACCCGGATTTTTGGAGGCACACCTTCCCTGGTAAACTTCAAAGCGTTCCCAAGAAAATTCATAAACAACTGACGCATCTGGGCTTCATCCGCCATCAGCCGGGGCAGGGGGGTGAATTGAATGATCGCCTGCGACTTGTTGATGATCAATTCCAGGTCGGAAATCACTTCTGTCACCACCGCGTCCAGGTCCACGGGCTGGAAGGGTCGCGATTCAATCGAGATTCTTGATAGTTGTAAAAGATCATCGATGAGACCTTGCATCCGTGTTCCAGCTTTCTGAATGCGTTCGAGAAAATACAACACCTGGTCTTCATTTTTCTGCAAAACGGATGTTTTCAATAGATTCCCGAAAGCCGTGATCTTGCGCAGAGGTTCCTTTAAGTCATGCGAGGCAATCGTGGCGAAGCTTTCAAGGTCCAGGTTGCTTCTTTTCAGTTCCTCAGTGTGTTCCTGTAGCTGAGCTTCCATTTCCCGATGGGCGGTGATGTCTTCGATGGTTCCAAAAATTATTCGGCCCCCTTCCTGATATAAAAGGCGCGAACGAAACTCTACCCAGCGGATTTCCCCATCGGGTCTCAGTATCCGGCATTGGGTGAAGCATTCCTGGCTTTGCTTCATCTTCTCCTTCCACTCTTTCACCACGCGTTCCCGATCTTCCTTGAGCACTGGTGTAAGCCATGAGCTTCCCAGAGTTTTCTTGAGAGGACAGCGGGTGATCACCTGCCAGTAAGTATTGGCGTAAGTCAGTTTAAAGTCAGCATCCGTCTGAAATATTCCGATGGGTGCGAAATCCATGATCTGACGGAACTGGTTTTCCCGTGACTGGCTGGCTTGTTCTTCGTGGTGCTGGTCACTAATATTGCGAGCAAACCCTTCGACACTACTCTGGGTTTCCTGGGAAGTTTCCAAGGTCTGCTCCACCATTTCAAACCAATGCAGGCGACCACACTTCCCAGGGATTTTACAGCGATAGATTTTCAGCTCTCTCTGAATCATTTCCTGGCCCAGGCGATGCAGTCCTCCGGTTTCTTGAGAGGGAGACTTGGCCCAGGAAGACCACTGGTTGAGAAACTGCTCGGGGCTCCAGCCAAGGGCATCTGTGACTTCGGGACTGACAAAGGTAAAATCACCATTTTTGGCCCGCTCATAAAAGAAACCGGTCTGCCGCTTTAGTATTAAATCCTGCCAGCGGGACTGATAAGTCTGGCTCAAAAAACGGGTCATAACTCTTGGTCCGAAAAAAAGGGATGAAGGTGGTTAAGTTAAGGTAATTGGATTCATATAGATATCAAGCTCTTTTTTTCCGAAGCTCCCAGGGATCAAAATCTCCTGCCTTTCGTCAAAAAAGTGACTGGTTGGCCTCTCATCCTCGCTTCCTACCGGTTTTTTCTCAAGAAGCCTTATTTAACAACCCTTTATAAAATAAGCGTTTCAGAGTATCCCCTCGGTTAATCGACATAACAGTTCCTCTCCGGCATAACAATTGCTTGGTAGTCGGTGGAGACGAAGTTGTGAAAACAGTGGGGTTGCAAGAGAGGCACTCTGATCGGACATAAACAAAAGGATCGTTATGGATTTCCTGACAGCAATGAAAATCAGTTCTTCGGGCTTGTCCGCTCAGCGCAAGCGGATGGAAGTCATTTCCAGCAATCTCGCGAATATTGAAACCACCCGGACGCCAGAGGGGGGACCCTATCGCCGCAAAGAGGTGGTCATCAGTGCGCTACCGGTGGACAATGAATTCGCTTCAGTCCTGAAAACCGAAGTAGGTGACAAATTGCGCGAAGTGGTCATCACCGGTGTGGTCGAAGATCAGTCGGAGCCTATTCTGGTTTATAACCCGGATCATCCGGATGCGGACGAGCGCGGATACGTCAAAATGCCCAACGTCAACATGGTGAAGGAGATGGTGGATTTGATCAACGCTTCGCGGTCATTTGAAGCCAACGTGCAATCGATCAACACCGCTAAAGCGATGGCTCAGCGAGCCATTGAACTTGGAAGGTAATCGTTTAAAAACCTTTTTACTTTGAGCCCGGTACTCTAAAAGATCATGGAAAAAATTCTGCAATTCTTACAAAACCTGGGAACACGTTTTCAGGAACTGACTCCGACCAACAAGGCGGTGGCCTTGGGCCTGGTGGCTCTTATTGCGGGGTCTTTCATGGCCATGGCCCTGTGGTTTCAGGAACCGGACTATCGTTTACTGTATGCCAATCTGTCGGAAGAAGATGCTGGTAATATATTTGAGCAACTCAAAACGCAAAACGTGGAGCCGCAATTATCCAACAACGGCAAATCCATTCACGTTCCTTCACACATGGTTCATGAAATTCGCCTGAAGCTGGCAAGCCAGGGACTGCCCAGGGGAAATGATGTGGGGCTGGAATTGTTCGAGGAAATGCCGCTCGGCATGACCGAATTTATTCAGAAACTCAATTTTCAGCGAGCTCTTCAGGGAGAACTGGCGCGAACCATCACCGCACTCGACATTGTCGATATGGCTAGGGTGCACTTGGTCATTCCCAAAAATGACGTGTTTATCAGAGAGCAAATAAGAGGCAAGGCCTCCGTTATGCTAAAAATGCGGACGGGTCGTTCCCTATCCGAATCACAGGTGCAGGGAATTGTTCACTTGGTGTCGAGCAGTGTTGAAGGCGTAGATACCAAGAACGTGGTGTTGGTCGATTTCAAAGGCAACATCCTCTCCGGTTCGCAGGGGGGGGCCGAGGGTGCCATCATGACCGCGACCAACTACAAGCATCAACGCCGGGTCGAGAAACAACTCGAGCAAAGTGTCATCCGCATGCTGGAAGATGCTCTTGGCTCCGGTAAAATCATTGCCCGTGTTAGCGCAGAACTTAATTTCGACAAAGTGGAAAAGACCGAAGAGATTTTTGATCCCAATTCCCAGGTGGTGCGTAGTGAACAGGCCAGTAACGAGTCGGTCACAGGCGCAGTACCGCCGGGGGGAACCCCAGGAGTGGAAGCTCTTCTGCCCGGTTCTGATGGCCAGGCGGGCGGAGGTTCAGGTGAGCCTGCCAAGCGGAGCAATGAGAAAACTACCTTTAATTATGAAATCAACAAGGTGGTGCGGCGTACCACTCAGCCGACAGGTTCCATAAAAAAACTGTCGGTCGCAGTCATGGTTGACGGGCAGATGATCGGCGATCCGCCTGCCTATCAGGCGCGGACACCGGAGGAGATGACTCAGTTGGAGGCTATGGTTAAATCCGCCGTTGGGTACGATGACCAGCGTGGCGATATCATCAAACTGGAAAACATCGAATTCGACAGGACCCTCGAGCTGGCCCGGATGGCTGAAATGGAACAGGAAGAACTCATTCAGCAGGGAGTTGAGATTGGGAAATACCTGTTTGTTGCTATAATAGTCTTGTTCTTCCTTTTCCGGGTGATCCGACCGCTGGTCAACTGGGTCACCACCAGTGTTGAGGTGGTGGATGATGATGCTCACCTGCCCACTCCGGAAGAAATTGAAGCCGCTGAAGAAGAAAAACGGTTGGCGAGGGCTTCCCAGCAGAGCCTTGAAGTTCGCAAAGCCGTGAACGATTTTGTAGATAACGATCCCAAGTATGCCGCCGGCGTTCTGCGCAAGTGGCTCCGGGATCGAGGTTAATTGTTAGAGGAACCCCAATATGTCGACACGTAAATATACAGGACCGGAGAAAGTCGCCATTTTCCTGATGGCTCTGGGAGAGGAAGCCGCTGCAAAAATTCTGGCCCAGATGGAAGATCGTGAAATTCAGACAGTCGGGAACTACATGTCTGCTTTGTCTGATGTTGATATGTCGGTCCTCGATCAGGTCACCAAGGAATTTTACACCGCTGTTGAAACCGGCTCCGGTGGGCTGGGTATTCCTGGGCTCGATTTTCTGAAAAGTACCCTCATGCAGGCGATGGATCCGGCCAAAGCCACCGAAATCCTGAATAACATCACCACTCCCGGCGAAGACCTGGGCGGTGGTCTTGAAACGGTACGGATGCTTGAACCGCGTGTGATCGCATCGTTTCTTGAAAACGAGCATCCGCAGACCTCAGCTATTGTCATGGCGCATCTCGAGGCGGGGGTCGCCTCCGCGACATTGAGGGAACTTCCCGAAGAGACGCGGATGGAAATCATCCACCGCCTGGCTACTCTGGAACGGGTAGCCCCGCAGGCCATTCGTGAACTCGATGAAGCCCTGCAGGCCGAATTCAGAACTTCCGGTGCCGTGTCTGGCAGTAAACTGGGTGGGGTCGCCTCCGCCGCACAGGTAATGGGATCGCTCGATCGGGCGGCAGAATCTTCCATCCTGACGGCGATGGATGAAATCGATCCGGATTTGGCCAATGAGATTCGCAACCTCCGTTTTACCTACGAAGATTTGCTCAAAATTGACGACCATGGTTTGCAGTTGGTCCTCAAGGAAATCAATCAGGAAGACCTGCTGATGTCACTCAAAACCGCGAGTGAAGATCTGCAAGAAAAAATATTTTCCAATATGTCCGAACGTGCCGCCACCATGCTGAGAGAAGACCTCGAATCCCTGGGACCGACAAAGATCAGCGAGGTTGAAAAAGCTCAGCAGAAAATTGTGTCTACCTGTAAGCGGCTTGAAGAAGAAGGCAAGCTGGTCATTGGTGGTGCTGGCGAAGAGCTGGTGTAATCAAAATGGAAAGCTTCACTCCGCAATACTTAACTTCAGATGAAACTTCGGCTGAAAAGCAGGACACGGAGTTTCAACAGGATTTTCAATTACCCGACCTGAACCCGGCTCCGGATTCCCAACCAACCGAAAAAAACACATTCAACTTCGATAACGAAATTCAAAGAAATTTCGACCCTGCGACTATCGAAAAAGCCAAAGAAGGCGTTCAGGAAGTTTTCAAGGATGCCATGGATCGTTTGAAACTACAGGTCGACAAATTAAAATCCGAGGCGCGAGAGGAAGGTTTTAAAGCTGGGCATGAAGATGGGTTTCAAGCGGGAGAACAGGTTGCCCGTGAAGAGTTTGAGCCCTTTCTCGAAGCTCTGCAAAAACTGGTTGAAGATCTGTCGCAGTTTCGCCAAAAAATGTTTCCAAAAGTTGAGCGAGAAATGGTCGACATGATCGTCATGCTTACTAAAAAAGTTATCAAGACCGAAATGACCAGCCGTGAGGATTCCATTCAGGATGTGATTCGCCTTGCTGTGCAGTCTGTGCTGGACCGGGAGCGAATGGTCATCAAGGTCAATCCTGCCGACAAAATACACGCCGAGACCTACCGACCTGAACTGCATCACCTGTTCAGTGAAATAAAAAATATCACCATCGAGGAACAACCTTCCATTGAACGAGGCGGATGCCTGATCGAATCCAATTTTGGAACGGTCGATGCGCAACTCCATAATCTGCAAAATCAGATCGACAGTATTCTATCCATTGCACCAGATTCCGTTGAAGAGATGCCTCTGCCTCCTGACACTGATGAGGAAACTCCTCCGGTTGCAGAAACCAGCGATCCAGTTCCTCCACCGGATTCGACTGAGCCGGAAACGGATAGCACCAACGGTATCCGGGAAGGCGAGTGAACCATGGAACAGACGATTGACCTTGCCAAATACAAAACCTTCATGGAGGACCTGCCACTGGTCACCAAGCGCGGTCGGGTCAATAGAGTGACAGGTCTGATTATTGAAGGTGATGGACCCGCAGTTCCCATCGGCACCACCTGCACCATTTATTCGAATGACCGCAGTACTGTGACCGAAGCCGAAGTGGTGGGTTTTCGCGACAACAAGGTTTTTTTAATGGGGCTCTCCCATTCCACAGGAATAGAACCGGGCAGTGTGATTGAATCCCGCGAGGAAAAACCCACTTTTGAGGTCGGGCCGCAATTACTGGGCCGGATCATTGATGGCGTGGGCCAGCCGCTGGATGGCAAAGGACCGTTACCCTCCGGGATCAAATATCCTCTGCAAGGGAAAAGTCTCAATCCGCTCAACCGGGCTCGCATCACCCAGCCATTGGACGTAGGAATCAGATCGATCAACGGACTGCTCACCTGCGCCAGGGGGCAACGTATCGGCATCATGGCGGGTACCGGTGTGGGTAAATCCGTTCTGCTCGGCATGATTGCCCGCAATACCGAAGCCAGCATCAATGTGATCGCGCTGATTGGCGAGCGCGGACGTGAAGTCAAAGAGTTTATTGAGGAAAATCTTGGGGCGGAAGGGCTCGCCAAATCGGTGGTCATCGCCGCCGCCGCCGACCAGCCACCGCTGGCGCGTTTGCGCGGGGCCTACATCGCCACCACGGTAGCAGAATATTTTCGCGATCAGGGACACGATGTCATGTTGATGATGGATTCGGTGACACGGCTTGCATTTGCTCAACGGGAGATCGGCCTGTCTGCCGGAGAACCGCCCACCACGCGCGGTTACACGCCGTCGGTATTTTCCCTTCTGCCGCGTCTTCTGGAACGGGCCGGCTGTGTGGAAGGCCAGGGCAGTATCACCGGCATGTACACGGTACTGGTGGAAGGGGATGACTTGAATGAGCCGGTGTCCGACGCAGTGCGCGCCATTCTTGACGGACATATTGTTTTATCGCGGCAGTTGGCATCGCACAATCACTATCCGGCAATCGACGTTCTGGAAAGCATCAGCCGTTTGATGATCGATGTGGTATCGAAAGAGCATTACGAATTGTCCATGAAGTTTAAAGATATTCTTGCCACTTATAAGGAAGCCGAGGACCTGATAAATATCGGAGCCTATGCGCGTGGCAGTAATCCAAAAATTGACCTTGCTATAGAAAAAATCAACGCCTTCAACAGTTACCTGCGTCAGGGCATGCTGGAGTCACAGAACTTGAGCGATTCCCTCGTCAACTTGCAGAAGATACTGGAGAACTGACATGTCGTTTCGCTTTGAATCCCTTCTGCGACTGCGAAAAAACCAGGAGAACCTGATGCAACGCGAGATGGGGAATATCAACACCCATCTGGTTCGGCAAAAAGACAAGCTGGAAGACTTGAAAAACATCACAGCCCGGAGTCGGGAGGAATTCAATCAACGCATTGCGAGGAATCCGGACCAGAATTTTCTCGCGGTGTATCACAATTTTTTCAAAGGCAGTCGCGTCGACGATGCAAAACAAACGCAGGTGATTTCAGAAGTTGAGGAACGAGCCAACAGCAAACGGGAAGAATTAAACGAGGCGGTCAAGAAGCGCCGGGTCCTCGAAATTCTTGAAGAACGGCATCACCTGGAAGTGAAAAAAGAAAGATCGAAACGGGAAATGGCTGAAATGGATGAAATTTCCGGAACGCGTCGGATGAGGAACTTGATATGATCAACAGACAAGGTCTAATTGTTTTCAGCCTGTTTGTTTTTTTTATGGCGATCTCACCTCATTGGGTGCCGGGCAGCGAAGTGGTGGCGCAAGAGAAATCAACCGAGGATCCGGTCGATCTTGAAAACCGGGAGCCGCCGGAGTTTGATGGAAACGAGCAGGTTGATGAGCCCACCGGGCCAACCGTAAAACCGGAACTGCCGCCGGAACCGCCGGGGATCAATCCGGAAACCCTGCGTCTGATGGATATGATCGAACGCAAAAACCGGGATTTGAAACGGCGCGAGAAGGAAATGGTACTGCGTGAAAAAAACCTGCTGGCACTGGAAGCCAAGGTCAAGGGGGACCTGGCAAAAATTGAGCTGGCATTGACCAGAAGCGAAGAGCAGGTTGGCATCAAGCGGGACCTGATTGAAAAGAATGTCAATAATCTGGTCAAGGTTTACTCTGCCATGAAAGCGGCGGAAGCGGCCCGGTTATTGGAAAAACTCGATGAAGGGGTCGCGATCCAGATCGTGTCCCGCATGAAAAGTAAAACCGCAGGTAAGGTTCTCGGTAAAATGGGAATCGAAGTGGCCAAACGGATCAGCGAAAGAATCGCCGGCAAGCGATTTGATGATGTGGATCAAAACTAACCCCTCACTTTCCGCCTCCTGGCGGCAGTCACACTTTCCTTCGAAGTCGCACAGGATAAACTCCGCGAAGAACCTCACCCTGGACGTTTAATTATTTTTTGGTTGAGTTTTGCTCTCCCTTCTCCGAAGAGACCTTTGCATAACCCAAAAAACAAAAGCAAAGGCGAGATTCTTCACTCTGCTACGCGTCGTTCAGAATGACAGTTCGTTGATTTTATTTGTCACCCTGAGCCTGTCGAAGGGGGACGGCCACTTTTCAGTCCCTCAAAAAGTACTTATGCAAAGGTCACTTCTCCGAAGGGGGCTGGGGGGCTTCTTCATTTTGTTTTGCTTCAATAAATTTTCTCATGGTTCTGATGCATTGTGATGATTGCGAAATCGATCAAGCCCTCTGCTTCGCTTCCCCCTTCGGAGAAGGGGGAATATTAGAGAGCATCGAAAAATGTTCAAGAACTGCTACTCGCGTTCTTGAATCCCGTTGGCTGACCGCCAGGTCCGTTGCTTGCGGAGGATCCTCCGGCTTTAAAAATACCAAACGACAATAACATTTTGATGCCTTCCTCACGGCTCATCTTGAGCACTGTGACCTGATCCCTGGGGACCACCAGCAACCAGCCGAGGGTTACGTTGGGAAGCATGGGCACAAAAACATTGATCGAATTATCCCCGGTGAACATCACGACTTCTCCTTCAGCATCGCAGGCGACCAGACCGACGACGTAGGTGGACAGGTGCGGATAGCGCAACAAAACCATTTTCTCAAATACACGCTTGTCTACTTTTGAGATTGAATTGAGCACCTGTTGGATGGTGGTGTAAACCGTTTTGACGAAGGGAATGGATTGCAGAAAATTCTGTCCGCTCAGAACAATTTTCCCACCGATGAAGTTTTTAGCGAACACACCGATCAGGCACATAATCAGGCAGGTGATGAAAAATCCAAGTCCGGGAAGATGAAAATCCTCGGGCAAAGGGGCACCCGTTTCCAGAATGATCTCGCGCACCAGGGGGGCCATGAGGAGATCGAGCTTGCGCATGAGAAATGAAAACAGAAGATAGGTGAGGGCGAGGGGGAGGGTGACGAGCAGTCCGGCAAGAAAACTTTTTTTTAAAAAATTACCCATGGGCCACCTCAAGGATTGAGGGGAAGTGGTCCTTTAAGAAAATTTTATTGCAGTAGTTTGAGGTGAGCCCGGACCTTTTTTGCCAACTTCGGGCGCAGGGTCGCACCCAGTTTAACAAACCGGCTGTAATGAGCAATAGCGTTGGGGTAGTCGCCTTCCTGTTCATAAAGCAGGGCCAGGTTGTAGTGTGCTTCGATTTGACCGGGATTCTTTTTCAGAATCGTCTGGTACAGTTCACGCGCTCTGACGGGATTATCCTGTTTCTTGTAGACGCTTGCAAGGTTGTTATAACTTTCGAGATTACGCGGATCAATTTCCAGGGCTTTCTGGAAACTGGCGATGGCGGCAGTATGATTATTTTTCAGGAAATACAGGAGGCCGATGTTGTTGTAGGCCTTGACATATTTGGGATCAAAATGAATGGCCTTTAAAAATCCGGTGACCGCCTTGTCGTATTTTCCCAGTTCCTTGTAAATCAGACTCCGGTTGTTATAGATTTCAGCATTGACCGGATCCAGTTGCAACGCTTTATTGTAGTAGTCGAGGGCTTCAATCGGGTCTCCCGTGCGCTGATAGAAAACCCCCATTTTAAAATAAAATGCCGCGTCCTGCACCAGGGAGCCAGGGGATTTCTCTGCCTCGCCCGAAGAGGCTATCATCATTTGGTGCTCTGGTTTGGCGACGGAGATTCTTGAGGCAACAACCGTTTTTTCAACTGGTGGTTTTTTTGCAGTGAGCGTGACGTGCACTTTTGACATTTCATTTTTTAGCGGGTCTTCCTCCATGACTTCATCAGTAGCTTTTGTCACAGCCCATGCCGAAGCTTCCGGCAAGCCACCGTCTCTTGCCGTATTCTGCATGGTCGGCGTGTTCGAGGCCGGCTCCTCCATGGTGACATTGTTTTCAACAACCAGCTTTTGAAGTTCCATCACTGAAGGTTCTTCATCGATGGTGTTCATTTTTTCCATTTTAGGCACCGACAAGGTGGTACGGGTTTTTTTTATTTTTGGAATCACTGGTTCGGTAGGAATTTGCTCCGGGTCGTGATGCTCTTCTTGCGAGTCAGGAGAAGGATCGTATTCCAGCGATGTCACGGCGGCTGTCGGTATTTGCACCGGGGCAATTTGAACCAACTGCTTTGCATCATTTTTGTTGAGGCCAAAGGCGATCCACCCAGCAAGAAAAAAAACCGGGATGGTCAACCATAAAATGATGCGGGCGATGGGGAATGATTTGGAAGTTGATGATTGCGAATCCACCAGATTGAACACGGGACGTGAATCAATGTGGCTCCGGTCATCATGGGCCCTTTTGAGACTTTCGGAAATCAGACTCAAAATAATCCTCCTGTTATCCGGACCGGCTGATGGAAAGGAGAATCGGCGTGCGGCCTGAGAATTTCAATGCATTCAAGTGAATGCGGGCCTTGTCCAGTGCATCGTAAGGACCGACGTAAACTACATACCAGGGTTTGCCTGTGGACCGGACTTCTTTAAGGAACGAGGCATAGCCTTCTTTTTCCAGGTCAGCAATGAGTGCTTTGGCATCCTTCTTTTTCTTCGAGGAATGCACCTGTATCCGGTAATACCCGCCTCCGGTTTGCGGTGTCAGAACAGACACTGTTTGTTTGCCTGAAGAGACCACCGATGTTTCAGGAGTTGGTATAGTGACCACCGTTTCCTGTTCCGTATTTTCCGGCTCTGTGGGTTTCAACGAGGAAGTGGAGACGGGAACCTCGACCTTGACCGCTTTAAATGCTGAGCTTGCGGCTGAAAGGGAAGATACACTTTTTTCCGGAAACGTTTTTTGCCATTGTGTCTGGACCCAGTTCTGCAGTCGCGGCAATCCGCCTTTTCCGCCGCCAACAAAGAAGACCAATCCTGCTAAAAAAAATAGAATGGAGACGGCAACCGGCAGACGCTCCTTTAAAAAACGCTTGATGAAAAATTCCTTTCCTTCTTCACCAAGCAGACTGCGTATGCCCTTGCGGACGTATTTCGCTTCGATCCTGTCGACCTTGGCATTGAATCCGCCGAGCAGGGCCCGGTCACACACCAGATTGATCAGGCGTGGATAGCCTTTGGAATAATTATGGATTTCTTTTAAGGCACCGTTGGTGAAAGTGGTGCGTGCTGTACCACAGGCAATCAGAATTCGGTGGTCGATATAATTTTGCGTCTCTTCGAGGGACAACGGTTGCAATTCATACTGTATTGAAATCCGCTGGCGCAGTTGTTTCAGTTCCGGTGACTTGAGTTTTTCTTCCAGCTCTTTTTGCCCAATAAAGATTATCTGCAGTAACTTTTCTTTTTCAGTTTCCAGATTGGACAACATCCGTAACTCTTCCATCACCTCGAGAGTCAGTTTTTGTGCTTCATCGATGATGACAACTGTCCCGCCGCCCTTGGCGTGTTGCTCCAGCAGAAAATGATTGAGAGCATCGAGCAGTTCTTTTTTGGTGGCGCGGTTGACCCAGTCAGGATTTGCCTGGTCTGTTTCACTGGTGGAGTTTTCGCTAGCCGACTCCTCACCATCATCAATCCGCCTCGGTCGGGAGGGCATTGCCGCCATTTCATAAGCCGGGTTGATGCGAAGATCATGCATCAGGGTGCGGAGCAGATCGACATCTGACAGCATGGGGTTGACGATGAGTGCCACCTGGATATTCTTATCCAGTCGGTTGAGCAGACACCGGCTCAATGTGGTTTTGCCAGCTCCGATCCCGCCCAGGATCACGATGAACCCTTCACGCTCGCGAATTCCATAAAGCATGTGGTCCATGGCCCCCTGATGATGCTTGCTGAAGTACAGGTACTTCGGGTCTGGCGTCAGGTTGAACGGTTTTTCCCTGAAATTATAAAAAGCTTCGTACATAGTCGTCCGTGAAAAATGATTCGCTCTGTTAAATTGAAATTAACTTTTTGGAAGAACAAATTTCTGTAGTCTCTGCTCTTCCTTTTTGAGTCGCTCGTCAATAGCTTTTCCCGCCATGACTTGAGGTGTCAACATGATGACCAGTTCTGTTTTGGCATCGACATCTTGTTCGTGTTGAAACAGGCGCCCGAGAAGCGGAATATCGCCCAGCAGAGGCACCTGGTTTTGGTTTTTAGATTTTCGATTTTTCATCAAGCCACCGATGACGATGGTTTGTCCAGACTCGGCCAGCACCACACTGTTGGATTCACGGACATCGAGGATCGGGATTCGATTGCGTCCGTCCGGCGAGACCCGCTCTCCCGACTTTTCAGAGATGCTGGTGTTGATGTTCATCATGACTTGCCCATCTTCACTGATCTGCGGCAATACATCGAGCACGATGCCGATTGTCAGCGAAGAAGGAATGAAGGTGGTGGTCTGGGTCCCGGTCTGGGAGGCGGTCACGACCTGAGGGATAAAGAATACATCCTCCGTGCCGACTTTGATCACCGCACGCTGATTGTTGAGTGTGGCGATTTTCGGGCTGGACAAGACGCTGACATTACCTTGCTTACCCAGAGCATCTATCATGATGTTGAGTTGGGTGTTGCTGAGCCCGTAGAAAAATCCGGCCGAACCCTGAAGAATAGTTCCCAGCGGGGTTGTCGCTGATTTGCTCAGGTTGAACGTATTACCTAACTGCTGGTTTATCCCTCGTTCGTTGTCATGCAGGATATTGATCGGGGATACCTGGCTCCAGTCGATGCCCAGTTTGAATTCGTCGCGCAGATTGACTTCCAGAATTTTTGCAAGGATGAATACCTGCCGTTGAGACGAGCCTTCCACCGCTTCCAGAAATTCCGCAATTTTAATCAGGATATCCGGGTAGTCCTTGATCACGATGAGACCCGCTTGCCGGTTGATCGTGAAAAATCCTTTTTCTTTGGGTACCGGGATCGCTTGGTTTGCCGTTTCGTCTACCGCGCCAATCTCACTGCCCGTTTCTGCATCCTGGCTTTGGGATACACCGCCGATTCCCGTGGAAGCACCCAGTCCACCCGATGCCCCCTGTTGCGTGATGTCCGGTCGATCCGATTGGGTACTGGCATCGGTGACCAGCCGTTTGAGCCCAAAGAAAATTTCTCTCCAAAGATCGGTTTCTTCTGAGGTGAACAGGCTGTTAAATGTTCTGCCAGACCCGGTGCCCGAATTACCCCCTGAGCCTGTGCCAGCAGTGCCGGTGTTGAGGCTTCCGGAGCCTCCTCCGCTGGATCCAATGGAGGTGCTACTCGCGGTGCCCTGTCCACTGGTCGCTTGCAGGTTGCTCACACCCTGCCGCCGGGTGATGATGTAATTCATCCGAAACAGCCGGGTTTCCATTTTTTGCGCAAGGACGTGAATGAAATCGCCTTCCAACCGCCAACTCAATCGTTGCGGGTGCAGGAGGTTGTCGAGAGCTTCCTTGAGCGTGACATCTTTCAGGTCGACAGTCACTTTTTTGGAGACACCCGGTTCGATGATGATATTTTGTTCGATTTCCTTGGCAAGTGCCAGCAGGACAGTTTTCACTTCCACATCCTGAGCGGAAAGAGAAAACAGCGGACCTTCACGTTCGACGGTTTTTTCTTCGGCGGCCTGGGTCTCGTCGACGATGGGAGATACAGGTTCTTCACCGGGGACAAAATCCGTTTGTGGCATCAATAATTCCTGGCTGTCTCCTCCCGGTCCGACAACATTCGGACGCTGTTTAGCCGGGGGTTGAGCCTCGACCGTTTCGAGAGGCTGAGGCTGAGTCACGGTCTCTGCGTTCTGCATGGAGGCACACGAAGACAGACCGAAAAACAGGACCAGCAGGGCAATTTTTTTAAACTGAATTGTCATTTGCCTGTAGTCATATTAAATTTATATAAATTTAACTAAATTATCTTACACCAAACAGCATCTTATGTCCAAAAGTATCTTTGAAAAATAACGATTTAGAGCGAATCCAGAAGGGTGGGGTATGAGGGGGGAAATCTACCTGGAGGCGGTGGGGGTGACGCGGATGGAGAAGGGTCGTCGTTTAAGGTTTAATCTGACAAATTGGGTTCCTTCGGCCAGGACCACATGGTTGGCGTTGATTTCCACAATTTTCCGACCATGGACAAGATCGCCCACCAGATAATTGCGATTATTAATGGTGGCCACCCGCCGGGTTTTTCCCTCGACCACGGCTTGCAAGGCCAGATCGTTGGCTGAGGGCAGTTGGCGGCCCTTGTACTCAATCCCGGAAGGCAGTGCAAAGGGATTGGCCCGGCCTTTTTCCGCCCACGCGGAGGAATTGAAAATCAAGACGCTCAAAAGAGCTACAGGAAAAATTAATTTTAATGGACTGAATAGTGTCATCTCATTCCCAATCGTTTGTTCATTCGCAAGGAATACATACAACCATTATCCGGAGGAGGACCGGGTACGCTCTCCGGTCTAAATCACAAAAAGACGCAGGGTCATGCTGGTACTCAGTCTGGGGAGTACATTTTGTTCGCGCAGAACTTCAAGATTCTGGATCGCCAGAATTGCCGGGACTTCCTCCAGTGCTCTTATAAAATTGCCGATTCCAGAATAGCCGGATTCCATCCTGAGGTGAATCTCCACCCGCCGGTATTGCAGGTATTGCCCGCCAACAGAACTTTCTTCGCTATTGATGGATTTCAACCTGATGCCGTGCTTTTTTGCCTGTCGTTTGAGAACTCCGATCACATCCTGAACTTCGCCGGACATGCGGGTCTGGAAAAACTGCAACTCATCCTGCATGCGCACGATGTCTCCACGCGCCATCTGAATTTTTCGCGGAATATTTTGTCCGCGCAATCCCGCCACCGCCTGCCGATAGCTGTCTATCTCATTTTGTACCTGACTGACCTGGGTGTTGACCTTTTGCAGGTTTTTCGTCTGCGGGTCAAATTCAAAATGGACATAGCCGACCCCAACGACCACAACCCCGACCACTCCGAGTATGATTTTTTCGCGTAGGGATAATTTTTCTAGTGGGCTTGCCAAGATGCATTCTCCGTCAATTCAAAACGAACTATTTTATAAAGGCATTTCCTGTCCGCGTTCCGCAGGGTATCCAATCAGCTTGAATCTCAATCCGGCCTGGCTGTACAGACTGCCATCGAGAGCGACCGATTCCGACAGTTGAATCCGTGAAAACAGGAAGGATTTTTCAAGACGCTGGATCATGATTTCCAGTGTCGCCAGTGTCTGCACTTCATCGCCAAATACTTGTCCTTCAATTTTCAGGGGTAGCCATTGACCGGAATCTTCATTTTCATCGTCCCCATCCTCCGGGTCGCCGGAGGCTGGCATGAAGCTCACTTTTTCCAGAGAGGCATTGCCGGGCATGCGCCGTGCCAGCTCCTCAAATATCAGGGGGAAATCGACACCCTTCTCGGAGCCGAGGGGCATCGCGCCCATTTTATTTTGTAGCAGGGATTTCTGTGTTTCCAATCGGGCCAACTCCTGCTTCGGCAATTCCAGTTGTTGCAGGGTTTGCTGGAGCTGGGTCAATTGCTGTCGCGACGCTTGCAATACGGTTTGCCGGTCTTTGACCTTTCCGCGAATATGACCGCTGTACAGTACCAACCCAGTCAGAATCAGCGGCACAATGGCGACCCGCGCCAGCTTGATCAAATCTTTCTTGATGGAAGGCCGGAATTCTTCAGGTAGCAGGTTGATTTTGGCCGAAGTCCCGATGCCAAGACCCGTTGCCGCTGTCAGGCTGGGCCCCAGCATGTGCGCTTCTTCTTCGGTGATTCCGGCTACAGGAGGAGTCGACTGGATGAGTGGATTGAACTGCTCGATCCGGAGCTCCAGCATATCCGACAGGAACCGGTAGAACCCTTTCAGTCCGCCCGCACCGCCGGAGATGGTGAGCCGTGAGATGTCATCGCGTTTGAACAGGTTTTTGAAGTATTCCACCGACCGGTAAAGTTCTTCCGCCTGTTTGTTGAGTACCGGGAGCATGCGGTCGAGCAAATCCTCGAAGGTGATTCCCTCCGATGTGCCGCCAGTTGCTCCTTCCTCCGGTAGACCATATTCCAGTTTAATTTCTTGCGCCCGGCTTTCTTCCAGCACGATGCGCCTGCCGTCGGCATCTTCAAACGGCTCCATCAGTGCTTCAGTAACATTTTGCCCACCGCTCGGGATTTCGCGGAAGAACAGCAGGTCGCCGCCGGAGGCGAAGTAGATGCGGGTGCGTTCAGCCCCCATGTCGATATAACCGGTAACCCCGCCTCCCTCTGTCGCCTGATTGACCGTGTTGTCGTAGGCCATCAAAGCGAGCGGGAAAGCGTTGATGCCAATCAGTTGCAATCCTGCGCTTTTAACCAGTTCGACCTGTCGCCGGATGTACGCCCCTTCGGCGATGACCGTCACCATGTCGAGAAATGGACTGCCGCCTTCCATCTTTTCTGCGGTGACGTAATAGTCGATGGCGGCGTTGTCGAGCGGAAACATGATTTCTTCCTGCGCATCCCACTTGATGGCCTCAGGAAGTTCAGCGGGCGGCATTTTTGGCAGAGTGGCACGGCGGATGGCGACATTCGAGCCACTGACCGCGAGGTAGACTTTTTTACTTTTGATTTTCTTGCTGTGAAACAGATTGCGGATCAGGTCGGCGATTTTATCGTCACGACCGTGGCACTCAGGCGGAATAGGACAATGCGCGAATTTGGTGATCTGGAAACCGTCACCCTTCCGTTTCACCTCCACCAGTTTGATCGCGGTCGAGCCGATATCCAGCCCGATTGATTTTTCGCCTTGTCCTGCCATGGATAACCTTAACCTGTTGAAAATTTGGACACTTAGCACACTCCCTTAAATTATGTCACAGGGATTTTCCTGTGTCTACTCAATAGGAGAAAATAAGCGTTCAAATTTCAATAAGTTATGGGAGGTTTGTGCAGAGTCCGCCGCCACCGGAGGGTGCAAAAGAGGCGAGGATGAGGGCCATCCGGTTGAAGTTGGCATTCCAGCCAATGTCAATGGGGGTCTCTGCAACCAGTACCGGGCGATTGCCCATGACACCGGTTGATGAAGCAGCGGATATAAGCATCCCCGGCGGAATCACATGGGTTCCGGCAACTGGTAGTGGTGCTAGTGGCGCGGTGAAGGTGTTTTCCCCCTGGTAACCTCCGCTGGCAATCATGGCCCCCGCAGTCAGGGTATTGGTAAAGGGGGCAATTATATTTGGGCTACTGGTGCTGATATTTCCAACAATTCTTTCTGGTGGTCCAGTGGCATTATTTAATGTGTAGGCGTGTAGGGTTTTGTTATCGATACTGCTATCAGCATAGGTCGCTGTGATTGTACCTGTGTCTCCAGTATTTACCGCGACCCAGAACATTCCAAGTCCAGCTGAAAAAACAGCAGCGGCAGGTAAAGGAACGAGACGGTTATTCACAAGGTTCATAGGAATTCCGTTAAATGTGGCATTGGTGGGAAGGGGACCGCCGGCACTGACAGGGGCAATCCCATCCTCGGCACCTGCGACCACCACCAGAATCTGGTTGGCTCCGGCAGGTACTGTATAATTCATTGAGATGGTCCGGTTGGCATGAGGGTAGGAAGCCAGGGCCATGACCCAGCGGGTGTTATTGATATTATTATCAAACCCAATATTGTTAACGTTGCCTGGTGCCCCTGCTTGTCGACGCCCCATGCCTGCTTCAGCTTCGCCGTTTGGGGTATTTGGCGCAGTGATTTCTATGTGGCCAGTGCCAATGGCAAAGGCATCTTGGTCGCGATTGGCGTAAGCCGTGCTGATGACCATGGCGTTAGTGGTAAGAGTCGTAATGCTGTCTCTAATATCATCATCCCGTTCACGGTCGTTCTCTGTGTTTTCTGGAGGAGAAAGTGCATTGGTCAGTGTCACAGCAACCAGCGTCCGATTCCGGTTGTTTCCCGCATAAGTCACGACTATATCTCCGACCTGACCCGCAGTAACGTCTAAATAATATTGCGCGACACCATTCCGGTCATTACCTCCCCCGCCATGTTGCCTTTGGTCTGCCAAAATCATCGGGACACCGCCGAAGGTGACCCCTGTAGGCAGTTTGTTGCCATTTCCCGTGCCTCCTGCTAGTACGACCAGTACCAGATTGTTTCCGGCGGGCACAACGTAATTGTTTTCAGTGACGGTGTTGTTGTTATTGGAAAGTTCCTGGGCTTCCTGTCGATTTAAAACGGAAATAAGTGGGATAAAAGGGCCTAATACGGCCTGCGGGTTGGCAACGGTCACCGTTCCCACTGCGCCACCGATAGCGTTGCGCGACAGGATGTTGTTGATGGTCCGGCGCGTGTTGTTGACGGTTCCAACGGAGGTGATGCCGATTGAACAATTGGCTAAGTTGTTGAAGGTTACCGTAAAGTTCCCCGAACCTAGGGTGACGGGGGCGAAGGCCAGCATGTTGGGCCAGTCTGTGCAGCCATTGGCCCCGACATCGTTGCAGCGGCATCCGGCATCACTACCGGTCAAGCATTTAGTGGCATAGCGGTAACCCGCTTCGGCGTTGGCTTGTGCTTGCTCGGCGTTGACCGTCACGGCTGATCCGCTATGCTTGTTCTGTTGTTCAATGATGAAATTCATCCCGACTATGGCGACGATGACCAGCCCGGCGACCACCATGAGGAGGGTGGCGATACCCGATTCATTTTTTAGATGGTGATGTAGTTTCATCATTTAATCCAGTCCGGCCGCCCAGGCCAGCGTGCGGTTGAACAGTTTGAGTCCGTTATTGTTGAGAACTCTTCCTCCCTCACGGTATTCGCGCATGCCTAGATAAGCGCGACGTGCCGGAGCGGTGCCGCCGGTGGCCAGAGTTCCCCCATTTTGGACAACCAACAGTTTGGATCGTGCGGCAGAAGCATAGGAAATCAGGCTGGTCACTTCACTGTTCGCATCATCGGCGAAACCCTCTATGTATCCGCGGTCAGGTGTGTTGACAGCGACCCCATCATCAAAAGCAAAGTTACCCAACCCAAAGACTCTGGTGATGAAGTGATTGGCTATTTGTACCGTGGCCACCACTTCCTCGCCGTTCCTGTCTTCATCGGTTCCCAGGCTGAAATTGTCGACATCCTTCGAGTGCAAGGTGATGATGGAGACCGCCACACCGGACAGCCCGACCGGGGTCGGGTCATCCTCATCCGTGTCTCCCGATATAATGACAACGTCAAAGTTGGTGGGTGTCCAGGTGTTGATGGCATCACCGTCATTAATCAGAGTGACTGCGTGACCGAGTACATTTTGTAGATGATTGTTGTAGTCCACTTCCCGTTCACTGTGCAGGGAACCTGGGTTGTCGACCACAAACGCGACATTCAATGGGGATGATAGGCGGTTGCGGATTTGAACGGCGGTGGTGCCGACAAAATTGTAGTTGGTCCCTGGGTCGGTCGAGGGTCTGCTAATGGTGAGAACAAGCTGGAATAAACCGGTAGGGGTTGTCGGTGCTCCGGGATTCGGTATCTCTGTTATAGAAAATGTTTGGACGTTGGTGGCCAGTGTGGTGGTGATGCCGTTGCTGATTCTCTCCAGAGTGGTGCCGTTCAGGTTGTAAACAATATCGTCCGTATTGGTGTCACGCCGCGCCGGGTCGAGTGGCACTTCTGCGTCTTTTGAAAACTGGATTCGAGGGTAAGCCGTATTGGGAACACAGGCAACCGCCGGATTGCCGCAACGGATAGGCCAGGAGAATTCATCGACCTGGCGCAGTTCCCGCGACATGAACAGCAGTGCTGTGTTGACATCTTCAAGGACTTCCAGTTGGCCGGACGAATCTTGATTGGTTTGAATCAGGTTGGTGAGGAAACCGAGAGACACTACGCCGACGATGCCGATCAACACGATGGAGACGATGACTTCAATCAGTGTGAACCCGCCTTGCAGTGTGAAACCGGCTTGAGAGTTAAACCTCAGCATCTGGCAGACCCCTGGTCTATGGAAGCGAATGTTTACCGGAGATGTGGGGGTTGGTTTCATGGGCATCAGATCAAAACAGGGTGACCAGTTGGAAAGACGGCATGGCACCCGTGGCGGTACGAGAAACAGTCAGCGTGACTTTTTTGCCAAAGGTTCCTGCGTCTACGTTGGGGTTTAGCGCGTTAACATCCTCTACCAACCAACTGAACCCGTAATCCGTACTGGTGCAGTCGATATTAAAGTTAGCCCCAACCGGCGGGGATGTTTGGAAAGCCACACAGGTAGGGTAGTTAGCGGCGGCAGGGATCCGCGTCAATGTTTCGTTGCGGATGCCCTCCAACTGCCGTGTCGCAAGAAACACGGCTTCGGTAAAATATTCCGGTTGCTTGCTATCGTCAAGGCCGCCGAAATAGTTGCTGAAGGTGGGCACGGCGATGCCGATCAGCACAATCGATATGATGATCTCAATCAGACTGAAGCCCGTTTCGTTTCCTGTTGTCCTGGAAAATTTTCGTCCCATAATAGAAATCTCTTAAAGATCAACTGACTGTAATCAGTCCGGTGAAGCGTTCGATGGTGATGGTCATGATTTGCGCCCCGTTGGTGATCTGCACATTATCCGATGCGCCCGCGAAATCCGGTTCGCCAAATCTGTTGTAGCCCAGGTTTTTCGTCGCCGAGGCGATGGTTGTATTTTGTGGCAGGTTGCGGTTGACGACATTGCCAGCGGTGTCGAACGTGTTATACGTCCCAGCTCCATTGGCAAAGTTGATGCTCATGGTCACCGTGTTTTGTCCCATGGCGAGCCGTTGCAAAAACCGCAGGTCCGACCGCACAATCTGCGCCGCCGAATTGACATCAAGGGTGCCTGTGTTGAACCGTGGCAGTGCCACGGCGGCGAGAATTCCCATCAACACAATGATGCTGATGATTTCAATTAAAGTGAACCCTTTTTCGGAACCGATCACGTTCTTCTCCCGGCAACCTTTAAACCAGACAACACGTTTTTTATCAATTGATTATATGAGGGTCTGTAGTGGGTGTCAAAAGCCCAGTGTGAATTTTTTCGGTCAGGTTGCGCTATCCCGCCAAAATCAATAATTTTTGGGTGCTCGCCGCACGGGTGCTCCGCGCACGGCGGACTTAAAACATTTTGCAATGCGCTCAAAAATTTTGTTAGCTCATGAACGGTGAGCCCGTTAGCTTCACCGCAAGGTGGCGGTGTCGGCAAAAAGAAAAGGAAACCTGCGCATGTCATTCTGAGGAACCCGAAGGGTGACGAAGAATCTCGCCTTGGATTTTGGGTTTTGGGGTTACTCAATATTCCCTCTTTATAAAGAGGGAAGCGTAGCAGGGTGATTTTAAACCTTTATTTGAATTGAAACCGATTTGTACAAAATAGTGTCTGATTAACCCACAGTTTCTAAATCCCCCCAGCCCCCTTTTAAAAGGGGGAGTATGCGAAAGGTTTCTTTATATTTACGGGCTGATGAAAAGCTGATTCTTGTTATCGAAAGGCAGGAAATAGAATAAAATGGTAGAGGATGCCGCCGCCGACAATGACCACGTAAAAAAACCGGATAAAAAATCCACGGAGTTTTTCGGCGTTGTCTTTTTGTCGGGACGCTTGGTGGGGCGACATGGATGCGGGTCCTGTGGAGGTTAGGCGAAAAAGTTCTAAGCCAGAATATAAAACCCGGCAAGGTGAAATCAATCTGCCCCACCGGACCTTGCGGTCAGCTAGCAGGAAACATGCTCTGTTTTACGCTAGCCGTGCGCCAGCACCTCTCCGGTGAGGAGTCGCAAGGTGGTTGATGAAAAGCCGAATTGTAACCAAATCAGCCGGGAAACTCTATGGGTGATTTTTTAAAGGATAGTTGAATATCATGCGAATCAAATTAAGCGAATTGTGTGGGCTGCGATGCGTGGCTCTTGATGACGGGCAAAAATTATACGAGCGGTTGTTTTCGGAATTGAAGGAAAAGCGATCGGTTGATCTTGATTTCAGCGGAGTGGAGATGGTCTTTTCGCCATTCTTGATGGGGTCGATGGGCAAGCTCCTCAATCACTTTGAGAAGGAAACCGTCATGCAAAGAGTGTCGTTATGCAATATTTCTGAAGAACACTTGAGGACGGTCAACGATTTTCTTGATCGGGCCGATCAGCAGGCGACGGAACAGGCAGATGTCGAGGCGATGCAATCCCTGTTCGAAGAAGACGAACTCGGGGATATTTAGGTCGCCCTGCTAGACTCACAATCCCTGGCGGCGGATACGATCAAGATACTGTTCGGCTTCGGCCAGGCTGGGCTCCAGTTTGTACGGCACTTCATCGGTCAACGCTTCTTCGTCACCCTCAATAGGATAGGGGGTTTTTGAAGGACCCGTCTCCCCGGTTTCGGGGTGCGGCTCTTCCGCCCGATCCAGTAAACCGACAAATAGTTCTTTCCATTTCAGGCTCATATCGACCTCCAGTTAAAACGATCTTACGCTACTTATCGGGTTTTTTGATTGGGAAATTAATGGATTCCGGTTAGTTAAGGGTTAATCAAAGGATTTCATTTTGGGTTGGACCGGCCTGTTGGCAGGAAAAAGAACGTATAATGTCGAAGCAGAAGTCAAACCTATTTTTCCCGGCACTCAGGTTGAATTGCAATGTATCTTTTTAAAGCCTATTCGCTGATACCCTCGTCGCGGCTGACCTTGCCGCATGAGGAGGAAGACATACGCATCGATTGGGTGTGTTACCTGCGCGATGAACATCTGCCGATCCACAAGTACATAAAAAACTTTGAGGACTTGAGAGTGTCGGCTGAGGTGAATGATGATCGGAGATATATGCGCTGGCTCCAGCAGAGGGTTAATAATCTGCTACAGAAGAGCGAAGTCGAAGAGCTGAAAGAATATCTTTCGGAAAAATACGGTTTGCCCATTTACCTTGAGACTATTCCGCTTCCAGTCAACGTGAACGACCTGCCCTGGTTTAAGGAAGACTACGTCGACAGTATGGTTATTCTCAGCGGACGCGATGACCCTTTCATCCTGTCGTTGTGCATTATTGGCATGGTGGCACCGTTCAAAAATTTGTCGAGTGTTGATACGGTGAAAGAATTTCTCGCGGAGGTCGACCGCCAGCAGACCGGAAAAAAATTCCCGGGGGGCCCGCCCTGATTTAAAGAAGGGGAGCCGGGGGCCTATAAAATTTTGAAGGACATCAGGGTGAGATCGTCTGACGGATCCTGAGGATGACGAAACTGGTTGATGGCACTCTGGATTTTTAAAATCAATTCTTCCGGCGTGCCGGTGTGTCTCCTGAAAATTGTTTCCAGCCGGTCCAAACCGAAGGCTTCCCGTTCAGGATTGATCGCTTCATTGGCTCCATCGGTGAAAGTTAAAACCTGATCGCCCGACTCCAGCGCAAAATCCATGGAATGATAATCAACCGACGGCATGATGCCGAGTGGAATGCCGCCGTCTTTTGCTTCCTTTCGCAGGTCGCCGGTTTTTCCGGATCGGACCAGCACTGGCGGATGCCCGGCGTTGGCGGCGCAGACCGTGTTGTATTTCATGTCGAGCATAAGGTAGACGGCGGTGGCGAACATCCCCCGGCGCGACCGGCGGCATTGGATGTCGTTGACTTTCGCCATGATGCGTCCCGGATCCGTTTCGAGTTGGGACACATTGCGCAAATCGCTCAACAGTTGCGCCATGAACAATGCCGCCGAAACACCCTTGCCCGACACATCGCCCAATACCAGTCCCAACCGTTCTTCGCCGAGGTCGATGAAATCGTAGAAATCTCCGCCGACGAATTTAGCGGGTACGCTTTGCGCGGCAAATAAAATACCCGGTGGCGATGGCGGTTTTTCAGGCAGGAACCCTTCCTGCACCAGCTTGGCAACTTCCAGTTCATTTTCGATCTTTTCTTTTTCGAGCGTCAGGCGTTGCACTTCCTCCTGGATAACTTTGCGCTCGGTGATGTCCTGCAATGTTCCCACCAATCGGATCGGAGTCCCCGTTTCATCGAGGATGGCCTCGCCTTTTCCCAGCACATATCGAATGGTGCCATCTGGCCAAACGATGCGGTGTTCCCCATCCAGAGGTTTGCCTGTGGCAACGCATTCTTCAATTCTGCGATCCACCTCTTCCCAGTCGGCAGGATGCACGGCTTTTTCAAACTGGCCGGCAGGGTTATCAAACTCACCCGGCGTATACCCCATGATGCGATAGGTTTGGTCGGACCAACGCACTTCATCGGTTTTCATTTCCCAGACCCAGTTGCCCAATTGGGCGACTTCTTGTGCCTTGGATAAATCTTCCTTGCTCTTGGCCAAGTCGATTTGAGCCAGCTCTCGCTGTGTGATTTCATTTTCGAGGCGGGTGATCATGGGATTGCTGATGCCCAGAAACAGCCAGGCCCCGAGGGCGATGGCAATCACTCCCAGTCCGCCTGTCAGGAGTGTCGCATCGATATAGGGTTCGCGTAATTCGGTCATATCCATTTTGACCACCAGCCCGAGACCCAGTTCGGGCACTGGCTCAAACGCGGCCAGCACGGTCACGCCGCGATAGTCAAGCCCCATCATGATACCGGATTCCCCCATCAGGGCGCGTTTCATGGGGATTGACTCAACCGATTCCATTTCGATGACAGGCATGAGGTTGCGTTGTTCAAACCGCTGATGGAGAAGGAATTTTATTTTGCCGTCTTCCTTGCGGGCTAATGTGAATTCCCCTGTCTCGCCGAATCCTGGATAGTTTGCATGAGCATCGCGAATCTGACTCAGGGTGGCGTGATAGGCCCCTTCGGGCAGAGCCCTCGTGCCGAATTTTTTATCGAACCGACCGATGGCGTCTACCAGTCGCGCCTGACTTTTGACCATTTCCTGCATGCGTTGCCGTTGCTGGTCAAACCCGGTCTGGTAGAGAAAGTATATGGAAAAAACCGCGACGCTGATCACCATTCCAGACATGATGAGGATGAGGGCGGCGAGGCGTTGTCGGCTACCCATAACCTCGACTGCGCTTGAGGTGATGAGGGCCAGCGCAAGAATGAATACGATCATTCCCACCGTGCCATAAGCCATCAGGTTGGATTCCATCGTAAACTTTCCATGAAACGGAATATGATCCAACGCGACGATTTCGACAGCCGCCATTCCTGTGTAGTGCATGCCACAGACGGCAAGGCCTAAAATCAGGGCCACCGCGATTTTCATGAAAGTCAGCCGAACGGTTCCGCCCGGCTTGAAATTGAGGAAAATCCAGAGGGCGATGATCGATGCCGTCACGGCAATGACAGCAGACGCCAGGACCCACAACGGGTCCCACACAATTTTCCCAGGGAATTCGAGCGCGAACATGCCGAGGTAATGCATCAGGATGATTCCCATGCCCATGAGAAACCCTGATTGAGACAGGATTTTTCCGCAGACACCTTCCTGTACAATGCTCCGGAAGGCATAATAGGTTACGCTGATTGCGATCAGGAGAGATAACACAGTCGGGCCGAAACGGTAGGTGACGTTTACCGGAAAATTCATCGCCAGCAAGCCGATGAAATGCATCGACCAGATGCCGCCTCCCATGCTGACACTGGCGGCACCGAGCAGACGTTTGCACCGGCTTTCTTCCGGGCACTGCCGGTATCGCACCATCAATGTTATCGCAACGAAAGATCCTACTGCCGCAATCGCATAGGACAGGGCGACCAGAACAGGGTCATACCAGGGAGTGAGAAAGGGTTCCATAATCGACCAAGTTAAAAAGAAGGACTGGGTTGTTGATAATTATATTTTATATAGTGTACCAAATCCGCATCATCGGCGGGCCAAAAAGGAATTGAGGGTAGTGAAGCATGGCTGAGAAAAAAACCGAAAAAGAACCGGAAGCGGTTCCCCTGACGGACAAAGAAAAAAAAGATGTGATCAGTGTTTATGCGGCGGTGTTTGCTGTCTTGTTGATCGCCGCTTCTTTTGTCTGGAATTTTCTCGCTGCTCTGCCCTGGAAATAAAAGACGATCAGTAATCGTCAATCAATCCCTGTCCATTGTCTTGAACAACTGCGTCAATCCCGCCCGATAGTCAGGAAACTTTAATTCAACACCGAGTTCTTTTTTTATTCGTTGGTTCGACACGCGCTTGCTGTCCTGATAAAAACTTGTTGCCAATTCGGACAGCCCGGCCTCTTCAATTGTTTTAAGGGGAGGCGGTGTTGTGTTCAAAAGTTGGCAGGCGAAACGGATCACTTCTTCCGGAGGAGCGGGCAGGTCATCGCCAACATTATAGATGCGACCCGGTAACATCTTGTTGATCGAGGCATACAAGACCTGCATCAGATCGTCGAGATGGATTCGCGAAAATATCAGGCCGGGCTGATCGATCCGCCGAGCCTTTCCATTTAAGACCCGTAGCAGGGAATTGCGACCCGGACCATAGATGGCGGACAAGCGAAAAATATGTAAAGGAATTTGATGATGCTCCTCCAGAACTTGCCAATCTCGCTCAGCCGCGAGTCGCCTTTGACCGCGCAAACTGACAGGGCGTGTCTCGCTGTCTTCATCCACCCATTGACCGTCACGATTGCCGTACACGCCGGTGGTTGAGAGGTACCCCACCCAGGACAGATGGGCGCAGTGTGTGAAATATTTTTCAAAAAATTTCAGGACCGGATCGCCAGCATCTCCAGGCGGGACCGTCGACAGGATGCAAGTGGCCTGGGCAAGAGATTTCAATAGTTCCGCATCGTGACCGGTGCCATCAAAAATATATGCGTCGAATCCTCGCTGTATTAAACGAGGTTGTTCCGCCGCAATGCGGCAGGTTCCGGACACACGCCAGCCTTGCTTCAATAAATTTTCGCCCAGGGCACTTCCTGCATAGCCAAGTCCAAAACAAAATAAATGAGGGGGCGATGTCATGCAAGCTCCTGACCGGATGCAAAAAAGTTCTATTAATCTAAAACGGAAATAAAGTGCAGGTGAAAAATTTCATATTCATTGAAACACAGTTGAATGAAATCCGGGCACTGGAAAGGTTTATTCCGGAAGAATATTTTTTATGACATGTTTGAGTTTTGGCAGTGTATTTTTAACGAACCATGGATTTTTCTTCAGCCAGATATTGTTTCGCGGAGAGGGATGAGGCAGGACAAAATAGTCTGGCAGGTATTCGTTCCAGTTTTGAATGGTGAGGGTCAGTGTTTTCTTTTTTTTATCACGCAAAAAATATTGCTGGGCGTACTGTCCGATGAGCAGGGTCAGCTTGATTTTTTTAAGATGAGAGAGAATGCGCTCGTGCCAGAGGTCGGCGCATTCAGGGCGCGGTGGCAAGTCTCCGGATTTCCCCCTTCCGGGAAAACAGAATCCCATCGGAACAATGGCGAACCGTTTGGGGTCATAAAAGTGTTCCGGAGAAACATTCAACCATTGCCGCAGACGGTCCCCGCTGGGATCATTCCATGGGGTCCCGGACTCATGAACTTTTATTCCCGGAGCCTGGCCCACCAGCAGAATTCTGGATTCTGCTGAAAAGGACAGAACGGGATTGGGAGGGTGCGGCAAATGTTCCTCGCAATGAGTGCACGCCCTGATTTCTTTCAAAAGCGAGGCTGTCGTTTTCATATTATCCCTACCCCTAAAGTTCGGCTACGGCATATCCGTTTTCTCGGGGTTGTCTTGATTTTGAAATCAAATTTTGCAGAGGCAGGTTACAGGCTTTGCCTTGATTTATATTAAATGAGCGTTATGATAACTCGTCTGATGTTTTGATAGATATATATACTAAGAACTTGGGGAGGTTCAATGTTATTTAAGAAATCAGAAACAAAGCCCGTTGTGGCCAATCAACGTTCTGAATTCAATGAACGCGTTGCTCATATTCTTTTGGCTGTTTGTCGAGGAATGAGTGATTGGGTGCCTTCGGCGGATCCTCTCCAGAAAAAAATTACCGAATTGCAGGCCGTATTAAAAAAAGCCGCCCGCCCGAAACCTGCCTCGGGCCTGGCTCAGGAAATCCAGCAGTTTTTTGAAAAAGCAAACCTCGAGGACGATGCAAAATCCTTCCAGCAAAATCAGGTGAAATCTTTTTTTAGTGATCTGGAAGAAGTGATTGGGCGCATGTCGGATTCTTCCGGCGGAATCAATAAGGAAATGGGAGGCGTGATCAACCAGTTCGAACAATTAAACTCGGCAAACGATCTGGAAATGGTTAGAGGCAGGATCATTCAAGGGCTTTCCAGGGTAATGGGGGAATCCGGACGGATGGAAGAAGAACTCAGCATGTATCGGCAAAAAACCGAGACCCTGGCAAAAAAACTGGAGGAAACGGAAACGCTCGGTTTTACCGACCAGTTGACCCAGGTTTACAATCGTCATGCTTTTGAAGTGCAAATCAGTGAATGGTTTCCCGATGGCAAGTCGAATGGGAAAAGTTTACACTTGGTAATAGCAGACATCGATCATTTTAAAAGGTTCAACGACACCCACGGTCATCAGGTGGGAGATGTCGTATTAAAATTTGTGGCCGAAACCCTGCGTGATGCCCTGGAGGACAAGGGAAGGTTGATTCGCTATGGCGGGGAAGAATTTCTGATAATTCTGCCCGATATGGAGGCGAAGTTGGCTGGGAAAATGGCAGAAAAAATCAGAAGACAGTTGGAAAAAGATTACTATATTGAAAAAGAAAAAAAATTAATGGTGACCATAAGTTTGGGTGTGGCCTGTTCAATAGAGGGGGAAAGCCTGAAAAACACAATCGAAAGGGCAGACCAGGCTCTCTACGCATCCAAAGAAAATGGGCGCAACCGCGTCACCATCGCTTCCTGACAGTCGGTCTGTCCTTCCTGTATTTCCTCTCCGTATGGACGGCAATGTTTATAGTTTCCCCTGAGCCTCTTGGGGAATTTACAACCTTCCCATAGTTCGCTATAGTTCCAGTTAGAACCTGGAAAAACTCAAGGGGAACCTCATGCGAACCGGAACCATCCCAAATCCCACTGTTTCTCGTCTCTCCCCGTTTGTCCAGAGGCTGATTTGTCTGGTATTCGCAGTCCTGTTTTTTCTGGTGCTGTCCTCTCCGGCAATGGCAGGGATAACTGGTTCCCCGGTAGTTGAGCAATCCTCCGAGAAATCTTTTTCTCTAAATCCTTCCCTTGAAGCAACGCCCGTGTTTGCAGAGCGGACGCTCGTCATCACTCTGTCCACGGCAGATCCCTGTAAAGAAGTCCTGAAAGAAGTCCTGAAGCTCCTGCCAGCGGATGCTACGAGCCGCAAGTTTACCCTGAAAGGCGTGAGCCTGAACGGCGAGGCATTTTTCCTGACCGCTTGTCAAAAAATGCGGAAGGATCTTGAGGGTGCGACGAAGGCCTATCTGAAGGATATCTCCGGATACAGCGCGACGAAAAAGCAGTTTAACTCGGGTATTGAAGCCATCAAACGGGATGTTTACGTTTACTTCCTCCAGTTTGTAGCCTTCAAGATTTACGACTACCTGCCACCGGAAACGCAAGCCAGGTTTGCGCCGAATTCACCCGAAGCGATCGATGAGGCACTAAAATGGCTGGCCAAGCCTGAAAACCAAATTAAAACCTACGTCCATTCCTACTTGGAAATAAAAGCGAAACCTCTGGCGCGTCTGTTCAAGGACTACATGTCGGGCGCGTCCATGGAGATCATCTCGGGTCTAAAGGAATTGATGAGTAAGGCGAAGGAAAAGTTTGACCGATTCACAAAAATGCAAAGGGAAATCGATACTAAAGATAAGGATACGGAAGTCAGCGATATTCTTGAGAAGTACGGGTTCGGTGGCGATTATCTGAAAAAGTTTAAGGAATACGAAGGGCGTATCAAGGGACTCAACAAATCCTTCAAAATAAAAGAAGCTGTGAGTATCATCGCCGGGTCTTTTCAGACCGATATTCCCAACCAGAAAATCGCCGGGCTGATGGAACTGTTGTCCCTCGTTGGTGGAGTGGCAGAAGACAGCAATATTCCTATCGTGTCGCTGTTCGGTCAGATCGTCAAAGCTTACGGCGACTTGGGCAAGGAAATGTTGTCGAAGGTTCTGGCTCTGGAAAAAATGATAAGGGGCCGCGAGGGATTTTGTATCGGTGGCGAAACCCACACCCTTATCGATCCGCAAACCCTCGCATTTTTTGATGTTCTCAGTCGGGACTATGAAGCCTGCCCGCTGGAACTGGACGGTTTGTTTCGCAATGTGTTTTATCAAACCCAACCGGAACACAACAACAATCAGTTGTATTTCTGGGATGGAAAAAAATTCATTATAGGCCGTGTCGGCGGCGGTGGGGATACCGGATTGGATCAGGCCATCCGGCTGATTAGAGAAGGCGAGCGGCTCAACTTTGCCTCCTACGCAGGAAAATCCAAAGACATCCCAACGATCGCCGAGGTTTACAACACGCCGTATCCGAAAGATAAACCGCGCGGAAAAAATCGCAGTAATACTTCTGGAGTGATGGGGTTGAAGGAAGAGGCGGAGGTTGTTATCGATACCATCGCCAGACAGATTAAAACTTTGCGAAACGGTACTGATCCTTACGGCGAGCCTGCCTGCACTGTCGACAAGGTGGATCAATGGATCGATAAGGAATCGGGGCAGAGTGTCCAGCAATTTATGGATCTACTTGAAGTTTCCAGTCAGGATTTAAAAAGCAGTTATGCGCTGGCATTTGTCGAACAGCACAGTCAGTTGAAGGGACAGGGCGGTCGCAGGACGGCGGCATTCAAAACCTATTCCCGATTTTTTGACAAGGTAGAGCTTCTTTCGGTTTTTAAAATCCGGGGTTGGGTTTTGAATGACAATCATCCGGGCCAGCCTTGTCCAAAATGCGCCGGGGCAAAGATTAACTTGTCTTTCACCAACGCGCGGGAACTGCCGGGTTGCAAGATCAAACAGGCCGATGCTAAAGGCCGCTTCATTGCACATCTTGTTAGCAAGTCCTCCGACATTTCAGCGAAGGTTTCTGCAAGTGTGGACAATGTTCACAGTGAAACATTTCCCATCGAACCTGAAAAACTCGGGCTGAACCTGAAAGACAGGCCTTTCGTAAAGTCATTCAACCTGACCCTCCCTCTGAAATTTGAAGAGGACGAACCGGAAGAAGGCGAGGGTGAAGAAGGGCCGCCCGAGGGCGGTATCTCTGCGGGTGATATCGCAATTCAACTTGAAGTGGTGGCGACGCAGGCCGAATCAGCCGCCAACCAATTGCAGGTATCCTGTCAGGCACTTTCCGGGATAGGGGCGGTTGATGCCCGGTTGAAACAATTGCAATCCGGAATGTCTGGCTTCAAATCAGAATTGGATGCGATTCGTAAGGATATCGAACAGCGAGACCGAAGTGTTGCTGAAATTCAAAAGAGGGTGACGGAGGCATCGGGACTTGCTGAGAAAATTATTGGATATAGAAAAACCGCCGAAATGAAAGCCATGTTTGCCTGTGAACAGGCGGAACTGTTGCAGAAGAAACAGGGCGATCCGAAATCGCTCATTCCAAAAGCCGAGGCGGCAGGACGCGAAGCGCAATCCCTGGCAGGCAAGGCGAGGTCTGCCTACACCCGTGTCCGGGCTATGGCGGATGAAGCCGGCGCGAAATCTCGAGCCTTGAGCGAGGCCGGAGAGAAAATAAAATCTCTTCAGCAAAAGGCTCAGAAAATAACGGCGCAATTAAAAGCGATCGAGGCCGAGGTGGAGCCGTTCACTAAGGCCAGCGATCAAGCGGCCGAGTTGCTCCAGAAATTGCCAGAGCTGAAAGCGCGTGCGGAAGGACTGCTGGCACAAGGGCGTGGGGCTGAAGGCGGCGCAGAACAAGCCGGGCGTTTGGACGCGGCGTTTGGGCGGGTGATTGCGGCGACCAACCGTGCGACACCCTGTGATGAGAAATTCGCAACGCAACTCATTGCGTTGAAAAACGAGATCACGTCTGCGAAAGCAAATTTCCAGACGTTACAACCGCAACTGGATTCGCTCAATCGGGTGGGGGCCTCTACCAATGCGGGAGTGCTGAAAGATTCTCTTGCCCGGATCAATGCGGTGGCGGACACGGCGGAAATTTACTCAGAGGCTGTCCAGAAGATGAGTGCCGATGCTGGAAAGTGCGTTGCCTTGGCCCGCGCTATGGTGCGCGAGGGTCCGGATAAACTGGTGAGCACCGCACGTGTGGCGATCTCAGTCTGCGAATTCAAAAATGCGAAAGCATTGATCAAGCAACTGGGCAACGATCCGCGCCGCGCGAAACTGGAAGCCCTCTATTTTGACCGGGTGCGGTACGAAGGAAAAACAAAAACTCTGTTCGCCCAGGCCAATCAATTGTTCAAGGACAAGCAACTGGGGCAGGCGTTGGCTTTGTTAAAGGAAGCACGAGCCCATACCCAATGCGACAAGTTCCGCGGGCGCATTGATCAGGCTATTGGTAAAATTGAAGCGCGTCTACAGGATGAGAAAGATGAAGAAAAACCTGACCAGGCGCAGGCCAATGCGTCCTGCCAAACCGGGAAATCGGGTAGCGTCGCGGTGTGGGACTCTGCGGCCAACGAGTATAAATGTCGTTGTCCCGGCGACCGGGTGGAAAGTCCGGATGGGAAATCCTGCATCGATAAAACGGTGGTCGCTGGTGAAGATACAGACTTGGAACCGGGAGAGGCCGAAACTTTTGCCGTGGCCTTCAAGATCTATTTTCTTAAACCGAAGTCGGAACCGCAGACCCTGAAGATTCCCAAGGGGGCCGATTCCAAGACAAGAAAACGCATCAAGAAACAGAACGTAAAGATTATCGAAGAATTTGCGAGGAACCTGTCGCTGAGCAATACCCGGCCTGAGGCTGTGACCAAGATGGAGGTGCCGATGATGATTGGCTTCGATCCGGCGGCGCATGAAACCTTCCCACAGGAAAATTTTGCTCCGGGAGATCGTTACTCGGTACCCGTGTCGGGTAATATGCCAGGAGCCAATGGAGCGTCTTTTAAAAAGATCGCGCTGTTGCTTGAGGTGATTCGTTCTTACGATTCATTGGAGGAAGTGATGGCCGCGTATCCCCAGGCTAAAGGGGAAAAGGCCAAGGGAATGGCCGATCCCAAAAATATGTCACAGGCAGTCATTCGCGACAGTTCAGGGACGTTTACGATCAGCGATGCCAAATCGGGCAAGTTTATTGTTGGCCCGTTGACCAAAGGCTGGACCTCTGCAAATAAACATAAAGCACTTGGACTGACAAAGGCTATGATTTTGATGTCCGGTACCGTCACCTGTTTTGTGGCCACGGCTGTGTATGAAGACCCATTGGCAAAACAATTGATGGTGCTGAGGTCGTTCCGGGACAAGGTGTTGTTGTCGTCCGCTTCCGGAGCTCGACTGGTACGACTCTACTATAAGTACGGACCGGGTTGGGCCGAATGGGTTAAAGAACGTCCGTCATTGGCATTGCCTCTGCAATCGATATTTGATGCTGGAGTGGGATGGTTGCAGGAAAATGAATTGAAGGGAACCTGGCAGGGCGACTTTGTGGATGGAGCGGTCCGCACTTTGGATACGATCAGTACCTGGTTCACCGATGAAGAGAACTATGCATCCCCCGCAGACTCCGGTGATTTGTTAAAGTGGCTGGGACTTTAAGAGGACCTCTAATAATTCGATATCTTCTGTTCCGTTAACTCGCAGACCTTCTAAACTCAAGGTCTGCCCGCAACCAAAAGCAATTTTTAGAGGCACCCTTAAGAAAACAAATGCGTGCTTCCGGGCAAACCGGGTCGGCGAAATTTGCGACGGTGGGGTTCAGACGGTGGACAACTCTTTAAACCGGGATTTGCATAGCGGATTTTTGGATGTGTCTATTATCATGGATTCATTGATCTGGAATTTTGGGATGGCAATTTTTTTGTGGTAGTGCGAGAAAGCGGCCCAAAGGGTGGGAAGGTCATGGCATTCATTGCAAATGGACAGGATGCCCGCCATATTGGCGATCCATTGGTCTTCTGCTCCTGGAAACAAAACAAATAATTGCATGGCGAGGTCATACAACATCTGATTGAGTTCATTGAAACCATTTTTAAGATGCGGGAATATTTGAACATTATTTCTGGATCCAGTGAGTTTGCCTGCGACCGCCAGTTCAGCTTTGATGAAATCCACCCGAGGCGTGATTTCGTTCCAGATATTCTGATTTAACAGCCGGTGTTTGAGTTTGGTCCGTGCTGATATATCCGAGAATACCTTTTCAAAACGGGCGAGTATCACCTGACTTTCCCGCACCCGCTCGCTGTAAGATTGACGGATTTTTGTCTCGACTTCTTTATCAAGTTGTTGCATACGTTTGAAAAATCCGTTCCGATCTTCAAGGTCATCGTCCTGAAGTTTTTGTACGGGGATGGCTAATTCTTCTGAAATTTCCTTCTTCATTTTCGGCGGATACCAGAACTCAATCTCGTTTAATATTGTGTTGATCCTGTTCAGGAGATCGCGTCCGTATACTTTTTCGTGGTGTGGGGTGATAGCAATTTCGAGGGATGCCGGTTCGCCGGTGTCGACCACGATATTAAAATCGCCGTCCTTCAAATGTTGAAATATGTCTTCAATATGAGTGAAGGAAAGAGTCTGATTTTTTATCCCGGTATCAACCCTTGTCATGATGAGAGAATAGCGTTTGTGGTCGGGGCTTTTTTGATACTGAGTGTCCAGAACTGATCGGGATTTCTGGAGGGCATCCTGGTCGTAGAGTACAAGTTTTTTTCTAAAATCATGAAACTGCTTTACCAGGGGTTTGACCCGTTTCATTTCATCGGTGAAGGAAAATTTTCGTGAAGCCTGCTGGTAGAACTGGTCGAGAAAACTTGTCGCCTCGAATATATCCCCCATTTTCGCGATGGGACGCGACTTCTCCCGGATGCGTTCCAGGAAATATCCAAAACTATCTTCCAGTTTCCATTCCTTAAAAAGGGACTCCATGGATTTGGAAATTTCGTAGTAACAGGTGTTGATTCCTTTGTAGGTCTCATAGGAATGATCATAGAACTGGTAGTCCGAGTAAACATCGTTACGGGCTCTCAGTTCACGGTAACCCGGTTGGTCTTTGCCTTTGTGTTTGAAGCCGTGAAGAAATTCATCGTGAGATATCTGGTGATCCTCAAGCTTGACAACAAGCGTTTCGATTTCCGGGAACACGGTGTTCTGGGCATGTAGCGGGTCACCGTAAAACTTTTCGAGATACATCATTTCATTTCGGATTTGCGGCAGAATCCAGTCGAAAGATTCCCGGCATAACTCGATGGCTTTTACCACTTCCTGTTTGTGAAGATCGAGATTGCATTCATCGTGCTCTTTCGCCAGAGTTTCGACTTCATGCTTCACAGAAAACAAAATGGAGTCCACTTGAGAATTTATTTTTAAACGTGCCGAAGGGGAAGGGAGTTCTTTGACCGCAGGCTCAACCAGTGCCAGAACTTGAGGCACCTGTTTTTTCTGGACCTCAAGGTTTTTGATGACGCGAGCCCGCTCTTCTTCCTGGGTATTGTCGCGGGAATCCAGCAAAGTGGATTTCTGAACCTTTTCCGCCAGAAGGGTGATCTGGTTGACTAGCAGGCCCGTATGGTCACGCAGAGATTTAAGTTGTTGTTTCCCGATCATTGGTTATTAGAATTCCTGTTTTTCCTAGTTTTAAAATTTTAACCAGTGTAGCGGATTCCCGTTCTTATGAAAGTAAAATCGGAATATTCTGGCAATGTATCAAAGTGAAAAATTACCAATGTGAATGATCGATTCATTAAATTTTTCAGGGCCTGTCTTTGCAAGTGAACGAGTGACCTGTCGATTTTTCCAGAAGATGTTCACCGGTATTCTCTTCCCATGCGATCTCAAGATTTTTGGGGAGTCGGGTTTCCCGGTTAAGCTGTGCCGACTCCAATTGTGAACAACACAGGCCAACGGCATCCTGTAAATTGGTGTTGCTCAAATCAGTATTTTTCAGGTTGGCATCGGTGAGATTGGCACCAGAAAGATCAGCATCCTTGAGCATGGCCTGCTCGAAGTCCGCCCCGGTCAGGTCGGCGTTTCCAAAGTCCGTTCCCAAAAGATGCGCTTGCTGGAGCCGTGCCCCGGACAGTTTGGCATATCGGAGATCGGCTCCCTCCAGATTGGCCCCGTACAGTTCAGCCTCGCTTAAATCGCTGGCTTTCATATCGGCCCCTATAAAAGAAGCATCCACAAGAAAAGCCTTGCTGAGAAAAATTCCAGTCTGGTCTGAATGATCCAGGCAGGTCCGCAAGAGGGTGCATCCGCGAAAATCGGAGGCTTCCAGGAGGGCATGCTCCAGAGTCGCGTCGGTCAGATCGGATTGACTGACATTGGCCTCTGTCAGGTCTGCCCCTTTGAAGTTGGCTGAGGTGAGGTCGGACTCACGGAGCCGCGCTCGAAAAAGCTGAGCGGATTGAAACGAAGTTCCACGCAGGATGGATCCGGTGAGATCGGCTTCTGCCAGATCGGCTGAACTGAGATCCAGTCCACTAAGATCGAGGCTCGTGAGATCCCTCCCGGCCAGTTTTCCTTTTAATGCCACCACTTGATCGCGATTCATCAGTCCCCGCCCGGAGGATTAAATTTAAAGTCGGGCACGTGTTTGAGGTTGTCAATTTTTTGAACAATGGCAGGACGGTTTTTCCCCCTGCCGGAAAAAAATGGCCTTTATTTTGGCGTAAGCTTTTTGCATCTCTATTGGGATATTGGCTATAAGTCCTTACTTAATAATAGTTTAACCCTGTCTCTCCAGGCATTGTTTTTTGGTACATGTTTTGCTTTAAACAGGAATAGCGAGAGTCAGTTTTTTTTAATGGAGATAATCATGAAAGATCAAAAGCCAAAGCAGGGCACCAAAAAGCCACAAGATGAGCCAGCCCTGGTATCAGGGTCTGATCAAAAAAACCATCAGAAGATGTATCTCGAACATTTGATGCGCATGACGGTTGGGGTATTGGATCGCGGTTTCCAAAAAACCTGACATGGATTATCAGACCAAAAATAACCGGGTTGAAAAGGATACCTGTAAACCCGGAGTCTCGCATCCCACCCCGCTGGATAATTGGTTTCCCGGACTCAGTGCCCTGGTACCCCGGAGACAGCGCGCTCTGGATAATGGATTGCGAAAAGAAGTCGTCAAAACGATTGACGAAACTTTTGGTCGAGACTAAGTACTTTCCTTCCCTGAAAGTTTCCTCTCTGTTCTCACGATGAGAAGTTAACCTTTCTCAGAAAAATATTTTGTTGATGCAGTGCAGTTCATTGCTACGGATTATCCTGATTCAGGCAGGCAAATGAAAAACGAGGCTCCTTTGCCGATGTTGCTTTCAACATGAAGCGTGCCGCCGTGGCGATCCACAATTTTTCGACAGATGGAAAGGCCCATCCCTATACCGGGATATTGTTTTTGACCGTGCAATCTCTCGAAGGGTTTGAAAATCTTTTCCTGTTGAGCCGGTTCAATTCCAATTCCATTGTCGTGTATCCCGATCAGCCAGAAACCGTTTTCATTTTTTACAGCCGTCACCCGTATTTCCGGTGCCTTGCCGGGGGTGCGGTATTTGATCGCGTTATGCAGAAGGTGGGAAAACACTTGTTGAATTTGTAATGGGTCGGCGTGCAGGGAGGGCATGGGATCGTGCTGAATAGTGGCTTCCGATTCCTCGATTTCCAATGCCAGTTCATTCAGAACAAATTGCAAAGCGCGGTCCAGATTTATTTTCTGGATCTGTTGGCCCTGAGTCGTGACGCGTGACAAATCCAGCAGGCCGTCAATTTGAGTCCCAAGCCGGTTCACTGCCCGGTTCATGATTTCCATATAGTCAGATGCGCGTTGATCGATTTTATCCTGCAAATGTGACTTTAGTCTGTCGCTGAATAATGTGAGTTTACGCAGAGGTTCCCTGAGGTCATGCGACGCGATCTGGGTAAAATCGTTGACTTCACGAATCTGGGCTTCGAGTTCCACGGTTTTTTTCTCCAGGGCCAGCGTTCTTTTTTTGACCAATTCTTCCAGTTCCTGGTTTTGCTCACTGGTTTTGCGAAACAGGAGTGCATTTTCGATAGCTTGCGCAATGTGCTGGGCAATGATGGACAATACCTTGTTGGTGTCGGGGTGTGGCTGGCGATGCGACTCCGGTATGCGGGCAACAATCATGCCGAGGACGGTTGACCGGGTGGCCAACCCTTGCAGAAACCAGGTGGTTTCGCCGCTCCTCCCCTTGACCCACATGGGTTGCGGTTGTTGCAGAGCCCAGGCAAAGGTGCCGTTATCGACCCAGTGGTCCACTTCACGCTGAACCGCGTCCTGATTTTCCTGGGGGTCACAAGTGTGTGATTCAAAACGGGGCGGGTCCGAGTCCACCAGATACAAAGCGATGGCTTCAAACGGCATCACCCGTTGAAGGAGTGGGCTGGCATCCCTGAAAATTTCATCCGGATCCTCCAGATGCTTGAAGCTCCGATGGATTTCTCCAAGTGAGGCGACCAGTTCAAGGGCAGAGTAATACCACTGGTTTTTTCGTTCCAGATGGTCCAGCCGCGATTTCATATCCCTGGGCATGGTCTGCTTGATTTCGTCTTGATTATCCATTGCTAACAGCCTACGAGGATGACATCAGCCGATTCATCGAACTGGATGGCGACCTGTTTCCAAATTGCCGAAAGGTGCCCGGGTGTGAGCCCGATTCGATTCCACACCGTTTCATCAAGTGGAGGAATATAAGTATCTCCGCTGTTGCCATGTTCCATGGCTTTGGTGATGATATTTGCCAGATGGAGAATCGCCGTTTCCAGAAAAAAGTCTTCTGCCTCTTCAGGATTATGATGATAGGTGATGACATGCTCCAGCAGGGTGGGCAGGTTCCAGGCTCGGCATAACGCTCCGCCTATCTCCCCGTGGTGGAACCCGATCAGCTTTTTTTCCCGTTCGATCAGAATCGGCCCGTCGGGAGATTCTCTGGCGAGAATTGCAGACGCTTTTTCCGACAGGTTTTCAAAAAGGATCAACCGGCCCACATCATGGATCATCCCCATAAGAAAAAAACGCTCGGCGTTGGGCTGTCGGCATTGAAGGGCAAGAACCCGCGCCGCTACCCCGCACCCCAGACTATGCCGCCAAAACGAATTCATATCTAATGTGGGATCGGAGATGCCATCAAACTTTGTCAGAACAGAAGTGGCGAGGGCCAGATCACGCAATTGCTCTGTCCCTACGATTGAAATGGCGTGAGTGATCGTGTCTATTTTCTGAGGGAAATTGTAGAAAGGGCTGTTGACAATCCTCAACAACCTTAACGACAGTGAGGTGTCGTTGCTGATGACCTGAGCCACGTCGCCGAACGAACTGTTGGGGTCGGCGATGACTTCATTGATCATATAGAAAATTTCGGGAAGTGACGAAATTCTGGGATTACTTCCTACAAGTCTTTCGGGCGTAACCTGCAAGGGTTGTTTCCTCTAATTAAGGTAGACGTGAATGCACTGCCAGTCTTATCAATTCCTGAATTGCAGGGTGATCGGTATTGCTTTTACTGAACAGAGCTCGAACTGCTGTTTCTGTTTCCGTGACCTGTTCCGGATCGGAAACTTCAGCAAACCCCGGCAAGGAATCCTGATCCAGAACGTCCACCTCCGGGATGCCCCAGGACTTAAGGGTTTGAATACTGTCCAGACTCAGACGAGTTCCTCGCGGTATCACTAACTGCCCCAAATGTGTCTGAGCATCTTCACTGATCAACATGCCCGGCGTTAATTCTTGCAGACGAATTCGGGTCATTTCAGAGTCCTGTAAGAAAAATCCGATAAATCAAATCAGATGAGGTGATGAAGCATTCTTCAATATGCTGTAAGGGTTTGAATATAATACACTAATTTTATTTTTATCGAATGTTTTTTTGTGGGAAGTGATGAGGGGAGTTGAGGAATGCCAATAAAATCAATATGTTACATGTTTGTTTTCCGGGCGGGAATAAGCTTGAGCCAAGAACCCCTTATTTATCAAATGGTAATAAATAATACTCAATGCAGAGAAGAGGGCTATCGACCTGAAATAACTTAATGCGTAAAGTTCAATCTTTAAAGTTAGACTGTTCTTCTAGGAAAATCAGTAAGACTAGCTATTTTTTGGCTCCGGTTGCTATGTCAAGTTTTAATTATTTTTAATCAAGCCTTTTACAATGGTTTTTAAAATTTAGAGTTACTCGTTTCTGCCTGGATTGACCTTGTCCTTTATTTTAGATGGAGAAAAGTTTTTTGATGCAGGACAACGGCCTGTTTGCTGGAGACCTTTGCATTACTTTGATATCCATATTTCCCTGTTCAAGAACGGCTAGCAGGTTGCTGAAAAAGTCTTTTTTTCGAGTATTCCCCTGATTGTCACACTGAGCCTGTCGAAGTGTGCCCTTGATAATAAAGGCTGTTAGCGGACCTTAATAGATTCATGTAATCCATTTTTGCCTTCGAAAATAGTTTTTCAGCAACCTGCTAGTCGCGTTCTTGAATCTATTGTGTAGGGGGACAGGGGAGGTTGCATGGATGGCCCATTCCCAACCCTCCCCTTTTAAGAGAAGGGATTATCAAACACGGTTTATTGATTGATCATACGGTTCATTGTGAATCCTGATTAGAAATTTTGAGTTATGCAAAGGTCTCTATTTGCTGAAGGTATGAGTGAGCAGGAGGAGATTACATCTTTCCAGATCATTGATTTATTGTATAATCACCCACTATGACGGCACACGAAACACTCGACAACCTACATCCAGTCAAAACCGCATCGGATCGCTCGTTCGGCTTCTGGTTCGCCGCTATTTTCCTAGCCATTGCCCTTTTTATCTGGTACCAGTCCGGCGGCCTGAAAATATGGCTGGTGGTGCTGAGCGGGGTATTTGGCCTGTTGGCAGTGATCAAGCCATCCCTTCTGGCCCCGCTCAACCGGGCCTGGACGGCCTTGGGTCTCTTGATGGGGAAAGTTGTCAGTCCAATCGTCATGGGACTTCTCTTTTTCGGCATGATCACGCCGATGGGAGTGTTCATGCGTCTTTTTGGCAAGGATTTACTGCGACTCAAATTTAAGCCGGACGAAAAAAGTTACTGGATTCCACGCGATCCTCCCGGGCCTGAACCCGAAACCCTTTCCAAACAGTTTTAGGAGTCACCATGTCTTTCTTTGCCGAATTGTGGGAGTTCATGAAAGTCAGAAAAAAATTCTGGCTACTTCCTATTCTTCTTATGATGGTGCTGATGGGCGGCCTGATTGTTCTGACCCAGGGTTCCACCGTGGCCCCCTTCATTTACACACTCTTTTAACCGAGACACATGCGCATACTTGGGATTTCAGCGTTTTATCACGACAGTGCCGCCGCACTGCTGGTCGGGGGTGATGTGGTGGCCGCCGCACAGGAAGAGCGGTTCACGCGCAAGAAGCACGATTCCGGTTTTCCGCACCGTGCGATTGAATTTTGTCTTGAGCAGGCCGGGATCAAGGCCGAAGACCTCGACCACATTGTCTTCTACGATAAACCCTTCCTTAAATTTGAACGCTTGCTTGAGACCTACCTGGCATTTGCGCCAAGAGGGTTCCTTTCATTTCAAAAAGCCATTCCCATCTGGCTCAAAGAAAAACTGTTCCAGAAAAAATTGTTAGTGGATGAACTCAAGACCCTCGGCCTTGAAGGAAGTGTGGAAGAACGCCTGCTGTTTTCCGAGCACCATCTCAGCCATTCAGCCAGTGCCTTTTTTGCCTCTCCCTTTGAAGAAGCGGCGGTGTTGACCATGGACGGTGTCGGCGAATGGGCGACCACTTCATTTGGTCATGGTGTTGGCAACGATCTGAAAATGATCAAGGAAATTCATTTTCCACATTCTCTCGGGCTTCTGTATTCCGCCTTCACTTATTACACAGGATTCAAAGTCAACAGCGGCGAGTACAAAGTGATGGGGCTGGCCCCTTATGGCGAGCCAAAATATTCGAAAAAAATTCTGGAACAGTTGGTGGATATCAAGGACGATGGCTCGTTTCGTCTGGACTTGTCCTACTTCAATTACTGCACCGGTCTGACCATGACCAGTGAAAAATTTCACGACCTGTTTGGTGGGCCGCCGCGACAGGCGGACAAGGAGCAACTGGATCAGCGCCATATGGACCTTGCCGCCTCAATCCAGCACGCCACCGAAGAGTTGGTTCTGCAACTGGCGCGTTCCATCGCCAAGGAGACAGGCCTTAAAAATTTATGTCTGGCGGGTGGGGTTGCCTTGAACTGTGTGGCAAACGGTAAACTCCTGCGCGACCAGTGTTTTGAAAAAATATGGATTCAACCGGCGGCAGGTGATGCCGGAGGGGCACTGGGAGCGGCTCTCGCCGGGCACCATCTGTTCAAGAAACAGCCGCGCCATCTGACCCCCGGTATTGACAAAATGCGCGGGTCGTATCTTGGGCCGGAGTTTTCGCAGGATGACATTGAGCGCAGGTTGCAAGCGGTGGGTGCCAAATTCAAAGTCCTGGATCAGGACAGCGTTGTCGTGCAGTGTGCCGAAGCACTTGCCAATGACAAAGCCATCGGCTGGTTTCAGGGGCGCATGGAGTTTGGTCCACGCGCTCTTGGCGGTCGTTCTATTCTTGGCGATGCACGATCGGCTTCCATGCAATCCGTTTTGAATTTAAAAGTGAAGTTCCGCGAATCGTTTCGCCCATTTGCGCCGTCGGTTTTGCGCGAGGATGTTGCCGACTGGTTCGATATTGATGAGGACAGTCCTTATATGCTACTGGTGGCCGATGTGGTGCAAGGACGACACATCTCCATGACTGAGGAACAGAAAAAGTTGTTTGGCATTGACAAACTCAACGTGCCGCGCTCGGATATTCCGGCGGTGACCCATGTCGACTACTCGGCGCGGATTCAGACAGTGCACGCCGACACCAACCCGGCGTACCACGCGCTCATTTCCGAATTTAAAAAACTCACCGGATGCCCCGTCATCGTCAATACCAGTTTCAATGTGCGGGGCGAGCCCATCGTCTGCACCCCGGAAGATGCGTTCCGGTGTTTTATGGGAACAGACCTCGACGTGCTCTCCGTTGGCGGTTGCCTGCTCCTCAAGGAAGAGCAGGACCCATCCCTTAAATTGAATTACGCCGAAGCTTTCGAGCTCGACTGATTCGACACCGGCAAACCCATGCTCCTTGCGGTTGACATTGGCAACACCAATATCGTGTTTGGTCTTTTCCGAGGCCAGAAACTACAAATGCACTGGCGCGTCCGCACCGAATTGAATCGCACCACCGACGAATATTGGGTGCTGGTGCAGGAATTTATAAGGCTTAACTCGGCGGAACCGCAAACTATTAACGCGCTTATCCTGTCGTGTGTGGTGCCACCTCTGGTGCCTGTGTTTGAGGAGTTGTCGAACAAGTTTTTTAAAACAAAAGCACTGGTGGTGGGGCCGGGGATCAAAACCGGCATCTCAATTTTGTACAAGAATCCGATTGAGGTGGGAGCAGATCGCATTGTCAATGCCGTTGCGGGTTTTGAAAAATATGGCGGACCGTTGATCCTCGTCGACTTTGGCACCGCGACTACTTTTGATGCCGTGTCTGCCCAGGGCGAATATTTAGGAGGAGCCATTGCACCGGGTCTGCGCATTTCCCTTGAAGCACTGTTTAGCAACACTGCCAAGTTGTCCCCGGTGGACCTCGCCCTGCCCGAACATGTGATCGGGCGGTCGACCATGGAGAGTATTCAGTCGGGCACGGTTTATGGTTTTGTGGGAATGATCGACAACATCGTAAACAAAATGCAAAAGGAAATGAAATCGAAAGCCAAAGTGGTGGGCACCGGCGGATTGATCAGCGTGATCGCCGAGCAAGTCGAAACCATCGAAATCGTCGACGACTTCCTGACCCTGGAAGGCTTGAATCTGATTTACGAGCGCAACAGGAAATAAAAAATCAGGTTAGCTTTAGAGAGAGCAACGTGCGGCAAATGTTTTCTAAGGAGAGTGGGGCAAAAAAAGAGGCTCACCAGCTTTTTCGTTTGAGGAGGGCAGTGACTCCCAGGGAGAGGAGGGTCCTGGGAAAAATTTACGAAAAAACCGGTGGCCCCTTAGATGTGTTCAGCGTTTTTTCTTTTTCAGTTTTGTCACTTTGGTGATGAACATCCGAACAAGACCGTCGTGTTCGTCCACTCCGGAAACCTTGTAACCGCGTGACGATGCCCAATCGCGAAAGGCATCGGTGAAGTTCTTTTTCTTATCAAGGATGATTTCCAGGATACCGTCCGTCTTCACTTCATTAACAGCATCATTGGTCATATTAAATGCGTTGAAGAAAGACAGGCCGCGAATATCCAAAGATTTAAATGCAGTCATAGTCAGGCCCTCCTTTCAATGAGGATTGGTTTGGTGGTCATCGAGATTGACCTGATCCCAATATAGGAAACCAACATTAACTTTGTATTAACGCCTCATTAATTTTTTTTAATATTGGATCAGCCCCTGTTTATTATTGATTTATTAGGGGTTTTGTGGCTTTGAGATGAGCACTGGTACATGGTCTGTCAGGTTGAGGGGCAATGGGCCAGCATCCTGCCCTGTAAAAACCGATACCCTTCTGCAACCTCGGTCAATAATTGGACTGTTCAATTCCCCCTGTGGCTTGGGGAATCTTAAGAGACTTGCTAGAATGCCTGGAATTCAATCGCATTTGATTGTTGAAAATTAGGGATAAAAACATCTGGAGGTCAGCGTGGCGATCAGGAGTGACGGGGACTCAGTTTACGAATCTGGTGAACCTGGTTTTGAGGAAAAAAAAGAAAAACTGGAAAATGAAATAAGGACTCAGCTAGCTGAAGACCCCACGGTGTTGACTTTCACGGGTCGTCGTTTTGCTATGGATGAAGTGGCTATTCTGACCGGGTTTGCAGATTTAAAATCTGTCACCAAGCTCGACTTGAGGGACAATCAAATTGCCCTGGAAGAAATGAAAACTCTTTTTGAGGCGGAAGGGTTGGAGCAGTTACTCGATCTGGATCTTTCCGTGAACTACGTCACTTCGGAAGCTGTGGTCGAAATTGCGGAATCGGAAACGGTCCGGATGAAAAATCTCAAAGCACTTTCTCTGGAAGATAACCGCTTGAAAGATCCGGCCGGTGTCGCCATTGCAGGTTCAAAAAATTTCTCCCAGCTTGAATGGCTCAACCTTAGCTGGAACGAGATTGGGCTGGAATCCGCCCGCGCTCTGGGGAAAAGTCAGACGTTGACTCAATTGATTTTTCTTAACCTCGAGCGCAACTACATCGGCGAAGAAGGAGGCGGCATCCTGTTTGAAGAAGGTGGATTGTCTGCGCTGGAAGCTCTTAATCTTTCCGGCAACCGCATGGGGGATGAAGGCGTGGTGGCATTCGCACAATCGAAAATTCCGCCTGGACTCAAAACCCTGTGGTTGACCAATAATTCCATCGACGAGGATGGAGCCAGGGCATTGGGGGAATCGAACAACTTGTCCGCCCTTGAAACGCTGTACATCGGACGCAATTATTTCAAGGAGGACGGCGCGAAAATCCTGCATGAGCACAAGGCTCTTCCCAAATTGAAAAAACTGCTCCTGCACGAAGAGATGGGGGAAGATGCGGGGTATGTAAATTATTCGCGACCTGAATTGCTCAGGCCGGACTACGAAGAATGAGCGGGCAGGATTTCTTTTTAAGCACTAAAATATTTTGAGAGTTTGCAGGTTCACCAGTTTTTTCGACTGACGCAGGGCTTCTTTTGCCGCGTCTGATTTGATGCGGTTCCCGCCCAGATGCAGGTAAGTCAGGCTGGCAAGATTGTCCGAGTCGGCAATGGCATACGCGCCTTCCTCACCGATCCGGTTGTCCACCAGACTCAGGTAGTCAATGTTGCTCAGGAAAGGTGAAGTGGCGAGAGCCTTGGCACCTTCAGGACCAATGCCATTGCACTCAAGGTTGAGGGTGTGCACGTTGCAAAATTTTTCCGAGTTGGCGATCATCTGAACCCCCTCGTCTCCCAACTCATTCGACCCGAATTGCAGGTACTCTATATCCTGAACGTATTTGGAATCGATGAGGACCTGCAGGGCCTGAGGAGTCAGGCCGTTGTGGGTGATGATGAAACTTTTTACTTTATCGACAGGCTCGAAACCAGCTATCAACTCCGCCAGTTCGATGGCGTGGTTCTCTTCTTTTTTGCCATGCTTGGAAAACGCGTAGGCATCCTGCACCTTCAAAACTTTTTTATCCTTGATGCATTCAAACAGGGCTTTCTGCTTTGGCGTGAACCCCTCTCCCTCGTCACCGTAATTGGTGCCATCGTTGACCAGTTTTTCCCAATCTTTTGCCGAGAACGCCGGTTTTTTGGCCATTATTTATTCAGCTTGTCCAAAAGACCGCACGCAACATTGTTGCCAAGGTCGCAGGCTTTTCCATAGTATTTTTTCGCAGAACTGGTGCGACCCTGTTTGTATTTCAGCAGTCCAAGATTGGAGCAGGCGTTGTTTTCATCTTTGTCGCAGGCTTTGCTGAAGAACTTGCCGGCTTCTTTCCAGATTTTCATTTTTTTCTGGTAGTCGCCATGCGATTCTCCTTCCAGGGTTTTCAGGATGCCAGCGTTGGTGCAGGCAGTTATCCAGCCGCCATCACAGGCCATCGTGTAATATTCGAGAGCTTTTTTATTGTTCCTGTCCAGTGTGCGTAACTTCTCACCAATGGTGAAGCAGGCGAAGGAGTTTTTCTCCTGACACTTCTTTTCAAGTGCCGCTTCCCGGTCGAAAGCGACTGCCGGCAGAAAAGAAATTAACAGAAACAGGATTCCCAGAGAAATCAGTTTGAGGGTCATCTTTATGGTTGGTTTCACGGCAGGTACCCTTTCTAAAGTGGTCGAGCCTTTGAATGACAAAATGAAAACTTTTATCAAGTATATCATAAGGGTTCTTCTGGAAATTGCTTTTGGTCGCGAGGTGCTTGCGCACGGCTAACGAAGATCTCCTTGGCTTTAGAGGGTCTGCGAGTTGCCGGAATGGGAAATATCGAATTATTAGAGGTCCCATAAAAAAATTGCTTAAAAATGCGGATCATTATTGGGCCATGACGTTATGATTTCACCATAGAGAGAACCCGTAAAGAAAGAGTAGCAAGCTGGAAGGTCGTTTTGGTCGGGGGATGGGAAGTGCTCAACAGCAGGGGTTCTTATCATGTCGGGTTGGTTTTAAAAACACGGGGGGATGATTGCATCCCTCCGGGAATTCTTATACCCTCTCTTCCATGAATATTGTTCTCATGGGTTATCGCGGAACCGGTAAATCCGTTATTGGTCGCCTTCTGGCACGCCGTTTAGACCGCCAGCTATTCAGCCTCGACCGGATCATAGAGCAAAAGGGTGGCATGGGGATTCCCGAGTTTGTCGCTCGTTTCGGCTGGCCAAAATTTCGCGAACTCGAATGTGAAGTTGTACAGGAAGTTTGCGATCAGGCGGACCAGGCCATTCTCGACTGTGGCGGCGGGGTGGTGCTGGACCAGCGCAATGTGGATCGACTCAAACGTCGTGGTCATGTGGTTTTGCTCACGGCAGAATTTAATATCCTGCTGGAGCGTCTGAGTCGAGATCAAACCAGGCCCAGTTTGCTTGACGGTGTCAGTTTCGAGGAGGAGCAGAAGCAGATCATGGAGCAGAGGCAGGAAAAGTATAAGAACGCATCGGATTTTATTTGCGACACTTCTTACGTTAAACCTGAAAGGACAGTAAAGGAAATCATCTATCATTTTAAGGAGAAAAAATGGATTTGATGAGTCCTTTGTTCGAGAGTCTGCTGATACACAGCATGACGCTTATCGAATCCGGAGTCGATAACGCCACAGCCATGGTGGTAGACGAATCGCAAATGTTTGCCGATGCGGAAACAGGAGAAGAGCCCAAGTTCAAACTTGAATTGAACGACAAGGACATCAACCTTGAGGAGATGGAATGGCTCGGCGGCTGGCCGCGTCTCAAAACGGTCAAAACTCTTTGGCTGGATTCCAATGAGTTTGAAGATGCAGGGGTCGCCCTGCTTGCAGGATTTCCAACGCTGGCGCGGCTGAATACCTTGTCGCTGGCGCACAACAAGTTGACAGAGCAAGCCATGACGGCCCTCGCGGAATCCAAAATGCTTCGGCACCTTAAGGTTTTATACATACAATATAACCGGCTGGGCCCCTCAGCCATGACCGCGCTTGCCGGGTCGAAAAACCTGTCGGGCCTGGAAACACTTTACGCCAAGGTGAATCCTCTGGGTGTTGACGGAGTCAAGGCACTTGCAGACTCGCCTCATTTGCGGTCATTGAAAGAACTCATTCTCGAACGTGTGCGCATGACCAACGAAGGACTTACAGCTCTTTGCCAATCGCCGATTCTCGACAAGGTGGAAAAATTATATCTGGGAGACAATGGTCTGGATGATTCAGCCGTCGAAACTATTTTAGGCAGTGGTCATTTGAAAAACCTGATCACGCTGGACCTCGGCAAAAACTTTATCAAGCAGGCAGGAATGGATGTCAAGCAGAGCTTACTCGACCAACCCGATTTGCCGCGCTTTAAATTTTTGCACTACTGACTTTTCATGCCAGCCTTGCCCGATCAAAAACAACTGCTCGCCCACTTTAAACAATGCGATCCTAAAATAGTCGCTGTGATCCGGGCGGTGGGTCCGTTGAAACTCAAACCGAACAAACCGTATTATGTCGTGCTGGCGCGGGCGATTGTCTCACAGCAAATTTCTGTTAAAGCGGCAGAGACCATATATGGTCGGTTTGCCGGGCTGTTTGCAGGGTGTCGCCCTCAGCCGAAAAATACGCGTGAATTGTCCGATGAAAAAATGAAGCAAGCTGGTCTGTCCCGCCAGAAAATATCTTACTTGAAAGATCTGGCGCGTCATTTTGAACAAGGTCTCATCAAGACGCGACGATTTAATAGCATGGACAATGAAGCAATTATCGAGCAGTTGGTTCAGGTGAAAGGCATCGGTCGCTGGACCGCCGAAATGTTTCTGATCTTTTCGCTGAATCGTCTTGATGTCTTGCCGATAGACGATTTGGGGCTTAAGGCCTGGATGCAGAAAAATTATCAATTGAAACCCAAACCAGACGCAAAAGAACTGAAGGCCATTGGCGCAAGATGGCATCCGTACCAATCCATCGCCACCTGGTACATCTGGGCCCTTGCCGATGGCTGACGGAAAATAACCTCAGGAGGAATGGATGGATTTTATTGATGAAAAAATTGAACGCTACGCGCACGATCACACCGAAGACGAAGGCGATCTGCTGAATCGATTGAAAGAGGAAACCCACGCCTCGCTCGATATTCCGCAAATGTTGACCGGGCGCATCGAAGGCCGCTTCCTCAACCTGCTGGTGAAGATCAGCAATGCGCGGCGGGTGATTGAAGTCGGCACCTTCAGCGGCTACGGGACGCTGTCCATGGCCGAGGCTCTGCCGCATGACGGCGAACTGTTCACCTGCGAGATCGACCCGGAGGCCATTGTCGTGGCAAGGCGATATTTTGATGAGAGCCCGCACGGAAAAAAGATTCGTTTGCTGGAAGGTGACGCGACCAAATCCCTTGCGACCGTTTCCGGACCGATAGATTTCGCATTCATCGATGCCGACAAGGCCAATTACCTGAATTATTATCAGGCGATCTTACCGAAGATGCGCCGGGGCGGATTGATCGCAGTCGACAATGTTTTGTGGAGCGGACGCGTCCTGCACCCGATGGACGACTGGGATCGCGCCATTGCAGGCTTCAACGAAACCGTCAAACGCGATGACCGCGTCGAACACGTTTTCCTCACCGTTCGCGATGGTATTTATTTGTTAAGGGTGAAGTGAAAAATTTAAAACATTGATTTTATTTGTCACCCTGAGCCGATAGCCTGTCCTGAGCTTGTCGAAGGAAAGGGCGGCATCCGCTTTTCAGTCCCTCAAAAAGTGATTATGCAAAGTTCTCGTTTTAAAGGTGGAGCGAACTGCCGGAACAAAAATTTTCGAATTATTAGAGGTCCTCTTTATAAATACTTATCCAGCAGAGCCTTCCTGCGTCTCTCGAATTCGGCGGGGTCGATGAGGCCTTTGGACTTGAGTTTGTTGAGGATGCCGAGCTTGCGTTCGAGTTCCTGTTCCTTGTTGGTCGCGGGCGGGATTGTTTGAGGTGTGTTGGCTGATTGTCTCTTTTTGATTTTTGCTTTGTGTTTTTTATATTTGGTGGATCGGGCATTCGACAGGTCGAGGCTGGAGATGAGCCAGTTGTGGATTTCACGTTCCAACATTATTTTTTTGACGTAGAATTTCTGGCCCGTTCGCGGTGCCAGTCGCCAGTGTTGGACATTGCGCGCCCAGGCTTTGCTGGTGAACGCTTCACCGTTGATCCGGGTGACCCGCCAGTGCAGTTTACCGTTCACAGCGAACAGGTCGCCAGTGGTGTCCCCGCCATCCCCCGTTACTTTAAATGAAATATAATGGTTGGGTTTGGCGTTGTTGAGTGCCCTGGTCAACAGGCGTGACAGGTTTGGCAATTGCACTTTGTTGAACACCGGTCGTTTGCTCGACACCAGTGCCATGTGCTCGAAATAAATGGAAAGGACTTGCGTCTCCATCGCCTCCTGCGAGATTGAAAATGGATGTTGCAGGTCGATGCTGTCGATGTCGCGGTCGTTTTGCTTGTCGTGATATTCCAGCGTGACATCTTTGGTTTGCAGTCGTCGGCTTTCATCAGGAATGCCGACGCAGGCAGTTGCAAGAAATAACAGGGCAAGACCGGGCAGGAGACTTTTCAAGTTTAGAAACAGGGTGGATGTTCTGAAATTATTTTGAATCATCATCAGGTTTGCGCGCCAGCAGTGAGGCGGTTCCTTTTTCATTGTCATCGGTTTCCCGGTAGTGGAGGATGCGAAAGTCGGCAAACACTTTCAGCAGTTCCCCGTGGTCGAGTACCCATTCCGGTTTCAGTCCGCTGTATTTCAGGTGATCCCGGTTGAAGGTTTCAAACACGATCAGTCCTCCCGCTTTCAAACTGTCGCGGATGGCGGGGAAGAGTCGCCGATCGAGAAAATAAAAACAGATCACCAGATCGAAAGAATTTTCCGGTGGTATCCAGGTGTCAAGGTCCACCACTTTGGTATCGAGCGACACACCCTGGTGATTGGCGAAGGACTCGGCGTGACTGACACCAATTGCGGAAATATCGACACCGAGCACATCGTATCCGAGGCTGGCGGCAAAAATGGCGTTACGGCCTTCGCCCATGGCAAGGTCCAGCACCCGGCCTTTTTCAGGCAGGGCAGACCGGTTTTCTGTCAGCCAGTCACAGGGCTCGCGTTCAGCGAGGCCTTCCTCACGGCTGTATTTGGAGTCCCATTTCTCCTTGTCTTTCAATGACATAAGATTGTTTTATACCATCGGCTACAGGTTCTTGCAAGCTTCTGCGGAGTCGTTCGGGCCCTAAGGTTTGCGGGTGCAAATCAAACAAGAGATATTGTAACTCAAAAGTTGACGCGAGCCTTCAAATTCAGTATGATGCCTCTTCACAATTTTCCTCGTTCAGGTCCAGCCTGCATCAGGGTTTTCCCGTATTTAAAAAAGATAGTTGAGCATCAGGAGACGTTATGTACGCCGTTTTAAAAACCGGTGGCAAGCAGTATAAAGTTGTCGAAGGTGAAGAAATAAAAGTTGAGAAGATTGAAGCGAATGTGGGTGATTCCATTACGCTGAGCGAAGTGTTGATGGTTGCTGGTGAAGGTGAGCCCAAAGTTGGCACTCCTTTCCTTAGTGGCGTAGCGGTGACAGCCGAAGTGCTGGACCAGATGAAAGCGCCGAAAATTATCATCTTCAAAAAGAAGCGTCGTAAAAAATACCGGCGGAAAAACGGACATCGTCAACCGTTGACCAAATTGAAAATTACCGCCATCGGTTAATTAAGTTTCCGGAAGGGTTGTCTGGCACGCCCGGTTTTTAATCGGTGAGTTGCCCGGCTTTATTTCCGGAGTGATCAGGTTACTTGTAAAAAATCCAGGAGTTCATCATGGCGCATAAAAAAGGACAGGGTAGCACCACTAACGGTCGGGACAGCATTGGCAAACGCCTGGGAGTGAAACGGTATGACGGGCAAGTGGTCGAGGCCGGAGAAATCCTGGTACGTCAGCGCGGCACCAGCATCCATCCCGGCAATAATGTTTCCGCAGGGAGCGACTACACACTTTTCACCACCGTCAAAGGTAAAGTGAAATTTGAGTGGATGACCCGCACCAAGAAAAAAGTCAGCGTCTATCCTGTCGCAGGTTAGTTCCTTCCTCTATATTTAATTTCGTTCGAGAGTCTTTTCTTTCCGTTAAGGTCACAGGTACGTCTTCATGTTTGTCGATCAGGTCAAGATCACGGTTCAGGCCGGTAAGGGTGGCGATGGTTGTTGCAGTTTCCGGCGCGAGAAATATATTCCCAAGGGCGGGCCGAACGGTGGCAATGGCGGTCGCGGCGGGGATATCCTGCTGGTCGCCGATCCCAACCTGACGACTCTGCTCGACCTGCGTTACCAACAGCTTTATCGTGCGGAATCGGGCACTCACGGACAAGGTAAAAGCAAGACCGGTAAGACCGGTGCGCCGATGATCGTCAAAGTGCCGCTCGGGACCGTGGTCAAGTTACACGAGACCGATGATGTGCTCGCCGATCTGACAGAACCGCTCGAGGAATTTGTGGTGGCCTATGGTGGGCGCGGTGGATTCGGCAACGAGCATTACAAGTCGTCGATCAACCGGGCACCGCGCCGCGCCGACCCTGGCGAGCCGGGCGAAGAAAAAGTATTTTCTCTGGAACTCAAGTTGCTGGCGGATGTCGGGATCATTGGATTTCCCAACGCTGGCAAGTCGACACTGATTTCGCGAATCTCCAATGCCCGCCCGGAAATCGCCGACTATCCGTTCACTACGCTGGTGCCAAAACTGGGTGTGGTGAAAGTGGAAAATTACCGCTCGTTTGTTGCGGCGGATATTCCCGGCATCATCGAAGGGGCGCACGATGGCAAGGGCCTTGGGCATCGTTTTTTGAAACACACCGAGCGCACCGCCCTGCTGGTGCATCTGCTCGATTTTTCCCTGATGAACGAGCGCGACCCGATTGAGGACTATCACATTTTACAAAAAGAACTGGCAGAGTTCGATTCGGATCTTGCGACCAAGCCGCAAATCCTGGTGGCGAGCAAGGTGGACCATCCTGAAGCTGAGGCCCGGTGGGAAGAACTAAAGTCTCAACTGGAAACATTGAACCCGAACTTGCTGGCGATTTCTTCTGTCGAAGGGCGTGGGTTAAAAGAACTGATCTTCATCATCAAAGAGCAATTGGAGAAAATGGGGAAATGGGGCGCAGAAATTGAAAAGGAAGATGATGATGAGAATGAAACAGAATATGTTGTTAGCTGATCTGGAAATCCTTGAACTTGGTTTTTTTGATTTTACCCTGCTTTAAACCTTTGTTGATGGCCCGTTCCAGCCGCTTGACCAGTTTCTCTTTTACATACAGGATATCGTTGTAAAATTTTCTCTTGAGAAAATTTTCGACAGTGGTGACCATGATCTTCTCGTAAACGGGGAGAGCATCGCGTACATTCTCTGCCGTTTTTTGTGCGTCCATTTCAAAGTGGATGGTGAAGCTCAATACTTTAATATCCGTGGCACTGTAGGCGACCGGCAAAATGGTGCTCATCTCGACGATGTCGGCAAACGGTTGCAATGCGGAATTGAGCGCGTTACTTGTCACCGGTTCTTTTTCTTCCGGCGCAGATGCGGGCTCCTCATCATTGAGCAGGGCGTTCTGGGCTTCTTCAACAGCGGACGGGCCGTCTTCTACCCCAGCCTCTCCGTTTTCCCCTTCAGTCTCGGCGTTTTCATCGCTCGTTTCTTCGGCGGCTTCGTTTTTAGCATCGACTTGCGCCATTTGTCCTTCTTCAACCAACTCCGGTGGCGCGAATGTCTGGATCGCGAAATAGATGCTTCCGCCAATCAGCAACAGCGCGAGAACTCCGCCTCCCAACACCAGCTTGCCGGTTTTGCCTTGGAGTAATGAGAGGAAGGCGAACTTTTTTTTCGGTGAGTCGGTTTCAAATTCGTCGTCATCGAAATCCGCGTAATCGTCTTCATTGTAATTGGCCATTGCTTCGTCGGCCAGGGAAGGGCCAGCGTCCTCGTCATGGGCCATGGCCGCGAGTTTTTCCATTTCCTCGTCAGAGGCCTCAGTGCCTATTGCCTTTTCACCCGTGGCTTCTGCTGAATCACCACCGTCATCGGCGGTCGGTTCTGAAGTACTCGCAGGTGATTCTCCGCCTCCCGTTTCATCAAACGCCTGTTCCCACAGATCTTCTTCCGAAGAATCCGCCGGAGCTTCAGCAGGTGCATCTTTTTCGGTATCGCTTTGCGCATCTTCCACCTGAGCCTGGTCCTCAAAGGCTTTGGCCCACAAGTCCTCTTCAGATTCCTCAGCGCCATCGGTGGCTTCCGCCGCATCGGCTTCGGTGGTTTCACTGTCGCCGGATTCCTGCTTGGTTTCGGTAGCTTCCTGATCGGCAAAAGCCGCCGCCCACGCATCGTCCTCAGACATGTTGTCCATATCGCCAGCGTCATCGGTCGCTTCAGTCGCTTCGGCGGTTTCGCCGTTGCTTGTTTCCTGTTTGGTTTCGGTAGCATCCTGATCGGCAAAAGCCGCCGCCCAGGCATCCTCTTCGGACGCGTTTTCCATATCGCCAGTGTCAGAGTCCGTACTGGCTTCGGCGGTTTCACTGTCGCCGGATTCCTGCTTGGTTTCGGTGGATGCCTGATCGGCAAAAGCCGCCGCCCAAGCATCGTCCTCGGACATGTTGTCCATGTCGCCAGCGTCAGAGTCGTCGCTGACTTCTGCGGTTTCGGCAGGTTCGGATTGTTTGGATTCTTCGGCGGCCTGATCGGCGAAAGCTTCGTTCCACAGTTCGTCCTGAGAAAGTTCTGCTTCTTCCGGCTCTTCTTCCGGCGCAGGTGACTGTTCCTCTTGCAGGGATTCAGTTTCCTCTGCGGCTGGGGTTTCCTGAGTTTCATTGATGGCTGGAGTCTTTTCCTCCGGCACGTCTTCTTTTAGAGTAGCTTCTTCATCAGGAATGACCGGTTCGGAGGCCAACGGTTCGGGGGCCGCAAGTTCTTCCTGCTGGCCTTCATCAACAGAGTCTTCCCATATCTGATCGAGAGCTTGATCGTCGAGGCCAGAGGAGGAAGATGCATCCGGCGTGTCTTCAGTCAGCAGGTCATCGAGCAGACCATCGAGACTGGTGTCGGCTGGAGTGGTTTGTTCGGGCTCATCGGATGGCAGGTTGTCGGTTATTTCCTGTTCGACCAGGTCGTCCATAAAGGCATCGAATGGGTCCGCCGACTCAGCACTTTCATTGCTTAAAGTGTCCGGGAGGGCATCGCTTGCACCCTCTTCGGAGGCCGTCCCTGCCGCTACCGCACTGGGGGCTTCCTCAAACACGCGGAATGTGTGCGTGCAACGGGCGCACTTGACTTCCACTCCGGCATCTCCAACGGAGGGGAGTTCGACCTGATATTTGGCCTGACATTCCGGGCAGGAAAATTTCATAAACTATTAATTAATTGGACGTTAAATAATTTCATTATATTCTTATTTTAGTAAATGACAAGGGGTCAACGGGACCTCTCACTCTGATTGACATGAAGTGGGCAATCAAGATATAATTTACAAAGTGGTCCTGTTTTAAAGTCCTTTACGACAAAAACACCCGCTAAAATTAGCTCCCGACGGAATTTTCCAGCCCAACCACGGGAGCTTGCGGACCCTCCTTAGGTTTGCATCGAGATCAATACCAGGGTTATCGCTGACGGTCGCATTAAATTGTCCGGCTTTCAAAACGACAAGGTACCGGGATAGCATCTGAAGGCATGGTCTCATTTTCAGGATAGTTACCACAAGGTAGAGAGAATGACGGGAATTAAAAAGACAGTTCAATGGTTTCAACGAGCCAAGACCTCGATGACCGCAATGTTGGCGGTTGCTGTTTCGATGTCGTTTATTGGTAACGGAGTGCCTTATCATGGCTTGTCTCCAAATGCGCGGGCAGTCATTGGATACGAAGAAACTGTTTTTGCGAAGATCGAGCAGGAAAAGCAAAGAGCCCGTCTCTTGTATGAAAGTGGAGTCAAGGAGAGGATCGGGAAAATTATCTCAGGTTACCGGTCCGGATTGAAGTACAAGGACGGTCGGGTTCAGCAGATCATTTTTGGCGAAGCGGTCAAGTATGGGTTCGATCCGCTGTTTCTTACGGCGGTGATCGTGACCGAAAGTTCCTTCAACCACCGGGCCAAATCGAACCGGGGTGCGCTTGGCCTGATGCAGATTCGACCGACGACCGCCAGAGGTCTGGTAGATGAAGTGGATGGTGGTAGTGCCGAACCCTTGTCGCTTTACGATCCGGAGCAGAATGTCGCTCTCGGTGCCTACTACCTGAATAAACTGATCGGACGATTTGGTGATTTGAAGCTGGCTTTGGAAGCCTACAACCACGGACCTTCACGTCTTAGACGCCTCCTTAGAAAAGGCAAGCGACCGACCCGGTACTCCAGCAAGGTGCTGGGACTCTACGAACAGTTTCGCAAGCAATCCATCTAGTTCCGACAACGGCGACCGGGTTGTCCCTGCCTGAATCCACCCTTTCCCCCGGCAAGCCCGCCACTGAATCCCCTATGTCATCAGGTTTAAGGATGCCAACCCAAATTGTTCCCAAGGTCAGACGAGGTTTGCTCAAAATCTTTGTCGGGTTCCTGCTGGGCCTGCTTCTTCTGGTCGGCGGGTGCACCTCCTGGAAAGTGGTCAAGGCGTTTGAGGGAGAATACACCTCGGAAGAAAACAACCGTCTGATTAGCGACTATTGCCAGACCTGCCATATCCACAAGGCATTTGCCCCCGGCGATCATCTCGACCAGATTCCGCAAAAATATAATCGCAAGGTGTTCCGTTACGCCACCGAGTGCCGCACCTGCCATATTCTGGATCGCAACTGGTTCACCGAGGAGCTGACGCGGACAACACGCAAACCCCGGGATGCCAATAGAGGGATGTATCGCGATTTCGAGATTGAGGCGATTAAAGATCAGAAAGAACGTCTGACCAAAGAAGATCAGGAAGAGCGCAAGAAAGCCAGCGAAGAATTGAAAAAAATCGAAGATAAGGATGAAAAGTTCCTGGGCATTTTCTAACGTCAGGATTCCCTCCATCACCCTTTCCCCTGCAAGCCGAGAGCCCCCTCCATGCGAGAACAATCAAGACTCAATGTTGACGACCGGAACTCTTTTTCCCATCGGGCGAGCGGACTTGTGTTTGCCTTGACCTTATTCCTGGTGACATTGTGGGGCGCGTCTCCTGCCGGTGCATTCAGTCTCGGGCCGATGGCGGTTATCAGTGATTTTGGCGATAAATTCAATGCGGAAATTGAATTGCAGGCCCACCCGGACAAGCCGATCAAGGTCACCATCGGTTCCCCTGCCGACTATCTTAAAACCGGTGTCCCGCGTCCCAGTGTGGTCGACGAGTTAAGATTGCCGGGAAAAATTGAAACCCGCGATGGCTCACAGATACTGCGGGTGGTATCGCCTCTTCCCTTGTTCCACCCGTCATTTAATCTGGTGATTCGCGCCGAGCAGGCGGGCGACATCATCATGGAAAACTATCTGATCTCGGTCGATTTCAGACAAAGCGTCTCGCTACGGCTCAAGGCGGAAAGGGAGCAGGATAAAAAACCACCGCCAGAGGTGAAGCCTGAAGAGATGCTAAAAGAAGAGCCGGAAGACGAGGTGGCCGATGCCGGGTTGACTCCGCAGGAAGAGCCTCTGAGCGTGCCCGAAGAAGCACCGGGAGAAGAACCTGAGGTTGATAGTACGGCAGGCGGCGAAGAGGCGTTAGAGACTGAAGAGGAAGCTGGAGAGTCTCCCATCGTTGTCGCCGTGCATCCGGCACCGCTGGTGGTGCGCGAATTGCCAGAAGCTACCGTTCCTGAACTGGAACCCCTGCCCACTCCCGAAGCGCAACCTTCCCCTCCTGCTGTCGTCATCCCGGCTCCGGAAAAACCGGAACCACGACCTGCACCGGAAAAGGTTCAACCGCGACAGGTGGCGCGAGCTCCCGTGTCAGATAAACTGGAGGAGCCGCTGGTGCCGCCCAAGGTGGAAAAACCAAAAGAAATCCGGCGGGCACCGGTTGTTCTGTCGCGAGAAACCTACGGGCCCTTGAAAAAGGGAGAATCGCTGGAGTCGATTGTCTCGGATTTAAAACTGGGTGAAAAAGAAACTCAAAAAGTGGCAGTCGCGCTTTGGATGAACAACCGCGACAAGTTTATCAAAGGAAATATTCATGGGCTGGCTTCCGGAGTGGAGTTGAACCTGACTTCGCTGGACGCACGCATGAGAGAAGTCAGTTCGCATCGTGCGCGCTGGATGATTCAGAATCACTGGCAGGAGTGGGAGCTTATCAAGGACCGGCTGAAACTGGCCTCCGAGGTGGACCTGCCTCCCATGCTGGCCGAGCTACTCACCGCTCCACCCGATCAGACGCTTCAGCGTGCAATCCTGGGACAGGTGGAAGCCTGGAGAAACAGTTGGCAAAAGGGCGACTTAAAGGCGCATCTGGCCCTGTTCTCGGAGCAACCTTCAAAGTCAGGCAAGTTCCGCGGACCCGCCTATTGGAAACGCTTCAAGAGCATGATGTTCAAACGACATCGTCAGGTGCGGCTCAGGATTGGCAAGCCGATGGTGGTTCTGCACAAGAACTGGGCCTTTGTCGGCTTCGACCAGTGGTTTGATTCCAACCGGATGCAGAGTTATGGGCGCAAGACTTTGGAGTGGGTGAAGGAAGGCGACCGTTGGAAAATTGCCAACGAACATTTTGCCGTCAAAAAGTTTTATAACAAGCTCAAGGAGTCGGGAAGCGAGAGCGGGGCCGTGACGGAAGCTGATTTTTCCAAACCGGAATCATTGACCTTTCCTATTGTGGTCCACGCGTCCACCAAGCTTAATTTGTCTACCGCAGTCAAGACACTCAATACGTTGCGTGACCAGGGGTTTCATGCCTACCTTGCGCCGCTGTATGTGACACCAGTGAAAAAGATTTACCGCGTCCTGGTGAACCGGCTTTCCGATTGGGGCAATGCGGAAGCACTCACACGTGCCGTCAGGAAAATACCCGCGGCCCGTTTTGCCGCACCGAAACGTTTCCCTTTTTCGCTGAAGGCGGGCGAGTATCTGAAAGAGAGTGAAGCCCAGGCCGCAGTTGAAGCCTTGCGGAAAAAAGGTATTTCCTCATACCAGCTTTCTGCGGGGGGAGGCAATTTCCCCAACCCGGTGATTCAGGTATTGGTCGGGGCATTTTTGGAGAAAGCAAATGCTCTGCGTTATGCAGGTGAGTTGAAGCAGGCGGGTTTTACGGTTGAGTTGGTTTCGCCCTGAGTGGGGAGGGGGAGACTATTGAGGCAAAAAAAAACCGCCCGAGCTGTTAGCCCAGACGGTTCGTTTTCTTTAAAACAATTTACAAAGAATTTTTTAATGCGGGTGCCGGTTTGAATCCTACGGTTTTGCTGGCTTTGATTTTGATTTCTTCCCCTGTCTGAGGATTCCGGCCTTTGCGGGCTTTTCGTGATCTGACGGTGAAGGTACCAAATCCAGGATACGCAAACCGTTTTTCTTTCTTGATTGATTTTCCAATAGCTTCAAACGTTGCGTCGATGATGTCTCCAGCCAAGCGCTTGCTTACCGAGTCGTCCTTTACAGCTTTTGTCACGGCGATGATCAAATCGTCCTTAGTCAATTGGCATACCTCCTTCCAAAGTAATTTTGCGAGCCGGGCTTATTATAAAAAATGGCCTCTAAATGTCAAACAAAAACTTTTCCGGGGCCCTATTTATCAGGCTTGACTCAAGCGCGTTTTCATGGGCCGGGGTGGGCCGGTAACTGTGTTAAAATAGCCTTGTTTTACCATTCCCGACTCTGGAGTTGAATTCATGGCTTTGCTAAAAATAGCCCGATTGGGCAATCCAATACTGAGGCAGAACGCGTGTTCGGTTGATCTTGAAAATTTAAGAGGCGAACCTGCTGCTGAACTTCATCAATTCATCGATGATCTGATCGAAACAATGCATCACGAGGGAGGGGTCGGGATCGCGGCTCCACAGGTTGGAAAATCGATTCAGATTGTTATCGCAGAATACCTGGGCAGTGATCGTTACCCGGATCAGGACGATATTCCGCTGACAGTGCTAATCAACCCGGTGATCACAAAATGGGGTGGTAGTACGCAATCGTTCTGGGAAGGATGCCTGAGTTTGACTGATCTTCGTGGGCTGGTCACGCGTCCGGATGAAGTGACGGTGGAAGCTTTTGATCGCAACGGCGAGCCTGTGAAAATTGAGGCACAAGGGTTTTATGCGATCGTCCTACAGCATGAAATTGATCACTTGCAGGGCAAGGTGTTTCTCGACCGGATGACCGATTTGACCCAGCTTTCTTATGGTGAGGAGTTTGAGACCTATTGGCTGGAAGATGACAAACAACCTGTTGAAATTTAGGAGCTTATGATCGGATGAGTGCCTCTGGTAATGGTCTTGAAGAAGAGATTCTGGAGCTTTTCCGGGAGCCGGTGATTGGCTCCGGCTATGGCAATACCTATGGTGAGCAAAACCTCGTTGCATTGGTTGAAAAATATCGAACGCTCACCGAGGAAGAGATGCTTTTTATGTCGGACCTCATCACCGCCTATTCGACATCGACTGATCTTGCGACCAGTTATATTTCTGTTGCGGTATTGCACGCGATCGGTTTGAAGGAGCAGGTAGACAAAGCCTACGATTGGGCCAGGACTCAAGGCGAAGCCGAAAGTATCGCCAGCCATTTTGATATTGGAAAATCCTTGTCGGAATTTTTTATAAAAACTTCTGATTGAAATATTTTTTATAGCGACGTCGGCGGCAGTTTGGCATCGCTCGGTTCCACCGGACAAAGCGAACTAACGCATTCGCCTTTTTTGAAACGGCGGTGGAGAAATATCAGATAACTTCCCCAGGCAATTCCTGGAAGAAGAAAAATTATCGCGAGAGTCTGCGCGGTAGTTTGCAGATCCCATCCCAGTGTTTCGACCAACCCCCCCACGGCAAAATTACTCAACCCCATCACCAGGGTCAACATCGCCATTTCCAGGCTGAAAATTCTTCCCAGAAATCGGTCCTCGGCCTGCAGGTGGATGAGGGCGGAACTGAAAACCCAGATGATCGAACCAAAAAAAGTGGCAAGCCCAATGGCGGCAGTGGCAAGGATGAGGGATTCGGCACGGGAAAACAGAAGGTAGGCGACGGCTCCGAGGAAAAATGCGCCTGAAATAGCCGTCCTTAGAACCTGGGACGTGTCCCCGAACAGGTACCGGACCAAAGGCGGCCCCAAAGCGGCACCGATGCCTCGACCAGAATAAATAATTCCGATGGCCATTGAAATCAATTCCGGTGCAGAGTAAATGCGCGCCGCGTAAAGAGGAATGAGGGTCATGATGCCTCCGGCCAGTGCCAGCCCGGATTTGAGTAATGCCAGAACCAGAATCTCCGGCTTGCTCTTGAGGTAACGTCCTGCTTCGAGAAGGTCCTGAAAAAATGTTTTCTTTTCTTCTGTGGCAGGTTGATTGGGCGGTGTTGTTTTCGGGATTCTGCTGATGAAAAATGCGGAGACGAGAAAGGTGCAGGCATCGATGATGAACGCCGTCTGGATGCCAAACCAACTGACCAGCAGGCCGCCGAGGGCGGCTCCTACAGCAACCATCACCGACCAAGTGGACCCACTCAGCGCATTGGCGGTGACCAACTCTTCGCGCCGGGTGAGGGACGGGATCATGGCACTGCGCGCCGGTTCAAAAAAACCGGCCAGGGCGATTTCGATGATAACCAGCGTATACAACAGCCAGAGTTCGCCCGGCGCATCAACAAATAAAAAGCACAACACCACGACAAATCGAAAGAGGTCGCTTGCCATCAGAATGGTGCGTCGGTCCATGCGGTCAATCAGTACGCCGGCGAGAGGGCTGACGAAAAAAATCGGCATGAGCTTGGCCATCATGGTGAAGGCCATCGCCATGCCGCCGCCACCCAGTTGCATGACCAGTACATAAATGGCGATGCTGTTGAGCCAGTCGCCCAATTCGGAGATGACCTGGCCGTACCACAGGTTACGGAATGCGGGATTGGTCTTTAATAACGTGAGATAACCGGGGCCGGTGGAGGCGTTCATGAGGTCATGGAGGGGGTGCCAGTTGGGAGAAACATGAGGCTCAAATTATAACATGCGCCCGGACGGCCTTTAGTCGAGGAGAGCTTTACATAAGTGCTTTTTGAGGGACTGAAATGTGGAAGTCGCAACCTGTTCAAGAACGCTACTCGCGTTCTCGAATGTGACAAATAAAGTCAACGAATTGTCATTCTGAACGAAGTGAAGAATCTCGCCTTTGCTTTTGATTTTGAGGTTATGCAAAGCTCTCCTTGCCGAGGACCTGCTCAATAAACATTTTTCTTTTCAGGATGTGTTAAACTTTTTCGTGGACACCGCTTAAGCGGAGTGCTTGCCAGGCAACTCGCTTCTCAGAAAAAAACATGCGCGAGTGTGTCATCAGAAAAAAATAGTCAGAGATGTCCGTCACCCTGAATAATGAGCCTATGAACGAAGACCCACCAAATTCAGTCCATCAGGAAGTTTTGAGCGAAGTCGAGGAAGAGCAGAGGGAGAAAATGGGTCGCCGTATCTGTTTCTGGCTAGCACTCATTATTTCGACCGCCGCAACCCTTTATTATTTTCAAGCGAACCCTGAGGAGTCCGAAGAGGTTCAGCGTATGCGGCTTTACTTCAAGACGAACAAACGCACAGTGATGGAGTTTCTCCGTCTGCCGCAGGAAAAACTCGAACCTTTCGCAGAAAAGCAGAGCCATCCCTTTTACATGTCCTATGTCAAGGCTTCGGTCAATGAGAAGGGGCGCATCAAGGCGATGATTCACAATTCGGTGGACTTTTCTCCCAACCAATACTGGTTCAACCTGTTCTTTCTCTGGATGATGAGTTTTCTTGGTATCTGGTTCATCGCCCTGATGGCACAGGCAATCCTCACCCAGGGCAGGCGCAGTCCCATCGGCAACTGAGCCGGTCATTCTTTCAGGAGGTCAGGCTCATGAGCATGGACCAAATCCGGTTGAGCATTTTTATCGGTGTGTTCTTGTTGATGCTCTTGCTTGAGCGATTCATCCCACGTCACCCCACGGTCGATTCCAAATTAAGACGGCTTGGCATCAACCTTGGCCTGACTTTGCTCAACACTGGATTGATCAAACTGGTGTTCGGTGCCGCCGCTGTTGGAGTTGCCGCTTACGCCCAGTCTCGCGGATGGGGCCTGCTCAATGTCTTGCAAGTTCCAGCCGGTCTCAATATTCTTATCTCCGTTTTCATCCTCGATTTTGCCATATACTGGCAACATGTTCTGCTACATACCGTGCCGGTATTTTGGCGGTTTCATATCGTGCATCATTCCGATCTGGACCTCGATGTCTCCTCTGGGTTCCGCTTCCATCCGGTAGAAATCTTTTTTTCGATGCTCTATAAAATAGCTGTGGTTCTTTTGCTGGGACCCTCGGTCATCGCGGTGGTGGTGTTTGAAGCGATTCTGAATGGAATGGCCCAGTTCTCGCATTCCAATATTAAATTGCCGCTGTGGCTGGACCGCACCCTGCGATGGGTGCTGGTGACACCGGACATGCACCGCATTCATCATTCGGTTGAGCGCAATGAAACGGATTCCAATTACGGATTCAATCTCTCCATCTGGGACCGTTTTTTTGGCTCCTACATTGAAAATGGCATACGGCCTCAACCGGAAATCGATATTGGTGTGCCGCAATACAGAAAACCGGAAGAGGTTTCTTTTGGCAAACTGATGGTCATGCCTGTCCGCGGACCTGGCGGTCAGCTAACGTGAAAACTTTTAAAATTTCAGATTGACTGACAGAGGTTTTTTATAAATGATTTCGCCACGATATTATCTTATTTGCATTGCGCTGATTCTAGGCTTGACGATGGTGATCAGTTGGGTGCGGCAGACGCGCAGCCGCAAAGATTTTCTGCAGATCATGCTGTGGGTGACCGGTAGTTTGATCGCGTCATTTATCCTGCTGATGGGGTTCAGCGAACTGCTGGTGTTCCTTGGGATTGCGCAATCAGGATTTCTTTAATCTCTTAGGGTTTAATTCCCCGTGGCTTGCCACGCATTTAAAATGAGGGTCCTTGTCGGATACCCCGTCCGCTTGCGGCGGGGTTGTTCATTACCAGACCTGACAATCGGTTTTCGGGGACCGGCCAGTCAGCTAGCGGGGAATCATCTTGGGTATCGATACCAATGCTTTAGAATTCACCCCTTCAATGATCCTGGTGATCATTCTGTCTTTCTTTGTGATCTCATTTTTTATGGGAATGATGGTGCACTCTTCGTTCATGTATGAAGACAAGCGGGGGTTGGACCGCAACAGCAAAAAAGCGTGGATCCTCTGCATGGTGGTAGGACTGGGAATCACTTCCTGGATGTTTGGCTACGGGTACTATGTGAATTTCGGCAGGTGATCCGGCCTAGCCTGCAAGAATATCAATCAACCGCTGGCATTCATCTTTATATGATATGATCTCGGCCCTCTCGGAATCGTCCAGATCATCAGTCATATTCTCTTCAAGCAATTCGACGCAATCGTTTAATCCTCCTGCCGCGATGTCCACTTCGTGTTCTGCCAGGGCGTAAATGGAAGGGTTTTGCTTGAGTTTGTCGAGCACGCGCAGGTATTTTGCCTTGTAATCCAAGAGTTCATTTTTCTTGGAATCCTTGATAGGATTTTTCAGCTCAATATTCATATCCGAAATTGCGTCGTTGAGCGCCATTAAAATGGTTTCGATGTCTTTGGCGTTAATCAGCGCAAAGGATTTCATGGGTGTCCTTTCGGAAAACGGGCTTGTATACAGGGTGCCACCAACCACTGTCCGGGGATGTGAGCCGCCATTACGCTCTGCTCAGGGAACGGACCGGGCTGTAATGATTTAGGGGGCACATAAAAAAACATTATACAACAAATGGGAAATCCATTGGCAATGCTAAAAATTAATTTTTCCTGATTTTTTTTAAAATACCGGACCCCTGAGGGTCCGGGATTCTGTTCGCGAGGCAAGGGGTCAATAGATTTTAACCCGTTGCACTTTGGGTTTGACCTCTTCTTTTTTCGGCATCACAACATTCAGCACACCAGCTTCCAGCTTGGCGGAGATCTTGTCCTGGTCGATATGATCTCCCAGACGAAAACTCCTCTCGAAACTCTGGCGCACAAATTCGCGCATTTTGTACTCTGAGGTATCTTCTTCTCTGGTTTCTTCGTGATTGCCGCGAAGGGTCAGGATGTTGTCATTGATTTCAAGATGCACGTCTTCCTCTTTCCATCCAGGCACAACCGCTGACAGATGAAAGGCCTTTTCGTCTTCCTTGATATTCACCTTCAGGTTCCCCGCAGGATTTCCGTGAAAGGGGTCCTTGGGCGTATGCGGAAAAAAGCCTTCGTTTCCAAAAAAGTCGCTTAAAAAATGTTTGGGTTCATAGGTGATGAGTGTCATGGCAAACCTCCATTGGAATGTTTATGAGCATGTCGTATAGGGGTTTGCGGGCCCGCGTTATCTGTTCTTCATGCTACCTGCTAATAAATAAAATGGAGCAGGGCTGTGGTCAAGCTATGGTAGGAAAAATAATTTGATAAGCGGAGCAGGGGAAGTGGCAGGGAGAAGAAAAATATATCAAGGAGTGTGCCAGGTGTCGGTGGCGGTGGTGCCGCGTTCCAGGTTTTTCATCCGACCAAAAGCATTTTCGTAAATATCGAAACCCATGTAGCTTAATTTTTCCTTGGCCTTTTCGGATAGTTTTCCGGTGGTCCACAGTTCGATGCCGTGGATCGTGCCAGCGATTTCCGGATACTGATCGACCAGTTCGTTGGCAAGTTTCGCCAGTTGTGCCGACCAGACTTCATAGTCGCAGACAAACGGCATGAACAGATTACCTTCGCGTGTGACCCCGAGAGGGAAGCGGCGAATGATAACGATCCTCTCGATCTCCATGACCTTGCTGTGATATTCGTACAAGAGCTCTGCCATCTTCTGAAAGATCAGGGCCGCCTCGGCGGACTTTACTTTTGTGGCTTGCTCAACAAACTCGGCGCGACCATCAACGCCGTGCATTTCGTAAAGAGACCCTGCGAGAAAAGTTTCGTGGCGCGGCGAGTATTGCGGATGGTCGAGCAGGTTTTCGGCGACTTCCGGTTCCATGTTCATGCGCATCAGACGTTCCCGATTAATACGCCGGATGTCTTCCGGGGAACTGTCGCGCAATAACTTGTTCAGCCGGTCCGCATTCTGGGTGATCGTGAGAAATTGAGGGCCCGCCAGCATACCCGCGCTGATGATGAACCCGCCACTGTAAGAAGCCCACGCGACGCTGTTGAGTGCCTTTTGCAAAACCTTGTTGTCAGAATAGACGTCGACGTTCAATCGATACGCCAGATTGCGCTTGGTGGAGGCAAAACCGATCAACTCCTTGGTGACACTTTCCTCGTGTTTACTGCGCCCGCCTTTAGCCATCTCGCCAACATTTCCGAGGAACCGCCAGATGCCCTTGGGCACACCCGTGATGGTGTCGACCGGATCGTTGATGAAATCACTGGCGATGGAGAAAGGAGCTTTCGCGGCATTTTCTACACCTTGAGCGAAGGCTTCACTGCGTTTCATTTTTTTCAGGCGGGATATAGCATGGATTTCGTTCACCCGTTTGGACAGCATGAAATTACCCCGCAGCCGGTAGTTGCCGTATTTGGATTTCAAACGGTACTTGTTGGTGAAGCCCTTGGTCGGAATATTTTCCTCAGCTTTATGAAACGGACTTTTATACAAACCCTTCGGCAGGTATTCGCTGGCCTTCAATACCGGTGACTGCTCCAGTTGTTCAAACTCCAGAGGCAGTGGTTTTAAAGTCGCCTCGGCGAGGGATGCTGTGAAGAAAAAAAATGAAAGAATAAAAACAGTGTGAAATATTTTTGGCATGTGGGGTCGCTTTTGAGTTTAGCAGGACGAATGATAGTAAAAAAGCTCAGTCACCAAGGTAGGATTAATAGGTGCAAATCGCAAGGAGTATATCGTCAAGGTAACTGGTTTTTTAGAATGAACATAAGATCGTTGAGCGAGGTTGCGACTCGGATTAATTTTTCTTTCGCCAGATTGAATCGACAAAGTATTTTTTTTCATCGTACAGGTGTTTCACAATTTCGAAACCATTATTTTCAGCCAGTTGTTCTATTTCCGCGAGAGTGAATTTATAGGACTGCTCGGTTTGCAGTCCTTCTCCCTGCTTGAAGAAAAATTTCTTTTGCAAGGCTTCGATCCAAACCGTTTGATCCTTCAGGCTATATAGATAACTTTCTACAGAGCGGGTGCGCCAGTTGTAATGACCCTCCTGAGTGAAGTGCTCGATTTTGAAATCGGCTCCAAGTTCCCGATTGATTCGATCGAGCAGGTGCAGATTAAATTTTTCGAATAAGCCTTCCGGATCGTTGTAGGCCCGATAATGCTGTTTGGGGCTGGTGAACAGATCAAACCCGGTCATCATATAATCGCCCGAATTAAGAGTGTTGGACACCCGGCGCAAAAAAGAATTGGCTTTTGCCAGTTCCTGATTGCCAAGGGTCAATCCTAAATAGAGAACAAAGTTGGTTTTATTTTTGTCACGGGTGAATTGTTCCAGACCGTCGAAATAATCTCCGATCACACCACTCACGATCAGCGAACTTTTCTTGAATCGAGATTTGAGATCGGACACCAGTTTTTTGATGGGGCCTGCAGAAATGTCTATAGGGATGTAATGCAGAGGGTGGTTGTTGGTCAAAAAATGCTCAATTAAAACCATGGTTTTTCTGCCATCACCGGCACCCAGTTCAATCAACTGGAGATCAGGCGACGAAACGATTTGGCTTATTAATTCCTTGTTGGTCGACAAGATGTTTTTTTCGGACACGGCAGGGTGATACGATTTCAGCTTGGTGATGTCCGAGAAAATTCTGCTACCAGGATCGTCAAAGATCAGCCAGGAAGGCAATTGCTTTTCTTTTTTGGATAACCCCTGCAAAACAGTTTCAGCAAACAGGTTTGCCGTGGGCGAAGTATCTTTTTGGGTGCTTAAATCAATCAGTTGAAACGACATGATCCTCTGGAATGTTGAATTGATTTGTCTGGAATTGACCTTGCCAATGCCAGTTGATATAGTAACTGGCAGAAAATAAATTCATATTAAAAAATTCCAACCCCTTTTTTCCCTTTTAAAATGGCTTTGCAATGGCTGTCCTGGGAAAAAAAATCCGGGAAAAATATTTGCCATGGCACAGGAAACAAACACAAGTGATTCCATCTGCACAATCAATTATCAGGAAGCTGAAGAATATTTTGACAGGTTGCTTCATCTCAAGAACCTGGATAATCATATTGAGGAAGCGGATGCAGATCGCGAGCTCTTCGAGGAAGCACTTGAGACAGCTCTTGTTGAAGCGTTTGGCGATGAAGGCGATGTGCAGGAGTCAAACCTGTTTCTTCAAAAGATTCTGTATCGAATCAATCGGCTGAAACTTTTCTGGTACGATGATCTGGAAAAGTACACCAATGAAGCATCGCAATATCTTTCTTCGGTGCGATCCAAAATTGAATCGAGGTGGCAGAAGCGCGAGCTTGAGAATGTGTCCATCGAGCCCTTGAAGGGGTTGCCTTTTCAAACGGCCATTCGCCAACGGGTTGCCGAAGATCTTGACCCCAAGCCAGATGCGACGGGATTGTATTTTCGGGATGAAATGACGAAGGACGGGTACCGTAATCTTTTGGGCATCGCTTCTCTGGATGGATTGGTGGAAGCGAGTCAATTGTCGCGGGTGCTCGGTGGCGTCGGCAATAAAATTCAATCCATGCTGACCCGGGTTTTTCTGGAGGAATACGGCGGTGGGCGACTGGCAAAAAAACATTCGTCCTTTTTTTCTGCCATGCTTTTGGAGATGGGCATGAAGGCTGAACCCGAAGCTTATATGGACATGACTCCCTGGGAGGTCCTCGCCAACATCAACCACAGTTTTATTCTTTGCGAAAAGAAGCGGAATTTTTTGCGATATGTGGGAGCTTTGCTCTTCACGGAAGTGTCGGTGCCCTCCGCCTTCGCAAATTATACAAAGGCGGGCCAGCGTCTCGGGTTGAGCGAGCAGGCGATCGGCTATTGGGATTTACATATCAAGGAAGATCAGCGCCATGGTCAGTGGATGCTGGAGGATGTCGCGCTACCGCTGGCTGAAATGTATGAAAAAAGTGCCTGGGAAATCATCTGGGGTTACGACCAGCAACGGTTTTTCAGTCACCGGGCGGGCGTTGCCACTGTCCGATCCTTGCGTGATGCTGATACCGATTAATTCGCTGGTTTTTCCGTATTTTCAGTCGCAAAAATCCGGCTCCCTCGCCTACAGGGAGCCGAAATGACTTCTCCTAGTAGACACCCTTGCTATTCAGGAATTTTGTGTATTCCTGATCGGTTCCCATGATATGTTTGACCAGCCAATCCTTGAGGAACATCATCATGGCTGTGCCTACACTCGTATCACCAGATTTATACCTATTTACAACATCGCCCACTTGAGACAGCAGTGCTTTATGCTTTTCGGAATGAGAGTGTTGGTCCGGATACCCATGTTCACTGAACAGTTTTTCCTCGTAAGCAAAATGGGTTACAGTGAAGTTGACCAGTTCATCAAGAGCGTGATGGACAGAGTCTGTCGGTTGTTCGAGCATAACTCCCCGATAGACATCATTCATCAGGTTAATGAGTATCTTGTGATGTCTGTCAACTTCTTCGATGTTGACGCTCAAGGCATCATTCCACTCCATTAAAGTCATTGATTCACTTTTAAAAGTGAACTTGTCAATAACCTGTGCCAGAATAACTGAAACTTTAGACATGTCGTCCGCGGCCTTGCGGATGTTGATGGAGCCTTCCGATGTTTCTTGAGCCGCTTGGGAAACGCCTTTTATGTTTTCTGAAATTTCCCCGGAGGATTGGGCGGCTTCCGAAAGGCTTCTTGACATTTCGTTGGTGGTCGCTGTTTGCTCTTCAACGGCACTCGCAATTGTAGAGGAGATATCATTGATCCTCTCGATAATTCCGGTGATTTCCTGGATAGCGAGGGTCGCCTCTCGGGTGTTGAGCTGAATTTCCTGGATAGTGCTACCAATGTCACCCGTTGCCTTTGAGGTCTGGTTGGCCAGTTCTTTGACTTCGTTTGCTACCACGGAAAATCCCTTTCCTGCTTCACCGGCGCGAGCCGCTTCTATAGTGGCGTTCAATGCCAACAGGTTGGTTTGCTCGGCAATTGAATTAATCACTTTAATAACCTGACCAATTTTTTCGCTACTTTCTTCCAGTCGGGAAACCTTTTTGTTTGTTTCTTTTGCTTTGCTCACAGCCTCCAGTGTTACTTGAGCGGCCTGGGAGGAATTGACTGCAATCTCTTTAATGCTGACCGCCATTTCTTCGGCACCTGCGGCCACACTGGTCACGCTCTGGTTGACCTGCTCGGTCGCTTTGGAAACAACATCCACCTGAACAGAAGTTTCTTCAGCACTCGCGGTGAGTTGCATGCTGATTCCATTCAAAAGGTCTCCCGACCCTGAAATACTCTGAGAGTTGACCGCAATAGCGGAGATGTTAGTCCGCAGATCCACGAGAAATTTGGATAAGGTTTCACCCACCTGTCCGGCGGCATCTTTCCCGACCACATTGCATTGTTTGGTAAGGTCTCCATCGGCGGCGGAGTTAAGGACTTCGAGAATGTGATCGACTTTTATCTGGAGTTCCGCTACTCGGTTTTTTTCATTCTCCCGCAGTTCTTCAGCTTCAGCCTCCAGTGCCAATTGCTTGGAAACTTCTTCCCAGGCGACGGTATATCCCAGAACAGTCCCGTCCGGCCCAGACACTGCGTTGATTTGTGTTTTCAGTGCAACATTGCCAAAGGTAAAGGTCGCGGTATGCGGCAGGTTGGCCGGATTTTTAAGAATTTTTTCTACTGTTTGAGGGTTCTTGTGGAAACGATGAATAGATCCGCCTAACAGTTCATCTACACGAACCTGAAAGCATTCATAAATATCATTTTCTACAACCCGGCAGGTTTGCTCGGCCTTAAGGTTCATATAGATAAGAGTCAGATTATTATCCGCAATAAAAACATTGGCATCTAAGTGATCTATACAAGCCTTAACTCCAGTAAGATACCCCATTAATGTTCCACTGCCATTTTCTGCTTCCAGCGCAACTTCTTCCCAAGTAACGATATATCCCAAAATAGTTCCGTTTGAATCAGACACTGAGTTGACCTGTGTTTTCACGGCAACCTTGCCAAAGGTAAAGGTCGCGGTATGCGGCAGGTTGGCCGGATTTTTAAGAGTCGTTTCTATTAGTTGAGGATTTTTGTGGAAACGATGAATAGAGTCGCCCAGCAGTTCATCTACCCGAACCTGAAAGCACTCATAAATATCATTTTCTACAGTCCGGCAGGTTTGCTCGGCCTTGGTGTTCATATAAACCAGAGTCAAGTTTTCATCGGTCACAAAAACATTGGTGTCCAGGTTGTCCAAGCAGGCCTTGAGCCCGGAAAGAGAGTTTAGAAAGTTTCCACCGTCATTGCCAAATAAACGGCTGACCCAACCGGGATTCGTATTTATTGCATTTGCTCTGTTTGGTATCGTTGATGTTTGCATGATCTGGGTTTTCTCCTTAAAGTTGCTAAGTGATTTAGGTGCTTTTGGTAAAGCCATCAGAACGTAAATGAGGAAAAAATCCTTGAACGTGTAAAGCAACCTAAGTTTGATCCCCTCTCACCGGGCTGGCCACTTTTCAAAGCGAGTGGGCGGGTGATTATGAAAACTTGAAGGGGAATGTTTTTTTTTAAGAGATCGATGCCGCCTTGAGAAGGTGTTAAAGGTTTCTTATGGTAAAAAACTTAGCTAAATTGGGCTATGTTTTGTAGGTGCTCTATTCCCTTCCTTGAATTCAGGCTAAGGGAAACAGAAAATATTGAAAGGTATAAATTTTAAAAACTCAAAATTTTTTTGGGAATAAATAAATGAGGGGTAGAAATATCTTGGTAAGGTTGAAGGAAATCCATGTGACAGTATTGGATTGAGGGATGGCTATGTGGTTTTTTTTTTGCGAGGTAAAGGATGCTACGAGTATTCGCGGATGTCTGGGGCAGGGGCTTGGCGATGGTCTGGTATTGCGGGATGGGTCCGACTTAAAGCTTTTGGGAGCGGCGGTTCAATTTGTGAGGGGGAGAATCAGATGCTGGTGTATTTGGCTCTAAGGATTTTCATATAATTGAGATGTTCCACTTCGGCTTTTTCCAGCATGACCAGCACCGTTTTGGCTTCAAGGTCTTCACAGTATTCACCCAGAAGCCGGTAAAATTCCATAGAGATCATTTCGGCTTCAATGGCAAAATCGATGGCTTCCTCTACTGAAGGAAATTGATTCTCAGAGTTTTTCTTGTCATCAATATTGGGAAATATATCGGTCTGGAACAGGCTTTTGATGGTTTCACGCAGGTCGGTTTTATCTTCCCAACCGTAATTCTTGCCCGTTTTATCCCCGATCATTTTTTTGAACTGGCGTTCGTGGTTCGTTTCCTCAATCGCCATTTGGTCCAGAAAACCTTTGATATCAGGGGTCTGCATCATGGCGGCGAGCTGTTTGTAAAAATGCTGTCCTTCCCGCTCAATTTTAAGGGCAATATCGAGAATCTCTGAATCAGTGATCAAATCGTGCGTCTGCTCGTCCATGGAATCCCCGAGGGATAAAAATTAGAGATTATACTGATTTCATATAAGAATGAAACCAAAATAAACACTGTGGGAGTGGGTAATTTAACCATTGATTTTTTGGCTAGTATCCTATAATTTTTGAGTAATAACTGTGTAAATTTTGCCAGAAAAGCAGGTATCTCAAGGCGTTTACGGCAATTGCAGGTTAACCGTTTTCCCCATTGATCTTTTGAATAAATTCACGCCACATTTTGGAGACGGTTGCACGGAGGAAGCACGTGAACACCTGCTACCTCACCTCGACCTGATTTTCCGGTGCGCCTTTAGAATGACCGGTAAACGCCAGGATGCTGAGGACCTTTCCCAAGAGGCCTTTTATTTCGCCTTCAAAAATTTTGCTCAGCTGAAGGATCAGGCCAAAGCCAAAAGCTGGCTGTTTTCAATTCTGAGGAATCTTTTTCTTAAGGGTATTGAGAAAAATAAAAAAAAGACTTTCCTGGAATTTGAAAGCATGAGCAGTGCCTTGGGCGGCAAGACCAATATCGAGCAGGAATTCCTTGACGAAGAAACGGCTCGGGCTATCAGGTCCGCTCTGGAGACCCTTGAACCCCGTTTAAAACGCCCCATCCAGATGTTTTACTTCGAGAAAAAATCCTACAAGGAAATCGCCTCCTCTATGGAATTACCCATTGGAACCGTGATGTCCCGCATTGCTCGTGCCAAAGTCAGCCTTAAGCGAAAGTTATCACGACCCGGAAAGCTTTTCTTATAAGTTCCTTTTTTCCTACAGTTTCTTCCCAAAAAATTCAGATTAATTTTATTTTTTTCCGCCGCCTTTTTTTCGCAGATGCGAGACTTAAAAATTTCCCTCCTGAAATTTTGACCTAAACCACTAAAATCCATGAAGTTGCCTTCGTTAGGGCTGATCGGTTTTGATCCCTGACCTCTTTTTTTAATGCAGTTTTCTGGAATAAAACACCTTCAATTTCTATCAATAACTCAATGGCCCAAGTTCCGACTGGAGCTCAGGTCTGTCAATTTTGTGAAAACGCTGTTTAACCTATTGGTTTTAATGGTGTTTTTTGAGTGAGGAAGTTTTTTTGTCATACCTTTCAGGAGGGATTTGCAAATGAGGAAGGTGCCAAGTTATTTGGTCGTTATGTTGGCACTGGCTCTGGTCTTTCCTATGGCGGCTGTTTGGGGAAATCCCCATCAGGGTCATGGGAGTGGGCAAGAGGCAGTGGATCGACCCATCTGGTTGGATAAACTTGAAAACCAGGTGCAGTACGAAGAAATGATGGAAGGAAAAGTGGGTGATCAGAAACGCCTGGACAAGACGTTTATGTCCTTGATGGATCGCCTAAAAGGTAAATTGAAGGAGCACGCTTCGCCTGCGTCCTCCGGCGGTGGTTTTCACGAATCCTGGGCGGCGCATCAGTTGCAAAACGGTTACCTGTTGGGACCGACCACTGAAGCGGCCGATGCGGCACGTCAGGGCGGGCATTGCCCGGCAGGCGTTCCCACCAAGAGTTACGACATCACTGCCATCAACGTGGAAATTACGCTGAATCAGTGGGGCGACTTTTTCCCAGGTTACATGTTCGTTTTGACCAAGGACATCGGAAAAGTCCGCGCGGAAGAAAAGAAAAATGCCGCAGCTCGGGAGGATGAGCTTGATCCGGGTGCTGTTTCCACAGGTTTGCAGGGCGATGCTATTTCCCCTTTGGCTATTCGTGGCAACCAGGGAGATTGTGTTCGGTTCAAGGTGACCAACGCTGTTGAGGACGAATCCATTGGCTTTCAGGTCAACGGTTCTGCCATTATCATCAGCGACTCGGGTCTGCCTGATACGGCGGCTACCCCGGGTGCGATCATTCCTGCCGGTGAAACCCAGAACTTTGAGTGGTACATCCCGGTTGACGAGCAGGAAGGCAGTCATTTGATCCAGAGCCATGGCGGACGCGATCCGTCTTCTCTCGGCCTGATCGGTGCCTTCATGGTTGAGCCTCGCGGTTCGACCTACCTCGACCCATGGACTGGCAAAGAGCTGGAAAATGGCTGGATGGCGATGATCTCTCACAAGGACACCAAGGACTTTCGTGAGTTCGTGCTGTTCTACCATGAAGTGGGTGACGAATCCTTTCGTCCACTCAATCGTCATGGTGAGATGATTCCTCAGCGCGATCCACTGACTGATGCTTATCGTCCGTCAGCTCGCGCAATGAACTATCGTTCCGAGCCGTTTGGTATTAACAACCTGGCGGTACAGGAAAAGATGTTTCATTACGAAGATGAATCTTTATCGTACAGCTCGTACACCTTTGCAGACGTGCCCACCACGGTGCCACGGTCTTACATGGGTGACCCGGTCAAGTTTCGCCTGATTCACGGCGGTGGCGAAGTTTTCCATTCGCACCATCCCCATGGCGGTACGATTCGCTGGACCCGCGCTCCAAAGCGTGAGCCAGGGATTCGGAACCTGTTGACTGCGGCCTACGATGGTCCGGTTAAATACCCTGTTGTTCGTACCACGACTGACCGTGTCGACGTAGAAGTCATTGGGCCTTCCGAAGCCATTGATCTGGAAACCGAGTGCGGTTCTGGTCTTTGTCAGAAGCTGGCTGGCGACTTCCTGTTCCATTGCCACGTAGCGCATCATTATGTTGCGGGTATGTGGGGCTACTGGCGCGTGTACAACACCATTCAGGATGGTAACTATCCTAAAGGTAGTACCGATGTCATGCGTCCACTGGTTGAGCTTCCGGATCGAGCAGGGTACATCCCCAAGGGTGTTCACTCGACTGATCTGGTTGGCAAACAGATGAACTGGTACGGTAAGAAGTTCAAGGTTGTTGGCAGTGGCAAGAGCGACTGGAGTAAGGACGTTCCTGTTGTCAACATCAAGGAATGGGTCAAGCAGATGTTGCCGCCTCAGGGCCAGCCTGGACACACCGACGATGAAAAAGGGCAGATTCTTGCCTACGACGGCACTGTTTGGGATTATGCCTGGAACGGCAATAAAGCTATGTCCGAGCGTGAAGCGACTTACGCAATGGCGAAGTACACCTCGCCAATGCCTGGCAAGCGTTTCCCACTTCAGTTCCACCCGACCAATGGCAAGTTGGCGTGGCCTCACATGACACCGCATTTTGGCAAGCGTGTTCCGTTTGCGCGGCATCATGGTGGCGCACCCTGGCTTGAGCCTTTCCATAACAAAACCGACAATAAGATCATCACCAAGACGGAATCTGGTAGTGGTCGTTCCGGTGCTGGTATGGAAAGCAGTGCACCCGCGAAACCGGGTGAGCAGGGTCGCTGGAGTTTGTGTCCGGAAGGCGCGGGCCGTCGGCAGTACAACCTGCACTTCATCAACACTCCAATTGAGTTGTCCGGAGCGTATGGCGATACCAAGCCGGTTATTGATAAATACGGCTTGATTTATGTCATTGATGAAGACATGGCAGAAGTGAAAGCGGACCCGAAGAAAGCAATACCTCTGGTTATCCGTGCCAACGTGTATGACTGCGTTGATCTCCTGTTGACCAGTGAGTGGAACGATGATGACTTCACCAATTTTCAAATGTCGAAGATCAACATCCATCCACATTTCTTCCAGTTCGATAATCAAGCGTCAGACGGGGTTATTTCTGGTTTCTCTTATGACCAGTCCATGCGCTCCTACCGACAGTTTGATAAGAAGCAAAAAGATGGCCATCATGTGGGCATGCCGGTTCCGATGAACGCCAAAGTGTTAACCAGTACCAAGGTTGGCGACAAATCGGTGAAGGTCAAACTGGCGCACCATGCCACCATGTTCCACGTTGGCGCAGACATTATCGTCGGGATCGAAGTCCCCAACGGTAAGGATGCCCGGTGGATAGAAAAAATCGAACCCAAGCCCAACACGGCGAAGGACGATGTCTATACGATCACCTTCACTGAAGGAATGACTCATGCTCATAAGGCAGGTCAGATTGTATCGGCAGAGTACGTTCGTTATCGCTGGTGGGTGGATGCTGACCTCGGTCTGGTGTTCTGGCACGATCACGCGTTTGGTGCTACGACTTGGCCACATGGCGGTATCGGTTCGACTATCGTAGAACCCTGGGGTTCTACGTATCATGATCCAGCCACAGGCGAAGAAATTCGCAGTGGCCCCGTTGCCGATATTCATGGCACGGAGCCCATCGCCTTTGGGCGGAACGGCAGTTTCCGTGAACTGGTTGTCCAGCTTCACGATACAGTGCCTCACACCGCCCAGTTAGTGACTGAAGGGAACCCTCCTGGGATGTCGCGTGAAAACGCGATTGCGGCGGGTCAGTCTATTTCCTTTCAGATGCCGACTGACATGCTGGAAGTGGCGTTTCCTTACCTCAATGGTGGGACGCATACTTCCGGTGGCGGTTTTAACTTCCGTGCGGCATCTCTGACTTCACGTTTACGCGCGAATCCAGACCCGTCGGTGATGTTCAGTAGTAAGGCGCATCGCGATCCTGATACCCCGATTCTTCGGGCGTACCTGGGTGATAACGTGGTGTTCCGCATTCTGCACGGCATGATGAACGAAACCCATACCTTCAATGTTTCCGGTCATGGGTTCCGTCCTGAGCGTTACGATCCTGATTCCCGTGTTGTTAACGGTATCCATATCGGGATTGCCGAGCGTTATGACCTGGCCACTACGGCAGGCGGTTATCAGCAGATGCCGGGTGACTACCTGATCTTTGATGGTCGTTCCTCGCATCTGTCGGAAGGTTCCTGGACTCTTATGCGGGTGTTTGATAAACCGCAGAAGGATCTGAAACCTCTCGAAGGCACTCGCGGTATTCTCAAGGCAAAAACATCGCCTTGTGAAAAGGGTGCTCCGGTCAAGAATTTCAGTGTGGTTGCTATTGACCGCGCGCTGAAGTTCAACCCGAACACGGAAGACGTGATCGAAGTTGACTTTGAGCGAAAACTGCTTCTGGCCAATCCGTTAGGCAAGATCTTCGCCCTCGAAAGCGAAGTGAAGAAAGTTGCCGCTGGTGGTAATCCTCACCCGCTGACCCTGCATGTCAATGTAGGCGATTGTGTGAAGGTGAAACTGACCAATCGGATGAAAGAGGGGAAATCTTCCCTGCATGTGCAAAACATGGCGTTCGATCCTAAGGACAGCCAGGGCATTAACGTCGGGAATAACCCGGGCGACCAGACGGTAGCTCCGGGCAAGTCGAAGGTCTACACGTTCTATGCGCATCCGGATTATTATCTGAATGGTGCATTGATCTGGGACTTTGGCAACCTGATGAATGTTCGCCACGGCTTGTTCGGCGGTATCATCATCGGCCCACGGGGCTCTGTCTATCGTGATCCGGAAACGGGTAAAGATATTTCGATGGGCAATTCCTGGAAAGCCGACGTCATTGTCGACAAGACCTATCCTGAAAACAATGGCCTTGAGAACTATCGTAGTTTCTCACTGTACTTTCAGGACGAGGACAACATTCTTGGAACGTCCTTCATGCCTTACCTGCAGAATGTTGCAGGGCTCACAGGCGTGAATTACCGGCTCGAGCCGTGGATGTACCGTGAAGACGAAGGTTGTGAATTAGGTAACATCTTCACACCTTGTGTCGCCGCGGACAGCATGCCGGCAACGCCGACCTTGAAAGCCCATGCGGGCGACAAGGTAATGATCAACGTCTTTGGTGCTCATAACGAGCAGAACCAGATGTTCAATCTGGACGGTCACCAATGGCGGCGCCACATCAAACAGGAAGGTTCGGATATGATCGACGTCGAGGAATTCGGCGCTGGTGAATATATCCAGGCTTACCTGATGAACGGTGCCGGGGGTACGTATCATGTACCGGGGACCTACCTGTGGTTGAACGCTCGCACTCCCTATCAGCAAGCTGGGCAGTGGGGGTACTTCAAGGTTCTGCCGAAAGGCGACCGATCCATCCTGCCTCTTGGTGGCGCGACCCCTTCCGGGAAGTCCGCTCAGGCAGATCAGGATGATCGGCTGTCTATGAGGTAGCACTGACGTAAAGAAGCAAGCACTACCAGCGGGGAGGTCCTTTCAAGGGCCTCCCCGTTTTTTTTGTGCTCCGCGCACTCCTTGCGGTGGGGCTAATAGGCAACTTTACTGGCAATGTCACTGGTGTTTGGATGCATTCTCTTTCGCGCACCAGCTTGCGCCACTCGCCGTGGGTGTAGATGGCTGACCATTGGATTGAGTAGAAATATTTTTTGAGCGCATTGCAAAATGTTTCCCCGTTAGCCGTCACGCAAGTGACCTCTTTGCAGGACCTGGCGGTCGGCGGAGGGGCGACCGGACCTTGCGGGTGCTGGCGCACAGCTAACGTAAAACATAAAATCCCCGCATGTCATTCTGACTCCTCGCCGGAGGGGCGACAAAAACCACCGCATGTCATTCTGATGAACCCAAAGGGTGAAGAAGAATCTCGCCCTGGACTTTGATTTTAGCTTTTTCACTGTCACCCTGAGCTTAGAGCCTGTCCTGAGCTTGTCGAAGGGAAGAGGGCCGCAGACCTTGCGGTCGGCTATCGTCAAATATTTTTCCTGCGCTCAGAAATTATTATTAGCTCTTGCAGGTTCAGCCTATTAGCCCCACCGCAAGGTGGGTGCTGGCGCGGAGCCTGCCCTGAGCCTGTCGAAGGGGCCAGCAAAGAGCAGGGTGATTCTCAACCTATAGTCAATAAAGGATTTGACCCCTTTTCTTGTAAAGGCCTCTCGGCCAAAGCCTTGAACCAGATGGGTGACTGATGCGTATCCTTAAAGGAACGACATCCACCAAAACGAAAACCAGGATGCGTAACGTAAAGCTCCGGCCTGTTTGAAAAGAAATTTAACTTCGAAAAGAAATCACTTTTCGAGGCAAGGGACATCTTTGTCCATTGACACGGAGCCTGCTAATGGGTGACCCCTTTCTGACAAATAATTTTTCGCGAGTTTCAATCCAAACAAAAGACCGGGTTTGGTCATTTGCTTGCATACCTAAATAAAAATTTCAATAAGCTTAATTCGATATAAACGGTTTCTTTATATAAATTTCTTCTAAAAAATGTCGCGTAATTTCTATAGCATTTAAGGCATTTTCCTCGGAGGGAAGTTTGCCTTCATGCATAACTAAATTTGCATTTTTAACCAAATAAATTCGTGTTTCTTGGGCACAGCTACTCGAAATATATTTGATTTTTTCCAAGAGGAACAGGCACCGCTGAAGGTCTGAACCTTCCGAACCCCCCTTTAAATCTAGCCCTATCTTTTGTCCTACTACTTCTTTAGCGATTGATTCAACAAGCGCCCTACATAGAGCAATGCATGCATTAAATTGAGCAAATATATAGCACCATCTTGTTTCAGCGTATAAAGAAATTATATTTTCTGGAATATCAGTTCCTTCTCGAACAAAAGGCGGAATTAATTGAAAATAGCGTTGATATTGGTCATTCCAATCATTTCCAACTAGCAACCCTGCCCACCACTCTTCTCTGAATTTATTGGCGCATTCAGGAGATATTCCGGTTAGGTGGGCGAGTTCCTTGGAAAATTCCCAATTAGGTTTAATTAGTTGGCTGTTCATTATCTTGATAATATATTCTTCGGCCTTTTTATCTTTGACAAATTGGATATTAAAACGATCTATAAGAAAATATAAACCAATCCAATCCCCAAGAACGGTATTAAATTCGTCTGTTTCATTGTTTCCCTCACTTTTTAAATTAATTAACTCTCTAGACAGCTCAACAAAATCTGGGAAAAAGTTTTCCCTATCGGGAGTGTTTTCAGAGTCCAATGACATTAGATGCTTACCTTTAATTTGCTTGTTAAGTATTCAAAGTGTCAGAAGGGATATGCGAGACATCTCGGGTTCAATTTTATTTTTCCCTGATAAAGGAATAAAGGGATCAAATCCTTTCTTAACTGCAACTTGCTAAGTAAGCTCCCATTTATAGTCCCTCAAGAGAATACCATAACCTGCTCTTCAACCCCGTTCCCCACCTACCATTACCTGATTGTATAAAGAGGTCTAAAGAGGTCAAGCCCTTTGGGCCTGTTGCCGGAAGGGTTGTGAGAAGTGTTGAGTCGGGATGTTTTTTTGTGCGGCTCGTTTTTTTCAGGTCCAAGCCCGGCAAAGTTGGAAGTTTTGAAGCGGCACACCTGATAG